>NZ_JCAFTE010000019.1:0-4693 GCF_059369975.1 Stenotrophomonas sp. YJH_SMC_32 | reverse complement strand
GGCTTCCACGGCGGCATTCAGCGCCAGGATGTTGGTCTGGAACGCAATGCCGTCGATGACGCTGATGATCTCGGCGATCTTCTTCGACGAGGCTTCGATGGCGGACATGGTGGTGACCACCTGGCCGACGACCTCGCCACCCTGCGAGGCGACGCCATGCGCGCCGATGGCGAGCTGGTTGGCCTGGCGGGCGTGCTCGGCGTTCTGGCGCACGGTGGAGGTCAGTTCCTCCATCGAGGCCGCGGTTTCCTCGAGGTTGGCAGCCTGCTGCTCGGTGCGGCGCGACAGGTCGCTGTTGCCCGAGGCGATCTCGCCGGCGGCCGAACTGATCGCGCGGCTGGACTGCTTGATGCGGGTGACGATCTCGCTCAGCTGCGCGGCGGTGGCGTTGGCATCGTCACGCATGCGGGCGAACACGCCCTGGTAGTCGCCGTGCATGCGCACGGTCAGGTCACCCTGCGACAGTGCCGCAAGCAGGCCGGAGATCTGTTCGATGCTGCCAGCGTTGGCATCCAGCAGGCCGTTGATCTGCTGGGCCAGCTGCAGGAAGAAGCCTTCCTTGTCGGTGGCGTCGATGCGGCCGGACAGGTCGCCGGCGGCAGCCTGGGCGATCACGCGGGCCACTTCGGCTTCGACCTGCGCTTCCTGGGTACGGTCGCGCCATTCCACCACGTAGCCGACGGTGTCGCCGCCTTCATTGCGGATGGTCGAGACCACCTGGGCGAACTGGGCATCGCCATACTGCATCGGGCGACGGGCGACGCCGTGTGCCTTCAGGTTACCCAGCAGGGTCTGGTCCATCTCGCCGCGGTGTTCAAGCACGGTGACCGGCTTGCCGATCAGCGAGGCCTGGGCATCGAAGTCCGGCAGGTCGCGGCGAACTTCGTCCTGGTACTGGCTCAGGGTCTGCTGCAGGGCGCGGTTGCTGTAGACGATGGTGTTGCTGGTGTCGGTCAGGTACACGCCGGTCGAGCTGTAGTCCAGCGCGGTACGGATGCGCAGATTCTCGCGGGCCACGGCCTGGTCGGTCTCGATGCGCTCGCGGAGGTCGCGCTGCATGCGCTGCATGGCCTGCATCAGTTCGCCCACTTCGTCCTGGCGGCTGACGTCGATATGACCATCGAGCTTGCCACCGGCGACGTCGTTGGCGACCGAGACGGCGCCACGCACGCTGCCGACCAGTGCGCGGGCGAACAGCCACACCAGCACCAGGCCGAGTGCGGCGCCACCCAGCAGGGCGACCACGGTCAGCACGGCCGAGGCGGAATAGGTGGAGGCGGCCTCTTCGCGCGAGGCGCGGGCGAGGCGGTTGTCTTCGGCGATCAGCGCTTCCAGCGCCGATGCAGCCTTGCGGTGCTTGGTACGGGTTTCGCCGACGAAGGTATCGATGGCATCGTCCGGCAGGTCAAGTTCCAGCATCTCGGTGACGCTGTCATAGGACGCCAGCGCATCCTTCCATTCCTTGGCGAAGGTGTCGAACAGCTTCTTCTGTTGCGCGTTGTCGACCAGCTTCGGATAGTCCTTGATCGACTTGTCCATGCTGGTGCGCAGGTCGACGGCCTGCTTGCGCGCATCGGACTTGACGTCGTCGCTGGCGCGGATCAACTGCTGGTAGGCGGCATTGCGGTATTCGCCCAGCATGCCGCGCATCTCGCCGGCGAGGCGGATGCTCTCCATGCGTGAACCGGCCAGCTCGGTGGTGACGTTGTTCAGCGAATGCAGGCCGCGATAGGCGACGATGCCCTGCAGCAGCATCACCAGCAGGAGGACGCCGAAGGTCAGCAGCAGCTTCGGCATCAGTTTCAGGTTGTTGATCCACGGCATGGGCGTTGCGAGCTCCTAAGGCAGACGCGCCCGGGCATCGGGCCCGGTTGCAGCAGAAACCACGCCGGCACCAGGTCCGGCGTGGTTCGACGGACAGCGGATTACTTGATGTTGGCCAGCTTCAGCCCAGCCGGCGAGCTGACTTCGATTTCCGCGCGCGAGGCGTCGCGCTGGATCTTGCCGATCACGCAGACGGTCTTGCCTTCCAGGGTTTCCAGCGGGAAGGAGAACTTGCCGCGGTTCTCGCCGGCGATGCGGGCCGAGAAGGTGTGGCGCGGGAAGGCGCCGCCCATGTACAGGAAGGTCGGCTGGCCTTCGGAACCTTCTGCGTAGCGGGCCTTTTCAACCTTGCCACAGACCATGCCGTCCTTGCCGACCGAACGCGGGGCCAGTTCCGGCGGGATCATGTCAGCCGACTGGGCGAAAGCGGAGGCGGCGGTGGTGGCCAGGACAGCGGCCGAAACGAACGCAAGCAGGGACTTCATCGAGGGGTATCTCCGGGGATGGTAACGGTCGGGCCGGCCCTGCGCGCTCCTGCGCGGCCGGCTTCTGTCCCCCTATCGGCATCGCCGGGGGGAACTGAAGGGTTTTGTGACCGGAACGTGAAGCAGTTCCGTTTACTCAGGCGGCGACGTCTTCGGTGAGGCTGGCCTGGCCCATGTCGGCGCTGTCGAGCAGGGTCTCGATGTCCAGCAGGATCAGCATGCGATCGTCGTGGGTACCGATGCCGGAGATGAAGCGGGTATCGACGGCGGCACCGAATTCCGGGGTCGGTCGGATCTGCTCGGCCGACAGCGGGATCACGTCGGAGACGCTGTCGACGACGATGCCGACCACGCGGTCTTCGACGTTCAGCACGATCATCACGGTGAAGGCGTCGTAGCGGGCGTTGTCCAGGCGCAGCTTCAGGCGCAGGTCGATCACCGGGACGATGGTGCCACGCAGGTTGATCACGCCCTTGATGTAGTCCGGGGCATCCGGCACGCGGGTAACCGCGTCGTAGCCACGGATTTCCTGCACCTTGAGGATGTCCACGCCGTAGTGCTCGTCACCAAGGGTGAAGCTGAGGAATTCGCCACCGGTGCTGGCGGCGGAGCTGGTCTTGTCGTTCATCGAGGGGTCCTGGTTCTGCCGGAAGTCCCGGTGTCAGGCTCGATATCGGCCCCGCTGGGGGGGACTTTAGGTGCCCGGGCAGTGGATGGGGTCAGATCCCTTTTCAGGGAAAAGGGATCTGACCCCGGCATGCGTTCCAGGGTTGCCGGCCATCGGCCGGCACTACCGGTCGGGCGGCCTCAGAGCTCGCCGTTGCGGCGTGCCTTGCGTTGGCGGTCGATGCGGAAGATGTAGCGCTGGATGGCGCTGTCGGCGCCGCGCGGCAGGCTGTCGAAGCGCATGCCCACGCGCTTGACCTCGATGCCGTTGGGCTGGCGCTGCGGCAACAGGTTGCAGACCACCAGCGCGATGTCCAGGTCGGGACCGTCGGGCAGGGACAGCTGCGCCGGATAGCGCTTCTGCAGGCCGAACACCGCGCAGTCATTGGGAACCACCACGGCCAGGCCACCGCCACTGATGTCCACCACGCGCATCGACAACGCTTCGGCGCGCGCTTCGCCGGGGGGCAGCAGCAGCTGCGGTGAGTCGGTGACCGGGGTCTCCAGCCGATACAGCTCGCGGCGCTGCAGGTGCACCAGTTCTTCCGGAAGCGGAGCGCGGAAGGCCACGTGGCCGTCGTTGTCCACGCGCTGCAGTTCGTGCAGGCGGAAACGCACCAGCACCCGTTCGAGCTGGGCGAAGCACAGCAGGTGATCGGCCTGCTCGGCGGCGCGGTTGGAGGCTTCCTGCGGGCTGCCATCGAGCAGCAGGTAGTCCTCGTCCTCGTCGAGGTCGAGCAGCGCAGTGGGGAACGAACGGTCACGGCCGTCGATGTGCGCGTTGATCAGTGATCGCTGGTCGATCAGCGAGCGCAGCAGCTGCCGCAGCTGGCGCGGGTTGCGGACCAGGAAGCGCTCGTCAGCGGCGTCGGCCGCGTGGACATCATGCACTGCAGTGTCGTTGCCGTCGGACATGGAATCTACGGTCAGGGGCGGGCGCCAGCACGCGTTGGTGCGAGGCTCGATGGGGATATCGGCCTCTGCACCGGATTATGAAGTGGGATTTGCATCACTTTCTACGCGTAAGGGGTCAGATCCCTTTCCTGCGGGAAAGGGATCTGACCCCGTGGTTCTGTCAGAACTCCTGCCAGTCGCCGTCGGCGGCCAGTACCGGCTGCGCCGTCGAGCTGCGCAGGGGGCGCGCGGAAGCCGGCTTTGCCGAAGGCGCGGCGGCTGCGACCTGGCGCGGTACCGGGGCTGCCAGCGGGCGTGCCGGAATGGCCGTCGTGCCGTGCGATGCCAGCCGGAAGCGGGCCACGGCTTCACCCAGCTGCACGGCCTGGTCCTCCATCGCACGTGCGGCGGCGGTAGCTTCCTCCACCAGTGCGGCGTTCTGCTGGGTGGTTTCGTCCATCTGCACCACGGTCTGGTTGACCTGCTCGATGCCCGCGCTCTGTTCCTGCGAAGCAGCGGAAATCTCGGCCATGATGTCGGTGACGCGCTGCACCGAGGCGACGATCTCGCCCATGGTGCTGCCGGCCTGGTGGACCAGGCTGGAGCCCTCGGCGACCTTGCCGACCGAGTCGTCGATCAGGCCCTTGATCTCCTTGGCGGCGGCGGCCGAGCGCTGGGCGAGAGTGCGCACTTCGCTGGCGACCACGGCGAAGCCGCGGCCCTGTTCACCGGCACGCGCGGCTTCCACGGCGGCATTCAGCGCCAGGATGTTGGTCTGGAACGCAATGCCGTCGATGACGCTGATGATCTCGGCGATCTTCTTC
>NZ_JCAFTE010000018.1:0-12430 GCF_059369975.1 Stenotrophomonas sp. YJH_SMC_32 | reverse complement strand
ATGTAAGCTCGGTCGCCGCTTGCTCGTGTGCGCAATCCTGCGCACACGGCAAGACCGGGGTTGGGCGTCCTGCCCAACCCGCCCGAGGCATGCCTCGGGCCCATGCGGCTCACGCCCCCGCAACCGGACCCACCCCGCCTTCGACAATTTCCCGCGATCTGCAGTAGATCCACGCCATGCGTGGATGCTGTTTGATGAACTGTCGGAATGTTCGATTCCGATGGTGATCCATCCACGCATGGCGTGGATCTACCAGGATTGAGGCCGACCGTCGGCACATGGGATCAGATCCGTTCTCCACAGGAAAACGGATCTGACCCCGGAAACAAAAAAATCCCCGGTCGACCCGCATCGACCGGGGATCTGGATCGCCACATTGCCACGCCTTGGAGAGGCAGTTCCACCCTAGCGCATCGCGTGGCCGGCGGTGATCGCCTGTGGCGATGACGACCAAGCGCGTGGCTATCAGGCGGCGGCCAGGGCCTGCTCCAGGTCGGCGCGCAGGTCGCCGATGTGTTCGATGCCGATCGACAGCCGCACGGTGTCCTCGCTGACGCCGGCCTTGGCCAGCTCCGCAGCATCCAGCTGGCGATGGGTGGTCGAGGCCGGATGGGTGGCCAGTGACTTCGCATCACCCAGGTTGACCAAGCGGGTGAACAGCTTCAGGGCATCGAGGAAGCGCGCGCCGGCTTCACGGCCGCCGGGCAGGCCGAAGGTCAGTACGCCCGAGCCGTGCCCACCCAGATAGCGCTGCGCGGCGGCATGCTCGGGATCGTCGGCCAATCCCGCGTAACGCACCCAGGCGACCTTGTCGTGCGCCTTCAGGAACTGCGCGACGGCCAGTGCATTGGCGTTGATGCGCTCCATGCGCAGGGCCAGGGTCTCGATGCCCTGCAGGATCAGGAACGCATTGAACGGCGACAACGCGGCACCGGTATTGCGCAGCGGGACCACCCGCGCGCGGCCGATGTAGGCCGCCGGCCCCAGTGCTTCGGTATAGACCACGCCGTGGTAACTGGGGTCGGGTTGGTTGAGGCGGGCGAAACGCTTCGGCTGCGCCGCCCAGTCGAAGCGGCCGGAGTCGATGATGGCACCGCCGAGGCTGTTGCCGTGGCCACCCAGGTACTTCGTCAGCGAGTGCACGACGATGTCGGCACCGTGCTCGAACGGGCGCAGCAGGAACGGCGTGGCCACGGTGTTGTCGACGATCAGCGGCACACCCGCGGCATGCGCGACCTCGGCAATGGCGGCGATGTCGGTGACGTTGCCGCGCGGGTTGCCGATCGATTCGACGAACACCGCCTTGGTGCGCTCGTCGATCAGCGCGGCGAACGCAGAAGGATCGGCCGGGTCGGCGAAGCGCGCCTGGATGGCATACTGCGGCAGCGTGTGTGCCAGCAGGTTGAGGCTGCCGCCATACAGCGCGCTGGAGGCGACGATGTTGTCACCGGCCTCGGCGATGGTCTGGAGGGCATAGGTGATCGCGGCCTGCCCCGAGGCCAGCGCCAGCGCACCGATGCCACCTTCCAGTGCGGCCAGGCGTTGCTCCAGCACGTCGGTGGTAGGGTTCATGATGCGGGTGTAGATATTGCCGGGCACCTTCAGGTCGAACAGATCGGCGCCGTGCTGGGTGTCATCGAAGGCATACGCCACGGTCTGGTAGATCGGCACCGCCACCGCGCGGGTGGTCGGGTCGGGACGGTAGCCGCCGTGCACGGCCAGGGTTTCCAGTTGCCACTGCGGTTCGCTCATTGCACCAGGCTCCATCCGGGGAAACCGCCACCATAGGCCAGCCCGCGCCCGCCACTGAAAGCCACTGGCGATGACGCCCGTACCGGCGGTTATCAGGTTGGCCGCGATTCAGGCAGTCGTCATGGGGCGCTGCTAGGCTGCGCCGCCGGGCGCTGCTGCCCGGGCACGGAGGCCCCACCCATGCAGCCATCGCCCTGGCATCCCACCACCAGCAGTTCGCCTACGTCGGTCATGCTGGTAGAGGACGACCGTCGCCTGGCCGAACTGGTGAGCGACTACCTCCACCAGCATGGCTTCGCTGTGCAGCACATCGCACGCGGCGACCTGGCCGGCGCCGCCTGCCGCCAGCACGCGCCGGAGCTGGTGGTGCTGGACCTGATGCTGCCCGGCCTGGGCGGCATCGACGTGTGCCGCCAGATCCGCAGCTTCTCCGATGTGCCGATCCTGATGCTGACCGCCTGCGAGGACGACATCGAACAGGTGCTGGGCCTGGAATCGGGCGCCGACGACTATGTGCACAAGCCCATCGAACCACGCCTGCTTCTGGCCCGCCTGCGCGCCCTGCTGCGCCGCCGCCACGGCAGCAGCAACACCGGCACGCCCAGCCGGCTGATGCACGGCGAACTGCTGATCGACCGCATGCAGCGTGAGGTACACCTGCACGGTGCCACGGTGGACGTGGGCACCACCGAATTCGAGATCCTGTGGCTGCTGGCCAGCCAGCCGGGGCAGATCCTGTCCCGTGACCAGATCCTGCAGGCGGTGCGCGGAATCGGTTTCGACGGCCTGGACCGCAGCGTTGACGTCTGCATCGGCAAGCTGCGTCGCAAGCTCGGCGACGATGCGCGCGAGCCGCGGCGGATCAAGACCGTGTGGGGCCGCGGCTACCAGTTCAATCCGTCGGCCTGGACGGCATGAAGCGGCTGTTCCTGTGGCTGTGGTTCATCACCGGCGCCTGTTTCCTGGCCTCGGTGTTCTTTCTCAACCGGGTGCTCGACAGCATCTATACGCCCGTGCAGGATCGCGTTTTCGTCCAGCAGGTGCGCGGGCAGGTGTACGCCCTGCGCAGCGGCCTGGCCGGCCTGGACGGTAGCCAGCAGCGTGAGCGCCTGCAGCGGTGGCAACCGCACTATGGCATCGCATTGACCCTGCTCGACAAGCCTCCCGCGCTGACCCCGCAGGAACAGGCAGCCGTGCAGGCCGATGGCTTCATCGTGCGCGATCAGTACCAGCAGGTCCTGCTGCCCATCGAAGGCATCGATGGTCGCTGGTTGCACCTGCGCGTGCCTGGCGCGGTGCAGATGACCACGTACATGACCATCGCTGCCTACCTCAGCATCCTGCTGCTGGTCGGCGCCAGCCTGTACGCCTGGGTACGCCTGCTCTGGCGCGATCTGGATGCCCTGCGCGTGCATGCCGACCGCATCGGCGCCGGCGATCTGCAGGCACGCGCGCAGGTTTCGCCACGCTCGCAGATCCGGGTCATCGTCGACCATTCCAACCGCATGGCCGCGCGCGTGGCCGAACTGGTACAGCGCCAGCGCGACCTGACCCATGCGATCTCCCACGAACTGCGTACGCCGATCGCGCGCGTGGCCTTCGGCCTGGACCTGATGCAGGACAGCGATGACCGCGAGCGCCGCGAACGACTGGCGCAGGGCCTGCATGGCGACCTGGCCGAGCTCAACCGGCTGGTCAGCGAACTGCTGGCCTACGAACGGCTGGAGCATCCCAGCGAGGGCGAACCGATGCAGCGGATCGAAGCCAACGACTGGCTGCAGGCCTGCCTGGCCGATGCCCGCCGCGATGCCGAACGTGCCGGCCTGGTGCTGCGCGTGCAGCCCAGCGCCCTGCCTCGGCTGGAAGCGGAACCGCGCCTGCTGCAGCTGGCGCTGAGCAATCTGGTCGGCAATGCCCTGCGCCACGCGCGCTCGCAGGTGGACGTGTCGCTGGTGAGTGTGGGCGGGCGCGCCTGCCTGCGCGTGGACGACGACGGCCCCGGCATCGCCGAGGCTGACCGCGAAAAGGTGGTCCGCCCGTTCACCCGCCTGGATGACAGCCGCAGCCGCGACACCGGCGGCTTCGGCCTGGGCCTGGCGATCGTCGGCCGCATTGCCGCACGCCACCACGGCGAACTGCGCATCGGTCGCGCCGCCCTCGGCGGCGCACGCCTGGAAATGCACTGGCCGCTGGCTGCCAGCTGAACGCCCACGGGCGCAATTACAGTTGATTACAACTCCCGCACAACTGCAGACGGATCGGTCGCCGGCGTATCGCCACGCTAGCGACCCTGCAGCACTCGCCGGATGCGCGCGCTGCTTTCCTCCCATTGTCGAGAGTTTCCATGTCCCAGCTTCGCCGTTCCCCCGCCCTGCTCCACTTGGCCCTGTTGCCGCTGTTCGCCGCCCCGATCGCCCACGCCAAGGATGACCACTGGACCTTCGAGCTCGCCGCCGGCGGTGGCGTGGCGCCGCGCTACAGCGGCAGCGAGGAGTACCGTGCGACGCCTTCGCTGTCCTTCGATGTCACCTCGCCGGGGGGCTGGTTTCTGGGCACCAGTGGCATCGGCTGGGGCACGACCCTCGGCGAGCACACCCGCGTGCGCGCCTATGTCGGTGCCAGCGGTATCCGCAGGGACAAGGATTCGCTGCTCGGCGGTTCGGACTTCCTGCGCGGCATGGGCGATATCGATACCCGTCCCCTGGTCGGTGTCTCGGCTGGATATACGCTGGGCGAGGCCGTGCTGAGCGGCTCCTGGCAGTTCACCCGCAAGGACGAGGACAAGGCTGAGAATGGACTGGCTACCCAGCAGATCCACCTGAACCTGAGCCTGCCGCTGTTCGACCTGGCCGGTGGCGTGGTCAGCGGCAGCGTCTCCACCGACTACGGCAACCGTGGCTACATGCAGACCTGGTACGGCGTCAGTCCGGAACAGGCCGCGCGCACCGGCTTTGCCGAGCACAAACCGAAGGCGGGCCTGGTCAGCGCCGGTGTCGGCCTGAAGTGGAGCCACCGCGTGGGCCGTAATGGCAACTGGTACATCTCGGCCGAAGGCACGCGCCTGCTCGGCGATGCCGCCGACAGCCCGATCGTGCAGAAGGCCAACCAGTTCGGCGTGATGAGCGGCTATACGCACCGCTTCTGATGCATGAAGGGCGCCGCGGGGCGCCCTCTTTCGCTGCGATCAGTGGCAGGCTTGTGCGGCGCCGCTGCCGCACAAGCCGACCTCGCGCAGCCAGCCGATCCACTGCACGACGTCGTCCTTCTCCGGCTCGGCGCGGAACGACTTCTGCACGGTGTGGAAGCCCTGCCTGCCCTGCATGCCCTTGATCCAGGTGAACTCCGGTTTGCCGGTGCCGGGGTTCAGCGGGCAACTGAGCATCAGCAGCGCGAATGGCCGTCCGCCCTCCTCGCCTTCGCGGATCCAGTGGCTCTGCGCTGCCGGACAGGCCACGCGCCACCCCGCCTCGATGATGCCGAGGAACTCGCGCGGACTCACATGGCCACTGTTCGGCGCATCATTGACAGTGACCATGTCGGTCCAGTCCTGCACGGTCTGGCCCTGCGGCACGTACTCGGTGATGCGGTTGCCTTGTGCGTCGGTGCTCTGGTGGGCCTGCTGGTAACCCTTCATCGGCGGCAGCTGGACCTGTTCGACGGCTGCAGCGTGTCCAGAAACAGCAGCGAGCGCCAGCGCCATGCAGAGTGAAACCCTTCGGGTAACGTCCATGCGGTTCTCCTCGTCCTTGCGAAAGTGAAACGGGTTCATTGTGCCTTGCCAGGACTTTGGTGGCGCGCCAGCCAGGGCAGGCGCGCCACCGGTTCAAGCCTTGGCGAAGACCAGGCGTCCCCCGTCGTTGCCGACTTCGATGGTGTCACCGTTGACGAAGGCACCGGACAGGATCTGCTGCGCCAGCGGATTCTCCAGCTGCGACTGGATCGCGCGCTTCAGCGGGCGCGCGCCATACACCGGGTCGAAGCCGACGTTGCCGAGCAGATCGAATGCCGCATCGGAGACCGCCAGCTTCAAACCGCGCTCGGCCAGGCGCTTCTCGAGCCCGCGCATCTGGATGCGTGCGATCTGCTTGATCTGCTGCTTGTCCAGCGGGTGGAACACCACGATGTCATCCAGGCGGTTGATGAACTCCGGACGGAAGTGCGCCTGCACCACGCCCATCACTGCTGCCTTCATCTGCGTGTAGGCCTCCGGGCTGTCGTCGCTGCTCATGTCCTGGATCTGATGCGAGCCCAGGTTCGAGGTCATCACGATGACGGTGTTGCGGAAGTCCACCGTGCGGCCCTGGCCGTCGGTCAGGCGGCCATCGTCCAGCACCTGCAGCAGGATGTTGAACACATCCGGATGCGCCTTCTCCACCTCATCGAGCAGGATCAGCGAATACGGGCGACGACGCACGGCCTCGGTCAGGTAACCGCCTTCCTCGTAGCCGACGTAGCCCGGGGGCGCACCGATCAGGCGGGCGACGCTGTGCTTTTCCATGAACTCGCTCATGTCGATGCGGATCATCGCGTCGGCACTGTCGAACAGGAACTCGGCCAGCGACTTGCACAGCTCGGTCTTGCCGACGCCGGTCGGGCCGAGGAACAGGAACGAGCCGGCCGGACGATTCGGATCGGACAGGCCGGCACGCGAGCGGCGTACCGCATCGGAGACGACCTTGATCGCCTCTTCCTGGCCGACCACACGGTTGTGCAGCACTTCTTCCATGCGCAGCAGCTTGTCGCGCTCGCCTTCGAGCATCTTGTTGACCGGGATGCCGGTCCAGCGCGAAACGACCTCGGCGATCTCCTCATCGGTCACGCGGTCCTGTACCAGCTTGAAGTCCTTGTGCTCGGCTTCCTGCGCGGCGGCCAGCTGCTTTTCCAGTTGCGGCAACAGGCCGTACTGGATTTCGCTCATCTTGGCGAAATCCTGGCGGCGCTGCGCAGCTTCCAGCTCCAGCTTGGCCTGCTCGACCTGTTCCTTGATCTTGGTGGCGCCCTGCAGCGCTGCCTTCTCCGACTTCCAGATTTCATTGAGGTCGGAGAACTCGCGCTCCAGCCCGTCGATATCGTTCTCCAGGTCGGCCAGGCGCTGCCGCGAGGCTTCGTCCTTTTCCTTCTTCAGCATCTCGCGCTGGATCTTCAGCTGGATTACCCGGCGTTCCAGGCGATCCAGCTCCTCCGGCTTGGAATCGATTTCCATGCGCAGTCGCGAGGCGGCTTCGTCCATCAGGTCGATGGCCTTGTCCGGCAGCTGGCGGTCGGTGATGTAGCGGTTGGACAGCGTGGCGGCAGCCACGATGGCCGGGTCGGTGATTTCCACACCGTGGTGCACGGCGTACTTTTCCTTCAGCCCGCGCAGGATCGCGATGGTGTCCTCCACCGTGGGTTCGCCGACGAACACCTTCTGGAAGCGGCGCTCCAGCGCGGCGTCCTTCTCGATGTATTTGCGGTACTCATCCAGCGTGGTCGCGCCGATGCAGTGCAGCTCGCCACGCGCCAGGGCGGGCTTCAGCATGTTGCCGGCATCCATCGCGCCATCAGCCTTGCCGGCGCCGACCATGGTGTGCAGCTCGTCGATGAACAGGATGATCTGTCCTTCGTTCTTGGCCAGGTCGTTGAGCACGCCCTTCAGGCGCTCCTCGAATTCACCGCGGAACTTGGCGCCGGCGATCAGCGCGCCCATGTCCAGCGACAGCACACGCTTGCCGCGCAGGCCTTCGGGCACTTCGTCATTGATGATGCGCTGGGCGAGCCCTTCCACGATCGCGGTCTTGCCCACGCCGGGCTCGCCGATGAGCACCGGGTTGTTCTTGGTCCGGCGCTGCAGCACCTGGATGGTGCGGCGGATTTCCTCGTCACGGCCGATCACCGGGTCGAGCTTGCCGCTCTCGGCGCGCGCGGTCAGGTCGATGGTGTACTTCTCCAGCGCCTGCCGCTGCTCCTCGGCGTTCTCCGACTGCACGTTCTCGCCGCCGCGCAGCTTGTCGATAGCCGCCTGCAGGCGGGTCTTGTCGGCACCGGCGGCGCGCAGCGCCATGCCCAGCGTGCCGCCGTCTTCCAGCGCCGCGAGCACGAACCACTCGCTGGCAATGAAGGCATCGCCGTGCTGCTGGGCCAGCTTGTCGGTCTGGTTCAGCAGGCGCCCCAGGTCATTGCCCATCGAGACGTTGCCGGCCTGGCCGGACACCTTCGGCAGTGCATCCAGCGCCTCGGTCAGGCGCTCGCGCAGCACCGGCACGTTCACCCCGGCCTGGGCCAGCAGCGGGCGCGTGCTGCCGCCCTGCTGGTCAAGCAGCGCGCTGAACAGGTGAACCGGTTCGATGATGCTGTTGTCGCGGCCCACGGCCAGCGACTGTGCGTCTGCCAGCGCCTGCTGGAAACGCGAGGTGAGCTTGTCCATCCGCATTGCGAATCCTCATCGGTCATCAGGGCCGGCCCGCGCCGGCGATGCTGGGAAGATGCGGTTGCCCCACCCCGTTTCAAGGGTGGCTGCGACTGCACCCCGAGGCCAGTCAGCCTGCGGCCAGCATGCCGGAACGGGTGTGGTCGGCGCGTTGATCCCGATCAGTTCCGCGCGGTGCGCGGACTCAGCCGGTGATCGCGCTGCGGATCGCCCGCAGCTGCTGCTTGACCGCCCGCGCCTGCGCGGCGTCCATGCGCAACAGCGCCTTCTGGCCTATCGAGCGCGACTGCAGGGTGGAATCGACGAAGCGGTAGCGACCGCGCTCATCACGCTGCACCAATGGCGCCTGCGCAAGTTCCGGGGTCTCCAGCAGATGGTCGATCACCGCCACCAGACGGTCGTTGAAGTAGCCCTCGGGCCGGCCCAGGTCGACGTAGGCCTGCTGGATCAACGGATAGAAGCGCTTGTACGCCGTAGCCGTTGCCGCTGGATCCAGCGCAGTGAAGGCCTGCACATAGGGCGCGTAACGCGCCGAGTTGCTTGCCGCGATGCGTTCCCCGCCCTCGCCAGGCTCGACCTGCAGGTTGCCCGGCAGCGGCCGTGCGGCCAGCGCCGTCGGCGGCACGCTTGGTTTGTCCAGGTTGTCGACCTGGGTGACCAGGCGCTGGATCAGGTGATCGCGCAGCAGCAGGGTCATCGGGCCCTCGCCCTGGAACAGCTGGCTCAATGCGCCCCAGGCAGCCGCATCACTGTCGGCCAACTTGGGCAGCGCCGGGTCAGCGGCGGCCTCGGTGTCCAGCGGATGCCTGATCGGCGGCGGTGCTGGCGCGGGGTCCGCGGCCGCCTGCGGTTGCGGCGGTGCGCTGGTGCTGGCGGGGGTTGAGTGCACCGGCACCGAAGCACCGTCTGCCAGGTGCCTCAGCTGATCGCGGAACAACCAACCGCCCGCGCCGCCGATCACCACCACACCCAGCACCCAGGGCCATACCGCCTTTCCACTCTGCATGATGCAGCACCTCGTTTCACACGCATGGAGAAGGTGTGACCCCACCGGTTCCAGCCGGTTCCCTGCCTGTTCCGCTGCCGTTCGGCTTCGGCCCACGCCAAAGCCGCGCTCACGCCTGCTTTGCGTGCTCCGCGCGACGCTGTGGGTCTTTTCCTGTGGAGGCACCGCCATGCAGTACGCGCTGTACTACTGGACCGGTATCCAGGGCCGTGGCGAGTTCGTGCGCCTGGCGCTGGAAGATGCCGGCGCCGACTACATCGACATGGCGCGGGTGCACGGTGATGCGGTGATGCAACCGTTTCTCGACGGCAGCAGTGACGGGGCACAGCCCTTCGCGCCGCCGTTCCTGAAGGCCGGTCGCCAGGTCATTGCGCAGGTCGCCGCCATCCTGGACTTCCTCGGCCCGACGCTGGATCTGGTGCCGCAGGCCGCATCGCGGCGGATGCAGGCGTTGCAACTGCAGTTGACCATCGCTGACCTGGTGGCCGAGGTGCATGACACTCACCATCCGATCGCCGCATCAAAATACTACGAAGAGCAGAAGACCGAGGCCAAGGCACGTGCCGCGTCGCTGCGCAGCGAGCGCCTGCCGAAGTTCCTGGGCTACTTCGAACGGGTGCTGGCCGCCAACGGTGGCCGCCATGCACTGCGCGAGCATTCCTATGTGGACCTGTCGCTGTTCCAGCTGCTGAGTGGCCTGGACTACATGTTCCCGCGCCGCATGCAGGCACTGGCGTCCGCCGTGCCCCTGCTGCGTGCGCTGCAGGAACGAGTGGCGAAACGACCCAACATTGCCGCCTACCTGGGCTCGGAAAGGCGCCTGGCATTCAACACCAATGGCATCTTCCGCCACTACCCGGAGCTGGACGCCGAGCGGTAGTGCCGGCCGCTGGCCGGCAGAGCGCGCTGTAAGCATTCGCCGCCTCCAACACGCCCCTGTAGAGCCGAGCCATGCTCGGCTCAGAGCAGCCGAGCGCAGGCTGGGCTCTACAGAGCACCAGAAGTGGAAGAAGCGGTAGCGCCGGGCCATGCCCGGCGTCCCCGGTCAATGATCGGTGCCGTCACCCAGCGGCTTCACCGGCTGCTTCTGCAGCGAAAGCAACCCCAGCAGCAACGCCAGAGCCACGTAGGCGCCGGCGAACTGCAAGCTGATGATGCGCGCCAGGCCGTCCAGGTCCCACGGCAGGTAGATGCCGCCGCGCGGATCCACCGAGTGGATCAGGCCGAACAGGGTCAGCACCGCCGCCACCAGCAGGAAGCCGCAGGCACGGCGCAGGCGGCCATCGACCATCGCCGCCACCGCCGAGATCCACAGCATCGAGGTGATGATGAAGCCGTTGCCAAGGGTGAAGATCACCGCCAGCTCCGGCAGGCCGTGGCCGTCGAGCTTGGTCAGCAGCTGGGGCAGCTGATCCGGTGTGATCCAGCCGGGTGCCTTGATCGCCAGCAGGTAGGCCACCGACGGCAGGAAACCGAACACCATCGCGCCGGTATGGTGGCGCGGCGTGGCCTGGAAGGCCTGGGTGGTGATGTCGATGGCCACGTACACGATGATCGGTGCCAGCACCGCCAGCGGCAGCCACTGCACCAGCCCGGAGATGATGCCAAGCATGCCGCCGATGCCGACGAACAGGCCAGTCAGCAGCGTATAGCCGCTGCGCGCGCCCATGTGCTTGTACGCAGGCTGGCCGATGTACGGCGTGGTCTGCGCCACGCCGCCACAGACGCCTGCCACCAGCGTAGCCACCGCTTCCACCAGCAGGATGTCGCGGGTGCGGTAGTCGTCGCCGGCTGCGCGCGCGCTTTCAGAAACATTGATGCCGCCGACCACCATCAGCAGGCCGAACGGCAGCAGCAGCGGCAGATAGGTCATCGCGGTGGGCAGGCCGTCGAGGAAGCCCAGCGTCGGCAGCGGCAGCACCACCTGCGGCGGCACCCACTCCGGTACATGGAAGCCGGGGGCGCCCAGCCCGGCCAGGCCCAGGCCGTAGTACAGCGCGGTGCCGAACACGAAGGCCAGCAGCACGCCCGGGCCTCGCACCGGCAGCTTGCCCTTGGCGATCAGCACATACAGCAGCAGGCCCAGCGTGGTGAAGCCGACCAGCGGCGAGCGCAGCGTCTCCAGCAGCGGCAACAGGCCCATCAGCACCAGCGCGATGCCGGCGATGGAACCCAGCAGCGCGGCACGCGGCAGCGCACGGGTGACTGCTTCACCGAAGAACGACAGAACGAACTTGAGCACGCCCATGATGACCAGCGCCGCCATGCCCAGCTGCCAGGTGGCGATGCCCGCCGCGTGCGGGTCCATGCCCTGCTGCTTGAACGCGATGAAGGCCGGGCCAAGCACCAGCAGGGCCATGCCGATGCTGGTGGGGGCATCCAGGCCGAGCGGCATGGCGGTGACGTCGTCACGGCCGCTGCGTGCGGCCAGCCGGCGTGCCATCAGGGTGTACAGCAGATTGCCTATCAGCACGCCGAAGGCCGTGCCTGGGAACATGCGGCCGAACACCACGTCGGCGGGGAACTGGAAGATCCCGACCAGGGCCATGGCGATGAAGCCGAGGATGGAAAGGTTGTCGACGACCAGGCCGAAGAAGCCGTTGAAGTCGCCGGCGACGAACCAGCGACGCGGTGCGGCGGAAGCGGGAGCGGACATGGAAGGGGCGGTGGGGGTGGGGACCGCCGATGGTAGGCCCAGCGGCGCCTGGGCGCCAATTCCGTCGTGGAATGATGGGTTCCAGCCAACGGCGGGGCCCCTCGTGGCTGGTCGCGGGTAGAGCCGACTGTTAGTCGACTGGCATTGCCAGTTGGGCCGGTCGGGATGGGCTGCGCAGGACACGCCGTAAACCCATCCCTGGGGGCCCGATGGCGCCATCCATGGCGCCAACGGTCCTGCGCAGCCCATCCCGACCGGCCTCCCACAGTTTCCTGCGCGTACCAGCCACGGAAGAGAATCAAAAGATCAAAAGCAAAGGCAGGCTCTCGTTGTAGCGCCGAGCCCACGCTCGGCCGCTGTACGCGAAGCTTCTGAGCCGAGCACGGTTCGGCTCTACAAGAACAATTCGATCATTTCCACGCTATCCACGCATGGCGTGGATCTACCGGCAGATCGCGATGATCTGTCTAAGGCGGGGTGGGTCCGGTTGCGGGGGCGTGAGCCGCATGGGCCCGAGGCATGCCTCGGGCGGGTTGGGCAGGACGCCCAACCCCGGTCTTGCCGTGTGCGCAGGATTGCGCACACGAGCAAGCGGCGACCGAGCTTACAT
>NZ_JCAFTE010000017.1:0-37074 GCF_059369975.1 Stenotrophomonas sp. YJH_SMC_32 | reverse complement strand
GGCGGTGTCAGGCCGCCGACGCGCTGAATCTACTTTGCAAGCTCAAAGGCTTAAGAGCCGAGGCAGCGTCATCGGAGCCTCCCGGGTCACCGGGGAATTGTGCCTGATCAGGGCACCATCCGAGACACAAGAGCCGAGCCTACGCTCGGCTCTCGCCCCACGTTTAGGGTCGAGCCATGCTCGGCTGAGCCGAGCCTGGGTTCGGCGCTAGCGAATCATTCCTGTTCAGGCAGCGGCGGCATGATCGCGCTGCGCTTGCTCTCGCCACCACCGGCGGCGATCAGGTCGCGGGTGTTCTTCTGCACAGCCACCGCACCGAACAACGACAACGCATACGCCATGCCGTAGAAGCCCTTCTCGCTGGGTGCCAGCGTGGCGTTCCACAGGCCGACCAGCAGCAGCATCAGCGCCGACAACAACGCGAACCAGCACAGCGCGTAATACAGGCCACTGACCGGAATGCCTTCGACGCGGTCGCGCACGCTCTTCTGCAGCGACACCGCCGCGAACAGGCCGAACAGCAGCAGGGTCAGGTAGTAGCCCTTCTCGTTGAGCGCCATCGTGGCATTGAACAGGCCGATCAGGTACGCCGCCGCACCCAGCAGCAGGGCCACCCACGAGGCGGCGATGAAGGCGGTGGAGGGCTTGTGAGGCATGGCAGTATTCATTGCAGGTCCTTGGCAGGCAGACGGGCATGCTTTGCCCGGGCGTGCCCACCCTAGACGATCCCGCCGCTGCCGCACAGGGGGGCGCAGGACCTTCGGGCCACGACGGTAACGGCTGCGGTGGTATACAAGGGGCAGCCCGGCCATCCGCATCCCCGCCCTGGAGATACCCATGACCCGTACGCCCCTGCTGCTCGCCCTCGGCCTCGTGCCGATCCTCGCCACCTCCGCCTGCAACGCCGCCGATCCGGCTTCGGGTACCGCCCAGGCCACAGCGCCTGCAGCCACCGCCACCGACCAGCGGCCGTTCACCGCCACCGAAGTCAGCCGCTTCGACCAGCCCTGGGCGATGACTTTCCTGCCCGACGGCAGCCTGCTGGTCACCGAAAAGCGCGGCACGCTGCAGCACCTGGACCCGGCCAACGGGCAGAAGCACGAAATCACCGGCGTTCCCAAGGTCGCCTATGGTGGCCAGGGTGGCTTCGGCGACATCATCCTGCACCCGGACTTCGCCCAGAATCATGTTGTTTACGTCAGCTACGCCGAGGAAGGCACGCTCGACACCCGCGGTGCCGCGGTGGCCCGGGCCACGCTGGCACTGGATGCCGACGGGGGTGGCCAGCTGAAGAACCTGAAAGTGATCTGGCGGCAGAGCCCCAAGGTCAGCGGCGAGGGCCACTACGGGCATCGCCTCGCGTTCGGCCCGGACGGGAAGCTGTGGATCAGTTCCAGCGAGCGCCAGAAGTTCGATCCGGCCCAGGACATGGGCGGCAACCTCGGCAAGATCATCCGCCTCAACGACGATGGCAGCCTGCCCGCCGACAACCCGTTCGCCTCACAGGGCGGGGTTGCCGCACAGGTGTGGTCGCTGGGCCATCGCAACATCCTGGGCATGGCCTTCGACGCCAACGGCAAGCTGTGGGCGCATGAGATGGGACCCGCCGGTGGCGACGAGTTGAACCTGATCGTGCGTGGCGCCAACTACGGCTACCCGATCGTTTCCAACGGTGACCATTACGACGGCCGCCCGATTCCCGACCACGACACCCGCCCGGAATTCGCCGCGCCGAAGGTGACCTGGACGCCGGTGATCTCGCCGGCCGGCTTCGTGATCTACAGCGGCAGCCTGTTCCCGCAGTGGAAGGGCAGCGGCTTCATCGGCGGCCTGTCGTCTACCTCGCTGGTGCGCGTGGCCTTTGATGGCGACAGCGCGCGCGAAGCCGAACGCTTCAACATGGGCGAGCGCATCCGCGAAGTGGAACAGGGCCCGGATGGCGCCCTGTGGCTGCTGGAAGACGGCAGCAAGGCGCGCCTGCTGAAGCTCACGCCGAAGGCATGAGGTGCCGCCGGCCGCTGGCCGGCACGTTTCTCCGCAACGGCCCCGCGTGCGGGGCCGTCTGCGTTCACTGGATGGTGATGACCTTCACCTCGGTCTGCGTGCAGGCCTTGTCCAGGCACGTTCCGTTCAACCACACCTGTCCATCGCCAATCATCACGCCCTGCTGGTTGACGAAGACCTTGCCGAAGTCCTGCCCGGACACTGCCTTGACCACCGCCGGGGTGATGATCTTCTCGTAGTTCCGCTGGAACTCACCGGGGCCAGTGATCTTCTTTCCGTCGCTGATGTTCAACGGGAAGCGCACTTGCTCGACCACCGCAGCACGATCACCGCCGACCACGGCGGTCTTGAACGCGTTGAAGACCTTCTCGAACTGCGCGGCATCGCCGAGCAGCGATTCGATGCGCGCACGCGCGTCCTCGGCGGGCGCCTCCGCGGCCGGTGCGGCCGGTGCGGCGGCGGCAGGTTCGGCAGGCGTCGCTGCCGCGTTCGCTTCCATCGGCGGCGGCGCATCCGCCGCAGGCTGCGCCGGCGGCTCAGGCTGCGAACAGGCCGCCAGCAGCAGAGCGGGAATCAGGTAGGCCATCCGGCGCATACGCGCACTCCATCGAAACAGGAAGCCCGATGGTAGCGCCGCCACAGTGACGGCAACAAAAAGGGGACGGAGGGGATTAAGTCGTTAGTGGCACAAACGACTTAATCCCCTCCGTCCCCTTTTTCTGATCAGGCCTTCAGCAGTTCGAACTGCACGGCTTCGCCGGCGGCCGACGAGGCGCAGACCCACAGGTCGAACTGGCCCGGCTCGGCACGCAGCACGCCATCGCGGCCGGTGAACGCCAACTGCTCGCGGGTCAGGGTGAACACCACGTCGGCGGACTCCCCCGGCTGCAGCGCCACCTTGCGGAAGTCCTTCAGCTCACGCACCGGACGTACGCGGCTGGCCACGCGGTCGTGGATGTACAACTGCACCACTTCCTCCCCGGCCACATCACCGCTGTTGGTCAGCGTGGTGGTGATGGTCAGGGTGTCGTCCCAGCCAAGCTGCACAGCACTCAGCTGCGGCACGCCGTAGGCGAAGGTGGTGTAGCCGATGCCGTGGCCGAACGGGTACAGCGGCTCGTTCGGAATCTCGCGCCAGCGGGCCTTGAACTCCGACATGGTCGGCAGCTCCGGACGGCCGGTGCGCGGGTGGTTGTAGAAGTACGGCTGCTGGCCGGACACCTGCGGGAAGCTGACCGGCAGGCGGCCGGACGGGCTGTAGTCACCGAACAGCACATCGGCCACGGCATGGCCGGTCTGCGTACCCAGGTACCAGGTCACCGCCACGGCCTGCGCATTGCGCACCGCGCCCTGCAGCGCCAGCGCGCGGCCATTGCGCAGCAGCACCACCAGCGGCTTGCCGGTCATCGCCACGGCCTCGGCCAGTGCCTGCTGTGCCGGCGGCAGGGTGATCTCCACGCGCGACTGTGCTTCACCGCTGTAACGCTGCGGTTCGCCCAGCGCCAGCACCACCACATCGGCGCGCAGCGCGGCAGCCACCGCCGCTTCGGTACCGCCCGGAATGGCCGCTTCCAGTTCGCAGCCCGGCACGATTTCCAGCAGCGCTTCGTCGCCGATGGCGGCACGCACGCCGGTTTCCAGGTCGACGTAACGCTGCTTGTCGCCGAACAGCGTCCAGCAGCCTTCGATGTTTTCGCGGTCCTGCACGAACGGGCCGATCAGCGCGATCTTCTGCCCGGTCTTCTGCAGCGGCAGCACGTTGTCGCGGTTGTTCAGCAGCACGATCGAACGGCGCGCGGCATCGCGCGACAGTTCATCATGCGCAGCGATATGCGAGGTATCCGCTTCGCGCGCCGGGTCCAGCGAACGGTACGGGTCGTCGAACAGGCCGATGGTTTCCTTCAGCCACAGGATGCGGCGCACGCCTTCATCCAGCACCGCCATCGGCACTTCGCCGCTCTCGACCAGGCCCGGCAGGTGCTCGGCGTAGAAGCCGCTCTGCATGCTCAGGTCCAGGCCGGCGGTGAACGCCTTGGCGGTGGCATCGCGGTCGTCGGCGGCATAGCCGTGGGCGACCAGCTCCATGTCGGCGGTGTAGTCGGAGATCACCACGCCCGGGAACTTCCATTCGCCGCGCAGGATGTCGGTCAGCAGTTCAGCGTTGGCACTGGCCGGCACGCCGTTGATGTCATTGAACGAGGACATCACGGTGATCGCGCCGGCCTCGAAGGCGGCCTTGAACGGCGGCAGGTGCACATCGCGCAGGGTCTGCGGCGAGATGTCCACCATGTTGTATTCCATGCCGGCCATCACCGCGCCGTAGGCGGCGAAGTGCTTCGGCGTGGCCAGCAGCGAATCGGCGGCGCGCAGGTCGCTGCCCTGGAAGCCACGCACGCGGGCGGCGGCGAACGCACAACCCAGCACCACGTCCTCACCGGCACCTTCGGCACCCCGGCCCCAGCGCTGGTCGCGGGCGATGTCCACGGCCGGGGCATAGGTCCAGTGCAGGCCGGCAGCGGTGGCTTCGATGGCGGTGGCGCGCGCGGTGCGCTCGGCCAGGTCCGGCTCGAAGCTGGCGGCCTCGCCCAACGGAATCGGGAACACGGTACGCATGCCGTGGATGACGTCGGCGGCCAGGATCACCGGGATGCCCAGGCGGCTCTCCTCGGTGGCGACCTGCTGGATGCGGCGGCCCAGCTCGGCGCCCACGCCATTGAACAGCGAGCCGACCTTGCCCTCGCGTACCTGCTGCAGCACCTGGTCGGCATTGCGCACGTTGGCTTCCGGGTTCACGTCCGGGGCGAACGGGCGGACCATGTCCGCGAAGACACCCAGCTGGCCGACCTTTTCCTCGACGGTCATCTGGGCAATGAGGGATTCGATGCGATCGGAGGCCACCGGCAGTCCTTGATGAAAACGTTTACAAGCCCGGCATTCTAGCGATCCCGAGCCATTTGGCGAGAGGTTTCTTCGTTCAGTTTCAGCCAACAGCGGGGCCCGTATGGTCCCACCGGGAGCACCGCAGCTTACTCCGAGCCGGCCATCTGGCGCTGCCCGGCCATCAACATGGCATCGCTGGAGGCCTGGAACACCCGCAAGCCGAACGCCGGCAGAATCGCCAGCAGGTGGTCGAAGATGTCCGACTGCACGGCCTCGTACTCGCTCCAGGCGGTGCTGCGGGTGAAGCAGTACAGCTCCAGCGGCAGGCCTTCGGTGGTGGGCTGCAGCTGCCGCACCAGCAGGGTCATGTCGGTATGGATGCCCGGGTGGCTGCGCAGGTAGCGCTCCACGTAGGCGCGGAAGGTGCCCAGGTTGGTCACGCGGCGGCTGTTGACCTCAGCCACGCCCTGCTCGCGCAGGCGCCCGTTCCACTGCCCCAGCTCCTGTTCCTTCTCACGCAGGTAGTCGCGCAGCAGCGCGAATTCGCCGAGGAAGGCCAGGTCGCCCTCGTCCAGGAAGCCGACGCTGTGCTGGTCCAGGTACAGCGCGCGCTTGATCCGGCGGCCACCGGCCTCCTGCATGCCGCGCCAGTTCTTGAACGACTCGGTCACCAGCTTCTTGGTCGGGATGGTGGTGATGGTCTTGTCGAAGTTCTGCACGGTGATGGTGTGCAGGGCGATGTCGATGACGTCACCGTCGGCGTTCTGGCTGGGCATCTCGATCCAGTCGCCGATGCGCACGCGGCCATCGCCACTGATCTGCACGCTGGCCACCAGCGACAGGATGGTGTCCTGGAAGATCAGCATCAGCACCGCGGTGGCGGCGCCAAGGCCGGTCACCAGCGGGCCCAGCTTCACCCCAAGCAGGGTGGCGACGATGGACAGGCCGGCGGCCACGAACACCACGATCTTGACCACCTGCAGGTAGCCCTTGATCGGCTTGTTGCGCGCATCGGGCTTGCGCTCGTACAGGCTGTTGGCCGCGTCCAGCGCATGCGAGAACGCCATCGACACCGTCAGTACGGCCCACACGATGCACAGCTTGATGATGACGTTGACCAGGCTGGGCGGCAGGTCGGGGATGAGGGTGATGCCCGAGGCGATCACCTGGCTGGGCACCACGTTGGACAGGCGCGAAATCACCCGCATCAAGTGGCTGCCGCGCCCGGACTCGGCACCTGGCAGGCGCTGCAACAGGCGCCGCAGGCCACGAAGCAGGATGCGCTTGGTCACCCAATTGGCCAGGCCGGCGGCGATCAGCAGCGCCGAGATCATCAACGCCAGGTAGGCGCCGGGATAGGGTTCCAGTGTGTTCTGCAGCCGTTCCAGCCACTGTACCGCCACCACCGCATCCACCATCCGTTGTCTCCTTGCTTTGTCGTTGTTGTTGGGGTTGCCGGCCGGCGGCCGGATTTACCGGATCAGTCCCGCGAGCGTTCGATGATCACGCCCACCGCGCGCGCGCCGCGCACCGCGCCCGGCTTGCTCAGCTTCAGGCGCAGCCACTTCACGTCGAATTCGTCCAGCACGATCTGCGCGCAGCGCTCGGCCAGCGTCTCGACCAGGCCGAACTCCGACTCGCGCACGAACTGCTCCAGGCGCTTGCTCACCGCCTTGTAGTTCAGGGTGTGGGCGATGTCGTCGGTGGCCGCAGGGCGACGGTTGTCGAAGCCCATTTCCAGGTCGAACACCAGGTCCTGGCGGATCCGTCGCTCCCAATCGTAGATACCGATCAGGGCGTCGATCGTCAGCCCCTCGATGAAAACCTTGTCCATTGCGGTTACCAGCGCCAATACAGGCGGCCATGGTAACGGCACGGCGGTGACCCTGCCCGGAACGGGCGGTGAGCGGCCGACAGGGAGACGGCGCCGGAAAAAACAAAGGGCCCCACTAGCAGGGCCCTTTGGTACTACCGTTTGTCCCCGGGGGGAGCTGGAATCCAGCCGCGAGTCCCGGTGGCGCAGGCACGCAGAGTAGGCAAGGACCAGATCGCCGGTCAAGGCCAATTCCGACAGGGCAGGTCAGGTATTCGTCCGAGGCAAAACGCAGAAAATCAGCCGCGCGGACAACGACGTTCCCTGATGGTCGCCGCCGCCCACTCTCGCGAACATCGATCCCTCCTTCACCACCGCACATGACGATGGCTCCATACGATGTACTGCGGCGCGCGTTGTCAGCGGAGCGTCTGTCTACTTACGAGAGAATCGCATCGACCTGCAGCCCCGACGTCACAGCCGAATCCCTGTACCTGTGGAACATGCGGATGTGCAGTGCACTGATGATGCCGGTCCATCTGTGCGAAGTGGTCACCCGTAACGCCGCTGCAGCTGTGCTCGCCAGGCAGCATGGCCCGCGTTGGCCCTGGAATGGTGCCTTCCGACGGAGGCTGCCAACCTCATCCAGTACTTCTCCGCGCACGGTACTGGAACAACTTGCCAGCCGCGTAACCGATACACCTGGGATCGTCGCCAACCTGCCGATGGTGTTCTGGCAGCAGCTCTTCACCTGTCGCTTCGACTCCACGCTTTGGATACCCGCACTCAGCAGGGTTCTGCAGCATGCTCCCTCTGCTCATCCCAGTGCCGTCAGGAAAGCCATCCATGCGGATATCGGACGCATCCGCCACCTGCGCAACCGCATCGCCCATCACGAGCCCATCCTCGAGCGCGACATCGGCGCCGATCTGGCCGCGATCGGGCGGCTGATCCATGCGCGCTGCCCGCACACCCTGGGGTGGCTGCAGCGCCATGAGCGGGCGACGACGGTATGGGCGGCGTCGCCGTTGGCCGGGCGTCCGTAAAGCGTCCGCCGGGCGTGGCCCGGCGCTACCGGCTCAGACCGCCGGCAGGGTCGCCATGTCCCAGCGCGGGGTCACATCCACCTTCGGCGGGCTGTGCTGGCCAGCCTGCAGCCGCAGTGCGCCAGCGAAGGCGATCATCGCGCCGTTGTCGGTGCACAGTGCAGGCCGCGGGAAGCAGGCGCGGCCGCCGAGGCGCTCGGCCATCTGCTGCAGGCGGGCGCGCAGGCGCTTGTTGGCACCTACACCGCCGGCAACCACGATCACGTTGGTCCCGGCCGCTTCCAGCGCGCGCTCGCACTTGATTGACAGGGTCTCGACCACCGCGTCCTCAAAGCCCCGGGCAATGTTGGCGCGGGTCTGCTCGCTCTGGTCGCTGTCGCGCCAGGCCATCAGGACCTGGGTCTTCAGGCCGGAGAAGCTGAAATCCAGCCCCGGGCGGTCGGTCATCGGCCGCGCGAAGCGGTACGCGCCCGGCGTGCCCTGCTCGGCCAGCCTGGCCAGCTGCGGGCCGCCCGGGTACGGCAGGCCCATCAGCTTGGCGGTCTTGTCGAAGGCCTCGCCAGCCGCATCGTCCAGGGTTTCGCCCAGCAGGCGGTACTGGCCGATCGCGTCCACCGCCACCAGCTGGGTATGGCCACCGGACACCAGCAGCGCCACGAACGGCGCTTCCGGCGGGTCGTCTTCCATCAGCGGAGCCAGCAGGTGGCCTTCCATATGGTGTACGCCGACGGCCGGCACCTCCAGCGCCCAGGCCAGCGATCGGGCCACGCCGGCGCCGACCAGCAACGCGCCGACCAGACCAGGCCCGGCGGTGTAGGCCACACCATCGATATCGCCCACGCCCAGGCCGGCGTCGGCCAGGGTCTGGCGTACCAGTGGCAGCAGCTTGCGGACGTGGTCGCGGCTGGCCAGTTCGGGCACCACGCCACCGTATTCGGCGTGCAGGGCGATCTGGCTGTAGACCGCATGGGCGCGCAGGGCCGCGCTGCCGGCCAGGTCGGTGTCATACACCGCCACGCCGGTCTCATCACAGGAAGATTCGATGCCAAGGACTCGCATGCCTGCTATTATGACGCCCCTGCCGCCCCCTCGGGGGACGTGCAGATCTCACTGCTTTCGAACCGCCGGCCCGTATTCAGGGTTGGCCGCTTGCAGTTTGTCGATTCGCCGCTATAATGTGCGGCTCGCCGGGCGTGACCCGGTTCTACTGTGTCCCGGAGATTCCATGCCCAGCGTCAAAGTCCGCGAGAACGAGCCCTTCGAGTTTGCTCTTCGCCGCTTCAAGCGCACTTGCGAAAAGGCCGGTGTGCTGGCCGAAACCCGCAAGCGCGAGTTCTACGAAAAGCCGACCCAGGAGCGCAAGCGCAAGGCCGCCGCTGCTGTGAAGCGTCAGCTGCGCCGCTCGTCGCGCGACGTCACCAAGCGTCAGCGCCTGTACTGATCGGACGCATCTTCATTGCGGCGGGCCTGCCCGTCGCGATGGAGCCGAAGCCGGCACGCGCGAGCGTCGCCGGCTTTTTGCGTTTCCGGGTTCGGGCATCCGCCCCGCCCCACCTACCACCACGAGGTTCCTCATGAGCATGAAGCAGCAGCTCACCGAAGACATGAAGGCCGCCATGAAGGCGGGCGAGAAGCACAAGCTGGGCGTGATCCGCCTGATCAATGCCGCCATCAAGCAGCGCGAAGTGGACGAGCGCATCGAACTGGACGACACCGCCGTGATCGCCGTGCTCGACAAGATGGTCAAGCAGCGCAAGGACTCGGTCAGCCAGTACGAAGCGGCCAACCGCGAAGACCTGGCCGAGATCGAGCGCGCCGAGATCGTGGTCATCGAAGCCTACCTGCCGGCCAAGATGGGCGAAGCCGAGATCGTGGCCGCCATCCAGGCCGCCATCGCCGAGACCGGTGCCGCCGGCCCGGCCGACATGGGCAAGCTGATGGGCGCACTGAAGCCCAAGCTCGCTGGCCAGGCCGACATGGGCCTGGTGTCCAAGCTGGTCAAGCAGCAGCTGGCGTAATCCGGTACACGGAGTCGGATCCCTTTCGCAACGCGAAAGGGCTCTGACCCCATTGATGCACCCGCTTCACCGCACCTTCGTCGGTCGCCTGCTACAACCACACCCATGGTTGAACCCGAGCCCAACGTTCCCGTGTCCCTGCACAAGTACCTCAAGCGCCTGCAGGACAGCTTTCCGATGGCGGTGGCCAAGCGCTTCATCGACGTCGACGTGCTGACCCAGGCCGCCTCCGTTTCCTTCTACGCCCTGCTGTCGATGGCCCCGCTGCTGGTGCTGCTGCTGTGGTTGACCGCTTCGCTGTACCCGCCGGCACAGCAGGCGCTGATCGACCAGATCAGCTCGGTGGCTGGCAGCAGCGCAGCTACGGTGGCCGAAACCGTCCTGAAGAACGCCGACAACCAGCCCGACGTCGGCTCGTTGGCGGGGCTGTGGAGCACGCTGCTGCTGTTCGTCGGCGCCACCGCCGTGTTCGCGCAGCTGCAGAACGCGCTCAACCTGATCTTCCGCACCAGTGGCGAGCGCCTGGAGGGCATCAAGGCCTGGCTGCGCAAGCGTGTGTTCTCGTTCGGCGTGGTGCTGGCCCTGGGCTTCCTGCTGATCCTGTCAATGACGGCCACCACGGTGCTGCAGGTGGCCTTCGCGCAACTGCCCTCGATCCTCCCCGCCCTGGGGTACGTCACGAGCCTGCTGCTGTACGCGGTGGGGTTCGCCTTCATGTACCACTACCTGCCCGACCGCCGCGTGGCGTGGCGCCAGGCATTCATCGGCGGCGTCATCACCTCGGCACTGTTTGCACTGGGCCGCTACGGCATCGGCGTCTACATCGCCACCGTGGCCCCCGGCAGTGCCTACGGCTCGATGGGCGCCCTGGTGATCTCGCTGGTCTGGATCTATTACGCGACCGTGGTCTTCTTCGTTGGCGCGCTGATGACCGCGGTGATCGATGAGCGCCTGCGCGCGCGCCATCACCTGGCCGCCGCCGGCGTCGATCCGGCCACCGCCAGCCAGGTGCCCGACAGGGGGTAAACTAGGCCGACCGCCCCCGGTTCCGTCGCGTGGTCCTGTACCGCGCCCTGCCCTGCTGCCCATGGCCCGTATCCCCGACGCTTTCATCGACGACCTGCTGGCCCGCACCGACATCGTCGAGGTGGTGGGCAGCCGCGTGCCGTTGAAGCGCCAGGGCAAGGAATACGCCGCACGCTGCCCTTTCCATGACGAGCGCTCGGCCTCGTTCACGGTCTCGCCCACCAAGCAGTTCTATCACTGCTTCGGCTGCGGCGCGCACGGCACCGCGATCAGCTTCCTGATGAACTACGACCGCCTCGAGTTCCTCGACGCGGTGGATGAGCTGGCCAAGCGTGCCGGCATGGACGTGCCGCGCAACGAAAACCCGCGCAGCCCCCAGCAGCAGGACGACAGCCGCGAGCTGTACTCGGCGCTGGACGCCGCCACCAGGTTCTTCCAGAAGAATCTGGAAGGCAGCGAGAAGGCACGCGCGTATCTGGAAAGCCGTGGCGTGGACGAAGCGAACCGCGCGCGCTTCCAGATCGGCTACGCACCGGATGGCTACAGCGGCCTGCGCGATGCGCTGGGCAAGGACGAGCGCCGCATGAAGCTGCTCGACCGCGCCGGCCTGTTCTCCAAGAACGATCGCGGCCACGTCTACGACAAGTTCCGCGACCGGGTGATGTTCCCGATCTTCGACCGTCGTGGCCGGGTGATCGCCTTCGGCGGCCGCGTGTTCGAGAAGGACGACGGCCCCAAGTACCTCAACTCGCCCGAGACCGCGCTGTTCCACAAGGGCCGCGAGCTGTACGGCCTGTGGCAGGTGCGCCAGGCCAACCAGAAGATCGAGCGGTTGATCGTGGTTGAAGGCTACATGGACGTGGTCTCGCTGTTCCAGTTCGGGGTCACCCAGGCGGTGGCGACGCTGGGCACGGCGACCACGCCGGACCATGCCGAGCTGCTGTTCCGCAACGCGCCGGACGTGTTCTTCTGCTTCGACGGCGATGCCGCCGGCCGCCGCGCCGGCTGGAAGGCCCTGGAGTCGGTGCTGCCGCGCATGAAGGATGGCCGCCAGGCGTTCTTCCTGTTCCTGCCCGATGGCGAGGACCCGGACAGCATCGTGCGCAAGGAAGGCGCCGAGGCCTTCAACGAGCGCCTGAAGCAGGCCACGCCGCTGTCGCAGTTCTTCTTCGATGAACTGACCCGCGAGATCAACCTGGGCACGCTGGACGGCAAGGCGCGCCTGGCCGAACGCGCAAAGCCGATGCTGGCGCAGATTCCCGACGGTGCCTTCGGCGACCTGATGAAGCAGCAGCTGGCGCAGCTGACCGGCCTCGGTGGCACTGCCCAGGCCACGCGCGCGCCGATGCCGCAACGCCAGCCACAGCGGACGATCCAGCCGGTGGCCAAGCGCAGCCTGGTGCGCGGCGCGATCGCCGTGCTGCTGCAGCAGCCGTCGCTGGCGCTGACCCTGGGCGGAAAGCATCACTTCCAGGGCCTGCGACTGCCGGGCGTGGAGCTGCTGCTGGAACTGCTGGGGCTGGTCGAACAGCGCCCGGACATCAGCACCGGCGCCCTGCTGGAACACTTCGACGGCCGCGAGGAACAGGCGTCGCTGCACACCCTGGCGGCACAGACCCTGCCTGGCACCGAGGCCAGCTGGACCCAGGAACTGCACGACGCGGTGGCACAGCTGGAGAAACAGCTGCTGGTGCAACGTCTGGAGGAGTTGTTGGCAAAGCAGCGCCAGCAGGGCCTGGATGATACTGACAAATACGAACTGCGCGAGCTGCTGAAGGCCCGCGCCGGGCTGCGCCTGTAGCGGCAGAACGTTTTCACGGAGAGGACCATGCTGCTGCGCCTGACATGCCTGCTGTTGTTGTCGCTCTGCCTGCCACTGGCGGCCCTGGCCGCAGATGGCCCGCTCAGGGAAGTCCGGCCGGGCCTGTATGCCGGCGGCCAGCCCTCCGCCGCACAACTGGGCGAACTTGCCGCGCAGGGCGTGCGCACCGTGATCGACCTGCGCCAGCCCGGCGAGGACCGGGGGTTCGACGAAACGCGCGTTGCCGAATCATTGGGCCTGCGCTACGTGCGCATTCCGGTGGCCGGTGCCGAGGGGCTCGATGCCGCCAACGTGCGCGCCGTGCACCAGGCCCTGCGGCAGAGCCAGGGGCCTGTGCTGCTGCACTGTGCGTCCGGCAACCGCGCCGGCGCCGTGCTCGGCCTGGTCAACGCACGCTACGAATATGCCAGCCCCGAACAGGCCCTTCAGCTGGGCCAGCGTGCTGGCCTGACCTCGCTGGAAGCCGCCACCCGCCAACGCCTGGCCACGCCGGTCACCTCACCCTGAACCCTCCGCACCAAGGACTCTGCCCACCATGACCCGCTGGTGGTCGCGCCTGCGACCGGACAACTTCACCCTCGCCCTGCTGTGCACCGTCGGCCTGGCCTCGCTGCTGCCGATGAAGGGCGCCGCCGCCATCGTCCTGGACGATGTCACCACCGTCGCCATCGCTGCACTGTTCTTCCTGCATGGCGCGCGCCTGCCACGTGAGTCGATCATTGGCGGCATGCTGCACTGGCGGCTGCACCTGACCATCCTGGCCTGCACCTTCCTCCTGTTCCCGCTGCTGGGGCTGATGTTCAAGCCGCTATCGGGCTGGCTGCTGACCCCGGAGCTGTACCTGGGCGTGCTGTTCCTGTGCACCCTGCCCTCCACCGTGCAGTCGTCCATCGCGTTCACCTCGATGGCGCATGGCAATGTGCCCGCAGCGGTGTGCAGTGCTTCGTTGTCGAGCATCCTCGGCGTATTCCTGACCCCGCTGCTGCTGACCGCGCTGGCGGGCACCTCCGGTGGCGTGCACGACCCGCTGCATGCGATCGGCGGCATCATGCTGCAGCTGCTGGTGCCGTTCGTGGCCGGCCACCTGCTGCGGCCGTGGATTGCCGGTTGGGTGGAAAAGCAGCGCGCGCTGCTGCGTTACACCGACCAGGGTACGATCCTGCTGGTGGTGTATTCAGCGTTCGGTGAAGCGGTGACTGAAGGCCTGTGGAGCAAAACGCCGCTGCTGTCGCTGCTGGCCGTGGCGGTCGTGGCCGCCGTGCTGCTGGGCATCGCCATGCCGCTGATCACCTTCATCGCCCGCCGCCTGCGCTTTAACCGCGAGGACGAGATCGCCATCGTGTTCTGCGGCTCGAAGAAGAGCCTGGCCACGGGCGTGCCGATCGCCAAGGTGCTGTTCGCCGGCGGCAGCCTCGGCGCCATCGTGCTGCCGGTGATGATCTACCACCAGATCCAGCTGATCGTCTGCGGCGTGATCGCGCAGCGCTACGCGCGACGCAAGCCCTGACCCGAGGGGAGAACATCCACGCATGGCGTGGATCTACTGTAGAGCCGAGCCCACGCTCGGCTGACACCTGTGATCCGGAGTAGATCCACGCCATGCGTGGATGGTTTGCCTGACGCTACGGATCCACCAGCGTCCCGACGCTCAGTTCCGGCATCCATACCCATAGGTCGTACGGCCGTTCCGCACCGGCAGCGACCCGCGGCCCCGTGGCAACCTGCTCTCGAAGTGGCCGCGCCATGCAACCGCCCGCGCATCCCCACGTCTGACCACGTTGCGCGCCCAACCGCACGCTGTAGATATCCAGGTCCCGCAGCTGGGAAGCCATCGGCCGCCTCTGCATTTCCGGCGGCATACCTTCCGGCCGCCGCAGCATGGCGTGGACATTGCCAGTCAGCACCAGCATGCGCGCACTGGCCGGTAGGCCTCGATTGAGCCGCCGCAACTCGGCTGCCATGAGGTCATCGCGTACCTGGTTGCCGCCTTTGCTGGCGTTGACGTCATAGCCAACCACGTCGATCACACGTCCCTGCGACTTCAGCACGCGTAGGCTTTCGATCATTGCCAGCATGTCGCGGCTGCGACGGCCATCATGCTGGTCATCGCGCACGGTCCAGAACGCACGCCCGCGCAGATGCTGGCGTGCCTTCTCCCCGCCATCGGAAGCCAGGTAGTCGCGCAGCGTGGAGGTTTCCCCGCGTGGCAGTTCCAGCGCCAGCAGGACCGGCCCGGTGCGGCTGTAGTCATCCACCAGCTGCCGCACCAGCAGCGGCGTCTCGCGGGTTCCATGGAATTCGCCCAGCACCAGCAGGCGGTGATCACCGGCGTGCTGGCGGATCTGCGCGGCGGTGTCGTCGGCATGCGCGGTCACGGCCATGCCCAGCGCCAGAATCAGCGCGGTGGTCCAACGGAAGATCGTATGCATCCCTGCTCGCTCCTTTCCTTGGGGTCAGGAACAGCAATGGCGACGCCGCTGGAAGACATCAAGTGCAGAGCCGAGCCCACGCTCGGCTGCTCTTCCAATCCCCCCCTCAGCCGAGCATGGGCTCGGCTCTACAGGTGGCGCTTTACAACCAGGGCAGGATCCAGTGGTCGACCAGCAGGAACGCGAACAGCGCCATCAGGTAGACGATGGAGTAATAGAACATCTTCATCGAGAACAGCTCGTCCGGCGGGTTCAGCATGCGCCAGGCATACCAGAGGAACACGGCGTTGAGCACGATCGCGCCGCCCAGGTAGAACGCACCACTCATGCCCACCAGGTACGGCAGCAGGCAGACCAGCGCCAGCACCACCGAATACATCATGATCTGCTTGCGGGTGTGCGCCACGCCGTGGGTCACCGGCAGCATCGGGATCTCCGCCTTGGCATAGTCCTCGCGGCGGAAGATCGCCAGCGCCCAGAAATGCGGTGGCGTCCAGATGAAGATGATCAGCACCAGCAGCGACGAGTATGCCCAGTCCGAGGAGCCCTGCATGCCGGTCACCGCAGCCCAGCCCAGCATCGGCGGCATCGCGCCGGCCAGGCCACCGATGACGATGTTCTGCGAGGTCGCACGCTTCAGGTACACGGTGTAGATCACCGCGTAGCCGATCAGCGAGGCGAAGGTCAGCACCGCAGTGATCAGGTTCACCCACAGCACCAGGATGGTCATCGACAGCACGATCAGCACGCCGGCGAACACCAGCACCTGCCATGGCTTGACCTTGCCGACCACCAGCGGGCGCCACGACGTGCGTGCCATCTGCGCATCGATGTGCGCATCCAGCAACTGGTTGATCGCAGCGGCCGCCGAAGCGGCCAGCCAGATGCCGAGGAAGCCGAGCAGGCCGGCGCGCACCTGCTCCCAGCTGGGCACGCCCGGGACAGCCAGGACCATGCCGACCAGGGCAGTGAAGACAATGAGGGCGACGACCTTGGGCTTGGTCAGGTCCCAGTACTGGCGGTAGTTGGAAAACATGGAATCAGTCCGGGGCACGCAGGCGGGCCAGCAGGCTGACCAGCACGAACAACAGGGCAACGGCCACGCCGTTGTGGGCCACCGCCACTTCCAGCGGCAGCGCCAGCTTCACATTGAGGATGCCGAGGGTGACCTGCAGCACCAGCAGCGCGATCAGCGCACTGGCCCAGCCACGCATGCTCGGCAGGCGGAACAGGCGCACGCCCAGCCACAACAGGTAGACGGCCACCACCACCGCGAACAGGCGGTGCGCCATCTGGATGGCAATACGCGAGGCACCATCCAGCACGCCCCCCTCGTAGTCCACGCCGATGCCGCGCCACAGGGTGAAGCCTTCGACGAAGTTGTGCTGCGGCCACCACTGGTTGGCGCAACGCGGGAAGTTGTCCAGCGAGGCGCTGCCGCCGCCGCAGGCCAGCGCCGCGTAGTTGGCACTGACCCAGCCCCCCAGTGCGATCTGGGTGACCAGCACCGCCACGCCGATGCGCAGCATCCACTTCAGCTTCGGTGCTTCGGCCAGGGTGATCGGCATGTGCGTTGCGCGCCAGGCCATCCACACCAGCAGCGCGAACATCAGCATGCCGCCCAGCAGGTGGCCCATCACTACGATGGGTTTCAGCAGCAGGGTCACCGTCCACATGCCCAGCAGGGCCTGGAAGATCACCACCGCCAGGGTCAGCAGGGCAGCGCGCGCCAGGTCGATGTTGCTCCAGCGCAGCGCGGCGATCAGCAGGATCGCCTCGCCGACCAGAGCCAATGCGCTGGCGGTGCCATGCCAGCCCATCATGTACAGCGGTATGCCAGCGGCCACCAGTACGCAGGCGGTCACCACTGCCGTGGTCCCAAAGCGGCGCTTGCGCGTGGCCAGCAGGGCCAGGGTCAGGATCTCGATGCCCAGCGCGCCGGCCAGGAAGCGGTGCACCTGCTCACGCCAGGCCTTGTGGGTCTCCAGCGGGCGGATATCCGCCGCCGGGTGGCCGATGGTCTCTTCCACGTGCTGCGGCCAGGTGGCCTGGCCATAGCAGGTCGGCCAGTCCGGACAGCTCAGGCCGGCATCGGACAGGCGTACGAACGCGCCGAACATGATCGTGCTCGCGGTCATGATCATGGCGAACCACGCCAGGCGGTGGAAATTGCGGTGCAGCGCCGGACGCGCGGAAAGGCTCATCAAACGGGACTCACTTCAGTTTCAGCAACGTGGCCATGTCCTTGCGCAGGCCACCCAGGTCGGAACCCGGGGCATGGCGCATGATCACGAAGCCGTTCGGATCGATCACGTAGACCGGCAGTCCCGCCGGATCATCGACGCCCGGCAACGCCGCGCGCAGGGCTGGCGACGGAGCCAGCGGCCGCAGCGCGGGCAGCGAGGCGATCGACGCCGGTGGCGTACCCAGCCACAGGATCTCGACATTATCGGCGTTATGGCCGAACAGCTGCCACACCTTGCCCAGTCCCTGCGACAAAGTGACGCACTGCGCGTCGCAGGCACCGGCCGGTGCCACCAGCAGGCGCCAGGTGCGGGCCTCGGGGTTCCAAGGATAGGGCTGGCCGCTGGCCAGGGTCGGCGTCTGCTGGCGCAGATCGACCGGCGGCTTCAGCAGCTGTCCCGCATTGCGGTGGCCGGTGGGCTGCCAGCCGGAGAAGCGCAATACCGCGGCCAGCGCCATCGCCCCGAAGAACACGGCAAACAGCAGTACCAGGGTCCGGCGGCCAGGGCCGCGCGCCTGCGGGGACGTAGCAGTGTTCATGCGGGGCATTTTCTCATGGTTGGGTACGGGATGCCGGTCGTGCCACGGCGCGCCTCCTGCGCCACTCCAACACCAGCGCAACGACGAGCACGGTCAGGGCCAGGCCGAACCACTGCACGGCGTAGCCCAGATGACGCTGCGGCGGCAAGGTGTTCGGCAGCAGGTCCAGATCACGTTCGTCGCCGAAGGGCAGCGCCGGGTCCAGGCGCAGTACACGGTCGGGAAGTGACTGCACCCCCAGCGCGCGGGCCAGGCCTTCGGCCGGCAACCGGCTGGCCAGCCAGCGGCCCGCTTCATCGGTGGTGGAGAACGCCGGGCCCAGTGCCAGTCCCGCTGACGGCGGCGGCGCCAGCAACCCACGTACGGCCACCGGCGAAGGTGGCGACGGCACATCCGGCAGGGTGCGATCAGGCGGCAGCGCGCGCCATCCCAGATCGACCAGCAACACACTGCCCTCGTCACTGCGGAACGGGCGGTAGATCTTCACGCCCGCGCGGCCGTGCCGGGTCTGGTTGTCCAGCAGCACCACGCCGGGAAGGAAGCGACCGTGGTCGGCCACGCCGTGCAACGCACCGGGCGCTGCCAGCGCCTGCGCCAACGACAGTACCTGCGCTGCGGCTGGACCCTGTGCATCCAACATTGCCTGTTTGGCATGCATGCGCTGCAGCTGCCACAGCCCCAATGCGGTGAAACCGGCCATTGCCAGCACGGCCAGCAGCCATCCGAGCACGCGCGTGTGCTGGCGCATCATGACAAGTCCGCGCAAACGCGGTCAGATAGGCACATCCACCCTGCCCTCGAGCCGCGCATGAGTGATTCGCTGAAGACCCTGCTGGTAATCGCGTTTCTGATCGTCATCGTCTGGAATCTGGGCGCCGGCCTGTATTACCTGCTGGTCGACCGCGGCCAGACCAAGCGCACGGTCAACGCACTGACACGCCGCATCGGGGTGTCGGTGGCCTTGATCGTACTGGTGATCGTGAGCATCTACATGGGCTGGATCAAGCCGCACGGCATCGGCGGCTGAGGCCACCGATGCGTGCGTGGTCAAAGCACGTAGACGAACAGGAACAGCATCAGCCACACCACGTCGACGAAGTGCCAGTACCACGCGGCCGCTTCAAAACCGAAATGGTTGTCGCGGGTGAAGTGTCCCTTGGCCGAACGCAGCCACATCACGATCAACATGATCGTGCCCAGCAGCACGTGCGCACCGTGGAAGCCGGTCAGCATGAAGAACGTCGAACCGTAGATGCCCGAGCCCAGCGTCAGGTTCAGCTCCTTGTAGGCGTGGATGTACTCTTCCGCCTGCAGGGTCAGGAAACCGAGGCCGAGCACCACGGTCAGGCCCAGCCAGATCAGCAGCTGGCGGCGGTTGCCGGCCTTCAACGCGTGATGGGCGATGGTCAGGGTCACGCCTGAGGTGAGCAGGATCAGCGTATTGATCAGCGGCAGGCCCCACGCCGGGATGGTCTGGAAGGCACCACCGATCGCCGCCGGGCCATTGGTCGGCCATCCGGCGGAGTAGCCCTGCCAGAGCAGCTCGTTGGTCATCACCCCGCGGCCTTCGCCACTGAGCCACGACAGGCCCAGGTTGCGGGTGTAGAACAGCGCGCCGAAGAAGGCGCCGAAGAACATCACCTCGGAGAAGATGAACCAGATCATCCCCATCCGGAACGAGCCATCGACCTGGTGGTTGTAGTTGCCGGCCTGCGATTCGCGCACCACGTCGCTGAACCACCAGAACAGGGTCAACACCAGCATCGCGATGCCGATGTAGAACGTCCAGCGCCCCCAGCTGGCATCGTTGAGCCAGCTGGCCACGCCCACCATGGTCACCATCATCGCGATGGACCCCACGAAGGGCCATTTGCTCTGGGCCGGGACGAAGTACACGTTGGCGTCGGTTGGTGTCTGGGCCATGTCGGTATCCGGGTCAGGGTGCGGCGTGCGCGCCGTCCGAGGTGGCGGCCGGGGCCAGCCGATCGGACAACGCGTCGTTGCGGTAGAAGGTGTAGGACAAGGTGATCGTCTTGATTTCCGGCGGCAGGTCCGGATCGACGATGAAGCGCACCGGCATGTCGCGCTTCTCGCCGGCCTGCAGCGTCTGCGCGGTGAAACAGAAGCACTCGGTCTTGCTGAAGAAGCCCGACGCGCGTGCCGGTGCCACCGAAGGCACCGCGCTGCCAACGACTGCCTGCTGGCTGTCGTTGCGGGCGAAGTACAGCGCCTCGTTGAGTTCGCCGGGCACCACATCCATGGTCAGCTGCTCGGGATGGAACGACCACGGCAGGCGCGAATTGACGCCGCCATCGAACTCCACCCGCACGGTGCGCTTGCCAGCTGCGGCACCCGTACTGGCTTCACCACCCGGGCCGCGTTCCAGGCGCACGCCGAATACCTTCTCGCAGGCAATGCGGTACAGCGGCACCAGCGAGAAGGTCAGCAGGAACACCGCCACTGCCACGCCGATCAGGCGCGGCAGCCCGGCACTGGGTGACCGCGTGCTGGCCGGTGCCTCGCTCATCGGCCGATCACCCCGCTGAGGATGAAGCCGACGTAGACCAGCACCGCGATGGCGCCGACCCACATCGCCGTGCGCCGGGCACGCTGGCGTTGCTGTTCGATGCTTCCGCCCTGGTAGGGCCGACCGCTGGTCGGCTGCTCTTCGTAGTTGTAGAGCCGAGCCATGCTCGGCTGCTTTTCGTCAGCCGAGCATGGCTCGGCTCTACAGGTCTGCAGTGGGCTCTCGTTATGCATGCCCCACCTCAATGCGTGATGTCGTCATGCGCCAGATCGCCCGGGCGGATGGTCGGCGGCGTGGTGAAGGTATGCGCCGGTGCCGGCGACGGCAGCGTCCACTCCAGCCCGCGCGCGCCTTCCCAGCTACGGGCCTCGGCCTTCTCGCCATTGCGCAGCGAGGACAGCAGGATCGCGGCCATCATGAACGGCGTGACGAACATGCCGAACGCACCGATCGAGCTGATCAGGTTCCAGTCGGCGAAGGCCACGCTGTAATCGGGAATGCGGCGCGGCATGCCGGCCAGGCCGAGGAAATGCTGCGGGAAGAACAACAGGTTGACGAACACGATCGACCACCAGAAGTGCACCTTGGCCCACTTCTCGCTGTACATCCGCCCCGTCCACTTCGGCCACCAGTAGTACACCGCGGCGATCAGCGCGAACACCGCACCGGTCACCAGCACGTAGTGGAAATGCGCAACCACGAAGTAGGTGTCGTGGTACTGGAAGTCGGCCGCCACGATGGCCAGCATCAGGCCGGAGAAGCCACCGATGGTGAACAGGATGACGAAGGCCACCGACCACAGCATCGGCGCCTCGAACGTCAGCGAGCCCCGCCACATGGTGCTGACCCAGTTGAACACCTTCACCCCGGTCGGGATCGAGATCAGCATGGTGGCGAACATGAAGTAGATCTCGCCGCCCAGCGGCATGCCCACGGTGAACATGTGGTGGGCCCAGACGATGAACGACAGGAACGCGATCGCGGCGGTGGCGTACACCATCGCCTGGTAGCCGAACAGCGGCTTGCGGCTGAAGGTCGGGATGATCTCGCTGACCACGCCGAAGGCGGGCAGGATCATGATGTAGACCTCGGGATGGCCGAAGAACCAGAAGATGTGCTGGTACATCACCGGGTCACCGCCACCGGCGGCATTGAAGAAGCTGGTGCCGAAGAACTTGTCGGTCAGCAGCATGGTCACCGCACCGGCCAGCACCGGCATCACCGCGATCAGCAGGAAGGCGGTGATCAGCCACGCCCAGCAGAAGATCGGCATCTTCAGCAGGTCGATGCCCGGCGCGCGCATGTTGAGCACGGTGGCGATGATGTTGATCGCACCCATGATCGAACTGATGCCGGCCACGTGGATGGCGAACACGCTGAAGGCCACGTTGTATCCGCCCTGCAGCGACAGCGGCGGATACAGCGTCCAGCCACCGGCCGGTGCACCACCGGGCAGGAACAGCGTCAGCAGCAGCAGGCTGAAGGCCACCGGCAGCAGCCAGAACGACCAGTTGTTCATGCGCGGCAGCGCCATGTCCGGCGCACCGATCTGCAGCGGGATCATCCAGTTGGCAAGCCCGACAAACGCCGGCATCACGCCGCCGAAGATCATCACCAGCGCATGCACGGTCGTCATCTGGTTGAAGAACTCGGGCTTGACGAACTGCAGGCCCGGCTGCGCCAGCTCGGCGCGGATCACCACGCTCATCGCCGCGCCGATGATGAACATGATGAAGCTGAAACCCAGGTACAGCGTGCCGATGTCCTTGTGGTTGGTCGAGAAGAACCAACGCTCGAAGAAACTCTGGTGGTGATGGTGATCGTCGTGCCCAACTGCCGAGTGCGCCATTGCAAAACACCTCTCAGAATCGGTTGTCAACACGGCCGCGAGCGGCCGCGGGCTTTACATCACGCGCCGCTGGCCGCAACCGCAGGTGCATTGCCGGCTTCGGCAGCAGCAGGTGCCGCCGGTGCTTCGCCCGCAGGGGCAGCCGGTTCTGCAGGTGCCGCAGGGGGGGCGGGCTCGGCCGGCGGTGCAGGCTTGCGCTGCGCCAGCCACTGCTTGAAGTCCTCCTTGGACACCGCCTCGACCACGATCGGCATGAAGCCGTGGTCCTTGCCGCACAGCTCGGCGCACTGGCCGCGATACACCCCGGGCTGCTCGATGCTGGTCCAGGCTTCATTGATGAAACCGGGGATCGCGTCCTGCTTCCAGCCCAGCGCCGGCACCCACCAGGCGTGGATCACATCATCGGAAGTGATGACGAAGCGGACCTTGGTATCGACCGGCAACACCAGCCGGTTGTCGACGTCCAGCAGGTAGTGCGGATGACTTTCGCGGGTCGGCACGATGCCACTTTGCCGCACGCGGTCGGATTCCCGGTCCAGGCGACTGGTGAAGGTGACGTTCTCCCCGAGGTATTCGTACTTCCACATCCACTGGTAGCCGGTGACCTTGACCGTCATCTCGGCATCGCGGGTGTCGTACATCTTGATCAGGTTGGCCGTGGCCGGCCACGCCATCACGATCAGGATGATCACCGGGATCACCGTCCATATGATCTCGGCCTTGGTGTTATGGCTGAAGGTGGCGGCGACCGCGCCCTTGGATTTGCGGAACTTGAAGATGGCGTAGGCCATCGCGCCGAACACGATGACGCCGATCACCGTGCAGATGATCAACGAAAGGTTGTTCGATTCCCAGGCCAGGCGCGAGGTCTGGGTCACCCCCTTGCCCATGTTCAGCTGCCACGGCTTGGGATCGGCCGCCTGGGCCCAGGCCAACGCCGGCATCAGTCCCCCGGTCGCCAGCACTGCGGCAACCGCGTTCACGCACTTCGTGCCCCACCTGCTGCTTTGCTTCATTGCCTAGACCCTTAGCGTCGTCGGTTGCCGCCATCGCTGGCGGCGAGCAAGCTTTCAAGTGTCTCTGCGAGCGTCTGACGTTCGGCCGGCGCGAGGAAACTCCCCACCTCCACCTGCCGGCCGCTGGATGCCAGCCGGACCCTCTCATCGTCGGTGAGCAGGCGCACCCAATGCGGGTGGGCCCGGAACACCGGCGATCCACCGGGTACGGGAATGACCTCCACGTACGCCGGCACTACCCGGATCTCCTCCTGCCGTTCACCGCTGCGCCACAAGGCACGCAGCGCCGCCGCCAGCACCAGGCTGTACAGCAGCGCGAACAGGGGGGCGAATGCATTGCCGGCCCACCACCCGAGGGCGGACACCAGCCACATCGCACCCGACAACACGGTGAACAACAGGACGAACTGCCGGGCATCGAGCGCCCGTGGGGGACGCAGCCGCAGCTGCGTACCTGACCCATCCGGAGCTGGAAGCACCTCGATCATGTCGCAACCGCGTTCCTGCCGCGGGAAACGTCTCGATGGTAGCCCCGCCCTCTCGCCGGTAGCAAGGGTGCATTCACACTTTTTCCGATGCTGCAACACAGCATGCGGTCGGCGGCACGGATGACGAATTCAGCACAAAAATCGCCGGGTTTGCTGAACACGCCGAATCCACCACCGTTAGTGGCTATCAGCCCTTCATGAAGGTGTCTGCGTGGCACTTCCGAAGGCCTCAAAAATGATTAAAATCGCCAAGTTTTCCACTGGCCGGACCGGCATGAACGCACCTTCCTCCTCCCCTGCCGCCCACGACGCCCCGCGTCCGGGCGCGCTGCTGTCGCCGGAACTGCCGGCGCCCCCCAACCCGTTCCGCCAGGCCATCACCGATGCCTGGTTGAAGGACGAGGCCAGCCACGTCCGCGAGCTGCTGGCGCAGGCGCGCCTGCCCGCCGAGGAACAGGCCAGGGTGCAGGCGCTGGCCGCCGACCTGGTCGGCCGCGTGCGCGTGCGTGCCAAGGACCAGGGCGCGATCGAAGCCTTCATGCGCCAGTACGACCTGGGCAGCGAGGAAGGCGTGCTGCTGATGTGCGTGGCCGAAGCGCTGCTGCGTATTCCGGACCAGGACACCGCCGACAAGCTGATCCGCGACAAGCTGGCCGATGCCGACTGGGAAAAGCACCTGGGCGGCAGCGACTCGGTGCTGGTCAATGCCTCCACCTGGGGCCTGATGCTGACCGGCAAGCTGGTGCAGATGAACGACGCCACGCGCGCCGATGCGCCCAGCGCATTCAAGCGCCTGGTCGGCCGCGTCGGTGAGCCGGTGGTGCGCCTGGCCGTGCGCCAGGCGATGAAGATCATGGGCCACCAGTTCGTCATGGGCCGCACCATCAGCGAAGCGCTGGCGCGCTCGCACAAGGGCGACAACGCCAGCTACCGCTACTCGTTCGACATGCTCGGCGAAGGCGCGCTGACCATGAAGGACGCGCTGCGCTACCTGGAAGACTACCGTCGTGCGATCCACGCCATCGGCGGCGATCACAAGGCCCGCGGTGGCCGTCCGGACGGCGACGTCAACAACGCGCCGGGCATCTCGATCAAGCTGTCGGCGCTGTACCCGCGCTACGAGCACGCCAAGCGCGAGCGCGTGCTGAAGGACCTGGTGCCGGGCGTGCTGGAACTGGCACAGCTGGCCAAGAGCTACGGCATCGGCTGCACCGTCGACGCCGAAGAGTCCGACCGCCTGGAACTGTCGCTGGACATCATCGAGCAGGTGTTCTCCGACGCCTCGCTGGCTGGCTGGGATGGCTTCGGCGTGGTCGTGCAGGCCTACCAGAAGCGCACGCCGTACACGATCGACCACCTGGCCGACATGGCGCGCCGTGCCGGTCGCCGCCTGCAGGTGCGCCTGGTCAAGGGCGCCTACTGGGATGCCGAGATCAAGCGCGCGCAGATCGAAGGCTACCCGGGCTACCCGGTGTTCACCCGCAAGCAGAACACCGATGTGTCCTACCTGGCCTGCGCCAAGCGGCTGTTCACCCATGCGGACGCGATCTACCCGATGTTCGCCACGCACAACGCGCACACCATCGCGGCCGTGCGCAGCATCGCCAACGGCGGCGTGTACGAGCACCAGAAGCTGCACGGCATGGGCGACGACCTGTACGCCGAAGTGGTGCCGGCCGACCGCTTGAACCTGCCCTGCCGCGTGTACGCCCCGGTCGGTTCGCACGAAGACCTGCTGCCGTACCTGGTGCGCCGCCTGCTGGAAAACGGTGCCAACTCCAGCTTCGTCAACCGCATCACCGACGAGCGCGTGCCGATCGCCGACCTGATCCGCGATCCGGTCGAGATGGTCGCCTCGTTCGAATCGATTCCGCATCCCAAGATCCCGCTGCCGGTTGACCTGCTGCGCAGCCAGAACCACGACAGGAAGAACTCCATGGGCGCCAACCTCGCCAACGACAACGAACTGCGCGCCCTGGCCGAGCAGCTCAACGCCGCCGTGAAGCCGTGGCAGGCCTCGCCGCTGGTACCGGGTGCCAACCCGGCCGGCGCCGCGCTGCCGGTGACCAACCCGGCCGACACCCGCGAAGTGGTCGGCCAGTGGCTGGCCGCCGATGCCGCCACCGTGCAGAAGGCCCTGGCCAACGCCGTGGCCGCACAACCGGCCTGGAACCGCACCCCGGCCGCCAGCCGCGCCGCCATCCTCGAACACGCCGCTGACCAGCTGGAAGCGCGCATGCCGGAGTTCATGGCGCTGTGCGTGAAGGAAGCCGGCAAGAGCCTGCCCGACAGCATCGCCGAAGTGCGCGAAGCCGTGGATTTCCTGCGCTACTACGCCAAGCAGGCGCGCGAGCAGTTCAGCCACGCCGAGAAGCTGCCCAGCCCGACCGGTGAATCCAACGAGCTGCAGCTGCACGGCCGCGGCGTGTTCGTCTGCATCAGCCCGTGGAACTTCCCGCTGGCGATCTTCCTGGGCCAGGTCGCCGCCGCACTGGCCGCCGGCAACAGCGTCATCGCCAAGCCGGCCGAGCAGACCAACCTGATCGGCTACTACGCGGTGAAGCTGCTGCACGATGCCGGCGTGCCGGCCGAGGTGGTGCAGTTCCTGCCGGGCGACGGCGCCACCGTGGGTGCAGCGCTGACCGCCGACCCGCGCGTGGCCGGCGTGGCCTTCACCGGCTCCACCGAGACCGCCCGTGCGATCAACCGTGCGATGGCCGCGCGTGACGCCGCCATCGGCGTGCTGATCGCCGAGACCGGTGGCCAGAACGCCTTCATCGCCGACTCCTCGGCACTGCCGGAACAGCTGGTCAAGGACGCGATCGGTTCGGCCTTCACCTCCGCCGGCCAGCGTTGCTCGGCCGCGCGCGTGCTGTTCGTGCAGGACGACATCGCCGACAAGGTGATGACCATGCTGGCCGGTGCGATGAAGGAACTGAAGGTCGGCAACCCGGGCCTGCTGTCTACCGACGTCGGCCCGGTGATCGACGCCGACGCGCTGAAGATCCTGCAGGAACACGCCGAACGCATGGACCGCGAAGCGCGCCTGATCGCCGCCGCCGAGCTGTCCGCTGAAACCGCCAACGGCACCTTCTTCGCACCGCGCGCGTATGAACTGAAGGACCTGGGCCAGCTGCACAAGGAAGTCTTCGGTCCGGTCCTGCACGTGATCCGCTGGAAGGGCGACCAGCTCGACGCGGTGATCGACCAGATCAACGCCACTGGCTACGGCCTGACCCTGGGCGTGCATTCGCGCATCGACGAAACCGTTGACCGCATCAGCAACGGCGTCCACGTCGGCAACGTGTACGTCAACCGCAACCAGATCGGTGCAGTGGTCGGCGTGCAGCCGTTCGGCGGCCAGGGCCTGTCCGGCACCGGCCCGAAGGCCGGCGGCCCGCACTACCTGCTGCGCTTTGCCACCGAAAAGACGGTGACGGTGAACACCACCGCCGCCGGCGGCAACGCCTCGCTGCTGACCCTGGGCGACTGATCGCCTGCTTGGTGCGGTAAACAAGAAACCCCGCGAATGCGGGGTTTCTTGTGTTTTGCTTCCTGTAGCGCCGGGCCCATGCTCGGCTTTTCCGGCGCAGCCGAGCGTGGGCTCGGCTCTACAGGAATTCAGGTGCCGTCGTAGCCTCGGCCCGCATCAGATTGCGCCAGTGCCCGAGAGCAACAAGTGCATTGACCCAGAAACCGATGTACAGGATCGAGGTCAGGTGCAGGCCACGGCTGTAGTACAGCGGCACTGCAACGGTGTTTACCAGCAGCCAGACCCACCACGACTCCAGCTTGCGCCGCATCATCAGGATCTGCGCGATCACGCTCAGCACCAGTACCGCCGAATCGATGTACGGCGCATAGGCATTGGTCAGTCGGGTCAGCATCCAGCCGTAGCCGAAGGTGGCCACTACCGCCAGCGGCGCCAGCCAGGCCCAGGCACGCGGCCGCAATGAAGTAATCGGCAACGGCGCACCATGATCGCCGCGCAGCCACTGCCACCAGCCCAGCACGCTGATCGCGATGAAGAAGAACTGCAGCACCATGTCCGCGTACAGGTGCGAGCGTTCGAACACGGCAGCAAACAATGCACAGCCGACGATGCCCAGCCACCAGGTGTGCACGTTGTTGCGGCCGGCCAGCAGGATCGAGCCGGCGACGGCGATGTTGGCGGCCAGCTCCAGCTGGAAGTTCGGGTCGGACAGGTTCATGGCGCTATTGTCGTGGATCCACGCGCTGCGTAGACAACCCGGTAGATCCTCGCCATGCGTGGATGGAAATCAAGGCCGCACGCGCACCAGCAATCGCTGGCTTTCTCCGCTTCCCCAGCGTCCTGGCTGCAGGCCGGTTGAAGAGAGCAACGGCGCAAGCCAGTCAGGCGGAACGATGTCCCAGATCACGCCATCGAACGGATGCGGCCATGGCGTTCCCTGAGGATTCGGCGAATGCAGGAACAACGCACTCTGACCGGTATCCGGCGCCAGCGTCACCCAACACTGCACATGCTCCCGCCCGCTCGACGCAACCCGTTCAAGCAGCCGTAGGAGCCCTGCGGCAACGGCGATGCGATCACTGATATGGCGATTGCCGCGCCCCATCCAGTCAAGATGCGTGTGCCAGTAGTCGAACCATTCCGACTCCAACACGCGATCCAGAGTCGCGTTCGCCTTGGCCTCTTCCCGAGCCCAGTATCGGATCATCCGCTTCTGGTAGCGACGATCAACCATTTTGTATTCGCCTGCACTGCGTAAATCCCGGCAAGGTGGCAGGCACTCCCAATAAAGTCACGAGCCGGAAGCGTCATCCATGCATAAAAAAAAGGCCCCGCCTGCGCGGGGCCCTCCGTGTCCTGCTTCAGGCAATCGCCCGAATCAGAACTTGTACTGCATCGACGCCGCCAGCACGTCGCCGCTCACCTTGTACTTGCCGGTCACGGTGTTGGCAGTGGCCGAGGTCGAGGTGATGTTCGGATCCTTGGTGAACAGGTGGGTGTAACCCACGCTGTATTCCATCTTGTCCGAAGCGGCGTAGGTCAGGCCCAGCGACAGCCACTTGCGGGTGGTGTCCGGCACGCGCACGTCACGGTGGGCGTCGGTGGTCGGGGTCTGGTCGTACGCCAGGCCGCCACGCAGGGTCAGCTTGTCGTTCACGCGGAAATCGGTACCGATCGACGCGAAGGTGGTGTCGCGGTAGTGGAACGGCAGCACGCTGTCCGGCTGGTTGGAGTCATAGTCGACGGTGACCTGGTCGAACTTGCTCCACGCCGTGCGCGTCACCTCGGCCATGATCTGCCACTGGTCGTTCACGCGGTGGGTGAAGCCCACGGTGGCGCTGGCCGGCAGGGTGATGGTGGCGCGGCCGTTGCTGTCGATGAAGGTACCCGGGGCGGCAGTGGCCAGGAAGGCGGCAGCGTTCTGCGGGATGGTGAAGTCGGCCTTGCCGTCGGTGATCTTGTGCTCGACCTTCGAGCGGTAGCTGAAGGCGATGTTGGTGCCTTCCACCGGGGTGACCGTCATGCCCAGGGTGTAGCCGACCGACACTTCGTCGCCCTTGATGCGCAGGTAGCCATCGGCGGTGCCCGGCGAGAAGCCGAGCTGGGCGGCCTGGCGTGCAGCGGCCTGCGACGCCGCCGCAGCCTGGGCTGCGGTGCCGCCTGCAGCCAGCACACGCGCCGCAGCGGTGCGCTGGGCCGTGGCGTTGATCGCGGTGCCGGTATCGACAGCGCTGGTCAGGTCGACGTTCAGGCGCTCGGCGAACACCGAAGCACCGAACGACAGGTACGGGTTGACGTCATAGGAGAACGCCACGCCCAGGTCGATGGCCTGCAGCTCGGTCTTGACGCCGTTGTAGCGGCCGACCCAGTCGCGGTCGTATTCGGTCTTGAAGCCGAACGGCACGGTCAGCGAAGCACCGAAGTGCATGTTGTCGTTCTCGCCGAACGGCACGTGGAAGTACGCGGCCGGAACCGGGGCGATCATGCCGGCGTCGCCGCCGTTGCCACCGGAAATCGGCGCGCCGTTGCCGTACTGGCCCTGGCCGCGGAACTTGGCGCCGAAGCTGATGGCGCTGACGTCGCCCTGGACCAGGGTGCCGTCGAGCAGGCGCATGGAGGCCGGGTTGGTGGCGATGACCGAGGCGTCACCTTCGGTCGAGGTGGAGCCGGCGAACGCGCGGCCCAGGCCCTTGGCGCTGTTTTCCTTCAGCTGGAAGGCGGCAGCATTGGCATCGGCGGCGGCCAGCGCACCGGCAACGCCGACGGCCAGCAGGGTCAGTCGGGCAATGGTGGAAGCGGTTTGCATCGTAGTTCTCTCTCCGGTAAGCGGTGATGGTGCTCTGAGTGCGCCTGCGCCCGCCGGGTCCTGGGACCCATCGGAGCGCGCCGGATTCCCCTCCCGACATACGACGCCGTATGCGAGTATTACCCAGAGCTGTTAATGAAACAATAACAGCGCAGGCGGTTTTTTCGTCTCAAAAGCTGAACAGGACCGTCCCCACTGAAAGTGGCCGCACGCTAGGCTATTGGCATGTTCGTCTCGCTCCCGTCCCGCAAGAAGGCGGCCCTGCGCTGGGCCACGCCCGTGCTGTTTGCGGCACTATGGCTGGCGTTCCTGTGGTCGATCTCGCGCCCGGACGATGCCCGCGGCAGCCTCTGGCTGGACTGGGGCGCCCTGTCCACCGGCCTGACCCACCCGCTGGACTGGTGGGCGACCCTGCAGGACGGCAGCGTGCTGCGCCTGTTCACCGCGCTGTTCCTGCACGCGGACTGGTCACACCTGCTGGGCAACCTGGTGTTCCTGCTGATCTTCGGCCTGCCCGCCGAGCGGGTGCTGGGGCCGTGGCGCCTGCTGCTGCTGTTCCTCGTCGGCGGCGCAGTGTCGAACCTGGTGGCGATCTACACCATGGGCAGCCCGGACCAGATCATCATCGGCGCCAGCGGCGCGGTGTCGGCCCTGATCGGCGCCTATCTGGCCCTGTTCCCGGGCGCCCGGCTGGGCGTGGTGATCCCGCTCGGCCTGTTCCTGGAGTTCGTGCGCGCCCCGGCCTACCTGCTGATCGGCGTCTGGGCGGCGCTGCAAGTGGTGTTCGCCCACATCGGCCCAAGCTTCGGCATGGTGGCCTGGTGGGCGCACATCGGTGGCTTCGTGTTCGGCGTCGTGTACGGGGTCTACGTGCGGGCGGCCATCGCCCGCCGACTGCGCAAGCGCCACGGCTTCTGATCCAGGTAGTGCCGGCCGCTGGCCGGCTCCACGCTCACCGGCCGGTTCGTAGACCAGGAATCAAGGCTTGGCCGGGACCGGTGCGGGCTTGGCTTCGGGCGTGCTGTCTGCCTTCGGTTCGACCTTCGGCTCCGGCTTGGCTTCCGGCTTCACCACAGCCGCCTTCGCGGCCTCGGCCTTCAACCGTGCGGCCACCGAACCGGGGTTCTTCAGCTCGGCCAGCGCGTCGTTGATCGGGCCGTCGCCCGGCAGCACCGCACCGGCGTGGTAGCCCTCGGTGCCTTCGTCGTCGCCGCGCAGATGGCCTGGCAGGGTGGCTTCGCTGTAATCGCTCAGGCTGGCCGGCAGGGCATCCTCCGCCGGGGTGGCGGCGGGCTTCAACTCCACGTCCGGCACGATGCCGGTGGCCTGGATCGACTTGCCGCTGGGCGTGTAGTAGCGCGCGGTGGTCAGCTTCACCGAATCGCCGTTGTCCAGCGGCAGCACGGTCTGCACCGAGCCCTTGCCGAAGGTGCGGCTGCCCACCACGCGGGCGCGCTTGTTGTCGCGCAGCGCGCCAGCCAGCACTTCCGAGGCGCTGGCCGAACCGGCATCGGCCAGCACCACCACCGGTGCGCCCTTCAGCAGGTCGCCCGGGGTCGCGTCGAACCGGGCATCGCTGATGCTGATGCGGCCGCGGGTGCTGACGATGTTGCCCTTGTCGAGCAGATCGTCGGCCACCTGCACCGCAGCGGTCAGCAGGCCACCCGGGTTGCTGCGCAGATCCAGCACCAGGCCCTTGAGCTGGCCACCGGACTGCTTCTGCAGCTGCTGCACGTGCTTCTGGAAGTCCGAGCCGGTATCGGCCTGGAAGGTGCTCAGGCGGATATAGCCATAGCCCGGCTCGAGCAGGCGGCTGCGCACGCTGGTCACGCGGATGGTCTGGCGGGTCAGGCTGACATCGAACGGCTTCGGCTTGCCATCACGCACGATGGTCAGCACCACCTTGCTGCCGGCCGGGCCACGCAGCGGTTCACTCGCATCGATCGCGCTGATCGGCTTGCCGTCGATGGCGATGATCAAATCGCCGGCAAGGATGCCGGCCTTGGCTGCCGGCGTGTCGTCGATCGGCGCGATCACCTTCATGCTGGCATTGTCCGGCTGCTGCTGCAGCTCCACGCCGATGCCCTCGTAGGCACCGTTGGCCTGCTCGTCGAAGGCCTGCGCGTCTTCCTTGTTGAAGTAGGTGCTGTGCGGATCAAGGTCGAGCAGCAGGCCACGCACGGCTGACTGCATCAGCTTCTTGTCATCGACCGGGTCGACATAGGCGGCGCGCACCGCGTTGTACACGGCCACGAAACGGCGGATTTCCTCCAGCGGCACCTTCGAAGTCACCGCCTCCTCGCTGTTCGCTGCCTGCCCGCTGGATTCCGGGCTGGGGGCAGGCGCGGTCTGCTGCGCCCAGGACAGCGCTGGCAACAGGGCCAGCAAGAGGGTGGCGGTACGGGCTGCGCGCATGGATCACTCCTGTCGACGGTGGCATGGTGCCCAAGGCACATGCACCGATTATGCGCGAAGCACAGCTAAATTCCCGTTGAATCCGGCCCGCATCCGGCGGGCCAGGATTCAGCGCCGCTGCAGCCAGCTGTCCGGGTTGACCGGCTGCCCGCCACGACGCAGCTCGAAGTACAGCGCGGTGACACCCTGGCCACCCGAATTGCCGACCTTGGCCACTGCATCACCGCGGCTGACCCGCGCACCGGCATCCTTCAGCAGGGTGTCGTTATGCGCGTAAAGGCTCATGTAGCCGTTGCCGTGGTCGACGATCAGGATCATGCCGTAGCCGGTCATCCAGTCGGAGAACACCACGGTGCCATCGGCCACGGCCGTGACCGTGCTGCCAGCTGGCGCGCCGATCAGCACACCGCTGCTGGTGCGCCCATCGGGCAGCTTGCCGCCATAGCGGGCCAGCAGGTTGCCGGACAACGGCCAACCCAGGCCGCCGACCTTCGGCGCCGGTGCCGACGCCACCGCAGGTGGAACCTTGGTGGGCGGCGGTGGACGGCCCTGCGCGGCGGCCTGGCGTGCGGCGCGCTCGGCAGCGGCTTTCTCGGCGGCGGCCCGGCGTGCAGCGGCGCGCCGCTCGGCTTCGGCCCGCGCGGCAGCGGCACGCAGGTTGGCCAGCAGCGTTTCCAGTGCTTTGGCGTCCTGGCCCAGTGCCTGTTCCTTCTCGCGCTGGTCCTTGAAGCGCTCTTCCAGCGAGGCAACGGTCTTTGCGCGATCGCGGCGGTCCGCTTCCAGGGCGGCTGCCTGCTGCTTCTGGTCCTGCTGCGTCCCCTGCAGCTTCTGCTTGCGCTCGGCGATCTGCGCCTGCAGCGCTTCCAGTTCCTTCAGGTCGGCGGTCAGCGTGGTGATCCGCTGCGCACGCTCGCGCTGCAGGTAGCGATGGTAGGCCAGGGCGCGGTTGGCATCGGCCACCGTGTCCTGCGACAGCAGCAGCTTCAGCGGTGCGTGGTTGCCCAGCTGATACGCCGCGCGCAACAGCCCGGCCAGTTCGCGGTGCTGCTGGGCCAGGTTGCCCTGCAGCGTGCTGCGGCGCTGCTCGGCTTCGGCCAGGGCGCGGCCCTGCTCGCGCAGCGCGGCTTCCGTCTGCGCAAGTGCACGGCCGGTGCGGGCTACCTTCTCGTCGGCCTCGCGCAGCTGTTGCGATGCCTGCCCGCGCTGGCCCTCGATCTGCCGTCGCTCCTGCGCCACGCCCTTCAGTTCGGTACGCAGTTTCTGCAGCTTGCGCTCGGTCTCGCGGGTGGTCTGAGCACCACTGGGCAGCGGCAGGGCCAGCGCCAACGCCAGCCCCAGCAGCAGGCAGCGACCGCCGCGGGCAGCGGCGATGTGATGTCGGCGTGATGGGAAGGCGTTGTCGCGCAAGGGCTTTCCAGTGACTTCAGGCAGTTGCGGGGGCTACCGGGGAATGGTGACATCTCCGCACGCGGCCTGCCAGCCGCACATCCATCGAGGTCGCCATGAAAACTCTTTCCATTCCGCTGCTGTTGGGCGTACTGCTGGCCACCGGGCCGGTCTGTGCGCAGGAGAACATCAGCAAGGTCAACGGCAGCATCAGCGCCGAACCCGGTCAACGCTACGGCAAGCTCGACACCGTCAACGGAGGTATCCGCGTCGGCGAAGGCGTCGAGACCGGCAGCATCGACACCGTCAACGGCGGGGTGAAGGTCGCCGACCGCGCGCGCACCGGCAAGATCGAAACGGTCAACGGCGGTGTGCGCCTGGGTCGTGAAGTGATCGCCAGTGGCGGCGTCAGTACCGTCAACGGCAGCATCTTCACTGATCGCGGCAGCCAGATCGAAGGCGGCGTCGAGACCGTCAACGGCGGCATCGGCCTGGTCGAGAGCCGCGTCGGCAAGGACGTGGAGACCGTCAATGGTGACATCACCGTCGGTATCGGTTCGCAGGTCAACGGCGGTGTGCATGTGCGCAAGCCGAACTTCAGTGTCTCGCTGACCGCCAGCCGCAAGCCGCGCGTGATCATCGGCCCGAATGCGGTGGTCAACGGCCCCCTGCAGTTCGAGCGGGAAGTGGTGCTGTACGTGCATCGCTCCGCTCGCATCGGCCCGGTGACCGGCGCCGAGCCAATTCCGTTCGACACCGAAACCGCCCCGGCGGACTGAACCCGCCGGACCTGCCGGTTCGGTGATACTCACTGTTACCGGTCGCGCATCAGGCGCGGCCGCCCTTTGTTCTCCAGGAATCGACGATGCCCCGCAAACTCCTCCTGTGCCTGGCCGCCGCGGCCGCGCTCAGTGCCTGCAAAGGCGAAAACACGCCCGCCGCCGCGCCGGCCACCGACACCGCTGCGGCGAAGCCGGCCGCCCATTCGTTCTCCCCGGAGATCAATGCCGGCGACTTCGCCGAGATGGTCAAGACGCTGGCCTCGGATGAGTTCGAAGGCCGCGCCCCGGGCAGCAAGGGTGAAGAGCTGACGGTCAACTACATCCGCGACCAGATGCAGCGCATCGGCCTGCAGCCCGGCAACGGCGACAGCTGGTTCCAGGATGTGCCGATGACCGAGACCACGGCCGACGAATCGACCGTGCTGAAGATCACCCAGGGCGGCAAGACCACCGAGCTGAAGTTCGGCACCGACATGGTGGTGGGTACCCGTACCGGCCAGGCCGAGGTGAAGGTCGATGCCAGCGACCTGGTGTTCGTCGGCTACGGCGTCGATGCACCGGAGCAGAAGTGGAACGATTACGCCGGCCAGGACTGGAAGGGCAAGACGGTCGTCATGTTCGTCAACGACCCGGGCTTCCATGTCGACGACGAGAAGCTGTTCGACGGCAAGCGCATGACCTACTACGGGCGCTGGACCTACAAGTTCGAGGAGGCCGCGCGCAAGGGCGCCGCTGCTGCACTGATCGTGCACGACACGGCCGGCGCATCCTACGGCTGGGACGTGGTGAAGAACTCCTGGGCGGGCCCGCAATACGACCTACCGGCCAAGGATGACCCGGAAGCCCGCATTCCAGTGCAGGGCTGGCTGAGCGCCGAGGCGGCCAAGGCCCTGTTTGCCGGTGCCGGACTGGACCTGGCGCAGGCCTACAAGGATGCCAGCAAGCGCGGCTTCAAGCCGGTACCGCTGAAGGCCACCGCAGCGGTCGACCTGAAAAGCCAGATCGCACAGAAGCAGTCCCGCAATGTGGTCGGCGTGCTGCCGGGCAGCAAGCGTGCCGACGAAGCCGTGCTGTACATGGCGCACTGGGACCACCTGGGCAAGCATGAGGGTGAAACCGGCGACAACATCTACAACGGCGCGGTCGACAACGCGACCGGCGTGGCCGGCATTCTCGAAGTGGCCGAAGCCATGGCGCACCAGGACCCGAAGCCGGAGCGTTCGGTGGTGTTCCTGGCGGTGACCCTGGAAGAATCCGGCCTGCTGGGTTCGAAGTACTACGTCGCCCATCCGACCTTCCCGCTGGACAAGATCGCCGGTGTGATCAACATCGATGCGATGTCGGTGGCCGGCCGTGCCAAGGACGTGACCGTCACCGGCTTCGGCAGCTCGGAGCTGGAGGACATCCTCAAGCCGTTGGTCGCCGCCCAGGACCGTACGCTGCACGGTGAGACCTCGGTGCAAAGCGGCTTCTACTTCCGCTCGGATCACTTCAACTTCGCCAAGGCCGGTGTGCCGGCCCTGTACGCCGATGGCGGCGAGGACCTGCGCGAGGGTGGCGTGGAAGCGGGCCGCAAGGCCGCGGCGGACTACGGCGCCAACCGCTACCATGGCCCGAAGGACGAGTTCGACGCGGCCACCTGGAAACTGGACGGCACCGTTGAAGACCTGCAGCTGATGTACGGCGTGGGCAAGGAACTGGCCGGTGGTGATCGTTGGCCGAACTGGTATGCAGGCAACCCGTTCAAGGCGGCCCGCGACGCGATGATGAAGGACAAGGCTTCGGCCAAGTAAAGTCGGGCCATGCTCGACTGAGCACTTGAGAGCAGAGCGGCGCCCCACGGGGCGCCGCTTTTCTTTTGCGTACCGTCGGCGGCAGATCCACGACTGGTGTGGATCTGCCGGTAGTGCCGGCCGCTGGCCGGCAATCGATTGGTAGCGGCCAACCTTGGTTGGCGCCATGCTTCCTCGCAGAGGGCATCCACGCATGGCGTGGATCTAGCGGGCGATGTAACGCCATCGGGTTGCCGGCCAGCGGCTGGCACTACCTGTATTACTGCGCCCAAAGAAAAACCCCGCTGCGCGAGCAGCGGGGTTTTGGGTGTAAGCCCTGGCGATGACCTACTCTCGCATGGCTTGAGCCACACTACCATCGGCGCAGCTGCGTTTCACTTCCGAGTTCGGGATGGGATCGGGTGGTTCCACAGCGCTAATTTCACCAGGGAGACGGTTGCAGCAGCGCTTGCAGCGCCAGCTTCGCGATCTTGCCCTTGGGCGGAAGGTATCCAGAAAAGCAATGCCTTCACTTAATAAGAAAAACCCCGCTGCGTCAGCAGCGGGGTTTTGGGTATAAACCCTGGCGATGACCTACTCTCGCATGGCTTGAGCCACACTACCATCGGCGCAGCTGCGTTTCACTTCCGAGTTCGGGATGGGATCGGGTGGTTCCACAGCGCTAATTTCACCAGGGAGGCTTTTGGAGAGTCGCACT
>NZ_JCAFTE010000016.1:0-44384 GCF_059369975.1 Stenotrophomonas sp. YJH_SMC_32 | reverse complement strand
TTTCCTCCAGGTTGGCGGCCTGCTGCTCGGTACGGCGCGACAGGTCGCTGTTGCCCGAGGCGATCTCGCCGGCGGCCAGGGTGATGCTGGAGGCGCTGGCCTGGATCTGGCCGACGATCTGGGTCAGCTGCGCGACCGTGGTGTTGGCATCATCACGCATGCGGGCGAACACGCCATTGAACTGGCCTTCCATGCGCGCGGTCAGGTCGCCGGTGGCGATCGACTGCAGCAGCTGCGAGAGCTGGCCCAGGTTGCCGTCAGCCACCTGCATCATGGTGTTGAGGTGCTCGATCATCAGCTTGAAGTCGTGCTGGAACCGCTGTGCGTCGCCGCGCTGGCTGAAGTCACCGGCGGCGGCCGCCGCAGCCAGGTGCTGGATCTGCGAATTGATGGCCAGCAGGCTGGTCTTGGCCGCGTCCATGGATTCGTGCAGGATCGCGCGGCTGCCGGGCAGGCGGCGTGCATCCGGGTTCAGATTGCCGATGGCGTACTGGTTGAGTACTTCAATGGCATCGACGATCGCATCGAGGTGTTCGAAGATCACCGTGTTGATGCCGTTGGCCAGCTGGCCGTAGACACCCGGGAAATCTTCCGGGATGCGATGGCTGATGTCCGGGCCAGCGTGCATCTGTGCCATCAGCTGTGTCTGCTCGCTGAAGCGTCGCAGCATCGCCGTCATCTCGGCGGTGGCAGCGAGCATCCTGCCGGCTTCATCGTTGCTGGTGGCCTGGGTGCTGACGCTGAGATCACCGCGGGCAACGGCCTGGATGGCATGCACGGCCTTGCCGAGTGGGCCGGTCACTGCCCGCGAGATGACGATGGCCAGCGCGGCAGCGACCAGCGACAGCAGCACGATGCAGCCGATGATGGCAATCATGCTGGTGCGGTGGGTGGCGTTGGCGTCGGCAATCTTGCCGTCCATCTGGCCGGCGATGTGGGTTCCCAGTGCCTTCATTGCAGCGAAGAGGTCGCGACGCGCCGGGCGCGACTGCTCGTCGGAGATCTGCTGGGCCTGTGCGCCATCACCGGCGGCCACGGCGTCGCGCATCGCCTTGTTTGCGGCGAAGTAGCGATCCAGCTGCGCGCTGGCCGCGCGATACAGTTCACGCTCCTTGTCCAGCGCCGGCAGCGCCGCGTACGCCGCCAACTCGTCATGCACGGCCTTGGCGGTGTCGTCCATGCGCTTGTTGTAGTCGGCGACCTTGTCCGGCTGGTCGAGCATGCTCAGCTGGGCCAGTTCGTAGGTGCGGAACTCGCCCAGCTGCGAGCGTGCCTCGCCCAGATGCTGGACCGAGGGGATATCGTTGCCAGCCATGTCGCGCAACTGCGCGTTGGCCTCGCTCAGGCGCAGCAGTGCGAAGGCGCCGAGGATCAGGGTCATCAGGGTGGTGAGGGTGAACCCCACGGCCAGCTTGCGGGCGATGGGCAGATCTTGGAACCACTTCATGCAGGGTGCTCCAGGTGGGCAGAGTGCCGGCGTCTGTGCGCCGGTTTGGGGGTGGTTGCAGAGCGAACGGGGGTGCCCGGTGGGGTTCGGTGACGACCGTCAAAGCGAAATAACGGCGCCGTCCGCGCGGACTTTATGGACGCAGATCACATTCGGTTGCGTAGGGATGACGGCGCGAAAGTGCTGGTCTGGCGGGGCTTGCGCTCGGATGACGTGGTTGCGCGCGAAACCATCGCCTCGACGGAGTTCACAGAAGGGATGGGGCCAGATCCCTTTTCCCTGAAAAGGGATCTGACCCCGGCTGGAATGGAGCACACAAACAAAACCGCCGCCCCGAAGGGCGGCGGTCCATGACCCGCATGCGGCGTGGATCAGGCGGCCTGCGGCATCCGCAGCGAGCGCACCAGTCCGCCGATGTCGACGATCAACGCGACGCGGCCGTCGCCAAGGATGGTGGCACCGGACACCCCGCCGATACGGCGGTAGTTGTTCTCGATGTTCTTCACCACCACCTGCTGCTGGCCGACCAGTTCGTCCACTTCCAGCGCGATTTTCTGGCCATCGCCTTCCACCACCACCACCAGCGATTCGCTGCCCGGTGCGCGGTTGCCGTAGCCGTAGTACTCGCTCAACGACAGGATCGGCAGGTACTCGCCGCGCACGCGCAGCACGCGGCCTTCGCCGGCCATGCTGCGGATATCCTCGGGCTGCGGCTGCAATGCCTCAAGCACGTAGGCAAGCGGCAGGATCAGGGTTTCGCCGGCCACGGCCACCGTCATGCCATCGAGGATGGCCAGGGTCAGCGGCAGGCGGATCAGCGTGCGGGTGCCGGTACCGAGGCTGCTTTCGATCTGCACCTCGCCGCCCAGTGCCTGGATGTTACGGCGGACCACGTCCATGCCGACGCCACGCCCGGACAGGTCGGTGACCGCATCGGCCGTGGAGAAGCCGGGTTGGAAGATCAGGTCCCAGACCTGCGAATCGGTCGGGTTGTCCGGCACGGCCAGGCCGCGTTCGTGAGCCTTGGCCAGGATCTTGGCGCGGTCCAGGCCGCGACCGTCGTCGCTGACTTCGATGACGATATGGCCGCCCTGATGCGAAGCTGCCAGCGTGATCGTGCCGGTCTCGTCCTTGCCTGCACCGCGGCGGACGTCGGGCATTTCCAGGCCGTGGTCGATCGAGTTGCGCACCAGGTGCACCAGCGGATCGGCGATCTTTTCGATCAGACCCTTGTCCAGTTCGGTGCCTTCGCCGACGGTGCGCAGGCGCACCTGTTTGCCGAGGCGGCTGGACAGGTCACGAACCAGGCGCGGGAAGCGGCGGAACACCGCATCGACGGGCAGCATGCGCACGCCGATCACCGCTTCCTGCAGGTCGCGGGTGTTGCGTTCAAGCTGGTCCAGGCCAGCGAACAGGCTCTCGGCGTGGACCGGGTCCAGTGCGTGCGAGACCTGCTTGAGCATGGCCTGGGTGATGACCAGTTCGCCAACCAGGTTGATCAGCGCATCGACCTTGTCGACGCTGACGCGGATCGAGGTTTCCGCTTCCTGGCTGGCACCACCGTTGGCAGCAGGCGTGGCAGGTGCAGACGGGGCCGCTGCGACCGGAGCGGGAGCCGCTGCGGCCGGCGCCTGGGTGGCCAGGCTCGGCGGCGCGGCGGGACGGATGTCCAGCTCGCAATCGTCCAGCACCCAGGCGAAGGTGTCTTCGATCTTGCTGCGCGGCACCTTGCCAACCAGGCCCAGGTCCCACGCAAGATGCGCTTCGAGCGGATCAAGCTGGGCGAAGCCCGGCAGGCGCTCCATGCGCGCGGCGACCTGCAGCGAACCGAGGTGTTCCAGTTCGCGGATGATGCGAAGCGGATCGTTGCCGCTCATGAACAGCGACGGCGCCGGAGTGAAACCGATCTGCCAGGCTTCCGGCGTATCGTCCACCTTGGCTGCGGCGGCCGACGGGGCGCTCGCTGCGGCCTGGCCGGAAAGAACCGCTTCCAGGCGCGCCTTCACCGCAGCGACTGCAGCCGGATCGGCAGCCTGGCCGTGTTCGGCTTCGCGCAGCAGGGCGCGCAGCACGTCCACCGAGGACAGCATGGCGTCGACGGCGTGGCCTTCCAGGGCCCGCTTGCCGGCGCGCAGCTCATCGAGCAGCGTTTCCAGCACGTGGGTCAGGCCGGCGATCGCGTCGAAGCCGAAGGTGCCGGCGCCGCCCTTGATCGAGTGGGCGGCGCGGAACACCGAATTGATGATCTCCGCGTCCTGCTGCCCCGATTCCAGGGCCAGCAGGCCAGCCTCCATCGCATCGAGGCCTTCGCGGCTCTCCTCGAAGAAGGTGGCGTGGAAGCGTTGCAGGTCCATGCTCATGGCAGTGGTGATCCGGAAGCGAAGAGGGGGAGCGGCGCCGGGCGATCAGCCCAGCACTTTCTGCACGGTGGCGACCAGCTGTTCGGGATTGAACGGCTTGACCAGCCAGCCGGTGGCACCGGCGGCCTTGCCTTCGGACTTCTTGTCGGCGGCCGATTCGGTGGTCAGCATCAGCAGCGGGGTGAACTTGTAGTCCGGCAGCTGGCGCAGTTCGCGGATCAGCGCGATGCCGTCCATGTTCGGCATGTTGACGTCGGTCACCACCGCATTGAAGCGCTGGCCCTTGGCACGACCGAGCGCGACCGCGCCGTCTTCAGCTTCTTCGACGGCAAAACCGGCCGAGGTGAGGGCGAAGGACACCATCTGGCGCATCGACGCCGAATCGTCCACCACCAAGATACGTGCGCTCATGCAGCGTTCTCCACAGATTTCAGGTTGTCATGGGTTACGTCCAGGCCCAGGGCCTGGGTGACGCCCAGCAGGCGCGCGGCGTCACTGAAGGTTGCAGTGCAACCGTGGAAGCCGGTGCCCAGGCCTGCCTCGCGGCGGGCCTGCACGAACGCACACAGCACCTGCACGGCGGCCGTGTGGATGCGGGCGACCTGGCTGGCATCCAGGGTCAGCTCGCCAGCCTGGTCCACGAGTGGGGCGAGGCGGTTCTTGAGCTCGGTAGTGCTCTCGATGCCGAGATCCCCACCCAGTTCGACAGTGCTCATCGTTGCTCCGGACAAACGGTTCCGTGATCCATAACGGCACCCCGGTGGGGTTCTTTAGAAGAATCGACGCGGTACGTCGATGCGGTCGCTGCTTAAAAGGGGACGGAGGGAATTAAGTCGCAATCGACCTGGCTCTACTGCAGCTCCCTCGGCAACGGCGACCGCGCAGTGGGGACGTAAGGTGTTGATCCAACGGATCAACTCCTTGCGTCCCCGACAGGCACCCCTTCGGCGCAAAGCGCCGGGTCAGTCGCGACTTAATCCCCTCCGTCCCCTTTTTCTTGGCGGCTCAGCTCAACAGTCGGGTGGCGTCGAGCAGGATCATCGGCCGCTGGCTGACCCGGGCCACGCCGCGGAACAGGTCGTTTGAGATCTGGCAGATGCGCGCGGTATCGGGCGGTTCGATCTGCGAATCGGTGAGGTTGGCGACATCTTCGACCGCTGACACGCGCAGGCCGATGGTCTCGCCGTCCTCCTCCAGGACCACGATGCGGGTCTGTGCGTCGTCTTCGGCGGCCGCGGCGCCAAGGTGCAGGCCCAGATCCATCACCGGTACCACCTGGCCGCGCAGGTTCATGATGCCGAGCATGGCCGCTGCAGTGCCACGCAGTGGCAGCAGCGGCACCGGCAGCACCACTTCCTGCACCTTCAGCAGTTCCAGCGCATAGGCCTGGGTGCCGCAACGAAGGCGCAGCCAGCGCGAAGTGCGTTCGCCGGCGCGTCGGTTCTGCGGATGCGGGCTGCGAGCCGGTTGGTGGGCCTGCGCCTGCAGCTCCTGCCAGGTGCCGGGACGGTTGCCTGCCGGGGCATCGACGGCGGCGCGCGGCGGCGGAGTGGCGGTGCGCGCGGCCGGGGCTGCAGGTGCAACCGTCGGGGCCACCGGAGCTGCGACCACGGCGGGCGGTGGCGTGGCTACGTCTTCGCCACCGGCGGCCGCTTCGAACGCGGCCTGCAGGCCGGGGCTGTCGGTGTGGGCGAGGCGATGGCTGTCGGCCGGATCGGTCTCGTAGATCACCTCGTCCGGCAGGTCGTCCCAGGTAGGTTCCGGACCGGCGTTTGCAACGACGGCGGGTGCCGGCGCGGTTTCGTGGATGACTTCCTCAGGCAGGTCATCCCAGGTCGGCTCGCGTTCGGAAACCGCTTCTCCCGCCGGACCCTGCCCAGCGCTACCGGAAGCGGCAGCGCTCTCGAAGGCCGCTTCCAGTGCTGCGTCGTCCCGGCTTTGCGCGGCGGCGACGGATTCTGTTTCGTAGATCACCTCGGCGGGCAGGTCATCCCAGGTGGGTTCGCGCGTGGGTGGTGCGGCGCTCTCAAAGGCGGCTTCCAGCGCAGCGCTGTCCCCGCTCGGCGTGGCGGCGATGGTTTCGGCTTCGTAGATCACTTCGGCCGGCAGGTCGTCCCAGGTCGGTTCGCGTTCGGCGACTGCTTCGATCGCCGGGCCTTGCCCGGCGCCTGCGTGCGGCAGCACGGCAGGCGGCGGCGCGACCATCGCTTCGCCCAGCAGTTCGTCCAGGTAATCGTCGAGGATGCCGGTGCTGTTCATGCGGCCTGCTCCAGGGCGCGGGCATCCTCGCCGAGGATCCAGTTCAAGGCGCGCCGGTAGGCGGCCAGGCCACGGCCCGGGTAGTCCTCGCCGGCGCTCGGCAGGGTCAGCCCGGCGGCGTTGCTGATGCGGGTATCGATCGGAATGGCGTCTTCCCACACGCGGCTGCCATGGCGGTCCTGCATGGTGCGCAGCGACTCGTTGCCGGCGCGGGTGCGTCGGTCGAACAGGGTCGGCAGGATCGAGATCGGCAGCGAGCGGCGGCGCGAGCGCTCGACCATCTCGCCGGTGCGGACCATGCCATCCAGGCCGTGCAGGGCCAGTGGCTCGGCCTGGGTCGGAATGATGAGACGGTCCGCTGCGGCCAGTGCGTTGATCATCAGCAGGCCGAGGGTCGGTGCGCAGTCCAGCAGGATGTAGTCGTGCTGGCCCTGATGGCGCGCCAGCGCGTTCTGCAGGGCCAGGCCGAGGCCGGGCTGGTTGGCGCTGCGGCGTTCCAGCGTGGCCAGCGCCGACTGTGCGCAGACGTAGTCCAGGCCCTGGATGTTGCTGGCATGGCACAGGCTGGACAGGTCCGCCGGCGGTGTGCCGAACAGCTCCAGTACGCCGGCCGGCGGCGGGTCCACCGGCACGCCGAAGGCGCGGCTGAGCGAGGCATGCGGATCGAGGTCGATCAGCAGCACGCGATGGCCGAGCGCGGCCAGGCCGCGGCCGAGGGCGAGGGTGGTGGTGGTCTTGCCGACTCCGCCCTTCTGGTTGGCGACTGCCCAGATGCGCATCGGATTACTCCTTCATTGCCGGGGGAACGGCGGCGCCGACGCGGCTGCCAGCCGGCACCGGCGGCAACTTCACCGGTGCGATGGGGGAGGTGGGGGCGCTGGCCGGAGTTGCGTCGGCCTGTTCGGTGACGGTGCTGTCGGTGGCGCCGGTGGCTGCGTTCAGGCGTTGGCCGAGCGGATCCACCGAGTGCGACGTGTCGGCCAGGATGATGACCATCACCCGGCGGTTGCGGTTGCGACCCTGCGCGCTGTCGTTCTCTTCGCGCGGGCGGAACTGGCCATAGCCGACCATCGCCAGCCGCGACGGCTGCACGCCCTGGTCGGCGAACAGGTGCACTACGCTGGCTGCGCGCCCGGCCGACAGTTCCCAGTTCGACGGGAAAGTGGCGGTGGCGATCGGCACGTTGTCGGTGTGGCCTTCCACGCGCACGCTGTTGGGCACGTCGCGCAGCACCTCGGCCAGGCTGGCCAGGGTCTGCCGCGCATGCACGTCCAGCGCGGCCGAGCCGGTGGGGAACAGGATGTCGCTGTTGATCTCGACTTCGATCCACAGTTCGGTGCGGCGCACGCTGATCATGCCGCGGTCGATCAGCGGCGCCAGTGCGGCGGTGAGGCGATCGGCAATCGTGTTGAGCTGGCGCTCGGCACGGGCGATCTGCTCCTGGTTGTGCACTGACACCGGCATGCGCATCTGCGAGGCCATCGACGGCAGCAGGGTCGGGTCGTGCGAGGGCGCCGGCGCGGAGGGACCGATCTTGGTGCCGGACTTGATCACCGAGGGGCTGTCCCAGCCGCCGCCCTGCACCTGCTTGTTGCCCACCTGCACCGGGTTGATGGTGCGCGGTGCGCCACCGAAGGCATCGGTCAGCGCGTCGGCCATGATCCGGTACTTGCCCTCGTTCACCGAGGAGATTGCATACATGACCACGAAGAAGGCGAGCAGCAGCGTCATCAGGTCGGCATAGGGGATCGCCCATGCTTCGTGGTTGGCGTGCTCTTCGTGGTGCTTGCGGCGGGCCATGTCAGTGCAGGAAGCCGGAGAGGTTGGTTTCGATGTTGCGCGGGTTCTCGCCCTGGGCGATCGAGATCAGGCCTTCGATGACCATCTCGCGGTCGCGCGTGTTGTGCGAGATCACACTCTTGAGCTTGGCGGCGATCGGCAGGAACAGCAGGTTGGCCGAAGCGATGCCGTAGATGGTGGCGGTGAACGCGGCGGCGATGCCGTGGCCGAGCTTGCTCGGGTCGGCCAGGTTCTTCATCACCGCGATCAGGCCCAGCACGGCACCGATGATGCCGAGCGTCGGTGCATAGATGCCCATCGCCTCGAACACCTTGGCGCCGGCCTGGTCCTGGTGCTCCTGGCTGCCCAGTTCGATTTCCAGCATGTGCCGCATGGATTCGGGCTCGACGCCGTCCACCAGCAGCTGCAGGCCCTTGCGCAGGAACGGGTCCTGCTGTGCTTCCACCTGCGATTCCAGGCCCAGCAGGCCCTGGCGGCGGGCGATGTTGCTCCACTCGACGATCTGCTGGATCAGCTCGCGGCGGTCGCTGTGCGGTGGACGCACGACCCAGCGCACGATGCTGAACGCGTGCTTGAACACCGCCGGCGAGGTGTGCAGCAGGATCGCGGCGACGGTGCCGACGATGACGATCACAAACGCCGCAGGCGACCACAGCGACGCCAGGCCGGCGCCCTTGAGGATGCTGCCGCCGACCAGCGAGGCCAGGGCGAGAAAGAGTCCAATGAGGCTGAGTCTATCCATGGATCCGGTATCGGCTTGTATGAATGGGACTTGAGACACCGGTACAGGCTACTGGTGCGACTTCACGGTTTTACGGGTTCAGCAAGCGGGTCAGTCGTGCGGGCTGCGCAGGCCGTCCACATCCAGGATCAGCGCCATGCGACCATCGCCGATCAGGGTTGCACCGGCGTAACCGCGCAGGCCGCGCAGGGCTTTCGGCAGTGGCTTGATGACCACTTCCTCGCGCCCACGGACCTGGTCCACGACCAGGCCGAAGCGCGCTTCGCCGGCCTGCAGCACCACGATCGTCAGCAGTGTCGACGCGGCGGGCGTCACATCCAGCCACTGGCGCAGATCGACCAGTGGCAGCGTGTGCGAACGGCGGTCGAGCACGGCGCGGCCATCGAACCAGCCCAGCGAGGTGCGCGGTGCGTGCAGCACTTCCATCACGCGCGCCAGCGGCAGCGCATAGACGTCTTCGCCGGCCTGCACCAGCAGGGTCGGCAGGATCGCCAGGGTGAGCGGCACGCGGATCAGGAAGCGGCTGCCGCGGCCCAGCTCCGACTGGATCTGGATCTGGCCACTCAGTTCGCGGATGCGCGACTGCACCACGTCCATGCCAACGCCGCGGCCGGAGATATCCGTGACCTGCTGCTTGGTCGAGAAGCCGGGCAGGAATACCAGGTGCAGGCACTCCTCGCTGCTCAGGCGGGCGGCGGCCTCCGGATCGATCAGGCCCTTCTCGCGTGCCTTCGCGCGCAGCTTTTCCGGGTCGATGCCGGCGCCATCGTCCTGCACCTCGATGCTGACGTAGTCACCTTCCTGCTGCGCCGACAACCGCACATGGCCCATCCGCGGCTTGCCCTGTGCTTCGCGCAGGTCGGGCATTTCCACGCCATGGTCGATGGCGTTGCGGACCAGGTGCACCAGCGGGTCGGCCAGCGCTTCGACCAGGTTGCGGTCGAGCTCGGTCTCGGCGCCGATCAGCTCCAGGTCCACTTCCTTCTTCAGCGAGCGGGCAACGTCTCGGGCGACCTTGGGGAAGCGCGAGAAGACCTTGCCTACCGGCTGCATGCGGGTACGCATCACCGCCGACTGCAGGCGCGCGGTGGCGATGTCCAGGGTGGACACGGCGCGGTCCAGTTCCTCGTCGCGCAGGCGCGCACGCAGGGTCTTGAGCCGGTTGCGTGACAGCACCAGTTCGCCGATCAGATTGACGATCGCGTCCAGGCGCTTGGTGTCCACGCGCACGGTGTGTTCGGCCTCGGCCAGCGGCTTGGCGGCCGGCTTGGTCGCCGCTGCAGTTGCCGGTGCGGCCGGTGCGGCCAGTGGGCGTGGTGCCGCGATCGGTGCGGGCGCTACCGCAGCGATGGGCTTGGCGCCGGGTGCGGCGCCACCGTGCAGCTGGTCGAGCAGGGCTTCGAACTCGTCTTCGCTGATCAGGCCGTCGTCAGCCTTCTTTGCCGGCGCGACCGCAGTCGGCGCGTTACCACCGTGCAGCTGGTCGAGCAGGGCCTCGAATTCGTCGTCGGTGATCAGGTCGCCGCTACCGGCCGCCGCTACGGCGGTCGGGGCGGCCGGCGCGGTGGCGCCTCCGTGCATGTCGAACTGGGCGATCAGCTCCGGCGGCGCATAGCCCGGCTCGGTGCCGGAGGAAACTGCATCCAGCATCGCTTGCAGGTAGTCCAGCGATTGCTGGGCGGCATCGAAGTGATGGGCCTGCAGCACGGCCTGGCCCGCGCGCGCGATGCCCAGCGCTTCTTCGGCGGCGTGGCACAACTCGACCATGGCGGTGACGCCGAGGAAGCCGGCGCCGCCCTTGAGCGTGTGGTAGCCCCGGAACACCGCGTTGAGCTGCTCGGTGTCCTGTGGTGCCTGCTCCAGCGACACCAGCTGTTCGCCCAGGCGATCCAGGATTTCCTGCGCCTCGATGATGAAATCGGCAGTGATGTCGTCGGATACCGCGCTCATGCTTACAGCCCCAGGTCCGACAGCAGGTCGTCGGCGTCGTTCTGCGAGACCGCGTGGCGGTCCAGTCCCTTCAGTGCCGGCCCGGCCAGTTCCGGATCGGTGCGATGCTGTTCCGGCGGCAGGCCGAGCGCGCCGAAGCCCTCATGCACACGGCGGACGATGCCGACCACGCGACGGATGATCTGCCCCGTCAGGTCCTGGTAGCTCTGGGTCAGGGCGATCTCGGTGAGGTTGTGGCGGATGCGCTCGAGCTGTGCATCCTGGCCGGGCTGCAGGCCTTCGGCGCGCAGCTGTTCGGTCAGGCTGCGGCATTCCTCGGCCAGGTCCAGGGTGCGGTGCGTCGCCTGTTCGGTCATCGCCACCACGTGGTCCAGGCGTGCGCAGGCATCGTCCAGTTCGCCGGCCTCGCTGGGCACGGTCGGCAGTTCACCCAGGGCCTGCCCGAGCTCGCGGGCCAGCCGCGAGAGGCCGCTCATCATCGGCTGCGTGCGCAGCGCGACCAGTCCGTCGATGCGTTGCCGCCAGGCGGTTTCGTCACCGGACTCCAGTGCGTCCAGTGCTTCCTGCAGGCGCAGGGCGAGGGCATTCCTGTCGACCGTGGTATCCATCAGGCACTGGCCGCCAGGCGTTCGAAGATCTTGCCGAGCTTCTCTTCCAGCGTCTGCGCGGTGAACGGCTTGATGATGTAGCCGTTCACGCCGTTCTGGGCCGCTTCGATGATCTGCTCGCGCTTGGCTTCGGCGGTGACCATCAGCACCGGCAGGGTCTTCAGCTTGGCGTCGGCACGAATCGCCTTGAGCAGCTCGATGCCGGTCATTACCGGCATGTTCCAGTCGGTGACCACGAAATCGAACGGCTGGCTCTGCAGCAGCGACAGCGCGGCATGCCCGTCCTCGGCTTCGGCGGTGTTGGTGAAGCCCAGATCGCCCAGCAGGTTCTTGACGATGCGACGCATGGTCGAGAAGTCGTCGACGATCAGGATGCGCATGTTCTTGTTCAAAGCAGAGTTCCTTTGTTGTTCATTCCGGGCGGCCGGGGGCAGCTGCCTCGGGGATGTTCATTCTTCGAGGCCGGCGTCGACGGCCTCGAATACCTTCAGCCGGCCGCGCAGGCGCAGCACGGCCTGGCCGTGGATCTGGCAGACCCGCGACTCGCTTACGCCTAGCACCGCGCCGATCTCCTTCAGGTTGAGTTCCTGCTCGTAGTAGAGCGAGAGCACCAGCTGTTCGCGCTCGGGCAGATGGCCGATGGCCTTGCCCAGCTCGCGGCCGAACTCGCTGCGCTCCAGCACCTGCTGCGGGGTCGGGCCACCCTGTGCGACCGTGTCCAGCTCGCCCTGGTCCTCAATGCGCGACTCCAGGCTCAGCACCTGGCCACGCGCGGCGTCTTCCATCAGGCGCAGGTATTCGGGCAGTGGCATCTCCATCGCGGCGGCCACTTCGGTGGCGCTGGCGGCGCGGCCGCTGCTCTGTTCCAGGCGGCGGATGGTGGCCGCAGCATCGCGTGCACGGCGGTGCACCGAGCGCGGCACCCAGTCGCCACGGCGGATCTCGTCGATCATCGAGCCACGGATACGGATCGAGGCATAGGTCTCGAACGAGGCGCCCTGGTCGGCGTCGTAGCTGCGCGAAGCCTCGATCAGGCCCATCATGCCAGCCTGGATCAGGTCGTCGACTTCGACGCTGGCCGGCAGGCGCGCGGCCAGATGGTGGGCGATGCGCCGCACCAGGTCCGAGTGCTGGGCGATGACGTCGTTGGCCGCCGAGCGCTGGACTTCCCTGTACTGGGCCGCGCCCTTCATGCCGCCACCCCGCGCTGCTTGAGGATGCGTTCGAGGAAGAACTCGACGCCGCCGCGTGGTTCGGTCGGCGCCTGCCAGCGGGCCGTGCGGCGCGCGATCTCGGTAATCGCCAGTGCGGACGGGCTGGACGGGTAGGCCTTCACCACCGGCTGCTGGCGCTGCACCGACAGGCGCAGCCAGTCATCCTGCGGCACGCAGCCCAGGTAGTTCAGCGAGACATCGGCGAGGAACTTCTCGCAGACGCGGGTCAGCTTCTCGTACAGCACGCGGCCCTCATTGGGGTCGCGCACCATGTTGGCCACCACCTGGATGCGGTCCACGCCCCGTTCACGCGAGAGCACCTTGATCAGCGCGTAGGCGTCGGTGATTGAAGCCGGCTCGTCACAGACCACGACCACGGTGTCCTGCGCGGCCTGGCAGAAGGTCAGCACGCCGTCGGTGATGCCCGCGGCGGTGTCCACCACCATGATGTCCAGCTCGCGCTCCAGCTCGGAGAACACGTTGACCAGGCCGACGTGCTCGGCCGGGGCCAGCTCGGCCATGTGCCGGCGGCCGGACGCGGCCGGGACCACCAGCACGCCGTTCGGGCCTTCGACGATGACATCGTCCAGCGAGCAGCGGCCGGCCACCAGGTCGGCCAGCGTAAAGGTGGGGTTCAAGCCCAGGATCACGTCGATGTTGGCCAGGCCGAGGTCGGCGTCCAGCAGCAGCGTGCGCTTGCCCATGCCGGCCAGCGCCACGGCCAGGTTGGCCGACACGTTGGTCTTGCCCACGCCGCCCTTGCCGCCGGTCACGGCGATGGTGCGCACAGGGCCGAGCGGCTCGCTGCGGGTGGCCGACAGCGGGAAGGTCTTGGTCAGCTTGGCGTACTCACGCGACGGCATGGTTCAACTCCGGGTTGCAGGGCATATCGGCCGCTCGGCGCAAATCTTCAAGGCGAAGTACGAGATTGGCCGCACTTGCCCGGTGCAGGTCGTCCGGAACGTCCTGGCCATCGGTCACCCAGGTGATCGGCAGGGCATGGTCCACGGCCACCGACAGGGCGTTGCCGAAGCGGCCGGTTTCGTCCAGCTTGCTCAGCACCAGGCCCTGCAGGTTGGCGGCACCGAAGCGGCGGACCACCTCGTCCATGTCGCCGAAGCTGGTGTTGGCCGGCAGCACCAGCAGGGTGCGCACCTGGCGGGCGGCGCGCAGCCACTGCAGCTGGGCGGCCAGCGCGCGGTCGCGCGGGCCCAGCCCGGCGGTGTCGATCAGTACCAGCTTGTAGTCCTTCAGGCGTTCCAGCAGCTGGTCCAGGTCGGTGCCGCTGTTGGCCTCGTGGACGGCGATGCCGAGCTGCCTGCCATAGCCATACAGCTGCTCGCGGGCGCCGATGCGGGTGGTGTCGGTGGTGACCAGGGCGACGTCACGCGGCGCGTGCTTCTCGGCGAAGCGCGAGGCCAGCTTGGCGATGGTGGTGGTCTTGCCGGCGCCGGTCGGGCCTACCAGCGCGATCACGCCGCCTTCCTCCAGCGGGTCGACCGGGGCGATCGGCAGCTTGCGCGAGATCAGCCCCAGCATCAGGCCGCGGCCTCGGTGCGCCTCGGTCTCCAGCGGAATCTGCATGGCGACGTCGCGGGCCAGGCCAGCATCGAAGCCGTACTCGTCCATCAGGTCCAGCGCGGTGGCGCGCACCGGGCAGCCGCGCAGGCGCTCGTCGGTGAAGCGGTTCATTTCGCGCTCGATCACCTGGCGCATGCCGGCCACTTCCTGGCGCAGCTGGCGGATCTCGGCGTCGTCCTGGGCGACCACGGTCAGGACCGGGGCTGGGGCGAGCGTCGGCGTCGGCGCGGTTTCGACGGTGGCATCGGCCAGCGCCGGTTCGCTTGCGGCGACCTCCGGCCGCGTTTCGGCCAGGGCTGCGGTCGGCAGCGGCGGCGGCTGCACGGCCGGGGCCGCGCTTTCGTGATGCGCCTCGTGCGGCGGGTCGATCTGGAAGCGGGCGCGGTTGGCCGGCGTGGCGCTGGCGGGTGCCGGTGCGACGATGGCTTCGGCGAACGGGGCGAAGATCTGGTCCGGCAGCGCCGGCTCATTGACGGCGGCGCGTGCCAGCGTGGCGGCGAAGCCGGTGCTGCCGCGGGTCGGCACGATCTCGTCGGCGCTGTCCAGGGTGCGGCCGGTAGCGCCCACTGCTGCACGGGCGAGGGCGGCCACCGCCGAGGTGGTCGCGGCAATCGGTTCCGGTGCCGGGGTGCTGCTGCGGCGGCGGGTGACGGCGGCGATCACCGCGTCGGCGGCGGTGCGCGGCTTGGGTGCCGGCGGCGGTGCGACGTCACGGCGCGAGGCTTCCAGCGCACGCTGCACCGCGCTCTCGTCGTAGTTGGCGGCGGCGACGATCTCGATGCCTTCCTCGATCCGGCGGTTGGACAGGATCACGGCGTCAGGACCATGTTCCTTGCGCACCAGGTTCATGGCCGAGCGCATGTCGGCGGCGACGAATCGTTTGATTTTCATGCTGTGGTCACGGGGCGAAGACGGCGGGGTGGCGGTCGGGGAACTCGGGTGGTCGGTGGTCTGCACGGTGCGGGTTCCCCTTGGTGTCTGTCAGTTGCGTTGGTTCGAAAGTGGTGTCTGTTTTCTGGCGCATCGGCGGGCGGGCGTCAGCTGATCGTTCCGACCAGCTTCAGGCGCTTGTCCTCCGGCACCTCGCTGTAGGCCAGGACCGACAGCGACGGAACGCTGTGGCGGACCAGGCGGGCCAGCGCGGCGCGCACCGGGCCAGGTACCAGCACGACCGCGGGCTCGTTGCGGGCTTCCTGCTTGCTGACACATTCGGCCAGGCTCTGGTGCAGTCGCTCAGCGAGTCCGGGTTCCAGCGCGGCGCCGTTGCCCTGCGTGGACTCCTGCAAGACACGTTCCAATTGCGGGTTGAGGGTGAACACCGGCAGCTCCGCCGACATTCCGGCGATCTCCTGCACGATGAAGCGGCCCAGTGCGGTGCGCACCGCGGCGGTCAGCACGGCCGGGTCCTGGCTGCTGGGCGCATGTTCGACCAGTGCCTCGGCGATCTTGCGCAGCTGGCGGATCGGAATGCGCTCGACCAGCAGGTTCTGCAGCACGCGCACCACCGCCGACAGCGGCAGCGCCTTCGGCGTCAGATCTTCGACGAGCTTGGGTGCGCTCTTGGCCAGGTTGGCCAGCAGGTGCTGCACTTCCTCATGGCCGAGCAGCTCGGGTGCGTGTTCGCGGATCAGGTGCGACAGATGGGTGGCGACCACGGTGGCCGGGTCGACCACCGTGTAGCCCAGCGTTTCGGCCTGGGCGCGCTGATGCGGCTGGATCCAGGTGGCATCCAGGCCGAACGCGGGATCCTTGCCGGCAATGCCCTCCAGTGCGCCGAGCGCGCTGCCCGGATCCAGGGCCAGCTCGCGGTCGGGGTGGATCTCGGCGGTGGCCACCGGCACGCCATGCACCAGCACGCGGTAGCCGTTGGCAGGCAGTTCCAGGTTGTCGCGGATGTGCACCGAGGGAATCAGGAAGCCGACATCCTGGGTCAGCTTGCGGCGCACGCCCTTGATGCGCGCCATCAGTTCGCCGCCCTGGTTGCTGTCCACCAGCGGAATCAGCCGATAGCCGACCTCCAGGCCCAGCGGATCGACCGGGCGCAGTTCGTCCCAGCTCAGTTCGGCGGTGGGGGCCGCGGCGGTCGGGCGGCCGAGCGCAGTGAGCGCGGCGGCATCGGTGCCACTGCCTGTCGCATCGGCAGCCGGTGCCTTGGTCTTGCGATACAGCTTCCAGGCGATGAAGCCAAGGATCGAGGCCAGCGTCAGGAAAGCGACGTTGGGCATGCCCGGCACCAGGCCCACCAGGCCGATGATGCCGGCGGTGATCGCCAGCGCCCGGTACTGGCCGAACACCTGCCCGGTCATGGCCTGGGCCATGTCCTGCGAGCGCGAGGCGCGGGTGACCAGCATCGCCACCGCGCTGGAGACCAGCAGCGCCGGCAGCTGTGCCACCAGGCCGTCACCGATCGACAGCAGGGTATAGGTGGCGGCGGCTTCGCCGAACGGCATGCCATGCTGCAGCACGCCCACGGCCAGGCCGCCGAGCATGTTGATGAACAGGATCAGGATGCCGGCGATGGCGTCGCCGCGGATGAACTTGCTGGCACCGTCCATCGCACCGTAGAAGTCGGCTTCCTCGCGGACTTCCTCGCGGCGCAGCTTGGCTTCTTCACGCGTCAGCAAACCGGCGTTGAGGTCGGCGTCGATCGCCATCTGCTTGCCGGGCATCGCGTCCAGGATGAAGCGCGCGGTCACTTCCGAGACGCGGCCGGCGCCCTTGGTGATGACCACGAAGTTGATGATGGTCAGGATCGCGAACACCACGATGCCGACCGCGTAGTTGCCGCCGATCACGAATTCACCGAAGGCGGCGATGACCTTGCCCGCGGCATCGTGCCCGTTCTGGCCATTGAGCAGGATCACGCGGGTGGAGGCCACGTTCAGCGCCAGCCGCAGCATGGTCGTGATCAACAGCACGATCGGGAAGATGGTGAAATCCAGCGGGCGCTTCACGTAGACCACCGCCAGCAGCACCATCAGCGAGATGGCGATGTTGAAGGTGAACAGCGCATCGAGGACAGGCGCGGCCAGTGGCACCACGACCATGGCCAGCAGGGCCAGCACGATCAGCGGCGCGCCAAGGCCCTGGCGGATCATTTCCAGGGCGCGGCGGGTGTTGAATCCGGTGGCGGGCTGGGCGCTCACGGGCGGCCTCCCTTGCCGAATTCATCCACCTGGATGTGCGGGGCGTCCGGCATCGGGCCAGTGCGCCAGGCGCGCAGCTGGTAGACGTAGGACAGGACCTGGGCGACGGCCGAATACAGTCTCACGGGAATTTCCTTTCCGAGTTGGCCTTCCCGATACAAGGCGCGTGCCAAAGGCGGGGCGGAGACGATCGCGACCTTGTTGCCGTCGGCCACTTCACGGATGCGCAGGGCGGTCTCGTCCACGCCCAGCGCGACCACGGTGGGAGCGTTCATGGCGCCGCCTTCGTACTTCAGGGCCACCGCGTAATGGGTGGGGTTGACCACCACCACGTCGGCGGTGGGCACCGCTTCCATCATCCGGCGGTTGGCCATCTGCTGCTGCAGCTGGCGGATGCGGCCCTTCACCTCGGGGCTGCCTTCGCTTTCCTTCATTTCCCGGCGCAGCTCTTCACGGGTCATCTTCAGCTTGCGCATCCAGTTCCAGCGCTGGTATGGGGCATCGATGGCGGCCAGCACCAGCATGGCGCCGGCGGTGGCCAGCAGCAGGCGCAGGGTGAAGCCGAGGCCGTCGGTGATGGCGGTCTCCAGCGGGTGGTGGATCAGCCCGCGCAGGGTGTCAAAGCCGGTCCAGACCACCAGCCCGGCGGCCACACCGACGAAGGCCACGCGCAGCAGCGACTTGGTGAACTCGGCAATCGCCTCGGGGCCATACAGGCGCTTGAGCCCGCTCATCGGGTTCATGCGGTTGATGTCAGGCAGCAACGCCTTCTGCGACCAGCGCAGGCCGCCCATCACCAGCGGGGCGACGAAGCTGGCCAGCAGGCAGACCAGCACCAGCGGTGCGATCACCAGCAGGAACTGCAACAGCAGGTCGCCGAAGTGGCCGAACAGTTCCTTCGGGTTCTGCCGCAGGCTCTGTTCCGGGCTGAGCGCCTGCTTCATCCAGGCCGTGGCGCCACGGCCGATCGAGCCGCTCATGGCCATCACCGCCAGCACACCGGCGCCGAACACGGCGGCGGTGCCGAGTTCGCGCGAGCGCGGCAGGTTGCCCTGTTCACGGGCGTCGCGCAGGCGTTTTTCGGTCGGTTGTTCGGTCTTTTCGCCGGCGGATTCGTTCTCGGACATCACGGGCACTGCGGCTGGGGTTGCCCAGGTGCGTGCAAGAACTGTTCCACGCGTGGCGTGCTGCTGCCGACGGCTGGTGTTGTAGGGCCGAGCCCACGCTCGGCTGCGGTTGGGTCCAGGCGAGAAGCGCAGCCGAGCGTCGGCTCGGCTCTACAGGAACGTGTCGCAGGAACTGTTGCGTGATGGGGCGCGCGCGGCCCGGTGTCAGCCGGGCGGGTGTTGCGGCGGTGGGCTCTGCGCCAGTTCCACCCGCGGCCGGGGCAGGTCGTGCAGCTGCATGAAGCGCGCCGCGTCGACCGGGCGGCCGAGCAGATAACCCTGCAGGAAGTCGCAGCCCAGGCGCTCCAGGTAGGCGCGCTGCGCGGCGGTTTCCACGCCTTCGGCGACGATGTCCATGTCCAGGGCATGGCCCAGCGCCACGATCGCCGAGACGATCACCACGTCCTCCGCACTGTGTTCCAGGTCACGCACGAACGCGTGGTCGATCTTGATCTCCGTGGCGGGCAGCCGCTTCAGGTACAGCAGGCTGGAATAGCCGGTTCCGAAATCATCGATGGAGATGCCCACGCCCAGCGCCGACAGCGCCTGCAGCAGGCGAAGGCTGGTATCGGTATCGCGCATGACCGTGCTTTCGGTGATTTCCAGCACCAGGTGACGCGGGGCAATGTCATAGCGTTCGATCACTTCACGCACATCCTGCAGCAGGTGTGGCGAACTGAACTGCACCGGCGACAGGTTCACCGACATCGACCAGCCTTCATGCCCGGCGTCGCGCCAGCGCCGCAGCTGCTGGCAGGCCTGGTCCAGTGCCCAGCGACCGATCTCGTTGATCGCGCCGCTGCGTTCGGCCAGGCGGATGAAGCGGTCCGGTGGGATCAGTCCGTGCTCCGGGTGTTTCCAGCGGATCAGCGCTTCGGCACCGGCCACCTTCTGGGTGGCCACGCGGATCTTTGGCTGATAGTGCAGGAACAGCTGCTCGCTGCCGATCGCACGGCGCAGGTCGGCCAGCAGCCGGAACTGCTGCTCGGCACTGTCGTTCATCCAGTCGGCGAACAGCACGAAGGCGTTGCGTCCGGATTCCTTGGCCTGGTACATCGCCGCGTCGGCGAAGGCCATCAACTGGCGCTCGCTGGCAGCGTGGTCGGGGCAGATCGCCACGCCGATGCTGGCGGTCACTTGAAGTTCGTTGTCCGGCAGCAACGGGCCGCTGCCCACCGCCTGCAGGATGCGCCGGGCGAGGGTGGGCAGGTCCTCGTCGTGCTCGATGCGCACCACCAGCACGAATTCGTCACCGCCCAGACGGGCCAGCATGTCGTTGGGCCGGAGCAGCTGGCGGGTACGCTCGGCCACCGCCACCAGCAGTGCGTCGCCGGCCTGATGGCCGTAGGCATCATTGACCTGCTTGAATCCGTCCAGGTCCATGAACATCACCGCGAAACGGCTGCCGCCCTGTTCGGCTTCGGCCAGCGCCTGCACGATGCGCCGCTGCAGCAGCAGGCGGTTCGGCAGGCGGGTCAGCGGGTCGTGCAGTGCGGCCTGGGTCAATTCCTGCTGGGCATCGGTCAACGAGGTGCTCAGCATCGAGTTGCGAAGCCGCAGCAGCTGCGCCTCCACACGCTGGTCCAGCCACGAGACCACCAGCACCACCGCCAGGATCGCAACCGTCAACACCACCACCAGCATCGCCAGCCACTCGCTCTGCAGGCCATCACCGACCGCGGCGCCGCAGATGCTGCCTTCCGGGAAACGCGCGGCGGCCATGCCGGTGTAGTGCATGCCGACGATGGCCAGGCCGAGCAGGCCGGCGGCCGCCAACCGGTCACCGACGCGGGTGCGCTGCGCGCGCAGGCGGAACGCCACGTACAGCGCGGTCCACGAAGCGGCCACCGCCACCACCAGGGAGAGCAGCAGCCAGCCCGGGTCGTAGTCGATCCCGGGCTGCATGCGCATCGCCGCCATGCCGACGTAGTGCATGCCGGCAATGCCGGTGCCCATCAGCAGGGCACCACCGGCCAATCGAGGATGGGGCAGGGTACGCAGTGAGACCAGCCACAGTGCGAACACCGACGAGGCGATCGCCAGGGCCAGCGAGAGCAGGGTGATGGGCAGGTCGTAGCCCAGTGCAATGGGCAGATCGAAGGCCAGCATGCCGATGAAGTGCATCGACCAGACACCCAGGCCCATGGCGAATCCGCCCCCCAGGCGCCACCACCAGGCGGCTGCCCTGCCCGGGGCGGTGACCGTGCGTCCTGCCATGGCCAGCGCCGTGTACGACGCCATCACGGCGACCAGCAGTGAGATCGCCACCAGCCACGGGTTGTACGTGCCTACCAGCATTCGTCAGTCTCCCGGACCTGCCTGTCGACGGAAACCACGGTGGGGCATGCATGAGGCAGGCCAACGCGAACGGGCGCCGGCCAGGTGCGGCATCCCCCCGGTTGCCGCGCATTCACTCTAACGCGCAGACCGGGGGGGACTTCAAGCGGCAATACGTGATGACCGGGTCAGCGTGTGACCGCGTCCGCGGCCTGGAAGGCGGCGTCGAACAGGCGCTGTACCGGCGGCCCCATTTCCCCGGCCAGCAGCGCCAGGAGGAACAGGCCCAGCAGCAGCGAAACCGGCAGGCCCAGCTGGATCGGGTTCAGCGCAGGGGCGGCTCGCGCCAGGACACCGAAGGCCAGGTTCACCGCCAGCATCGCCACGGTCAGCGGGATGGCCAGGGTCAGCGCACCGCGCAGCACGGTCAGCAGGAAGGTCGGAGCGATGCTGAAGAAGGCATGGGGATCAGGCAGCGGGGCGCCAATCGGCAGCGCGCGATAGCTGTCCACCAGCAGCGAGATCAGCGCCAGGTGGCCGTTGGCGGTGAAGAACAGCAGCCCGAACAGCAGATAGAACCACTGTCCGATCACGCCGGAGGTACCACCGCGCAGCGGGTCGCTCATCTGCGCGAAGGCCAGGCCGGTGCCCTGCGCGATCAGTTCGCCCGCCATCGCACCGGCTTCGAACACAAGCCGCAGCAGGAAGCCGATGGATACGCCGATGGCCAGCTCGCGCGCGATGGTCAGCACCGTGGCGGCGTCGAAGCCGGTCCAGTCCGGCACCGGGGGCAGCAGCGGTGCCAGGGCGATGGCCAGGGTGCCAGCCAGCACCACGCGCACCCGTGACGGGACGGCGCGGGTCCCGACCATGGGCATGGCCATGGCCACAGCGCCGATGCGCAGCATGGTCCACAGTACGGTGCCGATCATGCCGAAGGCCTGAAGGCCGTCGGCAGCCATCTGGGTGGCGGCGTCCATCGAAGCGCGTGTCCTAGCCGATCAGGTGCGGAATTCGCTGGAACAGCAGCGTGGTGAATTCAACCAGGTGGCCGATCAGCAGGCTGCCCAGTGCGAACAGCACCGCGGTCAGCGCTGCAGCTTTGGCGACGAAGGCGATGGTCGGTTCATTGAGCTGGGTCGCGGCCTGCACGACACCAACCACCACGCCCACCACCAGTACGGTGAGCAGCAGCGGGCCGGCCACCCACAACACGGTGATCAGGCCGCCACGCAGTTCAGTCAAGGCAAGTTCGGGAGACATTCGGATTCCATCTGCTCATGTAGAGTCGAGCCCTGCTCGACTGCGCGTTACGGGGGATATCAGGCCGGATTGAAGCTCGCCGCCAACGTACCCACGGTCAGCACCCAGCCATCGACCAGCACGAACAGCAGGATCTTGAAGGGCGCCGATACCAGCATCGGCGACAGCATCATCATGCCCATCGACATCAGCACGCTGGCAACGACCAGGTCGATGATCACGAACGGGATGAAGATCAGGAATCCGATCTCGAAGGCGGTCTTCAGTTCACTGGTGACGAACGAAGCGACCAGCACCGGGAACGGGATCGCGTCGGGGCTGGCGTAGGTGCCATGCCCGGCGATGCCGGCAAAGGTCATCAGGTCGGTCTCGCGGATCTGTGCCAGCATGAAGCCGCGCAGTGGCTGCGTGGTCAGCGTCCATGCGGTCTGGAAGTCGATGTCGCCGTTGAGGTAGGGCGCCATGCCCGCGCTCCACGCCTTGTCCCAGGTCGGCATCATCACCATTGCGGTGAGGAACAGGGCCAGGCCCAGCAGCACCTGGTTGGACGGCGTCTGGCCGGTGCCCAGCGCCTGGCGCAGCAGGCCCAGCACGATGATGATGCGGGTGAACGAGGTCAGCACCAGCAGCATCGACGGGATCAGCGTGATCGCGGTCATCAGCAGCAGGGTCTGCAGCGGCAGGCTGACCGGTGCACCGCCGATCTTGCCGACGTTGACGTCCGGCAGAGGGGTGGCCGGCGCGCCGGGCGCGGCCAACGCCAGCGCCGGCAACAGGCACAGGGCAAGCAACAGCAGCCACGGCATCAGGGTGGCAAGTCGGGTACGGGTGACACGCATGTCAGGGATCCTTGCGCAGCCGCTGCTGCAGCAGCTGGGCGAAATTCGGCAGTTTCTTGAAGTCCGGCACGCGCACCGGTGCCGGTGGCGGCAGCGGCTCGGGCAGGGTATGCAGGGTATTGATGCCGCCGGCGGTGACGCCCAGCAGCAGTTGCTGGCCATTGACCTCCACCACCACCACGCGCTCCTTGGCGCCGACACTGAGGCTGGCTACCAGCTTCATGCCTTCGGCCGGGCGGAAGCCGCTGCCAGGCATGCGCTTGAGCAGCCAGCCCAGGCCGATCACCAGCGCCAGCACCGCCAGCAGCGCCAGCACCGCACCGAACAGGCTGGGTGCGGCGGCCGCATGCTGGCCGACCTGCGGGCCGATCGGCGCGGCGGCCTTGCCGACCGCGAGCAGGGTGGAGGCCAGCAGGCTCAACGCAGTCTCCGGATACGCTCGCTGGGGCTGACCACGTCGGTCAGGCGCACGCCGAAGCGGTCGTTGATCACCACCACTTCGCCGTGGGCGATCAGGGTGCCGTTGACGAACACGTCCAGCGATTCGCCTGCACCGCGTTCCAGTTCCACCACCGAGCCCTGGTTGAGCTGCAGCAGGTTGCGGATCGGCAGGCGGGCACGACCGACTTCCAGCGACAGGGTCACCGGCACATCGAGGATCACGTCCAGGTTCAGGTCCGGACCATTTGCCTCATCGGCCTGCAGGCTGCTGAACTGGGCCGGGGTCGGTTCGAGGGCGTCGATATCGTTCATTGCGGGTCTTCCTGGATGACGGGTACGCGCGGGCGGGTGCCCGGCGGATGGGTAGCGGTGATCTTCACGGCGTTCATGCCGTTGGCGATGCCGAACTCGCCGGTGAACACGGGGATGTTCTCCACGCACAGCGGCACCTGCGGGCTGAGCTCGATCGGCAGGATGTCGCCGACCTTCAGCTGGGTCAGGTCGCGCAGGGTCATGCGCTTGCTGGCCAGCACGCTGGACAGGGTGACTTCGGCGACGTTGAGCTGCTCACGCAGGGTCTTGCCCCAGCTCTCGTCGCGGTCGTTGCGGTCGCTCTGGATGCCGGCGTCGAGCAGTTCGCGGATCGGTTCCAGCATCGAGTAGGGCAGGGTGACGTGGATGTCGCCGCCGCCACCGTCGAGCTCGACGTGCAGGCGGCACACCACCACATATTCGCGCGGGGTCACGATGTTGGCGAAATGCGGGTTGATCTCCGAGTTGATGTACTCGAAGTCGACATCCATCACCGGTGCCCACGCTTCGCGCAGATCGGCGAAGGTCTGCTTCAACAGCAGGTGGATCACCCGCATTTCAGTAGCCGTGAACTCGCGGCCCTCGATGCGGGTGGGGTAGCGCCCGTCGCCGCCGAAGAAATTGTCGACGATGGCGAACACCAGGGTCGGCTCGAACACGATCAGGCCGGTGCCGCGCAGCGGCTTGAAGCGGATCAGGTTCAGGTTGGTCGGTACATACAGCGAGTGCATGTAGTCGTTGAACTTGATCAGTTCGATGCCGCGCACCGACAGTTCGGCCGAGCGGCGGATCAGGTTGAACAGGCCGATCCGCCACAGGCGCGCGAAGCGCTCATGGACCATTTCCAGGGTCGGCATGCGACCACGGATGATGCGGTCCTGGCTGGCGAAGTCGTACGAGCGCGCTTCGCCTGACGGGGGTTCCGCATCGGTCTCGACCGCGCCACTGTCCACGCCGTGGAGCAGGGCATCGATCTCGTCCTGGGACAGCAGATCATTCATCGGTGGGCCCTTACTGGGTCACGAAGCTGGTGAACAGCAGATCGTCGGCGCCGTTGCTGCCGGTCTCGGCCTTGAGTACCTTCTGCACCTCGGCCAATGAGGCGGCCTGCAGCTTCTGCTTGCCGGCGACATCGGCGATCTGGTCCGGGCTGACCTGCGAGAACAGCATCAGCAGGCGCGCACGGATGGCCGGGGCGTGGGTCTTGATCGCTTCCAGCGCGGCCGGGTCGCGGGTCATCAGCTGGACCTCCAGCTGCAGGTAACGCGGGCCGTCGACCGGGCCATTGAGGTTGACCACGAAGGCTGGGTCCAGCGCGAAGTACTGTGCCGGGGCTGGGGTCGCGCTCTTCTTCGGCGCCTGCGCGGTCTTCTCTTCGTGCTTGGACTGGGTGAAGAACCACACGCCGCCACCGGCGGCAGCGGCGGCCAGTACGGCCACCAGCGCGGTGATCAGGATTGGACTACGCGGCTTGGCGGCCTTGTCCTTCTCTGCGGTCTTCTTGGTTTTGTCAGCGGCTGCGGCCACGGGTGAAGCTCCTGAGGGTTGCTTCACCGGGATATGCAAGGGGCGTGCCGAAGGCCGGGCAGCGGGATGCGACGGAATTCCGTCGGAAACCTGCGCTGGTGGGTGCCGACCCTGGTCGGCACGGCTGTCAGGCGTAGGCGTCCAGCAGTCCGCGCTGGCGGATCAACTGCGCCGACGACACGCTGGCATCGCCCGGCGTCGGTTCTCCGTCGCCGATGATGCCGCTGCCACCGGGCTGGCCCGGCGCATTGCCCTCACCACCCGGGGACTGGTGGCCGACATCGGCGTGGGCCAGCTGGAAGCCCTGTTCGCCCAGCAGCTCGCGCAGGCGCGGCAGGCTGCTTTCCAGCGCTTGCCGCACGTCCACGTGCGGGCTGCTGAAGCTGGCATGCACCTTGTCGCCGTTCAACTGCAGGCGCACGTCGACCGGGCCCATGTCGTCCGGGCTCAGGCGGATGTGGGCGTGGCCGATCTTCTGGTCGGCCAGCCAACCCAGGCGTGCGCCGATGGCCTGGTCGAAGCCATCGTCACCCAGCACGGGTTTCGGCGTCGGCTCGCCATTGAAGATCGCATTGCCGGCGGCGAGCGCCGCCTTGAGGTCCTGTACGGCGGCTGCTGCCGGGGCGTGCAGCAGGGGTGTGCTGGCGCGGTCGCCAACGGCGGCCACGTCACTGCCTTCGCCGCGCTCGCTGCGCTTGCCGGGCAGGATCATCTCCGGCAGTGGCAGCGCCGTGGCATCGTCCGCACTGGTCGCCGCCGGTTTGGCGTCAGCCGCCACTGGGGTTGTGGTGGCCGTCGCCGGTGCGTCTGCAGGCAGTGTCGGGTTCGTGGCGGGGGCAGCAGCAGGCAGCGCGCTACCGTCGCTGGCCAGCGCCGGTGCAGCGGTGGTCGGCAGAGCAGCGGCCGGATCGGCAGGCATCGGCATCGCCAGCACCAGGCCGGCCAGGCCGGGCGGTGGCCACGGGGCGTCCTCGGTCGGGGCGGGCTTGTCCTTTTCGGTGCCGGGTCCAGCCGGGGTCACGGCAACGGGCGGCAGCGACGGCGTTTCAGCAGTTGCCGCTTCGGCGCCCGCATTGCGTTCACCCGGTGCCTGGCCATTGCTGTCGGCGGTCGATGGCGGGCTCGGCGTGGATGGCGTCGGCGTCGTGGCGTTTCCCGCAGACGCGGGCGCGCAGGGCGCACCGCCCTGCAGCAGCTGGCTGAAGTCCTTTCCGCCTTCGCTGCGCGAGGCGCGTGCGGCACTGTTGCTGGTGGCGGGCGTGGCCGTGTTGGCGCTGCTGGCGAGCGGGGCGGGCATCACGAGCGGCCTCCCTGCTCGGCGCCGTCCTGGTCTTCGGCCTGCACCAGGCGTGCACGCCGTGCGCCAATGTCGTCCATCTCGCGCTGGTCGCGGCGGTCGGTCACCACCTTTTCCTGCGCCCGGTAGCTGGCGGCCAGCTGCTCCAGCACCGCCTTGTCACGGCTGGCCAGGATCAGGCGTGCGCGCTCGGCCTCCACTTTTTCGCGGTTGCCATTGACCGTGGCCTGCTGCTGCTCGACCGCGCTGTCCAGTCGATCGAGGAAGGCGCGGCGGTTGAGCAACTGTGCCGGGCTGGTCGCCGCCATCTGTGCGTTGGCGTACTCCTCGGCATAGCGGCGCAGTTCGTCCAGTCGCGACAGATGGGTGTCGAGCACGCGCTGGCGTTCGGCCAGGTCGCGGGCGACTGCGTCCTCATGTTCCTGGGCCCGCTTGAGCAGGGGATCGATGCGCTTGGACTGGTTCATGGCTTAACTCTCTTGTTCCACCAGGCGCTGCAGCGCCGCCTGGCTGTGCGGGAGATCTGCGGCCTTGGCAACGTCCTGGCCGAGGAACTCCATGATTTCCGGCCAGCGTTCCAGGGCTTCGTCGGTGGCCGCGTCGTTGCCGCGCTGGTAAGCACCGATCGCGATCAGGTCCCGGTTGGCCGAGTAGGCCGAGACCAGTCGCTTCAACTTGCGGATGCGCAGGCGCCACGGTTCGTCGGCGATTTCCGTGACCACGCGGCTGACCGACGACTCGACGTCGATGGCCGGGTACAAGCCGCTGTCGGCCACGCGGCGCGAGAGCAGGATGTGGCCGTCGAGGATCGCGCGCGCGGCATCGGCGATCGGATCCTGCGGATCATCGCCTTCGGTCAGCACCGTGTAGAACGCGGTGATCGAGCCACGTCCCTTGGCGCCGTTGCCGGCGCGTTCGACCAGTGCCGGCAGCTTGGCGAACACCGACGGTGGGTAACCGCGGGTGGTCGGCGGCTCGCCGACCGACAGGCCGATCTCGCGCTGCGCCTGGGCGAAGCGGGTCAGTGAGTCCATCAGCAGCAGCACGTTCAGGCCCTGGTCGCGGAACCATTCGGCGATGGCGGTGGCACGGTAGGCGCCGTGCAGGCGCGCCAGTGGCGGTCGGTCGGCGGGGCTGGCCACCACCACGGCGCGGCGCAGGCCTTCTTCGCCCAGCGTGGTTTCGACGAAATCGCGTACTTCGCGGCCACGTTCACCGATCAGGCCGACCACGATCACGTCGGCGGCGGTGTAGCGGGTCATCATGCCCAGCAGCGTCGACTTGCCGACGCCGGAGCCGGCGAACAGGCCGACACGCTGGCCGCGGCCGATCGGCAGCAGCGCGTTGATCGCGCGCACGCCCACGTCCAGCGGCTGGGTGATCGGTTCACGCGCCAGCGGATTGATCGACACGCCGGCCATGCCAACATGGCCTTCGGCGCGGATCGGGCCCTTGCCATCCAGCGGCACGCCGTCGCTGTCGATGACGCGGCCGAGCAGGCCTTCGCCCACTTCCACGCCGCCCCGGCGCGCCGATGGCACCACCCGGGCATTGGGCAGCAGGCCATGCAGTTCGGAGCTGGGCATCAGGTAGGTGCGCTCGCCGGCGAAGCCGACCACTTCGGCGTCGACCCAGCCACCATCGACCACTTCCACCTTGCAGCTGGCACCCAGCGGCGCTTCGCAGCCGACCGCCTCCAGGGTGAGCCCGACCGCACGGCGCAACACGCCCTCGCGGATCAGGCCACGACCATGCGCGGTGTCCACGCGCAGGCCATCCAGGCGCCGCGCCAGGCGCAGGTTGCGGGCTACGGCCCAGTCGGCCGGCGGCGGAGTGGTTTGCGGTCCGACGCTCATGCGGTGGCTCCGGTCTGGCGGATCACCGCATCCAGGGCCCCGCGCAGGCGGGCTTCCAGGGTGCCGTCGATGCGCACGGCTTCGGCGTGCACGCGCAGGTCGCCACGGCTGAGGCTGGTATCCGGTACCAGGCGCTGCACCGGTGAAAGGTTCAGCAGCGGGGCGAGGGCAGCGATGTCATCCGGATGCAGCCGCACTTCCACCTCGCGGGTGCTGCCGCCCACGGCGTCGATCGCTTCGCCGACCAGCTGCGCCAGCAGTGCCGGCTCGGCTTCGTAGGCGCGGCCGACCAGTGCGCCGGCGATGCGAACCGCCAGTTCGCCGAGTGCACCGACCACTTCGTTCTCCAGCCGCACCAGCGGCCGGCTGAAGTTGTCCAGGATCCCTTCGATCTGCGCGGCGAGGCGACGTACTTCGGCCTGGCCCTGGCCGTAGCCGTCGGCATGGCCCTGTTCGAATCCTTCCTTCTCGGCGCTGTCCTGGATCGCCTGGATCTCTTCAAGGGTCGGCAGCTGCAGCGGCGGCTCCGGTTCGTGTTCCGGATCCGGCTCGGTGAGTTCGAACGCATCCTCCTGCTCCAGCACTGGTTCGGGCTGGGCCAGCAGGTCCGGGGCAAGCCAGCGCACGACGTTGCTCACAGCATGGCCTCCGCGCTGCCACCGATGGTGACGGTGCCTTCATCGGCCATGCGCTTGACGATCGCCAGGATCTCGCGCTGTGCGCCTTCCACGTCGGACAGGCGCACCGGGCCGCGGGCTTCCATGTCCTCCAGCAGGATCTCGGCCGCGCGCTGCGACATGTTGCGGGTGATCTTGTCGCGCACCTTGATGTCGGCGCCGCGCAGGGCCAGGCCCAGGCGCTCGCCGCTCACCTCGCGCAGCACCAGCTGCATCTCGCGATCGTCCAGGTCGACCAGGTCGTCGAACACGAACATCAGGTCCTGGATGCGGTTGCTCAACGGCGCATCGATGCGCGCGATTTCGCCCAGGATTGCCTGGTCCTGGCCGCTGTCCATGAAGTTCAGGATGTTGGCCGCGCACTGCACGCCGCCGATGTTCGACGACTTCAGGTTCTGGTTGCCGGCGAACTGGCGCTCCATGATCTCGTTGAGTTCATTGAGCGCGTTCGGCGGAATACCGTCGAGGGTGGCGATGCGCAGCAGCACATCCACGCGGGTACGGTCCGGCAGCAGCTTCAGCGCGTCGGCGGCCTGGTCGGTTTCCAGGTGCGCCATCACGATGGCGATGATCTGCGGGTGCTCGTTGCGCACCAGGTCGGCCACTGCACGCGGGTCCATCCACTTCAGCGCGTCCAGGCCGGTGGTGTTGCGGCCGAGCAGGATGCGGTCGATCAGGTTGCCGGCCTTCTCGCTGCCCAGCGCCTGCACCAGCATGTTGCGGATGTAGTCATCCGAGCCCACGCCCAGCGAGGTCTTCGAGCCCAGTTCCTGGCCGAACTGGTCCATCACACGCTCCACCTGCTCGCGGGTGATGTCGGTCATGGTGGCCATGGCGATGCCGATCTTCTGCACCTCCTTGGGTTCCATGTGGCGCAGCACTTCGGCCGCATCCAGCTCACCCAGCGAAAGCAGCAGCACGGCCGCGCGCTGTACACCGGTCAGTTGTGCCTCAGTCATTGGCCACCCAGCCCTTGACCACCTGGGCCACGCGCTTGGAGTCGGTCTTCACGGCTTCACGCGCCATCCGCAGTCGTTCCTCATATGAATCCACCGGCAGTGCGAGCGCATCCGGTCCGCCCAGGCTTGCCCGCTCGGTGCCCAGCGCTGGCAGCGCAATGCCATCGTCATCGACCAGCTGCACATCCGCCGTATGCGGCTCCAGCGCCTGCTCGTCTGCCTTCCTGCTCTGGCCGGTGATCGCGCGCAGCGCCGGGCGCAGCACGCCGAACAGCAGCGCCAGCACCACCACCGCGCCCAGCAGCATGCGGCCGGCATCGTGCACCCACGGTAGCTCCCACCAGGCCGGGCCTTGTTCGGGCGTGGTCTCGCGCACGAACGGGGCATTCATCACCGACACGGTGTCGCCACGCTCGGCGTTGAAGCCGACGGCCTGCTTGACCAGCGCCTCGACGCGGATCAGTTCGGCGGCCGACAGCGGCTGCGGGCTCATCTTGCCGTTGGCGCCGGCGCGCGGCACGTTGTCCACCAGCACCGCCACCGACACGCGCTTGATACGGCCGGCCGGCTGGCGGGTGTGCTGCAGGGTGCGGTCCAGCTCGTAGTTGCGGGTGGCGTTCTTGCTGCTTTCGGTCGGGGTCTGCGCGGTGGCCGGCGCGGCCTGCTGGCCCGGCGGACTGTTGCTGGTGGCACCCGGCACGCCCTGCGGACCCGGCGTGCTGGTGGTGTTCTCGCTCATCTGCTCGCTGCGCAGCTTCTGCGGTTCACCGTTGTAGAGCTCACGGGCTTCCTCGGTCACCGAGAAGTCCATGTCCACGCTCACTTCCGGGTTGACGCGGCCGGGGCCGGTCATCGGCTCCAGCAGCTCGCGGATGCGCTGGTTGAACGAGGTTTCCTGGCGCCGCACCTGCTCGAACTGCGCGGCGTTGACCGCCGCCTCGCTGTTCGGGTCGGTGATGCTGAGCATGCGCCCGCTCTGGTCGACCACGGTCACCCGTTCCGGCGCCAGGTCCGGAATGCTGGCCGCGACCATGTGCACGATGGCGTCCACCTGGCTGCGTTCCAGCTGCTGGCCGCCCCGCAGTTCCAGGGTGACCGAGGCGCTGGCCACGTCACGCTGGCGGGTGAAGGCGCTGGGCTTGGGAATGGCCAGATGCACGCGTGAATCACGTACCGGGCGCAGCGTGTTGATGGTGCGCGACAGCTCGGTTTCCAGCGCGTGCTGGTAGCGCGCGCTTTCCACGAACTGGCTGACGCCGAAGCCCGGGTCGCGTTCCATCAGCTCGAAGCCGAGCTTGCCACTGTCGGTCAGGCCGGAGCCGGCCAGCTTCAGGCGGGCGTCGTGCAGGTTCTTTTCCGGGACGGTGATGCCACCGGTGGCCGGATCGAGCGCGAACGGAATCTGCGCGGCGCGCAGCAGGTCGGTCGCCTCAGCGGTGGCCTTCTGGTCCAGGCCGGTGTACAGCGGGACCATGCCCGGCTTCTGTGACCAGAAGAACACGGACAGGCCTGCCGCCACCGCCACCGCGATCATCGCCATCAGGCCCAGCCGACGGGTGATCTGCAGACTCTGCAGGCGGTCGAACCATTGCCCGGCCTTCTCGGCGTTCAGGCTGTCCTTGGAGAGCGTCAGTGCCATGCGTCTCTATTCCTTACAGCGGCATGTTCATCACGTCCTGGTAGGCCTGGACGAGACGGTTGCGGACTTCCACGGTGGCGCGGAAGGCGATCTGGGACTGCTGCGAGGCGACCATCACCTTGGCCAGGTCGGCGCTGGGGTCGCCCATTTCAAAGGCCTTGGCGAGGGCGCCGGACTTCTGCTGCGCATCGTTGACGCCGGCAATCGCACCACGCAGGGTTTCGGTGAAGCTGGCCGGCTGGGCCTGCGGCGCGTCCAGCACCGTGCCCGGCAGGGCGTTGCTGCGCGGCGTTTCGCCCAGCGGGTTGAGCGCCGGCTGCCCCATCTGGGTCTGATAGGAGCGGATCTGCGAAAGGATCGAAGTGACGGAGTGGGACATCTGCAACGGTTCCAGAAACAGGGATGGGGTTGTCTGCTGGAGCAGGTGCAAGTGCCGTGCCGAAACCGGTTTTCGATTCAGTGACGTGAGGGTCTGGTGTGTGTGTGCTGGCAGGGCTGCGCCCTGCACTCGCCGAATCAACGTCAACGTCAAAATCGGGCTATCCGTGGGGTGGCGGGCTGGGTCCGGCGACAGGTGGCCGCGATCTGTTGGAACCTGCTACTGATGGTGGGTGCCGACCGTTGGTCGGCACGGGGTCGGATCCCGTTGCGACGCAACGGGCTCTGACCCCATTGAAGGCGCCATTTATCCGGCGTCGGTTTTCTGGCCTACGGCTGCAGGGTCCAGTGGCCGGAATTCTGGCGCTGGCGCGGCGCGATGGGGCCGTCGTGCTGGGTGTAGATGAAGCGACCCTGGCGGTCGCTCTGGCAGGTCAGCAGCAGGGTGTAGTGGGCGGGACCGGCCGGGTGGGCCTCGGTCATCTGGATTTCCGCGATATGCGGGGCCAGGCGCTGGTAGCGGTAGCTGCCGCCGATGCGCAAGTCAGTGCCGAGGATGTCCAGCACGTACTGGCTGCCGGCAAAGCTGAGCTGCACCATGCGTCCGGCGTTGGGGTTGTCCGGCGCGTACAGCGGGTCGCTGAGGTTGGTGAACTGGCGCTGGTCCAGCGTTGCGGGCAGGGTGCAGTTGGCGGCAGTGACCAGGGCCGGGTAGAGCAGGCTGGCGAGCAGGGCAAGGCGATGCATGGTGGAACCTCCATGGGTGTGTCCTTGCCATGCTCCGCACTGCGGCCGTGTTGTCTCTAGGAAAACATGCAAAAGCAATGGGCTCAGATCGCGTTCCGCAGCAAAGGGATGTGAGCCCAGGCGCCAGAAGCACCAACGCCCGGGCGAGCCCAGGCGTTCGTGCCCCCTTCATGCTGGCAATGCGTTTCAGCCGGCCAGTTCGGCCTGCTCGCGCTCGATGCCGTACTTGCGCAGCTTTTCCACCAGGGTGGTGCGGCGCAGGCCGAGCAGCTGGGCGGCGTGGGCGACCACGCCCTGGGTGCGTTCCAGTGCTTCGTTGATCAGGCCAAGTTCGATGTTGGCCATGTGGTTGCGCAGGTCCATGCCTTCGTCGGGCAGCGCTGCCGGTGCCGCCGGGCGATTGACCGCAATGCCGTGCTCCAGTGCCGGCTGGTTGCCGCTGCCCGGGGTGTGGAAGGAGAAACTGCGCAGGTCCAGGCGTTCTTCGCTGGCGGCCGGCTGTGCCGGTGCCGGCGTGGCGGCGGCCAGTGCCGCATCGCCACGGTAACGGGCCGGCAGGTCCTGCACGCGCACCGAGCCACCCGGATGCAGCACCGCCAGGCGCTCGACCAGGTTGGTCAGCTCGCGCACGTTGCCCGGCCATTCGTAGCCGGCCAGCGCCTGCAGGGCTTCCGGGGTGAAGCGCACTTCGCCACGGCCAGTGCGGGCCAGCTGCGCGGCGATGGTTTCCACCAGTGCCGGCAGGTCTTCGCGACGCTCGCGCAGCGCGGGTACTTCAATCGGGAACACGTTGAGGCGGTAGAACAGATCCTCGCGGAACTTGCCCTCAGCGATGCGGGTCTCCAGGTCGCGATGGGTCGCGGCCACCACGCGCACGTTGCAGCGGATGGTCTGGTTGCCACCCACGCGCTCGAAACTGCGCTCCTGCAGCACGCGCAGCAGCTTCACCTGCATCGGCAGGCTCATGTCGCCGATTTCGTCGAGCAGCAGGGTGCCGCCCTCGGCCATTTCGAAACGGCCCTTGCGCGCGGTGAGCGCGCCGGTGAAGGCGCCCTTCTCATGGCCGAACAGTTCGCTTTCCAGCAGGTCGGCCGGAATGGCGCCGCAGTTGATCGCCACGAACGGTCCGTCACGGCGGGGCGAACGCTGGTGGATGGCGCGCGACACCACTTCCTTGCCGGTACCGGATTCACCCAGCACCAGCACGGTGGTATCGAATGCGGCCACCTGCTCGATCATGGTGCGCAGGGCGCTCACTGCCGGGCCGTTGCCGGTGGGTCCCTGGTCCTGCGCGGCGCCGGCCTGATGCTCGGCATCCAGGCGCTTGAGGCTGGCGCGGCGCAGCAGGGCTTCCATCTGCGCGTGGCGCAGCGGCGTTTCCAGCGGCCAGATATTCGCTTCATGCAGCCCGTGCTGCTGGGCAAACACTGCGGCATCACCATCGGCCAGCAGCACCGGAGGCGGCAGGCTGCTGCCGCCCAGCCAGTTGTACAGCGCGGTGCTGGCGGGGCTGTCGTCCAGGCTGCCGACGATCACCGCCATCCAGTCGTTCTGGCGCTGCCGGCCCAGGTCGAAGTCGGCCGCGTCGGAGACCCAGCGCGGATTGAAGTCCATGAATTCCAGCAGGGCAACGGTGCGCTCTGCGCGCACGGCGTCGTTGTCCAGCACCAGGATGCGCGATTCACTCACGACTGTTCCTCCCTGAGGCCTTCCAGGATCGGCATGACTTCCTGGATGTAGGACAGCTTGCTGACAAAGTTGTCGGCACCGGCACGCAGCGCGTGTTCGCGGTGCTCGGCGTCGTCGAAGTGGCTGGCGATCACGATGTACGGTGCATCGTCCTGCGACTTGATCAGGCGGGTGGCCTGCAGGCCGCCCATCTCCGGCATGGCCAGGTCCATCAGCACCACCTGCGGGCGCAGCGTTTCCGAGCGCTCGATCGCTTCCAGGCCGTTGCCGGCACTGCCGACGATCTGCAGCCAGTCGATCTTGCGGAAATGGCGCATCGCCGCGTTGATGAAGCCCTCGTGGTCATCGACCAGCAGGACCGTGAGCTTGTTCATGTCCAACATCCTTTTCAGCCCACCCGGGCCAGCTGCGGTTGCCTGGCGCTGAGCCGGCGCCGTTCGCGGGCCGGGGCGATATCCAGTTGTTCTCGGTATTTTGCGACGGTTCGGCGGGCAATGTTCACCCCCTGGCGTGACAGCAGGCCGGCAATGGCCTCGTCGGCCAGCGGACGGCCGGCGGGTTCGGCGTCGATCAGGCGGCGGACCATGGCTTTCACCGCCTGGCCGGAGACGCTGGCGCCTTCCAGGCGCACCGCGAAGAAGTGCTTCAGTTCGAAGGTGCCGCGCGGGGTCTGCAGGAACTTGCCGGTGGTGATGCGCGAGACGGTGGACTCGTGCATGCCGATTTCCTCGGCCACTTCCTTCAGGGTCAGCGGGGCCATCGCCTCTTCGCCACGCACCAGGAAGGCGGCCTGGCGCTCGACGATCACACGCGCGGTGCGCAGCAGGGTGTCGTAGCGCATCGACAGGCCGCGGCTGAACCAGCGCGCCTCCTGCAGCATCTCGCGCAGTGCCGGCGCGGCTTCGCTGGTTTCGGCCAGCGCCTGTTCGTACTGGCTGTTGATCGAGACGCGGCGGCTGGTGGCCGGGTTCAGTGCCACCTTCCACTGCCCATCGGCATGCCAGGCGACCACGTCCGGTACCACCACCGCATTGCGTTCGGGCAGCAGGCTGTCGCCGGGGCGCGGCTGCAGCGAGAGGATCAGGCGCACCGCCTCGCGCACGTCGTCGATCTCGGCGTCGTGCTGGCGGGCGAGGGCGGGGTAGTCGTGCGCGGCCAGTGCCTCGAGCGCGCCATCGAGGATGCGGGCGGCCAGGTGACGCGCGGGGACCACGCCGTGCAGGCTGCGCAGTTGTGCCTGCAGGCCTTCGCGCAGGTCCTGCGCAGCCATGCCAGCCGGTTCACCGTGCAGCAGCTGCTGGCGGATGGCCTCGACGCCTTCGGCGGCGATGTCGAACTGGGCGCTGGCCAGCAGCTGCAGCTGCGCCAGTGGCGCCTGCAGGTAGCCGGCCTCGTCGCAGTGGTCGAGCCAGAACGCGGCCACCGCCAGTTCGCTGTCGTCCATGTCCAGCGCCAGGCGCTGCAGCACGCGCAGCTGAGGGTCGGTCGACTCACCGGCGGCAATGCGCGCCATGCGGTCGTCGTCGCCGTCCTGCCAGCTGGCGCCGGCCACGTCCCACATCGAAGACTCCGGCAGCTCGTCGAAAGCGGCGGTGTCCAGCGTGGTGGCGGCGGCCTCGGTGGCATCAGCGGCAGGCGCTTCGGCCTCTTCGATCTCCAGCAGCGGGTTGGAGTCCAGCAGGCGCTGGATTTCCTGTTCCAGGTGCAGGCCATCAAGCTGCAACAGCCGTATCGACTGCAGCAGCTGCGGGGTGAGGTGAAGTTGTTGGCCCAGCTGGGTCGAGAGTGCAGCCTTCATCGTGGTTCCCCGGCGCCGCTCCCCGGCGCCTTGTGGAACGCATCTTGCTTTTGATCCGGCGTGGGCGGAATCGGGGGGTTCCTGAGGGGATTCGTGGTTGTCCCGACAGGATGTAGGGGTATTCCCTACATCGGCGCGGAATGTTGACGATGATCGCGCCTAAGCTGCTGATTTTCGGTGTGGTTGCCGGGTTGACCGGGCTGTGCCGTGTACGGGTTCCTGTCGGGGCGTGTCAGGGTGACGGGAATCCGTCGCCGGTGCAGTGCCGGGCAGGGGTCAGATCCCTTTCCTGCGGAAAGGGATCTGACCCCATTCGCAGGCAATCACTCCAGCTCGTGCTGGTGGCGCGCGGCCAGCAGCAACAGGTCATTGGCGCGGCGGCAGCCCAATGACTCCATCATGCGTGCGCGGTGGGTTTCCACCGTCTTCACGCTGATGCCGAGGTCGGCGGCGATTTCCTTGTTGCTTTCGCCCTTGCCGATGCGGCGCAGGATCTCGCGCTGACGCGGCGACAGCGCGGCAATGCCGGTAGGCTTCTCGCGGCCCAGCATGGGTGCCAGCATCTTGGCCGAGATCTGGGGACTCAGGAACACCTGGCCGGCATGCGCGGCGCGCAGCGCCAGTTCCAGCTCCTGCGGTGCTGCATCCTTCACCACGAACCCGACCGCACCGCGATCCAGGGCGTCGCGCACATGGGCGGCATCGTCGTGCATGGTCATCATCACCACCCGGGTGCCCGGGGCGCGCAGGCGGATGTCGCTGAGCGCTTCCAGGCCGGTGCGGCCCGGCAACGAGAGATCCATCAGCACCACATCCGGCGCATGCTGCAGGGCCAGCTGCAGTGCCTGTTCGGCGTTGCTGGCCTCGGCGACGAGCTGCACGTCGGCAAACCCCTGCAGCAGCCGCGCCAGGCCGGCGCGGACGAGGGTGTGATCGTCGACGATGAGAACTCGCACAGGCACGCAACAGATCCGTGTAGGGGAGTCCACCTTAACTTAGCTGAACGGGCGCGCCAAGGCTTGCCCGCCAAGCGTGATGGTGGCAGCTTTCAGCGCGCCCGGCGCGCCTCGGCCACCTGGCGGCGGTGCAGTCGGAACAGGTGCCGTTCCATTGCCATTTCCAGGCCGTCGCCCAGGCGCTGGAAGCGCAGCCACAGGAAGTGGCCGCCGCTGCCGTCGGCTGCCTCGGCGATCACTTCCACCGGCAGGTCGATGTGGTCGGGCAGCCAGTCGCTGGGCTGCAGGCGCACCACGCCGGCCTGTCCGGGGCTGGCACCACTGCGCGGGCCCAGCTGCAGGCGGATGCCACGGCGCGACCAGCGCACCGGGCGCAGGGGCAGTTCCAGGCCCTGCTGGCGCACCAAGCGGCCGAGCAGCACCATCGCCAGGTCCAGCTTGGCTTCAAGGCGTTGCAGCTGCAGGGTGGCCTCGTTGCGCTCGTCGTGCTCGTCAACACGGCTGTCTTCGACCAGTGCCAAGCTGCGCAGCAGGCCTTCGGCACCGCTGGTGCGTCCGGCCGCGCTGCCCGCCTGGAACTCGGCCGGCAGGGCCAGCTCGCAGCTGAGCGTTTCGTCGAACAGCTCGCTTTCGGCAGGATGGTGCAGCGACGTGGCCGGCAGCTGGGTCATGCCAGCGATTCTGCCTGCAGGTAGGCATGGGCGGCGCGAAGAGAGCGCTGGCCGTCATTCATCAGTGCGGCTGCTGCATCGCGGCGCTGGCGCAGCAGGCCCAGAAGGCTCTGCTGGCGCTCGAACAGGGCGCTCAGCGGCGCGTGGTCCGCAGCGGTCAGCGGCTGGCTGAGCAGGGCATGGAGGGTGCTGTAGTGCCCGTCGAGCAGGCTGTCCGCCTGGTCCAGGGCGTCATCGCCCAGTGCCTTCTCGAAGGCATCCAGCTGCGCGTGCAGTTCGGGCAGGCTCATGGCGCCACCGCGGCCGGGCGGCGCTGTTCGTGCGGGATCGCGTTCCAGGCGCTGTCGATCTCGCCCAGCAGCTGCAGCGATTCATCCAGCGCGGCGCGGTCGTTGTGCAGGTTGGCTTCGGTCAGGCGCTGCAGCACGTAATCGTACAGGGCCGACAGGTTGCCGGCGATCTCGCCGCCGGCCTCATGGTCCAGCGAGCCGTTGAGGTGGCCGACGATCGCGCAGACTTCGCCGATCGCCTTGCCCTTGCCGGCCTGGTCGCCGCGCTCGAGGCTGGCCAGGGCGCGACGCACGCGCTCCAGCGCGCCGGCCAGCAGCATCGCCACCAGCTTGTGCGGATCGGCATCGGCGACCGCACTGGTCACTCCCACCTGGCGGTACTGCTCGGCATATTGACGGCTGGAACCGTACATTCGTGATTCTCCTTGCGCGGGGTGCCGTCGGGCGATCGTGGGGATCGGTGCCGGCGGCGCGGCGATGATTGCTGTTGCGTCCGTTATCGGTGCATTGCGCGGCAAACTTGAGTGCCACGCACGCATCGTCAGCGGTTCAACTGTGCCAGCTGCTGCTGCAGCGCCGTGTTGCTCTGCTGCAACTTGCCCATCAGGCTGTCCAGCGCGATGAACTGCTTCTTGTAGCGCTCTTCCACGCTCTTCATCCGCGTGTCGAGATCCTTGCGGCGCTTGTCGATGTTGTCCAGCGTGGTGTTCAGTCCCTTGGTCCGCGCGACGAACGCGCCTTCCTTGCCGACCGTGGTGCTGACATAGCCGTCGACCAGCGTGTACAGCTTGCCGGCACCGCCGGTATCTCCGGTGATCGCTTGGCGCATCTTCTCCGGCTGGCTGGCCAGTGCGGCGGCGAACTTGGTGGTGTCCAGGATCAGCGTGCCGTCGGCATTGGGGTAGCCGCGGGTATCCAGACCGATCGCCTTGGCATCGAGCTTGTCACCAGCCAGGTCCTTGAGCACGCTCGACATCACCGAGCGCAGTTGGCTGATGGCGCCGCGCATCTGCGCATCACCGGTCAGCGTGGAGGCTTCCTTGGTCTTGGCGTCGTACTTGGTTTCGGTGTTGATCGCCGCCAGTGCGGCGTTGTAGGCGGTGACGAACTCCTGCATCACCTTGGTGGCTGCCGCAGTGTCGGTGCTGATGGTCACCGTGCTGGTGCCCGGCATCTTCAGGTTCAGGGTCAGGCCCGGAACCGCATCGGCCACCGTATTGCTGGCGCTTACGACCTTCACGCCATCGATGGTCAGCTCGGCGTCGGCGGCGGCGGTGTTCTGCTTGAGGCTGTTGACCAGTCCCCCCAGCTTGGCGTCGCTGCCTGCGTATTCGAGCTTGATCGCGTTGGCGGCACCGGTCTTCTCCTGGGCGATCGACAGGTACTGGTTGTCGCCGGAGCTGATAAGGGTGGCCTGCACGCCTTCCTTGCGGCCAGCCGCATCGATCTTGTTGCGGATGGTGGTCAGCGTGTCGCCGTCCTCCACCTCCACGTTCATGGTCTTGGCCTTGTCGCCCACGCCAACGGTCAGCGTCAAGGTTCCGGCAGCAAACGTGTCGGTCTTGGGTACCGAGGTATCGGCGATCAGTTTGTGCGCGGTGGCCAGCGAGGTGACATTGACCACGTGCGTGCCGTTGGAGGCCGCAGCCTTGGTTGTGCCGACGTCATACAGCGCGACCGACGCCGTCAGGATCTCGTCGGTGCCCTTGTCGCCGCCTTTGCTTGCGGTCACGGTGCGCGTGTCGAACGCCGTGGTGGCCTTCAGTGCGGTCAGCGCCGTCTTCAGCTTGTCGAAGGCCGAGGTGATGGTGCCGATCGACGACAGCTGCATCTTGGCCTTGGACTGCTGCAGGTTCAGCGCATTGTCGGCGGGCTTGCGGTCGGCTGCGACCAGCTGGTTGACGATGTCCGAGATGTTGAGCCCCGAGCCAATGCCACCGTATCCAAAGTCTGCCACGTCGTTTCTCCTGGTATCCGGGCCCGGCCGTCGTGCGGTGGCCCGTCGTCAACGAAAATAGCGGCCTGCGCCGCTGGGTCTTGAGGACTTCGTTGATGCACGTGCCGTGCCAATCGCCTGGCGCAGGTTCTGGCACGCGGGTTGCAGGAGGGCTGGGGCAGGGTGCGGGTGGGTTCACCGCGGGCTGCCGGGAGTCTGCAAAAAGCCCTCCCCCAATGCAGGGGAGGGATCAGACTACTGACAATCGGGGGGAGACGAAGCCGCCCGGTACGTACAGTCAAAGGTACAGCGCTGAAAGAGAGGTCCGCAGGAGCGGGCGATGCCAAGCCGGTTCGGGACTGATCCCGGGCCGGGCATGGCCCGCGCCTTCGTGCATCGTGGCTTCCCGGTTGCCGCTACCGTCGGTTCGACCCGACGGTAGCGGCGCCTTCTTGCCGTGGATCAGCGCAGCAGGCTGAGCACGCCCTGCGGCACCTGGTTGGCCTGGGCCAGCATGGCCGTACCGGCCTGCTGCAGGATCTGGGTGCGGGTCAGCTCTGCGGTTTCCTTGGCAAAGTCGGTGTCCTTGATGCGGCTGCGCGAAGCCGACAGGTTTTCCGACGAGGTCTGCAGGTTGGCCACGACCGAGGTGAAGCGGTTCTGGATCGCACCGAGGTCGGCGCGGGTGCTGTTGATCGCACCCAGGGCCTTGTCGACCACTTCCAGGGCCTGCTGGGCACCGAGCACGGTGCTCACGTCCAGCTTCTGCACGTTGGCCGAGGTGTCGGTGCCAGCAGTGTAGGCGCCGGCAGCCGCTGCGGCGCCCCAGGTCTTGGCGGTGGCGTCGTAGTCGCTGCGCATCAGGGCGATATCGGCAGCGGCAACGGCCTTGCCTTCCTTCACCGAGCTCAGCTTCAGGGAGCCGTCGGCATTGGCTTCGGCGTAGATGCCGGCCTCGCCGATCTTGGCGTTGATGGCGGTGGCGACGGCCTTGGAGGCATCCGCCGTGGTGGCGCCGGCCTTCACTTCAACCGTGCCGATGTCCACGCCCATGACGGTGCCGGAGAAGCGTGCGCCGTCGGTGCTGGCGGCCAGGGCGGCGGTCGCGCCGGTGGCGAAGGTCGAGGTGCCCAGCGAGCCGGCCTTGGCATCGATGGTCTTGTCGATGGCGATGGCCTGGCCGGCATTGGCGCCGACCTGGAACAGCTGGCTGGAGAAGGTGCCGTCCAGCAGCTTCGTGCCGTTGAAGTCCGACTGCTTGGCGACGCGGTCGATTTCCGAGACCAGCTGGGTCACTTCGGCCTGCAGCGCCTTGCGGTCGCTGGCCGAGTTGGTGGCGTTGGAGGCCTGCACCGACAGCTCGCGGACGCGCTGCAGATTGTTGCCGATTTCGGTCAGCGAACCTTCGGCGACCTGGGCCAGCGAAATACCGTCGTTGGCGTTGCGGATGGCGACGTCGGTACCGCGGATCTGCGTGCCGAAGCGCTCGGAGATCGCCAGGCCGGCGGCGTCGTCCTTGGCGCTGTTGATGCGCGAACCGGAGGACAGGCGCTGGATGGTGGTGGCCAGCGAGCTGCCGCTGGTGCTCAGGTTGCGCTGAGCATTCAGGGACATGGTGTTGGTGTTGATGACTTGTGCCATGGTGCATTTCCTTTGGCGAAGCTGGAACGTGTTTCAGGATCCGAGCGCGGCGTCATGCAGCGCCCGGAGGTCGATCAGTAGGCGGATCAGCGCAGCAGGCTGAGCACGCCCTGCGGCACCTGGTTGGCCTGGGCCAGCATGGCCGTACCGGCCTGCTGCAGGATCTGGGTGCGGGTCAGTTCTGCGGTTTCCTTGGCGAAGTCGGTGTCCTTGATGCGGCTACGCGAAGCCGACAGGTTCTCCGACGAGGTCTGCAGGTTGGCCACCACCGAGGTGAAGCGGTTCTGCACGGCGCCCAGGTCGGCACGAGTGCTGTTGATCGCACCCAGGGCCTTGTCGACGATTTCCATCGCCTGCTGGGCGCCCTTCACGGTGCTGACGTCCAGGTTGCTGGCGTACTTCGCGGCCGGCGCTGCAGCAGCAGTGGTGGCGGTGAAGGTCGGGGCGGTGGCGCCGGTCCAGGTGCCCACCGAAGCGGTGATGGCCTTGAACGAGCCATCGGCGTTGACGCTGTCCTTGACCGAGGTCAGGGTGACGCCAGCGGTGCCGTTCACTTCGGCGTAGACACCGGTCTCACCGATCTTGGCGTTGATGGCAGTCACCAGCGCCTCGCGGGAGGCCTTGCCGGTAGCAGCGGCGTCGGCACCCTGCTTGACATCGACGTCGGCGATGGTGACGCCATTGATCTGCAGGCCAGTGACCTTGAAGTCGGCGTTGGTGCCCGGGTCGGCCAGGGCCAGCGAGTTGGTGTCGAACTTGGCGCCGCCCAGGGCGTTGGCCTTGGCATCGATGGTCTTGTCGATGGCGATGGCCTGGCCGGCGTTGGCACCGACCTGGAACAGCTGGCTGGAGAACGAACCGTCCAGCAGCTTGGTGCCGTTGAAGTCCGACTGCTTGGCGACGCGGTCGATTTCCGAGACCAGCTGGGTCACTTCGGCCTGCAGGGCCTTGCGGTCGCTGGCCGAGTTGGTGGCGTTGGCGGCCTGCACCGACAGCTCGCGGACGCGCTGCAGGTTGTTGCCGATTTCGGTCAGCGAACCTTCGGCGACCTGGGCCAGCGAGATGCCGTCGTTGGCGTTGCGGATGGCGACGTCGGTACCGCGGATCTGCGTGCCGAAGCGCTCGGAGATCGCCAGGCCGGCGGCGTCGTCCTTGGCGCTGTTGATGCGCGAACCGGAGGACAGGCGCTGGATGGTGGTAGCCAGCGAGCTGCCGCTGGTGCTCAGGTTACGCTGAGCATTCAACGACATCGTATTGGTGTTGATGACTTGTGCCATGAGGAGAGGTCCTTGAGCGGTTGCACGTGAGTTGGGTCAGACGCCCCCGACGTGCCCCGGGGGCGGCTCATGTCAGCGCTGCAACAGGCTGAGCACGTTCTGCGGTACCTGGTTGGCCTGGGCCAGCATGGCCGTACCGGCCTGCTGCAGGATCTGGGTGCGGGTCAGTTCGGCGGTTTCCTTGGCGAAGTCGGTATCGCGGATGCGGCTGCGCGATGCGGACAGGTTCTCCGAGGAGGTCTGCAGGTTGGCCACCACCGAGGTGAAGCGGTTCTGGATCGCGCCGAGGTCGGCGCGGACGCTGTTGACCGATTCCAGGGCCTTGTCGACGATCGACATCGCCTTCTGTGCGCCTTCGGCGGTGGTGACGTTCAGGTCCTTGACGAAGCTGGCCGCTGCACCGGTCAAGGTGCCGCCGTTGGTGCTGGTCTCGGTCAGGCCCAGGCCGGCGATGGTCGCGGCGGTGACGCCGGCCGGCGGGGTTGCCGCGCTGACGCCCAGGGCGAAGGTCTGGCCATCCTTGACCGAAGCCAGGCTGATGACGCCGGCATTGACCGAGGCCACCACGCCGGTTTCACCCAGCTTGTTGTTGATCGCCGCAGCGGTGGCCGAGGTGATCGACTCGCCGGCCTTCACGGTGAAGTCGCTGATGGTGACCGTGGTGGCGGTGCCGCCCGGCGGGGTGACCGAGACCTGCAGGCCGGAGTAGGTGGTGTCGGCCGTGGCCTTGTCCACCGCCAGCGCGGTGCCGGTGTAGCCGTTGGCGAAGGTGGCAGCCCCCAGCGAATCGGCCTTGGCGTTGACCACGCTGTTGATGGCAATGGCCTGGCCGGCGTTGGCGCCCACCTGGAACAGCTGGCTGGTGAAGCTGCCGTCCAGCAGCTTGGTACCGTTGAAGTCGGCCTGCTTGGCCACACGATCGATTTCCGAGACCAGCTGGGTCACTTCCGCCTGCAGGGCCTTGCGGTCGCTGGCCGAGTTGGTGGCGTTGGAGGCCTGCACACCCAGTTCGCGGATGCGCTGCAGGTTGTTGCCGACTTCGTTCAGCGAACCCTCGGCGACCTGGGCCAGCGAGATGCCGTCGTTGGCGTTGCGGATGGCCACGTCCAGACCGCGGATCTGGGTGGTGAAGCGCTCGCTGATGGCCAGGCCGGCCGCGTCGTCCTTCGCGCTGTTGATGCGCAGGCCGGACGAGAGGCGCTGGATGGTGGTAGCGAGCGAGCTGCCGCTGGTGCTCAGGTTGCGCTGAGCGTTGAGCGACATCGTATTGGTGTTGATTACCTGTGCCATGGGGTCGTCTCCTCTTATATGGAACCCGTTGGTGAATGAAACGAAGCGCCGCCTGTTTTTTTGTGTGGCTGTGTGCTTCGCCGTTGCCAAATGAATAACGGCGCTTTGTCAACAACCTTTAGCCGTGAATTCCGCTGAAGCCGGAATTCGTTGCCTGAAGCTGTTTTCCCGGGGTTTTCAGCCCTGTTGCCAGGATGGAAGCGACCCCGGGAGGGGCGGTCGGGCAGGGCCTGACCAGCGCTGATGAAGGTATCGGCGGGGTGCGACCCGGCTTGATGGGCAATCACGGAAAATCGGCCGGAGATGGCCAGAGGGCCGCGTGGCGGCGGGCAGGCGCGCAAACGAAAAAGG
>NZ_JCAFTE010000015.1:0-51994 GCF_059369975.1 Stenotrophomonas sp. YJH_SMC_32 | reverse complement strand
GCCCGAGCGACTCGGCCAACTCCACGGCTTGGTGCTTGAACTCATCGGTATAGCTACGACGGGTGATACGGGACATAAGGGACCTCCAAGTGCGATCAAAGTATCGCTTCTTGGCGTCCGCTGACGGGGGGCCAGATCAGTGAGCCGCATGGATGCGGCGACCAAGGCTACATGGACGTACTTGCGCCGCCCCCCGCAGCCCCGCCCCGTCCGACCCAGCCCATGACACTGGCTCTGCCGGCCGTGAGGGGCCCTGCCGTTGGCTGCATATGCCCCACCGCATGACCGAAATGGCGCCACACGTTAAACTCCCGCCGTGAATACTCCCACCTACACCGCCCAGCAACTCGCCGAGCAGTTCGGCCTGCAGGTCCATGGCGATCCCGCTACCGCCATCCATGGCGTGGCTACCCTCGCACATGCCGGTCCTGGCCAGCTGACCTTCCTTGCCAACCCCCGCTATCGCGTCCAGCTGGCCGACAGCCGGGCTTCGCTGGTGGTCCTGCGTGCCGATGACGTCGACGCCGCCCCCGGCGCCGCGCTCGTCGCCAAGGACCCGTACACCGCATTCGCCAAGATTGCCGCGCTGTTCGACATCGCGCCGACCCGCCCGCCGGGCATCCATCCCAGCGCAGTGATCGATCCCAGCGCCCAGGTCGCCGCCAGCGCCCATATCGGCCCGTTCGTCTCGGTCGGTGCGCGCAGCGTCGTCGGTGAGAACTGCATCATCGGCACCGGCAGCGTGATCGGCGAGGACTGCAGCCTGGATACCGGCTGTGAGCTGATCGCCCGCGTGACCCTGGTCACCCGGGTCACGCTGGGCAAGCGCGTGCGCGTGCATCCCGGTGCCGTACTCGGCGCCGATGGCTTCGGCCTGGCGATGGACGCCGGCAAGTGGATCAAGGTGCCGCAGCTCGGCGGCGTCCGCATCGGCGATGACTGCGAGATCGGCGCCAACACCTGCGTCGACCGTGGTGCGCTGGAAGACACCGTGCTGGACGAAGACGTGCGCCTGGACAACCTGGTGCAGATCGCGCACAACGTGCAGATCGGCGCGCACTCGGCCATTGCCGGCTGCACCGGCATCGCCGGCAGCGCCAAGATCGGCCGCTACTGCCTCCTCGGCGGCCACGTTGGCGTGGTCGGCCACCTCGAGATCTGCGACAAGGTCGTGATCACCGGCAAGTCGGTGGTCCGCAACTCCATCCATGAGCCGGGCGAGTATTCGTCCGGCACCCCATTGACCGACAACCGCACGTGGCGCAAGAACGCCGCGCGCTTCAAGCAGCTGGACGCATTGGCTCGCCGCGTTCTGGCTGCTGGCAAGGAGAAAGAATGAACGATTCGCTGCAGCTTCCGATCGACGTCTGCCAGATCCAGGAACTGCTTCCGCACCGCTACCCGTTCCTGCTGGTGGACCGGGTGCTTGAACTCGACGTCGAGGCCAAGCGGATCCTGGCGCAGAAGAACGTCAGCATCAACGAGCCGTTCTTCCAGGGCCACTTCCCGGGCCGCCCGATCATGCCCGGGGTGCTGATCATCGAAGCGCTGGCGCAGGCTGGCGGCGTCATGACCCAGCTCACGCTCGGCCGCGATGCGCAGTCCAAGCTGTTCTACATGGTCAAGGTGGAAAACGCCCGCTTCAACAAGCAGGTCGTGCCCGGTGACGTGCTGATGCTGGACGTGCAGATGAAGCGCCTGATCCGCAACATGGGCTGGTACTACGGCGAAGCCAAGGTCAACGGCGAAGTCGTCGCGTCGGCCGAGGTCATGTGTGCCGGCGCCAAGGGCTGATCCACTGGAGGCAGCAATGACTGACAACGCACCGCGGATCCACCCTACCGCCGTCATCGACCCGGCCGCACGCCTGGCTGACGATGTTCAGGTGGGCGCCTTCACCCTGATCGGCCCCGACGTTGAAATCGGTGCCGGCACGGTGGTGGGCCCCCATTGCAGCATCCACGGCCCGACCCGGATCGGCCGCGACAACCGCTTCGTCGGCCATGCCGCGATCGGTGGCGAGCCGCAGGACAAGAAGTTCGGCGGCGAGCGCACCGAACTGGTGATCGGCGATCGCAACGTGTTCCGCGAGTTCGTCACGCTCAACCGTGGCACCGGCGGCGGCGGCGGCATCACCACCATCGGCAACGACAACTGGATGCTGGCCTACACGCACGTGGCACACGACTGCCATGTCGGCAACTTCTGCGTGTTCTCCAACAACACCACTCTGGCTGGCCACGTGACCGTGGGCGACTACGTGATCATCAGCGGCTTCGCCGGTGCCCACCAGTTCTGCCGCATCGGCGCGCATGCCTTCCTCGGCATGGGCGCGCTGACCAATGGTGACGTACCGCCGTTCACCATGGTCGGCACCGATTCGCTGGGACGCCCGCGTGGCATCAACAGCGAAGGCCTGAAGCGGCGCGGCTTTGACGCTGACCGCATTTCGGCCATCAAGCGTGCGTACCGCACGCTGTACGTCGCGGGCCTGCCGCTGGCAGAGGCCAAGGTGCAGCTGACCGAACAGGCGCGTGACAGCGACGACGTGAAGGCGATGCTGGACTTCATCGAGCACGCCGAGAGGCCCCTGCTGCGATGAGCAGCTCGACCGGCCAGGCGCCGGCCGGCGCCGCGGTGATCCCGCTGGCCTCGATGGCCGGCAGCGTTCCCGCGCAGCGGGTGCTCAGCGAGCGCCCGTTGCGGATCGCGCTGGTTGCCGGCGAAGCCTCCGGCGACCTGCTCGGTGCGGGCCTGGTGCGTGAACTGAAGGCACGCTTCCCGAATGCCGAGTTCGCCGGTATCGGCGGCGATGCCATGCGCAGCGCCGGCTGCCAGACCTGGCACGATGCCAGCGAGCTGGCGGTGATGGGCCTGACCGAAGTGCTGCGCCACCTGCCGCGCCTGCTCAAGCTGCGCTCGGCGTTCCGCCAGCGTGCGCTGGACTGGCAGCCGGACGTGTTCATCGGCATCGACGCCCCCGACTTCAACCTGGGCATCGAGCGCTGGCTGAAGCAGCGTGGCGTGCGCACCGTGCATTACGTCAGCCCGTCGGTCTGGGCCTGGCGCGAAAAGCGCGCCGAGAAAATCGGCAGCAGCGCCGACCTGGTGCTGTGCCTGTTCCCGATGGAGCCGCCGATCTATGCCCGGCACGGCATCGACGCGCGCTTCGTCGGCCACCCGATGGCCGATGACATTCCGCTGCAGGGCAACCGCGAGGAAGCACGCGCCGCGCTCGGCCTGCCGGCCTCGGCCAAGGTGCTGGCGGTGTTGCCGGGCAGCCGCCTCGGCGAGATCTCGCGCCTGGGCGAACCGTTCTTCGAAGCCGCCTGGCAGGTCTCCGAACGCATTCCGGGCCTGCATGTGGTGGTGCCTGCCGCCAACCCGGCCTGCAGGCAGCTGATCGAAGAACAGCTGTCGCGCTCGGCGCTGCCGGTGGCCTACTCGCACGTGCTTGACGGCCAGGCGCGCAACGCGATGATCGCCGCCGACGTGGTGGTGCTGGCCTCCGGCACCGCGACCCTGGAAGCCATGCTGGTGAAGCGGCCGATGGTGGTCGGTTACCGCGTCAACGAACTGACCTATCGACTGGTCAAGGCGCTTGGCCTGATCAAGGTCGACCGCTTCGCCCTGCCCAACATCCTGGCCGGCCAGGACCTGGCACCAGAGCTGATGCAGCATGACTGCACGCCGGACAGGCTGGCCGCGGCCATCCAGCAGTGGTTCGACCACCCGCAGCGGGTGATCGACCTGCAGGACACTTATGTGCGCCTGCACGAGCGACTGCGACGCAACGCCTCGGCGCGTGCCGCCGATGCCGTCGGCGAGCTGCTGATGCGCGACCAGGCGCAGGCATGAGCCGCCGCCACGCCGCAGCAGCAAGCCTGGCCCTGTTCGACGGTACGGCAGTGGTCGAGCCGGAGCGCCTGGTCGCCGGTGTCGACGAGGCCGGGCGTGGCCCGCTGGCCGGGCCGGTGGCGGTGGCGGCGGTGGTATTCGATCCGTCACGGCCACGGATCAACGGCCTGGATGATTCCAAGCAGTTGACCGCTGCCCGCCGCGAGCAGCTGCATGACCGCATCGTCGAGCGCGCCCTGGCCTGGCATGTGGTGCTGGTGGACGTGGACACCATCGACCGCCTGAACATCTACCAGGCCACCCTGCAGGGTATGCGTGACGTCGTTGCAGCGGTCGCCCACGTGGCCGGCTTCGCCCGCATCGACGGCAACGTGGTGCCCAAGGGCCTGGTACTGCCGGCGCAGGCGCTGGTCGGCGGCGATGGCATCGACCGCGCGATCATGGCCGCCTCGATCCTGGCCAAGGTCTCGCGCGATCGCTACATGCAGGACGTGCACGCCCGCCACCCCCAGTATGGGTTCGAGCAGCACAAGGGCTATGGCACTCCGGCCCACCTGGCCGCCCTGCGCGAGCACGGCCCCTGCGTGGAGCACCGGCGCAGCTTCGCCCCGGTGCGCGAGTGCCTGGAAGCGCCGGCTGTCGCGGCCATCGCCTGAGCCTGCTGGCGTTGTAGCGCCGAGCTCATGCTCGGCAGCTGTGGACAGCCGAGCATGGGCTCGGCGCTACAGAAGGCGGCCTCCCGCACGCCTGAATCCGGCGCCACGCCGTGCCCCTGTCAAGCCTTGTGGCAACCCCCTGCCCTCGCTACCCTGACCGGGCATTCCAGCGCTTCCCGACCCCGGCGACGAACCTCCGTCAGCACCCGGGGCCCGCGCGCTCCAACCTGGTCCGGCATGTCCAACTCCCGCTTCGTACATCTCCACGTCCACACCGAGTTCTCGCTGGCGGACTCGACCATCCGCGTGCCGGCCAAGCCGGACCAGGCGGACCCGAAGAAGGCCAAGCAGGCCAACCTGCTGTCGCGCTCGGTGGAGCTCGGCCTGCCCGCGCTGGCGGTGACCGATCTCAACAACCTGTTCGCCCTGGTCAAGTTCTACAAGGCCGCCGAAGGCGTGGGCATCAAGCCGATCGCCGGTGCCGACGTGCTGATCGCCGAGGAAGGCCAGGACCCGTGGCGGATGACCCTGCTGTGCCGCGACCGCGAGGGCTACCTGAGCCTGTCGCGGTTGCTGACCCGCGCCTGGATGGAAGGCCATCGCCCGGAAGGCGGTGTGGCCATCCACCCGGACTGGCTGAAGGCCGGCAACGCCAACCTGTTCGCGCTGGCCGGACGGCAGAGCCTGGCCGGGCGCCTGGCACTGGACGGCAAGCATGAACTGGCCGAGCAGCAGCTGGCCGACTGGCAGCGCGTGTTCGGCGATGGCCTGCACCTGGAGCTGACCCGTACCGGCCGCGAGGGCGAGGAAACCTTCAACCAGTTCGCGCTGATGGCCGCTGGCCAGCGCGGCCTGCCGGTGGTGGCCAGCAACGACGTGCGCTTCCTGTCGCCGTCGGATTTCAGCGCGCACGAAGCGCGCGTGTGCATTTCCACCGGCCGCGTGCTGGACGATCCCAAGCGCCCGCGCGAGTACAGCGACCAGCAGTACCTGAAGTCGGCCGAGGAGATGTGCGCGCTGTTCGCCGACATCCCCGATGCGATCGACAACACGCTGGCGCTGGCCGAGCGCTGCAACATCGAGATGCGGCTGGGCACCTACTTCCTGCCCAACTACCCGGTGCCCGACGACGAGACCCTGGACACCTGGATCCAGAAGATGTCGCGCGATGGCCTGGAAGAGCGCCTGGAGAAGAATCCGCTGGCGCCGGGCAAGACCCGTGAGGAGTACTTCGAGCGCCTGGAGTTCGAGCTCAACACCATCATCAAGATGGGCTTCCCCGGCTACTTCCTGATCGTGGCCGACTTCATCCAGTGGGGCAAGAACCAGGGCATCCCGATCGGTCCCGGCCGTGGTTCGGGTGCCGGCTCGCTGGTGGCGTGGGCGCTGAAGATCACCGACCTGGACCCGCTGCCGTACAACCTGCTGTTCGAGCGATTCCTGAACCCGGAACGCGTGTCGATGCCCGACTTCGACATCGACTTCTGCATGGACCGCCGCGACGAGGTGATCGACTACGTCGCGCGCAAGTACGGGCGCGAGCGCGTCAGCCAGATCATCACCTACGGCACCATGGCCGCAAAGGCGGTGGTGCGCGACTCCGGCCGCGTGCTCGGCTTCCCGTATGGCCTGGTCGACGGTGTTTCCAAGCTGATTCCCAACATCCTGGGCATCCACCTGAAGGATGCGCTGGGCAAGGGCAAGGAAGGCCCCAGTTCGGAAATGGCGTCGCCGGAACTGATCCAGCGCTATGAGACCGAGGACGATGTCCGCGACCTGATCGACCTGGCGCTGCAGCTGGAAGACCTGACCCGCAACGCCGGCAAGCACGCCGGTGGCGTGGTGATCGGGCCCGAGCCGTTGAGCGAGTTCTGCCCGCTGTACGCCGAACACGACGAAAATGGGCTCGGCAAGAATCCGGTCACCCAGTTCGACAAGAACGACGTGGAAGAAGTGGGCCTGGTGAAGTTCGACTTCCTCGGCCTGCGCACGCTGACCATCATCGACTGGGCGGTGAAGGCGATCAACAAGCGCCACGAACGCGCGGGCATTCCGCCGGTCGACATTGCCGCGATCCCGCTCGACGATGCGCCCACCTACAAGGACATCTTCGCCAACGGCAACACCGGCGCGGTGTTCCAGTTCGAATCCTCGGGCATGCGCCGCCTGCTGAAGGACGCGCGCCCCGACCGCTTCGAAGACCTGATCGCGCTGGTGTCGCTGTATCGCCCCGGCCCGATGGACCTGATTCCCTCCTTCAACGCGCGCAAGCACGGCCAGGAAGAGATCATCTATCCCGATCCGCGCACCGAAGCGATCCTGAAGGACACCTACGGCATCATGGTGTATCAGGAGCAGGTGATGCAGATGGCGCAGATCGTCGGCGGCTACTCGCTGGGCGGCGCTGACCTGCTGCGACGCGCGATGGGCAAGAAGGTGCCGGCGGAAATGGCCAAGCACCGCGAGATCTTCCGCGAAGGTGCAGCCAAGGGCGGCGTCGATGGCCCCAAGGCCGACGAAATCTTCGACCTGATGGAGAAGTTCGCCGGCTATGGCTTCAACAAGTCGCACGCCGCTGCATACGCACTGGTCAGCTACCAGACCGCCTGGCTGAAGCGCCATTACCCGGCCGAGTTCATGGCGGCCACGCTGTCTTCGGACCTGGACAACACCGACAAGGTGGTCGGCTTCCTCGACGAGGTGCGCAACCTCGGCCTGACCGTGCTGCCGCCGAAGGTGAACCAGTCGGCCTTCATGTTCGAAGCGGTCACACCGGACACGATCCAGTACGGTCTGGGCGCGATCAAGGGCGTCGGCCAGGGCGCCTGCGAAGCGGTGGTCGAGGAACGACTGAAGGGCGGACCGTTCAAGGATCTGCTGGACTTCTGCACCCGCGTCGGCTCGGCCAAGCTCAACCGGCGCACGCTGGAAGCGATGATCAACTGTGGCGCGCTCGATGAGCTCGGCCGCAACCGTGCCTCGCTGATGCTGCAGCTGCCGGAAGTGATCAAGGCCACCGACCAGATGGCACGCGAGCGTGCGTCCGGGCAGAATTCGCTGTTTGGCGGGCCCGATCCGAGCACCGTTTCGATCCAGCTGGACCTGCCGGAAGCCGAAGAATGGCCGCTGCTGCAGCGCCTCAACGGCGAGCGCGATACGCTGGGCTTCTACCTCAGCGGCCACCCGTTCGATCCCTGGCGCGACGATGTGCGCGATCTGGTAGGCAACGACCTGGGTTCGGTGGAGAAAATCTGGAGCGCCAACAGCGGCGGCGGTGGCGGCGAGAAGCGCTGGCGCCCGGAAGTGCAGACCGTGCTGGCCGGCCAGGTGGTCGGCGTGCGCCGCAAGGGCGAAAGCCAGATTTTCATCCAGCTGGAGGACGGTCGCGGCCGGGTGGAGTGCAGCGCGTTCTCCGATGCGATGGCCGAGTTCGGCCACCTGATGACCAAGGACCGCATCCTGGTGGTGAAGGGTGGCCTGCGTGAGGACGAATTCAACGGCGGCTTCGCGTTGCGCATCCGCCAGTGCTGGGACTTCGACGAAGTGTGCGCCAACTACGCCACGCGGCTGTCGCTGCGCCTGGACCTGCGCCAGCAGCGCCCGGTCTGGGAGCGCATCAATGCCCTGCTCGACCGCCATCGCCCGGGGCGCACGCCGCTGCGCCTGGACCTGCTGCTGAAGGGCCCGCACGGCGGTGTCGCCGGCATGCTGGATGTCTCCGGGCAGAGCGCAGTGCGCATCGATTCCAAGCTGATGGAGGCGCTGCGCGCCGACCCGGCCGTACGTACGCTGAAGGTGCGCTACAGCCCGCCGTGGGCCAGCTGATGCTGGCTGCTTCGTGTTCCTGTTTTTCCCGTTCCAGTCATCAAGGACGATCGCCAATGAAGACCCTGCTGTTCCCGTTCGTTGCCGCACTGGCGCTGGCCGCCTGCTCGCCGTCGAAGATCGAGTTCCAGATCGACAACCCGACCGACACGCCGCTGGCGCTGAGCATCGACGGCCAGGACCTGCCGGTGGCCGCGCACGGCTCACGCCCGGTTTCGCTGGCTGTGGGCGAGCATCGCCTGCACACCGACACGCTCGGCGATGTGCGCTTCATCGTCTACGTCGATGGCCGCGGCGGCCTGATCAACCCAACCCTGAGCGAGTACGTGATCGCTCGCGAGGTCTATGTCACCGACGAGAGCAAGCTGAAGAACTTCGGCACCGGCAAGGCTGGCATCGAGCTGGGCGGCGTCGACTTCGAGGGCCCCTTCGAGAAGCACCACGAACTGTTCATCGACAAGACCTGGACCTACGGCGTGCGCGAACCGTTCCCGAAGGAAAAGGTGGTCGCCCACGTCGATTCCAGTGGTGGCCAGATCGTCGCCAAGGTGTTCACGGCACCGGATTTCATCGCCTACGTCGAGGAAGGCATGGGCGAGCCGGGCGCGTTCAAGCGCGAACAGCCGGCCGGCTACGTGGCCCCGGCATACAGCCTTGAACCGGCACCGGCCAGCCTGCCGGCGCTGGCACCGGCCTTCGAGGCGCATGCCGCGCCGCTTCGCGAGGTCTACGCGCGATGGCTGAAGGCCACCACCGCCGATGAACAGAAGGCCCTGCGCAAGCAGGACTTCGCTGCGCAGATGGCCTTCACCTCGGCCACTGCCACCCTGGGCAGCGGCCTGGGCCGGGAGGCCAACGAGGCCTACAACGACTTCGTTTCCCAGCGCAGCCAGTTGATGGGCCGCAGCGCCCTGGTGGTGCCCTGAGCTGACTGGCGCCGCCTGCCCGGCTGCGCTACCGTCGCCTTCCAGACGAAGGCGTACGGGTGGTTTGCACGCATTCGGCTAGAATTGCCCCCTTCTTTACACGACGGCTTCCGATGAATCCGAACTACCTCGACTTCGAGCAACCCATCGCCGACCTGGAAGCCAAGATCCAGGAACTGCGCAACGCCAGTGCCGGGCCGGCGGTCAATGTCGAGGCGGAAGTGCACGCGCTGCAGGACAAGCTGCGCATGCGCACCGCGCAGATCTTCCGCAACCTGACCTCGTGGCAGGTGCTGCAGCTGGCCCGCCACCCGTCGCGTCCGTACACCGCCGACTACATCCGCGTCATGTTCGATGAGTTCCAGGAGCTGGCCGGTGACCGCGCCTTCGCCGACGACAAGGCGATCATGGGCGGCCTGGCCCGCATCAATGGCCGCGCGGTAATGGTGATCGGCCACCAGAAGGGTCGCGACACCAAGGAAAAGATCAAGCGCAACTTCGGCATGCCCAAGCCGGAGGGCTACCGCAAGGCGCTGCGCCTGATGAAGATGGCCGAGCGCTTCGGCCTGCCGGTGCTGACCCTGATCGACACCGCCGGTGCCTGGCCGGGTATCGACGCCGAATCGCGCGGCCAGTCCGAAGCGATCGCGCGCAACCTGATCGAGATGGCCGAGCTGAAGGTGCCGATCATCTGCACCGTGATCGGTGAAGGCGGCTCCGGCGGCGCGCTGGCGCTGGGCGTGGGCGACCGCACCGTGATGCTGGAATACGCGGTGTACTCGACCATCACCCCGGAAGGCTGCGCCTCGATCCTGTGGAAGGACGCCGGCAAGGCCAAGGAAGCCGCCGAGCAGCTGGGCCTGACCGCGCCGCGCCTGAAGAGCCTGGGCCTGGTCGACAAGGTCGTGCGCGAGCCCACCGGCGGCGCCCACCGCAATCCGACCCAGATGGCCAAGCGCCTGAAGGCCGTGCTGCTGAACGAACTGGACGCGCTGGACAAGCTGTCCACCGAACAGCTGCTGGAGCAGCGCTACACCCGCCTGCGCAGCTACGGCACGTACGAAGCGGCCTGATTCATCGGCTTGTTACTTTCTTGCTCGTGCAAGAAAGTAACCAAAGAACACGCCGCCGAACGCGAGCCGGTGCTATGCACCGGTTCCCTGCGCTTCTCGGTGAATCAGGGGACGGCGCCGAACTCGCTGCGCTCAGACATCGGCGCCTCTTCGCCCCTGTTTCACCTGCGATGCTCGGCTCGCTCATGGCGGACCTGAACATCAAAAGCCACAGCTGCACCCAGTAGATCCACGCCATGCGTGGATGCATCTGTGCGATGCGCTGCGCGCCCCGTTCAGAACGGCTTGGCCAGCACCAGCCACACGATCGGAATGAACGCCAGCAGCGGGATCTCGTTGATCCAGCGCAGCGCGCGCGACGACGGCAGCGCCCTGCCCTTGGCCACGCCCTTCAACAGACGGCCGATCCAGCTGAAATACACCAGCAGCACCACCACCAGGCCCAGCTTGGCGTGCAGCCAGCCAGCGCCGCCCGGCGCGACCATGGTCGGGAAATCCGGGATGACCTTGTAGCCCAGCCACAGCACCAGGCCCAGCACAAAGGCCAGGCCGAACATCGAGTGGCCGAAACGGTACAGGCGCAGGCCCATCAGCTGCAGGCGCTCGGTCACCGCCGGCTGGCCTGCGGTCTCGGCCAGGTTGACCAGGATGCGCGGCAGGTAGAACACCGTGGCCATCCACGCCACCACGAACACGATGTGGAAGGTCTTGACCCAGTAGTAGCTCTGCATGCGCTCGCTCCGGCGGCTGGCGTAGATGGGCGCCTATTGTCGCAGTAGAGCCACCTCATGGGTGGCTGCCGCGTCCAATCGCCGCATCAGGACAGCCATGCATGGCGTGGCTCTACTGCGGGTCCGCCACACCCGGGGGCGCAACGCCGTACGATAGGCGCCGTTTCCCCCGACCGCGCACCGCCCCATGGACAAGACCTACGACGCCGCCTACTTCCAACGCTGGTACCGCCGCGCCGACATCGGCGGCAGCGCCCGCCTGGCGCGCAAGGTCGCGTTGGCCGTGGCCAGTGCCGAGTACTACCTGGAACGACCGATCCGCAGTGTGCTGGACATCGGCTGCGGCGAAGGCGCCTGGCGCGCACCGCTGCTGAAGCTGCGTCCGAAGGTCGAATACCTGGGCTTCGACAGCAGCGAGTACGCTGTGCGCCGCTACGGCCGCACCCGCAACCTGCACCTGGCCAGCTTCGGCGACTTCGCCTGGCTGCGGCCCTGCGCCCCGGTCGACCTGCTGGTGTGTTCGGACGTGATGCACTACGTGCCCGACCGCGAGCTGCGCGCCGGCCTGGCCGGCGTGGCCGAGCTGACCGGCGGTGTGGCCTTCCTGGAGACGTTCGCCGCCGAGGACGCGTTCGAAGGCGACCACGACGGCTTCCAGGCCCGCCCAGCACGCTGGTATCGGCGGACGCTGGCCCGGCACCGCCTGCAGCCGGTAGGGTCGCACTGCTGGCTCGGCCCCGCCCTGGCAGGCGATGCCGCCGCGCTGGAACGGATGTGAATCCGGATTCATTATTTTCAGCCAACTTAACCTGCGGGACACCCGGATGGGATATGCTGCGCGGCAACATATGACCATACATATTCGGTCGTCATGCTCTATCAACTGCACGAACTGACCCGCAACCTGCTCGCCCCCTGGGTGCACCAGGCCCAGGCCAACGCCAAATTCTTCGCCAACCCGGGCCACTGGTGGTCGCAGATGCCCGGCGCTGATCGCCTGGCGGCGGTCAATGAGCTGTTCCACCGCATCGGCAAGGATTACGAGAAGCCCGAGTGGGGCATCAACGAAATCGAGGTCGACGGCGAGCGCGTGCCGATCGTCGTGCACGAGGAAGTGAGCAAGCCGTTCTGCAAGCTGCTGCGCTTCAAGCGCCACAGCAATGAAGCCGACCAGCTGCACACCATGCTCAACCAGCCGTTCGTGCTGGTGGTGGCACCGCTGTCCGGGCACCACGCCACGCTGCTGCGCGATACGGTGCGCACGCTGCTGCGCGACCACCGTGTGTACGTCACCGACTGGGTGGACGCGCGCATGGTGCCGGCCAACGAAGGCGAGTTCGGCCTGGACGACTACATCGCCTACATCCAGGAGTTCATCCGCCATCTGGGCGTCGAACGCCTGCACGTGGTCAGCGTGTGCCAGCCGACGGTACCGGTGCTGGCCGCGGTTTCACTGATGGCCAGCCGTGGCGAGCCGACTCCGCGCACCCTGGTGATGATGGGCGGCCCGATCGATGCGCGCTGCAGCCCGACCGCGGTGAACAACCTGGCCACGCAGAACCCGCTGTCGTGGTTCGAGAACAACGTCATCCACACCGTGCCGGCCAGCTATCCCGGCGCCGGCCGCCGCGTGTATCCGGGCTTCCTGCAGCACGCCGGCTTCCTGTCGATGAACCCCAGCCGCCACTTCAGTTCGCACTGGGATTTCTACACCGACCTGGTCAAGGGCGACCTGGAAGACGCCGACGCGCACCGTCGCTTCTACGACGAGTACAACGCGGTGCTGGACATGCCGGCCAAGTACTACCTGGATACCATCCGCGTGGTGTTCCAGGACTTCCTGCTGCCGCGTGGCGAGTGGGTGGTCAACGGCGAGAAGGTCGACCCGTCGGCGATCCGCGATACCGCGCTGCTGAGCATCGAGGGCGAACTGGACGATATCGCCGGCCTTGGCCAGACCGAAGCAGCGCAGGCGCTGTGCACCGGCATTGCTACTGACCGCCGCGAGCATTTCATCGTCGAAGGCGCCGGCCACTACGGCATCTTCAGCGGCCGTCGCTGGCGCGAGGTGGTGTATCCGAAGGTGCGCGACTTCTTCGCCGCGCATGCCGAAGCACCTGCGGCGAAGGCCACGAAGAAGAAGAGCAACGTCACTCCGTTGCGGCGAAAGGCGGGGTAACTCCCCGCCGTGGGGTCGGATCCCTTTCCAACGGAAAGGGCTCTGACCCAGCATGATGGGATCCGGGGTCAGAGCCCTGTTCTCCGAACAGGGATCCGACCCCTGACCATTACAACCGCACCAGCAGGTTCTTGGCGATCAGCCCGTGCAGCTTGCCGATGCCGCGTGCCAGGTGCATCGTCAGCAGCAGCAGCAGCGCGCCCGCCGCGGCAACCGCGATCGCCACCAGCGGCGAGGCCGCCATCGGCAGTACATTCACGTCGTTGATGTACACACCCGGGATGTCGCCACTGAAGATCGCCGCAACCGGCGCCCAGATCAGGCTCAGCGACAGCGACAGCAGCGTCACCGCGATGGTGAAGTAGATCACGCCCAGCGGCAGCATCAGCACGAAGTACAGCAGGGTCAGCCAGGTACGGCCATCGGTGAACATGTCGCCGATGCGCTGCAGCCACGTGCGGCTGCGGTCGGTGTAGCGCGGACGGCGCGGCATGCGCTCGCCCAGCAATGCTTCCACCAGCCGCCCTTCCAGCAGCGCCAGCCCGCGCACCGAGCCGAAGAACAGCACGGTCAGCGGAATGCCGACGATCAGGATCAACAGGCCGAGCGAGAGCGACAGGCCGGTCACCACCCAGGTGAAGAAGAAAATGCCGGTGGCCAGCGACAGCAGCATGTAGAACAGCGCGCCATAGGTATGCGGATCGGCCACCACGCCGAAGAAGCGCGCCAGCAGCGAGCGTTGCACCGGCGCCGGCGGCGGCGCGGCCGGTTCGACGCCACTGGCTTCCGCCGCCGCACGCAGCACCGGCGCGGTATCCGCACGCGGCGTGCGCAGCGCGCGGTTCACTGTCACTTCGGTCTCGCGGTAGATGTCGGCCACTTCGTCCGGCGCGCCATAGCTGCCGGCCACATCGGCGATCACCTCGGCCTCGCTGCGGCCGGGCTGCGCGGCCAGCTCCGAGCGCAGGTATTCCTCGGCGTCGTACAACGCGTCCTGCACCATCGCCGGATCGGCACCTTCCAGCGCAGCGCGCAGCTGCGCCAGGTACTGCGGAATGGTGGTCGGCAGGGCGCGGCCTGCCAGGCTCGGGTCGTTCATTGCGGTACCCCCTCCAACACGGAATCGACGGAATCACGGGTGGCCTGCCACGCCTGGCGCCACTGCGCCAGGACCTCGCGGCCACGTTCATTGATGCGGTAGTAGCGCCGCGGCGGCCCGCTGCTGGACGGCTCCACATGGCTTTCCAGCAGGCCGGCGCCCTCCAGGTTGCGCAGCACCGGGTACAGCGCGCTCTGCTTGCCGCTCAGCACGCCCTCGCCCACCCGCTCCAGCTCCTTGGCAATGAGATAGCCGTACAGCGGCTCCCCGGCCCGGGCCAGCACCGCCAGCAGGGCCAGCGACACGGTTCCGGCGCTGAGCTCCTTCTGGAACTTCTTCAGGTGGACATCGTCTTCGACCATGACCTGCCCTCCACTACGTTGAAGTCCACAGTAGTGCGAAGTTCGGTATAGCGAATGTGTCGTTAGTCACTCTGCCGGTTGGCGTGACCGGATTGCTCGCGCAGAATCGAACCCTCGTTCATGTTCCGGGGTTCCCATGCCGCACCGCCGTCGCCTTGCACTGACCACCCTCGCCCTGGCCTGCCTGCTGCCCTCGCTGGCCAGCGCTGCCGCCCCGTACCGCAGCCCGCAGCAGATCCTCGATGCCTCGGCGGCCAGCGACTGGCGCACGCCGGACCCGGCCAACCTGCTGTACATGGACCTGCCCGCCGGGCGCGTGATCATCGAGCTGGCACCGCAGTTCGCCCCGCGGCATGTGGCCAACATCCAGACCTTCGCCCACGAGCACTTCTGGGACGGCACCAGCATCTACCGCTCTCAGGACAACTTCGTGGTGCAGTTCGGCGATGCCGACGCCGATAACGCGGCCAAGGCCAAGCCGTTCGGCAGCGCCGCGCGCAAGCTGCCGGCTGAATTCGAGCGCGCCAGCGCTGGCCTGAAGGTCAGCGTGCTGCCGGATCGCGATGGCTGGGCCGCGCAGACCGGTTTCGTCGACGGCTTCCCGGTCGGCCAGGACCCGCAGGCCGGCAAGGCCTGGCTGGCACATTGCTACGGCATGCTGGGCGCCGGCCGCAGCAACGAGGAAGACAGCAGCATCGGTGCCGAACTCTACGTGGTGACCGGCCAGTCACCGCGCCAGCTCGACCGCAACATCACCCTGGTCGGCCGCGTGCTGAAGGGCATGGAACTGCTCAGCGCGACCCCGCGCGGACCGGCGCCGATGGGCTTCTACACCGACCCGAAGCTGCGCACGCCGATCGTGTCGATCCGCCGTGCCAGCGACGTGCCGGCGGCCGAGCGCACGCCGATCCAGGTACTGCGCACCGATTCGAAGACCTTCGCCGATACGGTGGAGGCGCGGCGCAACCGCGTGGATGATTTCTACAAGCGCCCGGCGGGGCATATCGATCTCTGCAATATTCCGGTGCCGGTGCGGTAGGAGCCTGGCTTGCTGCGCGTTGCGCGTGCTGAAGGTACGTCACTGTTCATGGGCGTTACTTTTCTTTGTACGCAAAGAAAAGTAACCAAAAGAAACGTTCCGCCGGTCGCGAGCCGGCGCTGCGCGCCGGTACCCTGCGCTCCTCGGCCCGTCGAGGGACGGCGCGGGAACTCGCTGCGCTCAGACACCCGCGCCTCTTCGCCCTCGCCGGACCTGCGGTGCTCGGCTCGCTCAAGGCGGATCCAAGATCAAAGGCAGAAGCGGTCGCTTCGCTCGCCGGGCCCGGCCCGGCACTACCAAGCATCGTCGTGCAGCTGTGGCTCTTGACCTTGGGTCCGCCTTGAGCGAGCCGAGCATCGCAGGGGAATCAGGGGCGAAGAGGTGCCGATGTCTGAGCGCAGCGAGTTCGGCACCGTCCCCTGATTCACCGAGAAGCGCAGGGGACCGACGTGCGAAGCGCGGCGGCTCGCGACCTGGCGGCGCGTTTCTTTTGGTTACTTTTCTTTTCGCGCGAAAAGAAAAGTGACGCCCATGAACAATGAAGCACCTTCAGCACGCGCCACGCGCAAAACGCCAACGCCTCAGCCCTTCTGACTCACCGCCACGCTCCCCAGAATCAACGCCCCCGCCACCAACATCTGTATCGTCACCGCCTCGCCCAGGAACAACCACGCAAACGCCGCACCGAACAACGGAATCAGGTAGGTCACCGTCGACGCCCGCGACGGGCCGATACGACCGATCAGGCGATAGAACATCAGGAATGCCAGGCCGGTGCAGGCCACGCCCAAGGCGATCGCTGCACCCCAGGCCTTCAGCGGAATGGCGGCCTGTGGCCAGTGCGTCACCGCCATCGGCAGCATCCACAGCGAGGCACACGACAGCGTGGCTGCCGCCGCCGCGGCCGATGGCAGGCCGGTCATGTGCCGCTTCACCAGGTTCACGCCCAGCCCGTACAGCAACGACGCCGCAGCGCCGGCGATCACTGCGGTACCAATACTCAGGCCGGACACCTTGGCGGTGGCCAGCACCACCACGCCGGCGAAACCAACCAGCAAGGCGCCGGCGCGGCGCATGCCTATCTTCTCGCCGAAGAACAGGAACGCGATCAGCGCAGCGAACAGCACCGTCATCGCATTGCAGATCGCACCGATCGCGGCCGGCGCCTGCTCGGCGGCATAGGCAAACAGCACGAACGGCAGCGCTGAGTTGATCAGGCCGATCGGTGCCAACCACAGCCAGCGCCGCGGCGGGAACTGCGCGCGGGCGCGCCACAGGAACGGCAGCAGCACCAGCGCGCCCAGCACCAGCCGTACCTCGACCAGCGCGAATGGGCCGAACGACGGCACCGCCACCCGCATGAACAGGAACGAGCAGCCCCAGATGGCGCCCAGCAGGGTCAATTCCAGCGGCGTGCGCCAGTCGCGCTCGGCCGCCTGTGGGATCGCATTCATGTCCTGCCTCCGTCCATCGTCTGTTCCTCGCCAAGGCAGACAGGATCAGGCGCAGACGCCCGCCGCACAAGCGCGTAGTATCGCTGTCAGCCACAAATATGGTTTGAGGCTCGACATGCTGCTCCGTCCTTCCCTGCTCCCCGCACTGGCCGTGTTCGCGGTCGCCGCACGCCACCAGAATTTCGCCCAGGCCGCGCAGGAGCTGCACCTGACCGCCAGCGCGGTCAGTCACCACGTGCGCCGCCTGGAAGAAGTACTTGAAGTTCGCCTGTTCCTGCGCCACGCCCGCGGCGTGCGCCTGACCGCCGAGGGTCGGCAGCTGGCCGACGCCGCCAGCGCCGCCTTCACCGATGTCGCGGCGGTGGCCCATCACCTGCAACCGGATGCCGACAGCGTGCCGCTGCGGATCACCACGCTGCGCTCGCTCTCGTACTGCTGGCTGCTGCCGCGACTGCCACGCTTCACCCAGGCCTATCCACACATCCGCATCGAGCTGCACACCGGCAGCGGGCTGGATCGCTACGACGACAACGGACCGGAAGTCGGCATCCGCTACGGGCTGGGCCAATGGCCGGGCCTGCGTGCGCAGCACCTGATGGATGACTACCTGTTCCCGGTGGCCTCACCGGCACTGGCCGGGGTCGAAACGCTGGTCGATCCGGCGCGCATCGCCGAGCTGCCGCTGCTGACCGACCTGTCGCCGCAGGGCTGGCGCGACTGGTTCCGCCACGCCGGCGCGCGCCCGCCGTCGCCGATGCCGCCGATGCACACCTTCGCCGACAGCACCGACGCGATGCGTGCAGCGGTGTATGGCATGGGCGCGGTGCTGGCGCGCACCCACATCGCCCAGCCCTACCTGCAGCGCTACGAGGTGGTACGCCTGCCCGGCCCGGCATTGAAGGCGCGCTATGCCTATCACGTGGTGCACGCAGAAGGGCAACCGCCGAGCCCGGCCGCGCGCCTGTTCATCGACTGGTTGCTGGAACAGGCGCAGGACGAGCGCACGCCGATCCCGGCATTGCCGGACAGCCTGCTCGGGCGGCCGGCAACGCACGCCTGACTGCGCCCTCACCCGTTCTTTGCCTCACGCTGGCTAGGCTGCTGGCGAACCCACAACGTACCTATGCCATGGCCATGCTGCGACTGCGCATCACCGGAACCGAAGACGACGCCCGCGCCATCAGCGACCTGCTGCTCGGCCTGGACGGCATCGAACATGTCGAAGAAACCGACGACCTGATGCCGCACATGGACGACGACGATTCCAGTTCGGCCGGGCTGTCCGATGACATCGGCCCGGGCATCCACGAGCTGGAAGTGGAAGTCGGCAATGAAAGCACCGCGCAGAAGGTGCGCGATGCGGTGCAGGAACTGGCGCTGGAGCTCGATGTGTTCGTCGAGTACGAGACCGACGAGGGCTGATGCCGGCTGACGGCCGGCATCGGCCTTCATCTCAGGGGTTGGGCGGTAGCTTGCGACGGCGGCGACGCCACCATGCCCGCACACCCCAGGCCGCGATCAAGGCCAGCACCGCCACCGGCAGCAGCGCGGCAGCAGCGCGGATCAGGAACGCAATGCTGGTGCTGAGGATGCTGCCCGACTCGCTCAGCGCCTCGCCGATCTCGCTGCGGCTGCGCTGGCCAGAGGTGGTGTCGAAGTGGATCGCCACCAGCTGGGTATCGATGCGCCGACGCTGCTGCGCGGCGTCCTTGTTGGCCTGCTCGACACCCGCCTCGATCTCCGACAGGCGCGTGGTGATCGCCATCAGGTCTTCGACCTTCAGGTCCTTGCGGTCCTGGTAGGACAGCAGGCGGGCGTGCTCCTTTTCAAGCCGCGCCTTGGTCAATGCCGTGTCGGCCACCGCCTGCGCGAGATCCTCGGCGCGCGTATTGCGGGACTGCAGCTTGCCGCCTTCACCAGCCATCGCGATCAGCGGCTCGGTGCCCTTCGGGGCGATGCGCACCTTCACTTCACCGCTGGGCTGCTCGCCGCCGTGCTGCTCGACCTGCAACACTGCACAGTCACCGAACTTCGCGCTCTGGCAGGCCTGAGCGATCTGCTGGATGCGCGGTGCGATCTGCGCCGCTTCCAGCTGCACCTGCACGTCATGTTCGTAGGCCAGGAAGGCGCCTTCCGGCGAAGCGATGGCCGCCTCCGCGGCCGTGGCGCCCGCATCCCCCACCATGTCGCCCTGCTTGGCGCAGGCGCCCAGCGCCAGCAGCAGTACCGGCAGCGCCGCCCTGCGCGTCCACGCTCGCACCGGCCTCACAGTGCCGCTCCGTCGTAGGAGGTCACCGAAAGGCCAGCCAGATCCACCTGCGGCACGCAGCGCACGTTCACCGCCACCATCGGTGTGCCGGTGCGAGGGTCGACCGCTTCGCTGTAGGGAGCGATACCACACTGGCGGCAGTGGTGGTGGTCGATGTGGGCCTTGTTGAAGTGGTAGGTGGCCACGTCAGCCGGATCGGTGGCCAGCTGGAACGCCGCACGCGGGGCGAACCACAGCAGGCTGCCGCGACGCCGGCACATCGAACAGTTGCAGTCGATGACGTCGCTGATCGGCGCCTCGGCCTGTACGGTGAATGCGATCCTGCCGCAATGACAGCTTCCTTGGTATTCCATGTCCTGCGCTCCTTTGGAGGGTCCTTGAATCCGCTCATGGTAATCCTATGGCACGGGGACAAAGCAGCGACGGGGCCCTATGCTCAGGGTTTGACCCCGTACAGGAATGCCGATGCGCCCGCATCTTCTTGCCCTCGCCCTGGTCGCCGCGCTGGCCGGTTGCCAGCCGGCCGACGCCCCGACCAATGCTTCCACCCCGGCCGCCAGCCAGCAGGCCGGTGACGCGGCGGTCGACGCCGCCTTCGCCGATCTGTCCAAGCGCGCGCTGGACACCTGGATGCAGCTGTCGCCAGTCAGCGCCACCCAGATCGGTGACCACCGCTACGACAGCGAGCTGGACGACCTGAGTGCCGCCGGCCAGCAGAAGACCGTGGCCGCCTACAAGGCGCTGCTGGGCGAGCTGGACAAGATCGCGGTGGCCAAGCTGGGCCGTGAGAACCAGGTGGACGCAGCGATCCTGCGCAACCAGCTGCAGTCGGAAATCTGGAACGCCGAAGTGCTGCAGTCCGGCAAGTGGGACCCGCAGCTGTACAACGGCGTCGCCGGCAGCGCGATCTACGGCCTGATGGCGCGCGAGTTCGCACCGCTGCCGGAGCGCCTGAAGGCGGCCACCGCGCGCATGGAGAAGCTGCCGGCGATCTTCGCCCAGGCCCGCGAGAACCTGGACCCGGCCCGCGTGCCGAAGATCCACGCCGAGACCGTTGCCAAGCAGAACAAGGGCATCCTCAGCATCGTCGATACCTTCATCACCCCGCACATCGGCGAACTGCCGCAGGCCGACCAGCAGCGTCTGCAAGCGGCCATCGACGGCCTGAAGAAGGCCGTGGACGAGCAGCAGACCTGGCTGGACAAGACCCTGGTACCGAACGCCAAGGGCGACTTCCGCATCGGTGCGGAGAAATACGACCAGAAGCTGAAATTCGCGCTGAGCTCCTCGCTGACGCGCCAGGAGATCGGTGAGCGTGCGCGCGCCGAACTCAAGCGCGTGCGCGAGGACATGTACGGCATCGCGCAGACCGTGTTGAAGGACAAGCCGGGTGCACCTGAGATGCCGGCCCAGCCGACCGACGAGCAGCAGCAGAAGGCGATCGAGGCCGCGCTGGAACTGGCCTACGCCGACAAGCCGGCACGCGACAAGGTGGTCGACGATGCCAAGGCCGCGCTGGAGCAGTCCACCGCGTTCGTACGCGAGCACGATCTGATGACGCTGCCCGATGCGCCGGTGGACATCATCCTGATGCCGGAATTCCAGCGTGGCGTGGCCGTGGCCTACTGCGATTCGCCGGGCCCGCTGGACAAGAACCTGAAGACCTTCTACGCCGTGTCGCCGATTCCGGACGACTGGAACGAGAAACAGGTCGACTCGTTCCTGCGTGAGTACAACTCGCGCATGATCCACCTGCTCAGCATCCATGAAGGTACTCCGGGCCATTACCTGGAAGGCTGGCACTCGGCCAAGTTCCCCTCGACCCTGCGTGCGGTGCTGCGTTCAGGCCTGTTCGCCGAAGGCTGGGCGGTCTACACCGAGCGCATGATGCAGGAGCAGGGTTACCTCAACAACGATCCGCTGTTCCACCTGGTGCAGCTGAAGTTCTACCTGCGCACCATCTCCAACGCGATCCTCGACCAGGGCGTGCACGTGGACAACTGGGATCGCGAAAAGGCGATGCACCTGATGACCCACGACGCGTTCCAGCAGGAAAGCGAAGCGGCCGGCAAGTGGGTGCGCGCGCAGCTGACGTCGGCACAGCTGCCGACCTACTTCGTCGGTGCGCAGGAACACTTCGACACCCGCAAGGCAGTGCAGGAGAAGCTGGGCGACAAGTTCAACCTGAAGGCGTACCACGACCAGGTGCTGTCCTACGGCGCACCGCCGGTGCGTTTCGCCCGCCAGCTGATGCTGGACCAGCCGATCGAGTGATCGCGCAGGTGTGAGTTGAACGAGAGCGGCCCGGGCAAACCCGGGCCGTTCCGTTTGCACAGGATCGCCACGCCATCGCCGCATCACATGCCGGCAACGGAGCCAGGCGCATCGTTCGCCGGGCTTCCCCTTCCACCGGCATCCATGTCTCTCCCTCTGCTCCGCCTTGCACTGCTGCCCGCACTGCTGGCCAGCGCCTGTGCCTTTGCTGCGTGCCCTGCGCCACCCGCTGGCCAGCCCGACATCCGTGCCCTGGGCTACTACACCGACAAGGCCGGCTCGGTGATCGACCCGGCACTGCACCAGCAGAACAAGGATGCCACCGCGCCGCTGGACCGCTATGCCGCCGACGTGGCGCACATGAGCGACGACTATCTGCGCAGCGGTGACCCGGCAGCGGCGCAGTGCACGTTGAACTGGCTGGGTGCGTGGGCCGACGAGGGCGCCATGCTCGGGCAGATGATCCGGGTCAACAACGATCAGTCGTTCTACATGCGGCAGTGGATGCTCGATGCGGTGGCCATGGCCTACCTGAAAGTGCATGACCAGGCCGACCCGCAGCAGCGCGCGCGCATCGATCCGTGGCTGCAGCAGCTGGCAAGGGCCAACCTGGCCTACTGGGACAACCCGAAACGGCGCCGTAACAATCACTACTACTGGGGCGGCCTGGGCGTGCTGGCCACCGGCCTGGTCACCGATGACCAGACCCTGTGGCAGGCTGGTCATGCAGCCTTCCAGAAGGGCATCGATGACATCCAGGACGATGGCAGCCTGCCGCTGGAAATGGCGCGCGGGCAACGTGCCCTGCACTACCACGACTACGCGCTGACGCCGCTGGTGATGATGGCGGAGCTGGCGCGGCTGCGCGGTCAGGACTGGTACGCCAGACGCAATCACGCCATCGACCGCCTGGCGCGTCGCGTCATCGAAGGCAGCAAGGACCCAGCGTGGTTCAACCAGCAGACCGGTGTTGCACAACTGCCCCTGCAGGCCAGCGGATGGGTCGAGTTCTACCGGTTGCGCTCACCCAATGGCGGCCTGTTCGATGCCGCGCATGCACGCGGACCGTTCCATTCGCCGCGGTTGGGCGGTGACCTTACCCTGATGGCCACGCACGGCATCGTGCGCACGCCGCCGCGATAGCCCCCTGTTTCAGCGACGGGCCCGCTGTAGCAGCTGCTGGAACTGCGCACGGCTGCAGCCCTGCCGGTCACAGCCCGGCAAGGGCAGTGCGACGCGTCCCGGCGGCTGCGCCTCGGTCAGCGGCAATGCATCGCGCAGCTGCGCGGTGGTCGGATAGACGTAGGCCAGGCGGAACCGCTCGCCACCGCTCTGGCGGTCACGCCAACGCTCGAACTGCAGCAGGCCACCGATCGGCGTCTTCTCGAACTGGCCTGGCAGGCTGTAGTCACCGATTCCTATCGCCGCCAGCACCGAACCGATATTGGAATCATGGCCGACCAGCAGGATCACCTTCGGCGACGCCGGATCACCGAACAACGCATCCACGCGCGCCAACAGCGGAGCGGCCAAGTCACGCGCCACCGCGGGTGTTCCGAACAGGATGTTCTGGTAGCGGTTGCGGATTTGCGCCAACGCCAGCCATTGGCCTTCCGTGTTCAAGCGGCCCCAACCTTCGCGCGGAACGCCACTTCCCTGGTAATGCTCCATCAGCAGGGCATCGACCAGACCGCTGGCCAGTGCCAGTGAACCCGAAGCGCGTGGCTCCTTGCCCGGCTCCGCATTGAAGGTCGTGTCGCCCAGCACCAGATGACAGTCGCTGCGCCCCGTACAGGCCGCCGACTGCGGGTAACGGGTGATTTCCTCCACCACGGACAGTGCGGGTGCCAGATCCGATGCTGTCAGCGCCTGCTGCATTGCCGCCAGCGCGCGCTTGCGGAATGCCGCGTCATCGTTGTGGATCACCGGGTCGAACAGCGGATCCATCGTCCCCAGCGCCATGCGCTGTTCGACCGCAACATGGCAGCCCGGAAACGCACCGGCAATGAAGAACTGCGCGGTGGCCTGGGTACGCTGCAGGCTGTTGGCATGGGCGTGGAAGTCAGCCGGCTGCGGGCAACCCGACGCCGGCAACAATTGCGCCTGGCGCAGCCACTGGCCGATGTAGCGCCCCATGTAGACTTCCAGCACGCCGCCCTTGGTGGTCAGCTCGCCGGGGCCTACGTCCCAGCGTGGCCAGCGCTCCGGCGTGGCATGGGCAAGGGCGCCCGACGCCACCACCGGCGCGCGCAGGTTGTGGCGGCTGAGCAGGACGACCTGCTCGAGCTGGTCATTACCTACACCGTCCGCCGCTCCACTCGCTACCATGCCCGGTGCAGCCATGACCAGCATCATCACCAGCGGTAGACGACGCAATAGGCGGAAATACATCGCGGTGACCTGGAACGGATGAGCCTGCATTATCCACTTCTCCGGTGCGAAGGGTATCGCAGATCCTGCGGATGCATCCCTGCATTGTGCACCTCCATGGCGATGTCCAGCCGCTCGGCAGCGCCACCAAGCGGCAGTCTCAAGAGAGTCGAACTGTTCCGACTTCAACCGCACGCGGAGGTCTTTTGTCGTGAAAAGCCCACCGTGCCCCCAAGTATCTGGGCGCACCAGGTTCCAGCACCTCCAACTACTTCCGGTCGCAAGCATCACCAAACGTTGCGCGAATCTGACGACTACACGCCATGCCCCGCCTCTACCTGTGTCCAGATCGCCCTCCGGCATTGATCAATCCACGAGTTCGAAACGTCGAGCGGCAGATCATCTGCTTGGCCCACACGAAGTTCCGAGTGAAAGTCCTACGGCACAGGACTGCGGTTACCGACAGCCAAGTGCCACGCGTACGGCACATGCTTGATGTCGACCGAGAAATAGCTCCCGGTCTTCCACTTATCTTCGACAAAGGAACTACGTCATGAATGTATCCGCCACCCTCTCGGATCCAAAAACCGTCGCAACGTGGATGAAATTCTCCGGCGCAAACGCAAACGCGCTGGACACCATCTTTGAAGTCGAATTTGATGACATCAAAGTTGCGGCATTCAGCAGCGACTGCTGCGGGTCCAACAATTACGAAGATCCGCGATAAGGAAGGTGATGGCACACGGCTCGTACGTGTGCCATCAACCCAACCTGCCGGATTCAGGCTCAAGATCACACGCAACTGAAATAAAATGAGCACCAGAGCATCAACACCCCAGCAGCCCAATATCCCATGCGATGCGATATTCCCGTACCCAACGGATAACACATCGTCGACCGCCATCATTGTGGCGACGACCCGTTCCAGCATCGACCGTGCCATTGACCTATCAAACAGAGGAATGGTCACCGGGATCATTGGTGCTGACTCGGCATACTCGATAGCCCCATCCGAGTCTCTTCACAAGCTGGAGCGCAAACCGGGACGCCACATCATCGTTGTGTTCAGCGACCAACTTACATCCAGCGTTGACGCGCCGGTCCTGACATCACGCCAAGGTCAGCAGCGTTTCCTATCCTTGGTCGAGGCGATTCTGAACAACCTTCACGGATTTCGCCTCATTGCATGCACGCATGAAGGCGCAATATCGTTACCTCCCGGTTCCCCTCTTGTTTCCGTGCTACGCGTCCTTTCGGACCATCTGGATGCCAATCGCCGAATAGGCAGCAACTGGCTCGCAGAAGCAGCACAGATCCAGCGGCGGCCGGGCACACGACTTTCCGAAAGCAGAATCCGCCAGCGCGTCTTCCACTCCGCCATGATGCACATGTACTGGAAGCATCCAGACTTCAATCCCATGAAATTTGACCAGATCCACGGAGAACTGAAGAGTTTTTACCGTGCATCGGAACCACGAAAGGAACCCGGCGATGCGCAACAGCCAGGTCTGTGAGATTGATCAGTACGCCCCGATTGTGACCATTCGACACGATATCCAGACAGAGCAGCAGCTTGGCCTGCATCTCTCCGACAGCGAAAGGGTTGCTATCCACTCAGCATGCAGAATGAGCGGACTCGATCTGGACTCATACTATCGATGGTATCAACAGAAAAGCACCATCAGCTCCCAACTGGCACAGCTTGACCGCAATTCACTTCTCGAAGCCATCGGTTGCATTGATCGCTCCGACTATTCGTCAATCAATGAAAGGCTCCCGAGCGACAGAGGAGTTGTGATCGCACTTCCGCATCATGGCCACTACATCCTGTCTGCCATCCGCCTGATGGAGAGCATTCGCCACCATCGTGATGTTTACATCTTCTACGGTGATCCAACTAACCACTCCGGCAACGAGCTATTCGACGATCTCTATCGACGACTGTTCGATCGCGCCGGATGTCGCGCTGGCATTGTCCACTCGAATGCAAAAGGAATCGCTACAGCACTTCGCGCCCTGAAGAACGGGGCAGCTGTCATCATGATGCCCGACGTTCACCGCCTACGCGAAGAAGCCTTTTGTATTCCATTTCTTGGCCGCCGCCTGGACGTCATGCTAGGCACCGCCGCTATGGCGCGAAGAACCGAGAGTTGCGTCCTGCCGGTCGTATCCCTCGTTGATCACGATTTTCAGGCAACCGCTGTTCTCGGAGACCTGATCAATCCGAGCTACACGCCAGCGCCTGTTCCATCAGACGTTTCTGACTACTGGACCACATTGGAGATTTTCCGCTTTCTAGAACGCGAGATGGGTCCTCAGATCATCTATTGGCAGTACATCCGACAGCATCTCCTGCAGAGATCGAGGTTCCCGCACTTTCACCCCGACACAGTTGATGCGGCATGGAGCATGTTTTCGAAAGACCAGCGAACCCATCCGCGTCCCATGTTCACAGCATGCCTGGATTGAACATGGATAGACTACGCACCTCGTCAATCGGATTGATAGGCCTTGTTCTCATTGCGCTTTCTTCCGCCGATGGATACGCCAGAGATCAAGAAGAGCCCAGCATTACTCCCCTTCGCACCGTCCATGCGACCCCTCCAAGGCCAGGGCCACGCATCTGGAAGTTCACGAAGGGATATTCAACCGTGCTGGTCCTGGGCACGGTTCAACCTCTCAGGAAGGGCCTATTCATAGATACCCGCAGCGTGGAGGCCGCAATTTCAGCATCCGACGTGGTTCTAAGCCCGCCAGGGGTGACACTCGAACACGATGGCGGATTTTTTGGCGGCCTCTTGCTGTGGCCCTCCATCCGCAAACTCAAGTTCCTCGACGGCGACAGAACGCTGCGTGACGCACTTACGGGCGCCGAGTATGCGAGATGGAACGAGCTCAAGCATCGCTATAATCTGCGCGACACCAGCATTGAGAGAATGCGCCCGATGTACGCGGCCTGGAAGGCTCATGACACCGCACTGAGGGCCAGCGGAATGAGGACCGGCAGCCATCTTTCCAAGGCTATCCTCCAGACAGCCCGAAGGCACCGGAAGCCTATCGTCGACGCTCGCTTCTCTGTGCCGGTAAAGGCCGCCAAACAGACGATTCAGAATTTCCACATTGATCCTGCGCTCGACCGCAGGTGCTTCGCAGATGCCACTTCAAGCCTGCAGCCTTGGCTCGATCGAGTCGACGAAATCGGTCGTGCATGGGCGGATGGAGACATTGAAGCAGACGTACTTCTGCACGCTCCATCATCACCCTCTCGGTGTTGGGTCCGCCTGACCAATGATGCAATCGCAAACACGATGAACCTGAACCTTGATGTCGAGAGCCGAACTCACTGGCTCGAAGCGCTTCGCTCCACCACTTCCCGTCACAACATCGTTTTCACCACCCTGCCATTGGAGGACCTTCTCCATTCAAAAGGCATGGCCGCCGCGCTTATGGAAGAAGGATACACTTCCGATGCAGGAGCAATCGCTGGCGATCAGCCATCTCCAAGCTATCCGACCAGCGTGAACTGATGTTCGGCCAGACCCATGGAAGTGGACTGTGACACGTCGCGATACACACCCCTGGGGATTACTGCTCCGCAGCCACGAATCCCCCGGTCTGTCGCGCCCACAGGCGCGCGTACAGGCCACCGGCCGCAATCAGTTCGGCATGGCTGCCGGTCTCGACGATGCGGCCCTGGTCCATCACCACCAGCCGGTCCATGCGCGCGATGGTCGAGAGCCGGTGCGCGATCGCGATCACCGTCTTGCCGCCCATCAGCTCATCCAGGCTGTCCTGGATCGCCGCTTCCACTTCCGAGTCCAGCGCCGAGGTCGCTTCGTCCAGCACCAGGATCGGCGCGTCCTTCAGCAGCACGCGGGCAATGGCGATGCGCTGGCGCTGGCCACCGGACAGCTTCACCCCGCGCTCGCCGACATGCGCGTCGTAGCCACGACGCCCCTGCCCGTCCACCAGCGTATCGATGAAGGCTTCGGCACGCGCCTTGGCTACGGCAGCACGCAGCTGCTCCTCGGTCGCATCGGGGCGGCCGTACAGCAGGTTGTCGCGGATCGAGCGATGCAGCAGCGAGGTGTCCTGGGTGACCACGCCGATCTGCTGGCGCAGGCTTTCCTGGGTGACGCAGGCGATGTCCTGGCCGTCGATCAGGATGCGGCCACTCTCCAGGTCGTACAGGCGCAGCAGCACGTTCACCAGGGTCGACTTGCCGGCACCGGAAGGACCGACCAGGCCGATCTTCTCGCCCGGCTTCACCACCAGGTCGAGGCCGGCGATCACGCCGCCCTTCTTGCCGTAATGGAAGTGGATGTCCTGGAACTGCACGCCACCGCGGGTCACCTGCAGCGGCACCGCGTCCCCGCGGTCCTGCACGGTCAGCGGCTGGGCGATGGTGGTGATGCCATCCTGCACCGTGCCGATGTCCTCGAAGATGCCGTTGATGGTCCACATGATCCAGCCGGACATGTTGTGGATGCGGATCACCAGGCCGGTCGCCAGCGTGATCGCGCCCACGGTGATATGGCCGCCATTCCACAGCCACAGCGCGAGCCCACAGGTGCCGGCAATCAGGAAACCGTTGACGATGGCGATGGTCAGGTCCATGCCGGTGGTTACCCGGGTCTGCGCGCGGTGCTTGACCGCCAGTTCCTGGATCGACTCGGCCACGTAGGCCTGTTCGCGCCCGCCATGGGCGAACAGTTTCAGCGTGGGAATGTTGGTGTAGCCATCGACGATGCGGCCCATCGCCTTGGAGCGCGCTTCGGACGCAATCCAGGCCCGTTCCTTCGCGCGCGGCACGAAGTAGACCATGATCACCGCGTAGGCCAGCAGCCACAGGACCAGCGGCACCATCAACCGCCAGTCCGCCTGCGCGAACAGGTACAGCGCCGTGCCGGTATAGACCACGATGTACCAGAGCGAATCGACCATCTGTACCGCCGACTCGCGCAGCGAGGTACCGGTCTGCATCACCCGGTTGGCGACGCTGCCGGCGAAGTCGTTCTGGAAGAAGCTCAGGCTCTGCCGTACCACGTAGTTGTGCATCAGCCAGCGCGAGCGGTTGCTCAGGCCGGGCACGATCGCCTGGTTGACCAGCAGGTTGTGCAGGCCCACCAGGATCGGCCGCGCGATGACCGTGATGAACAGCATCCAGCCCAGTTCATTGGCATGGCGCTTGAAGAAATCGGCACCGGGCTGCTCGGCGACCATGTCGACGATACGGCCCAGGTAGTCGAACATGGCCACTTCCACCAGCGCCAGCAGCAGGCCGGCAATCAGGGTCGCCAGCAGCACCGGCCAGACCGGGCGCAGGTAGTGCAGGTAGAACGGCAGCACCTTGCGCGGTGGCATGCGCCCATCCACGGGCGGGAAAACCGGGATCAGGGATTCAAACCAACGGAACATCGCATTCCCTCGCCATCAATAGCCGGCGGAGTATCCCACGCCGGATGTGTACGCCGGCCGACGATGCCGCGGCGCCGGTAGTGCCGGCCGCTGGCCGGCAACCTCGCGACGTTTCCAGGGATCATGAGGTTGCCGGCCAGCGGCCGGCACGACCCTCATTCTTTGACCGGGGTGAACAGCAGGTCCTGGAAATCGAAACTGAAATCGGTCAGGTCGGAAATCGGCTGCATGCGCACCTCGCGCACCTTGCCATCCGGGTCCAGGCTGAAGTTCACGAACGCATCGGCGTTGAGCGAACGGTCGTCCCAGCGCACGATGAAGGTGTCGTGCTGCCAGTGCTCCAGGCGCCCGCTCAGCTGCGCGGTCTTCGCAAAGCGCAGGCGCAGGCCCTTGCCTTCGGCGCTGATCTGCATGTCGCCATACCAGCGGTCACGGAAGCTGCCGGTGTAGCCGGCCAGCGCCAGCGATGGCCTGCTGCCCTTGTCGCGTGCGCTCTGGTGCTTGGCCCAGGCCTCGTCGGCCTTGTCCTGCCCCTTGGCCACGGCCTTGGCATAGGCATCCACCCAATCGTGCTTTTCTCCGCCCAGGTAAGCGTCAAGCACGCTCAGGGTGATCGCATTGAACGCCGCGCCCACTTCCTGGTTGGTCAGCACCACCACGCCCAGCTTCTCGCCGGGCACCAGGGTCAACCGCGAGACCATGCCCGGCCAGCCACCGGTGTGCCAGACCAGCTTCTGCCCGCGGTAGTCGCTCAGGCTCCAGCCTTCGCCATAGCCGGCGAAGTTGGCCCGCGCCGGTGCCAGCTCCGGCACGCTCGGCGCCGGGATCGACTGCGGGGTGATCATCCGCCACATCTGCTGCTGGCTCTTTTCACTGAACAGCACCGTGCCATCGGCGAGCTTGCCTCCGGCCAGCTGCACCTGCATCCAGCGCGCCATGTCGTGCGCGCTGGAATAGATGCCACCGGCGCCGGCATTGTTCGACCAGGTCAGCGGTGCAACGGTGCGCAGGTCCTTGAAATCGTACTTGGCGTGGCCGACCGCCGCCTTGTCACCTGGCTTCAGGTGGTCGGCGTTGTAGCGCGTGCCGGCCATCCCCACCTTGTCGAAGATGCGCGTCTGCAGGAACTGCTGGTAGCTCATGCCGGACACGCGCTCGATCACCTGTTGGGCGACCGCGTACAGGATGTTGTCGTAGGCATAGCTCTCGCGGAAGCCGCCCTTCAGCGGCACCCTGCCCAGTCGCTCCACCACTTCGGCGTTGCTGTAGGAGGTGGCCGGCCAGAACAGCAGGTCACCGGCGCCCAGGCTCAGCCCGCTGCGATGCGACAGCAGGTCGCGGATCGTCATCTGCCCGGTCACGAACGGATCGGACATGCGGAACGACGGCAGGTGATCGATCACCTTGTCATCCATCTTCAGCTTGCCGTCCTCAGCCAGCAGGTTCAGCGAGGTGGCGGTGAACGCCTTGGTATTGGAAGCGATGGCAAACAGGGTGTCGGCCTGCACCGGTTCCGGCTTGCCCTGCTCGCGCACGCCCCAGCCACGTTCCAGCACCACCTGGCCATCCTTGACTACGGCCACGGCGATGCCGGGCACGTCGAACTGCGTGCGCACGCGCTCGACGGTCGCATCCAGGTCCTGCAGCTGCTGCGGGGTCGCCGCATTGGCCATGGTCGTGCACGCCAGCAGCACGGCTCCTCCGATCCAGGTTTTCATCCAGCACCATCTCCGAACAGGGGTCGCGGCCATGTGCAGGCCGTCACCGGGGTTTCGCAGGATGGTAACGGTCGCCGATGCACCCTGCCCCGTGCCATAGGAGGGGTGTCATGGGCGGGAACGGCCAACCAAGCAACGGCTCCACGATCATTCCGTGCCTGCGCTACCGCGACGCGCTGGCCGCCATCGACTGGCTGCAGCGGGCCTTCGGCTTCCATGCCCAGGCCGTGTATGCCGATGGCGATACGGTTTTCCATGCCCAGCTCACCTTCGGCAACGGCATGATCATGCTCGGCTCGGCCAACAACCAGAGCGCGTGGAGCGAACACGCGGTCCTGCCCGGAGAAGTCGGCGGCCGCCAGACCCAGAGCGCCTGCGTGATCGTCACCGATGTCGATGCGCACTATGCGCGGGCCAAGGCGGCTGGGGCACGCATCGTCATCGACATTGCCGACCAGGACTACGGCGGCCGCGGCTATGCCTGTGCCGATCCTGAAGGCTACCTGTGGTGGTTCGGCAGCTACGACCCCTGGCGCGAGGACCACAGCCAGTGACCGCTGCCGGCCGGATGGCGATCCGCTGCGGTATCGGCGGCTGGGTGTTTCCCGAGTGGCGCGGCGGCATGTTCTATCCGGTGGGACTGCCGCAGCGCGAGGAACTGGCCCATGCCAGCCGCGCCCTGCGCTGCATCGAGATCAACGGCACCTTCTACCGCACGCCGACTGCGGCCCAGTGCGCGCAGTGGGCCGCGCAGACGCCGGAAGGCTTCCGTTTCTCGATGAAGGCGCCACGCTACCTGGTGCAGCGCCGCGACCTGGCCAGCACCGTGGAAGCGGCCACGCCATTCCTGCAGGCGGCACTTGCGCTCGGTGACCGGCTCGGCCCGCTGCTGTGGCAGTTCGATCCGCACCATCCGGCCGACGCCGATGCATTGGAAGCGCTGATGGCGCAGCTGCCGAAGCAGCTCGAGGGCGTGCCGTTGCAGCACGCTCTGGAAGTGCGCAACGCCAAGGCACATGGACCGGCTCTGGTCGCCGCCGCGCGCCGCCACGGCGTGGCGCTGGTGATCGAGGACAGCGACGAGGCGCCATTGCATGGCGATGTCAGTGCTGGCTTCGTCTACGCGCGGATCAAGCGCAGCCAGGCCCGCTTGAACGAGGGCCTGCCTGCACCCGTGCAGCAGCGCTGGGCTGAACGCGCGCGACGCTGGTCACGCGGCGAGCCGGTGGACGACCTGCCCTGCCTGGCCGGGTCCGCCCCGGAAACCCCGCGCGAGGTCTACCTGCTGTGCATCGGTGCCGGCAAGGCCCGCAACCCGGCCGCAGCGATGGCCCTGCAGCGCCTCATCGACGGCGCCAGCGGTCCAGCCCCCACAGCAGGGTCCACCCCACCACGAACACGCCCGCAACGCGCAGCACGTTGAGCAGGAAGGCCGCCAGACCCAGGCGTTGCAGTTCGAGGAATGGATACGGCGCCTGTCCGGTCATTGCAGCGACCAGCATCGCCCAGCCAAGGTAGACCAGCGGTACCAGCAGCACGCCGCCCAGCGCGCGCCAGCGCAGCGCCCCATGTGGCAGCAGCCACCACCACCCGAGCAGGTACAGCGCCGGCACAGCGTAGTGCAAACCGGCATCGACCCACCATTGCAGCCCGGTGGGCTGCCACAGCCCCTGCAACGCCAGCATGTAGATGCACGCGGTCACCCCGATGCACAACGCGATCGCCGCGGCGACAGTCGTGTCCAGCACACCCGCACGGATCAGCCTGACGCATCCCAGGCACACCGCCAGGTTGCTGAGAATCGTGAAGTAACCAACGAAGCGCAGTGTCGCCATGCCGACCCCGGCAGCCGCCCCGGGGCCGCGTAGCAGCAACAGGTATTGCAGCAGCAACGCGGTGGCGGCCACCAGTGCAGTCAGTGCTGCCCATGCACGCAGGGCGGAGCGGTTGGCAGCCATTGCAGGGTTCCCCTGAGGAGTTTCCGCGAGCATGCCACAGGCGTCGCCGGCGACCGTACGATTGCCTCACAATAGGCCGATGAGCACACCCGACACCCGCAAAGCGCTGTGGCAGATCCATTTCTGTGTCCTGCTGTGGGGCATCACGGCCATCCTCGGCAAGCTGATCACCCTGCCCGCACTGCCGCTGGTGTGGTGGCGCATGCTGCTGGTGACGGCGATGCTGGCCCTGCTGCCGCGGGTCTGGCGCGGGTTGCGCACCCTGCCCCCGCGGCTGGTCGCCGGCTACGCCGGTATCGGCGCGCTGGTCGCCCTGCACTGGCTGACGTTCTACGGCGCGGTGAAGCTGGCCAATGCCTCGGTGGCTGCCACCTGCATCGCACTGGCACCGGTGTTCACCTCGATCATCGAGCCGTGGGTGGCCAAGCGGCCGTTCCAGCTGCGTGAGCTGGCGTTCGGCCTGGCGGTGCTGCCGGGTGTTGCGCTGGTGGTCGGTGGCGTGCCCGATGGCATGCGCCTGGGTGTGTTGATCGGCGCGATCTCGGCGCTGCTGGTGGCGGTGTTCGGTTCGCTCAACAAGCGCATGGTCAGCCATGCCGATCCGCTCACGGTCACCGCGCTGGAGCTGGGTGCCGGCACCCTCACACTGACCCTGCTGGCGCCGCTGATGCCCTATCTGCTGCCGGCGCTGGCCAGCCCGCTGTGGGTGGTCCCGAATCTGCACGACGGGATCCTGCTGCTGGTGCTGGCCGGATTCTGCACGCTGCTGCCGTTCGCCCTGGCCCTGGTCGCACTACGCCACCTGAGCGCCTACACGGTGCAGCTGGTGACCAACCTGGAGCCGGTCTATGCGGTGGTACTGGCCGTGGTGCTGCTGCGCGAGCAGCACGAAGTCACCCCGTGGTTCTACCTGGGCGTGGCAATCATCGTCGGCGCGGTGTTCCTGCATCCGCTGCTGAACCGCCGCAAGCCGGTGCAGCATCCGGAAATCCTCGGCACGGCCGAAGCGCGCAACATCGCCGATTGAGTGCATCCACGCATGGCGTGGATGGCCGCATCAGCGCTGCGGCCAATGCCAGGCCGGCGCATCCAGCAGGCCCTGCCCGCTCAACAGCGTGCGGCCCTGTTCCTTGTACAGATGCAGCGAATGGCACCCTGGCGCCTGTTCCAACGCCGCGATCAGCCGGCTGGCGTGCGACACCACCCATACCTGGCTGCGCGCACTGGCTGCGATGATGAGCCGCGCCAGCGCCGGCAGCAGGTCCGGGTGCAGGCTGGTCTCCGGTTCGTTGAGCACCATCAGCGGCGGTGGGCGTGGCGTGTGCAGCGCTGCGGCCAGCAGCAGGAAACGCAGCGTGCCGTCGGAAAGCTCGGCCATCGACAATGGCCGCAGCAACCCGGGTTGGTGGAAGCGCAGTGCCAGGCGTCCATCCAGCGCCTCGAAATCGACCGTAGCGCCCGGGAACGCGTCGTCGACGCTGCGTGCCAACGCAACCGGGTCGCCGATCTCGACGATGGTCACCCAGGCCGCCGCCAGGTCCCGGCCATCGTGATGCAGCACCGGCGTGCGCGTGGCCATCGTCGGTTGCCGCGCCGGGGCATCGCCATCGCTGCGGAAATGGTCGTAGAAGCGCCAGCAACGGATGTACTCACGCAGGGTGATCGTTTCGGGCATGCGCTGCGGATCGCCGACCTGGGTGAACAGGCTGTCGAACAGCGACAACCGGTCATCCACCAGATCCCAACCGCGCGCATGGCGCTGCCGCACCATCGCCCCGCGACGATCGACCAGCTGGTTGGCGCTGCGCAGGAACGGCCCCGCCCAGACCGCCTCGGCCTTGATCTGCGGATCCAGCGCAAACGGCGAACGGCTGGGCGGCGGATAGCCGAGATCGATGGCATAGCCCAACTCTTCGGTAGTGAAACCCAGCTTCAGCCCCACCGACGCCTGCCGGAGCCCGCCCTGCAGCGGAATCTCGCCGGCCGCAACCCTGCGATCGATGGATTCGGGACCTGCCCACAGCGCCGAACCAAGCCCACCTTCGCGGGCCAGCACCGCCGCGACTCCGCCCTGTGCGGTCTCCGCCAGCAGGCGCAGCGCGCGGTACAGGCTGGACTTGCCACTGCCATTGTCGCCGGTCACCACATTCAACTGCTGCAGCGGCAATACCAACCCGTGCAGCGAGCGATAGTGGGCGATGGCCAGGGTCTGCAGCATGGTCGGCGTCCGGGAAGACAGAGCGTCATGCTGCCCGCTCTTGATCGCAGGCGCTGCGACGCGATGTGAATCGGGAAGAGCATCCACGCATGGCGTGGATCTACCGGGCGGGGCGCTTCAGCCCGCTACTTCCACCTGGTTGCGGCCATTGCCCTTGGCCCGGTACAGCGCCTTGTCGGCACGTGCCAGCGTGTCGTCCACGCTTTCACCGGGCTGGTGCTGGGCGATGCCGATACTGATCGTGACCGGGAAGCCCAGTGGCAGGTCGGCCACGGCCAGGCGCAGGAACTCGCACTGAAGTTCGGCGGTGCGCAGGTCGGTTGCGGGCATCACTGCCACGAACTCCTCGCCGCCATAGCGCGCCGCCATGCCACGGCCGGCAAAGTGCGACCGCAGCAGCGCGCCCAGTTCGGCCAGCACGCGGTCGCCGGTGGCGTGGCCCTGGAAGTCGTTGATGTGCTTGAAATGATCGATGTCCAGCAGCGCGACGCAGGCCTCAGCGGGCTGCTCCCCGGTCATCGCCACGGCCTCGTCCAGCGCCGCTGCCATCGCGCGGCGGTTCGGCAGGCCGGTCAGCGCATCAGTGCGGCTCTGCTCGGCCAGGTCGGCGTTCTGCGCCAGCAGCACGTCGTGGTACTCCGACAGCAGGCGCTCATAATCATCGCGTTCCAGCATGTGGTTCTGGATGTCGAGCGCGAAACGGCGCAACTCCATCACCAGCATCACCTGCCGCGACAGTGCGGCCAGCGCCTCGGCCTTGTCGCTGGCCAGGTGTTGCGGCTGTGCGTCGAACACGCACAGCGTACCCAGCGGCAAGCCGTCGGAGCTGATCAGCGGCGCGCCGGCATAGAAGCGGATGTGCGGATCGCCGACCACCACCGGATTGTCGTGGAAGCGCGCATCCTGCAGCGCATCCTCGACCACCATGATCTGCTGCGGCTGCAGGATGGCATGGCCACACATCGATTCGCTGCGCAGGTTTTCCGCCGCATCGATGCCCTGGATCGACTTGAACCATTGCCGTTCGACATCGATCAGGGTCACCGCCGCCATCGAGGTGCCGCAGACCGCCTTGGCGATCACCACCAGGTCGTCGAAGGATTTTTCTCGCTCCGAATCGAGGATGCGGTAGCGATACAGCGCCTCGAGCCGAAGGGCTTCGTTGGCGGGCTTGTCGGGCTTGATCATGCAACGTCACGTTCCGGCAGGTCACCGCGAAGTCTAGCGGAAGCCGGTGAGCAATCCGCATGGCGGTGGTGCCGGCCGTTGGCCGGCATCCCGGATACATCGCGCGCCCATTGCAGCCGGCCAGCGGCCGGCACTACCAGTCCAGCTGCTTCGGCAGCAGGCCCTGCAGCTCCTGCTCGGTCAGGTTGCGCCACTGGCCCGGCTTCAGCGCACCAATCTTGATGTTGTCGATGCGCACGCGGCGCAGCTGGGTCACGCGATAGCCGAACTCGGCGGCCATCAGGCGGATCTGCCGGTTCAGGCCCTGCTGCAGGGTGATGCGGAAACCGAACTTGGCGATGCGCGAAGTCTTGCATGGCAGCGTCATCTGGTCGTGGATGCGAACACCACGCGCCATGCCGCGCAGGAACTCATCGGTGACCGGCTTGTTCACCGCCACCAGGTATTCCTTCTGGTGGCCGTTCTCGGCCCGCAGGATCTGATTGACGATGTCGCCGTTGCTGGTCATCAGGATCAGGCCTTCGGACTCCTTGTCGAGGCGGCCGATCGGGAAGATGCGCTGTTCATGCCCGACGAAGTCGACGATGTTGCCCTTGACCGACGTCTCGGTCGTGCAGGTGACGCCGACCGGCTTGTTCAGCGCGATGTAGACGTGGCGGCGGGCGCCGGGCTTGCGGGCCACGCGCGCGCGCAGTGGCTGGCCATCCACCAGCACCTGGTCTTCCTCGCCCACCACCGCGCCGGTGCCGGCCGGATGGCCGTTGACGGTGACCCGGCGGGCGGCGATCAGGCGATCGGCCTCGCGGCGGGAGCAGAAGCCGGTGTCGGCGATGTGTTTGTTGAGTCGGGTGGTCATCGCCCTATTATCCGGCATCGCCGCCCGCCGCGCTTCATGCCAGGCCGGGTGGATCGAGTTCTTCGCCGTCGAACACCCGGTTGCGGCCGGCACGCTTGGCCACGTACATGGCATGGTCGGCCCGGCGCAGCAGCGCGGCGAGATCGTCCTCGCCCGGCCGCCACTGCGCCAGGCCGATGCTGGCGGTGACCTCCAGGCCGGGCACCTGCAGCGCCCGGGCCGCCTCCGTGATGCGTTGGCGCAGGCGATCCAGGCGCGCCGACGCCGCCTCGCGGGGCATGCCCGGCATCAGCAGCAGGAATTCTTCGCCGCCCATCCGCACTACCTGGTCCTGGCTGCGTACCGCGGCACGCAATGCACGCGCCACCGCCACCAGCACCAGGTCACCCACGGCGTGGCCATGGCGGTCATTGATGTCCTTGAACAGGTCGATATCGAGGAAGCCGATCACCAGCGGGCCACGCTCGCGGTCAACCCGCTCCAGGTGGCGGGCCAACTGCTGCAGGCCGGCACGGCGGTTGGGCAGGCCGGTCAGGCCATCGGTCTCGGCCAGCTGGCGCAGTTCATCGCGCTGCTGGCGCAGGCGGCCCAGCCGCTGGTTCAGTGCGTAGGCGGCCATCATCAGCAGCCAGGTCACCGCCAGCTGCAGGGCCTCCACGCGGTATTCCAGCAACCACGCCGCGCGGCAGGCGTCGGCCAGGATCAACACCAGCATCGGCGCCAGCGCCGCCAGCCCCGCCTGCGCCCAGCGGTCACCGCGCAGCCGTGCCCACACCCCGGCCATCAACGCCAGGCCACAGCCCAGCAGATAGGACACCTGCAGGCCCTGCGCCACCCAGGCCAGGCTGTCCCATGGCAGCCAGGGCACCAGTGCAGCCAACGCCAGCAATCCCCAAAGCGCCACCAGCTGGAACGGACGCGAACGCGGCAACAGGCGATCACCGCCATTCAGCCGCCACAGCGCCGGCAGCACCAAGGCCTGCGTGGCCGCAGTCAACACCAGCAGCCACCAGGCACCGCGCTCGCCCACCGGCAACCAGGGTTCCGGATAGCCGCTGAGGCCACCGAGGATGGCCTGCCAAAGCACCAGCACGGTGGTACCGGCGATGTAGACCAGGAAACTGCGGTCGCGGGTGGTGAGGAAGGCCATCAGTGCCGACAACGCCAGTGCGATCGCCACGGCGATGCAGGCCGCGCGCACCAGCAGGCGGGCGGTATCGTTCTGCTGCACGGGACTGGGCGCGCCCAGCCGAAGGGTGGGTACCCAACGCGCCTTCAACGGCGTCTGCCACGACACCAGGAATGGATCGTGACTGCCCGCTGGCGGCACCGCCACCAGCCCGATGCCTGCGCGGAAGCGTGAGTCTCGGGTACGGGCATCGTGCATGTTGCCGCAGATCTCGCGATCGCCATACTGCACGCGGACTTCGCCAGCGAACACATTGAACACGTCCAGGGCCTGCGGTTGCCCCGACCAGCCGCCCGGCGGCGCAGGCACCTGCACCTGCTGCCGGTGACCGGTCAGCATGTCCGGCGTGCATGCGCGATGTGGAGTGGGTTCATCGGTGGCTGCGCCGACCAGCAGGTAATCGCGGCCGGCTTCGACGGCAGCGGCCCACAGTGGCCACGGCGTGGCCAACCACACCAGCAGCACGACCAGCACCGCCCCTGTTCCGTACTGCCACTGCCTGCCGCCCACGCCACGTCCTGTTCCTGCTTACGCCCGCGCCCACTGCGCGTCGCCCCTGGCAGGCATTATCGCAGCCGCGGCTGCAACGCATGTGTAGACCAAAGTCGCCGACGGCGTTCAACCTGCGGCAGGCGGGCCCTGCACCGCCACCAGGCGCACCGGCCGCAGGTCGGCCAGGGTCATCCGTTCCAGTGGCTGCGGTCGCTCGACCGCATAGCCCTGCAGGCCCTGCACCCCAAGCCGGGTCAGCGCGGCGGCGACTTCGGCGGTCTCTACCCATTCGGCCACCACCTCCATCTGCAGCTCGCGCCCCAGTTCACTGATCGCGCGCACGGTGGCGTGGCTGACCGGATCGGTATCCATGTCGCGCACGAAGGCCCCGTCGATCTTCAGGATGTCGGCCGGCAGCTGGCGCAGGTAGCCGAACGAGGACAGCCCGGAGCCAAAATCGTCCAGCGCCATCCGGCAGCCGCGCGCCTTCACCGCATCGATGAACGCGCGCGCCTGGCTGAGGTTGCTGATCGCTGCGGTCTCGGTGATCTCGAAGCACAGCTTGGAGGCCAGCGCGCGATTGCGCTCCAGCAGGTCGCAGACGAAGGCGAGGAAGCCGGGTTCGGCGATCGACTGCGCCGACACGTTGACGTTGCACAGTCCCAGCTGCCGCACATGCGCCGGGCACACCTGCAGGTGCCGGAACAGCAGGCCGAGCACGTGCCGGTCCAGCGCCACGGCCATGCCATAGCGCTCCACCGCCGGCATGAACTGGCCCGGCAGGTGCAGGCTGCCATCGCTGCCGCGCATGCGTACCAGCACCTCGTAGTGCAGGTAGGTGGGATCGCCGACGCGGGCGATGCGCTGCGCATACAGCACCATGCGGTTCTCGGCCATGGCCAGGCTGACGCCCTGCAGCCGCTCGGCTTCCCGGCGCCGTTCCTCCAACGCCATGCGGTTCTCGTTGAAGCAGTGCACGCGGTTGCGCCCGGCCTGCTTGGCCGCATAGCAGGCACTGTCGGCGGCGCTCATCAACCAGTTCACATCCGGTGCATCGGCGCTGACCTCGACCACGCCGATGCTGCAGCTCAACTGCGGGCTGCCCTCGCTCACCGGGAACGTCGCCTGCCCCAGATTGCGGATCACCCGCTGCAGCACGCGCTTGGCCTCGTCCTGCCCGGCATGGGCGAGGAACACCGCGAACTCGTCCGCACCCAGCCGGCCCACCCAGTCACCATCGCGCACCGCCGCCACCAGGTAATCGGCGAAGCTGCGCAGCATCTGGTCGCCGGCGGCATGGCCGAAGCTGTCATTGACCAGCTTGAAATGGTCCAGGTTGATGTAGCACAGCGCGTGCGTACCACCTTCGCTGCGCACCTGCAGCAGCGCGCGTTCGAGCAGGCGTTCGATCTCGCGCCGGTTGATCAGGCCGGTCAGCGGGTCATGGCTGGCGTGGTGCTCGATCTCGCGCGCCAGTGCATGGTTCTGGCTGACGTCTTCGATGATCGCGAACACCGACAGGGCGCCGCCGGCGCTGCGCACACCGGTGCCGCTCCAGCGGCCCCAGACCAGGCTGCCATCACGACGGCGGAAGCGCAGCTCGCTCGGGCGCAGCTGGCGGTCCCAATCGATGCGCCCCACCCCGTCAATGACCAGCTCGCCGTCCATCAGCAGGTCAGCCAGCGACAGCTGCAGCAGCACGTCGCGGCGATGATCGAGGATGTCGGCCATCGCCTGGTTGGCCTCGATCACCTTGCCTTCGGTATCGAGCTTGAGCATGCCGACGTTGGCCTGGTAGAACGCTGCGCGGAAGCGGCTCTCGTGTTCGGTCAGGTCCTTGCCGACGCGGCGCGCCAGGGCCACCGCCATCAGGCTGATCGCCAGCACCGACAGGCCCGCGACCATCAACGTGGCCAGCCTCACCAGCGTCGCCATCCGCAGCAGCGCCTGCGAGAACGCCTGGCTCTGCACCTTCATCCGCTGGTCCAGATCGCGCAGCTGCTGCAGGTAGTGGTCACGCATGGCTGCCACTACGGGGCCACCCTCGTGCCGCCGCTGCAACTCATCGACCAGGCGCTGCAGCGCCATCAGGTCCCCGTCGGTCTGCCGCCATAACGCGGTCGCTTCGCGGAAGGCACCGATATCCCGCGCGTAGCGGAACGAAAACACCAGGCGCGGAATGTCGGCGTGCGCGTTGCCCCCCTGCAGGAAGCCCTGCCGGGCCTTCTCTTCGTCAGGCTCCGCCTGTTCCAGCGCCAACCGCGCCTGCAGATCGCCCAACGGCACCTGCAGGGCCTGGCGTGCATCGTCCAGGTCCTGGGCATCACCGCGCGCCAGGTAGCGACTGAGCGCGGCGGTCGCATCCTGCTGACCGCGCGACCAGTATCCCTGGCCGGCGATCCAGGCGGTGGAGGCCGCCTGCAGTTCCTGGATCAACGCCGACAGTGCGACCAGTCCGATCGCCATGCCGGTCAACAACGCAAATCGCAGTCCCAGCCCCCGGGTCATCGGCACCCGCCGGCTCTTTTGGTCCGTGCCACTCCTACCCATCCCGGATCCCCCCGAATGTGCCGCGGTGACAACCTCCTTTGGAACCGGCCCAGCCTATGACCGGCAATGTGTTGACCATGCGAAAAAGGGGACGGAGGGGATTAAGTCGTTTTCGGCATAAGCGCATGGCCTGCCATATACGACTTAATCCCCTCCGTCCCCTTTTCCTGTACGCCAGCCCGGGGGCTGGCGTTGCTCTGGACGGCTGCGGGTGCGGCTTAGAAGCTGCGCGGGCCGCGCGGCTTGAAGCCATCACGACGTGGCGGGCGGCTGTCGCGGTCACCGCCGCGGTCGCCCCCATGGCCACCCGGACCACCCGGGCCGCCACGACGCGGGCCACCCGGGCCGCCCGGACCACGCTTGTCGAAGCGCGGCTTGAACGGGCGCGGGGCCGGGTTGGTGTCTTCACCCGGAGCCAGCGCACGCATCTGCAGCTGCTGGCCGGACACCCACACCTTCTGCAGGTGCGACAGCACGTCCGGCGGCATCTGTGCCGGCAGGTCCAGCAGCGAGAAGTCGTCGTGGATGTCGATGCGGCCGATGAAGCGGCTTTCCAGGCCGGCTTCGTTGGCAATCGCGCCGACGATGTTGGCGGGCTTCACGCCATGCTGGTGGCCGACCGAAATACGGTAGGTCTCCATGCCCTGCTCCGGTGCACCACGCGGCGGAACCTCACGGCGCGGACGCGGCTCGAAACCACCTTCGGCGTCGTCACGGCGCGGGCCACGCTCGAAGCGCGGACCCCGCTCGTTGCGGTCGAAGCGATCGCCACGCTCCGGGCGGTCGCCACGGTCGAAGCGCTCGCGCGGCGCGCGCTCTTCACGCGGGGCACGCACCGGCGGCTGCAGCAGGAACGGGGTATCGCCCTGCAGCATCCTGGCCAGCGCGGCGGCGATCTCGATGGCCGGCACGTTCTGCTCGTTCTCGAAGCGCTCCAGCAGCTGGCGGTAGAAGTCCAGGCCGCCGGCGCCGAGGGTTTCGCTGATGCGCGAGGTGAACTTGTTGATGCGGGTGTCGTTGACCGCTTCCACGCTCGGCAGCTGCATCTCTTCGATCGGCTGGCGGGTGGCGCGCTCGATCTGGCGCAGCATGCCCTTCTCGCGCGGGGTCGCGAACAGGATCGCCTCGCCGCTGCGGCCGGCACGGCCGGTACGGCCGATGCGGTGCACGTAGCTCTCGGTGTCGTACGGGATGTCGTAGTTCAGCACGTGGCTGATGCGCTCCACGTCCAGGCCGCGGGCGGCCACGTCGGTGGCGACCAGGATGTCCAGCTTGCCTTCCTTCAGCATGGCAATGGTCCGCTCGCGCTGGGCCTGCTGCATGTCACCGTTGATGGCGGCAGCGGCCAGGCCACGCGCCTGCAGCTTGCTGGCCAGTTCTTCGGTGCCGGCCTTGGTGCGCGCGAAGATGATCATCGCGTCGAACGGCTCGACTTCCAGGATGCGGGTCAGCGCGTCCAGCTTGTGCATGCCGCTCACCCACCAGTAGCGCTGGCGGATGTTGGCCGAGGTGGTGGTCTTGGCCGCGATGGTCACTTCCACCGGGTCCTGCAGGTAGGTCTGCGCGATGCGACGGATCTGCGGCGGCATGGTGGCCGAGAACAGGGCCACCTGGCGCTGCTCCGGCAGCTTCTTCAGCACCGCTTCGACATCGTCGATGAAGCCCATGCGCAGCATTTCATCGGCTTCGTCCAGCACCAGGGTCTTCAGCTCGGACAGGTCCAGGGTGCTGCGGTCCAGGTGATCGATCACGCGGCCAGGGGTACCGACCACGATATGCACGCCACGGCGCAGCGCCGACAGCTGCTGGCCGTAGGGCTGGCCGCCGTACACCGGCAGCACGCGGAAGCCCGGGATCTTCGACGAATAGGACTGGAACGCCTCGGCAACCTGGATGGCCAGTTCGCGGGTCGGCGCCAGGATCAGGGCCTGGGGCTTGATCTGCTGCAGGTCGATGTTGGACAGTACCGGCAGTGCGAACGCAGCGGTCTTGCCGGTACCGGTCTGGGCCTGGCCCAGCACGTCGCGGCCTTCCAGCATCGCCGGGATGGTAGCGGCCTGGATCGGCGACGGGGTTTCGTAGCCGATGGCGGTGACCGCCTGCATCACGGGCTCGGACAGGCCGAGCTGCGCGAACTGCAGCGGCGCTTGGGAATCTTGGGACATGGGGAACTCCGAAGGCACTGCCGTCTTCCTGGCAGTGCGATAAAAAGGGTGATGGTCCGCGCTTTGGGCGCCCTTCTTATCGCGTGCCCTGGCGCTGCTCGGTCGGAGGAGATTTCACTCGCTCAGAGCGGAATGATACCGCATTGATCCTGAACGAGGCGTACAGTTTTCCATGCGCGTGCCGTCATGCCCCGTGCTGGCGCACAATACGCGCCCTTCTTTCCGGCCCGGCCGCTGGCCTGCGCCCTCTTTCCAGGACCCCTCGCTCCATGCAGATTCTCGAATTCGACCTCGACGGCGACTACGTCGAACTCAAGCAGCTGTTGAAGCTGGCCGACCTGGTCACCAGCGGCGGCGAGGCCAAGATGGTCATCAGCGAGGGCCAGGTGCGGGTCGATGGTGAGGTCGAACTGCGCAAGGCCTGCAAGATCCGCGCAGGCCAGGTGGTCGAGTTCGCCGACAGCCAGATCCGCGTGCTGGCCGCTGGCTGATCCGAGAGTGTTCAGGCCACGCGCTGGGTCAGGTGCGAGGCAATCAGCTGTCTGAACGGTGCCACGCCCTGCGCCACGCGCAGGCCCGCGGCCCGCAGCAGGCGTGCCGGGCGGCGATCGTCGGTGTACAGGCTGGCGATCGCATTGGTGACCTCGTACAGCGGCCGCGACGCCAGTCGATGACCGCGCTGGTAGCTGGCCAGCATGCCGGCGGCGGCAATGTCGGCACCGCGCCGCTGCTGCGCGACGATGCCCTGTGCCAGCCGCTGTGCGCTGGCCAGTCCCAGATTGAAGCCGTGCGCGGTGACCGGGTGCATGCCCACCGCGGCATCGCCGATCAGCGCGGAACGCTCGCCGACGAAACGGTGCGCGTACACACCTACCAGCGGATACGCCTGCGGCGTGGCCACCGGCTGCATGCGGCCCAGCCGATGCTCAAAGCAGGCACTGATGGCATCGCCGAAGGCCACCTCGTCCATCGCCAGCAGTTCTTCGATCTGCCGCGGCGGCAGCGTGATCACCGCCGATGCCTGGCCCTCGTTGAGCGGCAGCAGCGCCATGGTGCGGCCGTAGCCGAACCACTCCCAGGCCGTGTGGTGATGGTCGCGCTCGACCTGCATGCGGCATACCAGCATCGACTTGCCGAAGTCGCGCATCTGCGCACCGATGCCGAGCATGCGGCGGGTGGCGGAGAAGCGGCTGTCAGCCGCGACCAGCAGTCGCGCGTGCAGTTGACTGCCGTCATCGAGTCTGACCACGTGGCCCTGCGCATCGGCCTGCACGCCCAGCACCTTGCGCCCATCGAACAGCTCCAGCGCATCCTGGCCCTGCACGGCATCCCAGGCGGCGCGGCGGATCAGGTGGTTGGGCACCAGCCAGCCCAGCGGCTGGCCATCAACCTGGCTGCTGGCGAAGGTCAACGCGAACGGCGAGCCGCCGTTCATCACCCTGGCATCGCGCAGCTCGGCGACTTCGGCCTGCGGCAGGCGCTGCCACAGCCCCAGTTGCTCCATGCTCTGCCGCGAGGCATGGGTCAGCGCGATCTCGCGGCCATCGAAGGCGGCTTCGGCCAGGGCCTGGCGCGGCTGCACTTCGACCAGCCCGACCTGCAGGCCACTGCCGGCCAGCGCACGCGCGAAGCACAGGCCCGCCGGTCCAGCGCCGACCACCACCACGTCCATCCTGCGCATGCGCGCCTCCTGCCGTTGATTCAGTCCGGGCCAGCATAGCGCCGCGCGCATGACTGGCCTTGATCTGGATCAGGCCCGGCTACAGCAGTGCGAACACCAGCGCCAGGATCGACAGCAGCGATACGAGCCAGACCAGGCTGCGCACGTAGGGCACGCCTGCGGCATACAGCGGCAGGTAGACCACACGCGCCCAGACGTAGGCCTGCGCAGCCAGCGCCGTGGTGTCGTTGCTGCGCCCGGCCACGACCACCGCGATCGCGGCAGCGGCGAAGAACGGGAACGTTTCCAGGAAGTTGGCCTGCGCACGCTGCAGGCGGCCGGCCAGCGCGCTGAGCGGCTTTGCATCGCCATCCCGTGCCGAGGCATTCCACTTCATCCCGCGCTCGCGGGTGACCACGGTGGAGGTGGCGAAGATGTAGACGAAGCCCAGCAGCACCGACCAGGCCAGCATCGTCAGCTCAGTTGCCATCGTTCATCTCCTCAGGGTGCCGACGCACGCAGGCTGTAACCGGCCAGGCGCCAGACCTGGTCTTCGTCGAAGCGGAACGAGACCAGCTCGCGCACCGGCTGCGCGCTGTTGGCGAAACGGGTCGGGAAGCTGACGTTGATGTACAGCCCTTCCGGCACTGCGGCGCCGGGGCTGTACTTGACCCGGGTGATGGTCGGCTGGCCACGCCCGGCCAGCGCACCCAGGCGCGTGCGCTCGGCGACCAACTGGCTGACGAAGGTGGCTTTCGGCACCGCACGGCGCGCGACGGCCGAAGCGCCATCCCACAATTCGCCGGCGCGGTTGGCATCGACCAGCTGCGCCGCCTTCAACGCAGCCGCGCCCATTTCCGCGTCCTGCTTCTGCACCTGGGCCTGCTGCGCAGCGGTCAACGCCGGGGCACCGGCAGTGGCGGGCTTCGCAGCCGCCGGCGATGCCGGGGCCGGGCGTGCCGGAGCCGGTGCAGGCGTGGCCGGTGCAGGCGTGGCCGGTGCAGGTGCCTGCGCCAACGCAGTCAGGGGCAGCAGGGACAGCAGCAGGAGCACGCGCTTCATGGACACCGCCGGTTTTCTGGAGAGAACCGCAGTCTACGCCAGCGCGGTGACTATGCTGTCAGCGTGCCGGGGCGTCGCCCTCCACCGCTGCCGCATCAGCCTGCGCGGCGGGCGCGGCGGCGTTCCCTGGCGCCTGTTCGGCCACCGGCGGGGGCTCCGGCGGCGCTGGTGGCAGCGTCGCCACATCGATCTCCGACAGCGGGCTTTCGTCGGGACAGACTGCGTCCGGGAAGCCGAAGCGCTGCTTCAACGCCTGGCCACAACTGTTGATCGACTCCATGTCGGCGCCTTCGCGCTTGCACTGCTGGTCGAAGGCGACCAGGAAGGCGTCTTTGCGCTGCACGAAATCGTCGCCGCAGGCACGCATCTGCTTGATCCGTTCCAGATCGTCCTGCACCGCATTGGTGCCATCCAGGCCGTACTGGCGCAGTTCGTCCGGGGTCAGCAGGCGCAGGCTGCGGTTGGGCACGGTCATCATCAGATCCGCCACACCGACCGCCACGCCGTTGCGCTGCAGGTAGTCCTTCACGTTGTCGTAGACCTCGTGCAGCTCGCGGTTGAGCTCGGCGCGCGAGGTGGCCTTGGAGCTGATGCGCATCATGCGGTGGATGCCGACCTTGCCCGACAGCAGGCGGTTGTCGCCGGCGGCCAGCACGAACACGCAGGCGCTGTGGCAGATCGAGCCTTCGCGCACCCAGATGGTCCAGCCCGATTCACCGATGCTGTCACCGGCGACGATCGCCGACTCCACCTGCCCGCCGCTGGAATCCAGATCAAGGATGCGCTTGTGGATCTTCTGCTGGTCGGCGACCACCGCCAGACGCCACATCATCTCGGCGAAGCCCGGATTGATCTTGCCGGCGTAGCGCACGCGCATCAGGCCACGCTCGGCGCACGGGGCCAGGGCCTGGGTGATCTGCTCGCGCTGCAGGCCTTCCAGCTCGACACCGTCGCCAGCCTCGCCGGCGTACTCGGTGCTGCAACTGATCCAGGCGCGTCCATTCTCCAGCTGCGCCTGCGGCCACGGCCGGTCCTCCCGGCTGCGCGGCGGTGCCGGCGGAGGCGGTGCGTCAGCCGCATTGATCGACACCATGTTCTCGCCATCGCTGGACGGCGCCCGCGCGGCCTTGTCGGCGGCAGTCACATTGCCCGGATTCTCCAGCTGGCTGCAGCCCGCCAGGGCCAGGCACAACAGGGGCAACCAGCGGAGTTTGGCGGACATCGGGCAACCGGTCTTCACGTGAGCAAGAGCCACAGTCTACCCGTCCAGGCCGCGCATTCAGTGCGTGGTGATGAACCCCTTCTGACCCTTGGGAAAGCGTGTCGACCAAGGTCGACACCTACCAGAGCGGGATGCCCTTCCGACAGATCGCAGGAACCTGTCGAAGGCGGGGTGGGTCCGGTTGCGGGAGTGTCCGCGGCATGGATGCCGCGGCCAAGCCCCCAAGGACGGGTTTACGGCGTCTCCCGCAACCGGGCCCACCCCGCCTCCCCACAGAAAACCAGCTTCTGCCGTTGCCGTTGCCGTTGCCGGCCAGCGGCCGGCACTACCGCGGGTGCAGGGCGCAGCCCAGCCTGACCCCCTTCAGCATCCATGTCCGAATGTGGCGAGTATCGCCGCCCGCGCGGGCCTAGACTGGCGCCATGGACTCCCCTCTCGCCCTCGACACCGCCGCCTGCGACCGCGCCCGCCTGGCCCGCGACGCACGCTTCGACGGCGTGTTCTTCACCGCCGTGCGCAGCACCGGCATCTATTGCCGCCCGGTGTGCCCGGCACCGCCGCCGAAGCCGCGCAACATCACCTACTTCCCCACCGCCGCGGCCGCCGCGGCCGCCGGGTACCGCCCCTGCCTGCGCTGCCGCCCGGAATTGGCACCGCAGGCCCAGCAGGCCCTGGCCGGACAGACCGTGCAGCGCGCACTGGCGCTGATCCACGGCGGCTTCCTGCAGGAGCAGCCGGTGGCCGATCTTGCAACGAAGCTCGGCCTCAGCGCGCGCCAACTGCAGCGCCTGTTCGTCGAACATCTCGGCGCAACGCCCGGGCAGATCCACGCAACCCATCGCCTGTTGCTGGCCAAACAGTTGCTGACCGAAACCACGCTGGCGGTGACCGACGTCGCGCTGGCTGCCGGCTACAACAGCCTGCGCCGCTTCAATACCGCATTCCTGCAGGGCTGTGGGATGGCGCCGACCGCCCTGCGTCGCCAGCATCAACCGTTGGCTGCAGATGATGGCGGCCTGGTGCTGCGCCTGGGCTACCGTCCACCACTGGACTTCCCACGCATGCTGGCCTTCCTGCGCAAACGCAGCCTGCCCGGCATCGAACTGATCGGTGAAGACAGCTACCAGCGCGTATTGGGCGCGCCGGAGCGCCCCACCCTGCTGCGCGTCACCGCCGATTCGAAGCGCCCGGAACTTCGCCTGCAATTGGGCGCGGTGGATCCGCGCTTGATCCCTGACATCGTGCGCCGCGTGCGTCGCGTGTTCGATCTGGATGCCGACCTGCAGCAGGTGCATGCCGCGCTCGGCGAGGAACCTCTGCTGGCGCGCGGGATCGCCGAGCGCCCCGGGCTGCGCGTGCCCGGCGGCTGGGATGGCTTCGAGGTGGGCGTACGCGCGGTGCTCGGGCAGCAGGTCAGCGTGGCCGCTGCCACCACCTTCGCGCGGCGCCTGGTCGACGCCTATGGCGCGCACCTGCCGGGCATGCCATCCGACTTCGATCGCCAGTTTCCAGCGCCCGAGGTACTGGCCGAGGCACCATTGGAATCCATCGGCCTGCCGCGCAGCCGCGCGGCCACCGTGCGCGCCCTGGCCGCCGCCTGCGCCAGCGGCCGGCTCGACTTCGGGCCCGGCCAGGCCTTGGAGGAATTCGTTGCGCGCTGCGTTGCACTGCCCGGCATCGGCCCCTGGACCGCGCAGTACATCGCCCTGCGTGGCCTCGGCCAGCCCGATGCCTTCCCGGCCGGCGATCTTGTACTGCAGCAGGTGCTCGGCCACGCGCAGGGCCAGCGCCTGAACGAACGCGCGACCGAAGCGCGCTCGCAACCCTGGCGCCCGTGGCGCGCCTACGCGGTGCTGCACCTGTGGCACCTGTCCGGCACGTTCGTTGGAGAACCGACATGACCCTGTTGTTCGATCGTTTCGACAGCCCGATCGGCGTATTGACCATCGCCGGTGACGAGCGTGGTCTTGCGCACGTGCTGTTTCCGGAGAACCGTCACCCCGCACGCGGGCGCGACGGCTGGCATTACGCACCGGATGCACTGCCGGAGGCACGCGAACAGCTGCTGCAGTTCCTGCACGGTGAACGCAGCCGGTTCGACCTGCAGCTGGCACCACGCGGCACGCCGTTCCAGCTGCGCGTGTGGCAGGCGCTGGCGTTGATTCCGTTCGGCCAGACCTGGAGCTATCTGCAGTTGGCGCAGCACCTGGACCAACCCAGCGCGACCCGCGCGGTGGGCGCGGCCAATGGCCGCAATCCATTGCCGATCATCCTGCCCTGCCACCGCGTGATCGGCAGCAACGGTGCACTGACCGGCTTCGGTGGCGGCCTGGAAACCAAGGCCGCGCTGCTGCGGCTGGAACAGCGCCAGGCCCCGCTGTTCGCCTGAGAGGGCCGGCCGGGCTGCGCCCGGCACCCGCAGAGGCAACGGCAAGGTCAAGAGCCAATACAGCTCCGATTTTCTACGCGTTGGGTGGGGCGGTATGGGTGGGCAGGACACGCCGTAAACCCATCCATGGGGGCTCGATGGCGCCATCCATGGCGCCAACGGTCCTGCCCACCCACACCGCCCCACCTTCGACAGATTCCCGCGGCGGTGGGTAGGTGTCGACCTTGGTCGACGCGGTAGATCCACGCCATGCGTGTATGGAAGCGTCTGTAAACTGTCTGGAGAAAAGCCCCCTTCTTGTTGAAGGGGGCGCGTCGACAGGCGCGGGGATAAGGAAAAAATGCGCGGACACCGCGCCGTGTCTTGGGCGCGTCATTACCTCGCACTATCATGCGCGGATGACTTCCGTACGCCTGACCTGTGCGCTGGCGCTGCTGCTGCCCCTGGCTGCCTGCACCACCGCGCCCCCCCCCTCCGCCTCCGTTCCCACTTCCATCGCTGCGGCGGCACCGCCGAAGCTGCTGCTGATCTCCATCGACGGCCTGCGCGCCGATGCGCTGGACCGCAGCCTGACCCCGAACCTGCAACGCCTGATCGATGGCGGCGTGCGCGCACGCTGGATGACCCCGTCCTATCCGTCGCTGACCTTCCCGAATCACTACACCCTCGTTACCGGCCTGCGCCCGGACCACCACGGCATCGTCAACAACAGCATGGACGATGAAGCACTGGGCCGGTTCGAGCTGAGCAATCGCGAAGCGGTTACCACCAGTGGCTGGTGGGGCGGCGAACCGATCTGGGTCGGCGCCGAGAATGCTGGCGTGCGTTCGGCCACCACGTCATGGCCGGGCAGTGAATCGGAGATCCGTGGCGTACGCCCCAGCCAGTGGCGCATCTACGACGGCAAGGAGCCGCTGGAACAGCGCGCCGGCATCGTGCTCGATTGGCTGTCACAGACCGACGCCGATGCCCCCCGCCTGACCACGCTGTACATGGAACACGTGGACAAGGCAGGTCACAACTACGGCCCCGAGTCGAAGCAGTACGCCGACGCCATCGTGCGCGCCGACCAGATCGTCGGCCAGGTGCTCGACGGACTCCAGCAACGTGGGCTGGCCGCAACCACCAATGTGATCGTGGTCTCCGACCATGGCATGGCCAGTGTCCCCGCTGGCCAGGTGATCGCCACCGAATCGATGGTCGACCCGGCGATTGCGCGCAATGTCAGCCAGGGCCAGTCGGTCGGCTTCGCACCGGTGGTCGGCCATGAAGCCGCCGCCGAACGCGCTCTGCTCGGCCGCCACGCGCACTACGAATGCTGGAAGAAAGAAAAACTGCCGGCGCGCCTGCACTACGGCACCCATCCGCGCATTCCCGCCATTGTCTGCATGATGGATGAAGGCTGGGATGCCCTGCATCAGGAAAAGATCGCCAAGCGCGAACAGCAGGACCGCGGCTCGCACGGCTACGACAACGCGCTGCCGTCCATGCGCGCCGTGTTCGTGGCCAGTGGCCCGTCGTTCCGCCAGGGCCTGGTGATCGATGGCTTCGACAATGTCGATGTCTATCCACTGCTGGCACACCTTCTGCAGGTACCGGCCGCGCCGAACGACGGCAACCCGGAAACGCTGAAGAAGACCCTGCGCTGATCCGGTTGTAGATACCGTGTTGCCCTTGCCTAGGCAAGGGCGCCGTCAGGCTCAAATGGGCGGCCGCTTTTCAGTACGCCCCAAACCAGATGGATGAGCTTGCGCATCACCGCACACATGACGACCTTGAAGGGCTTTCCTTTCG
>NZ_JCAFTE010000014.1:0-64417 GCF_059369975.1 Stenotrophomonas sp. YJH_SMC_32 | reverse complement strand
GACTCTCCAAAAGCCTCCCTGGTGAAATTAGCGCTGTGGAACCACCCGATCCCATCCCGAACTCGGAAGTGAAACGCAGCTGCGCCGATGGTAGTGTGGCTCAAGCCATGCGAGAGTAGGTCATCGCCAGGGTTTACACCCAAAACCCCGCTGCTGACGCAGCGGGGTTTTTCTTTGTGCGCAGGAAATGCGGGTGGTGCCGGCCGCTGGCCGGCACCGCCATGGCTGCACACCGGCCGGTAGATCCACGCGATGCGTGGATATTCTCTGCGGGCAGCCACAGCGCCAGCCAAGGTTGGCCGCTACCGGCGGGAGGTCAGACAGTGGGCGAGGCCGTAATTGCCAGCCAGCGGCCGGCACTACCGGTAGATCCACGCCGTGTGTGGATGCGGCGCCAAACAGGGTTGGCCGCTCCTCACGGCAGGTCCGGAAGCGGACTTTTCCTGACCCATCACGCAAAAGCAGGCAAAAAACGGCGCCCTGCGGGCGCCGTCTTGATCAGGATCGCATTGCAGGCCCGGATCAGGCGGCCCGCGGGACCTCGTGCGGTTCCTGCTGGCGGAACACCGATACTGCCTCGGTAAGCGTCCCCGCCTGCGTCTGCAGCTCGCGTGCGGCCGCGGTGGCTTCTTCCACCAGCGCCGCGTTCTGCTGCGTGGCCTGATCCATCTGCACCACGGTCTGGTTGATCTGCTCGATGCCGATCGACTGCTCCTGCGAGGCCGCCGAGATCTCACGCATCAGATGGCTGACATTCTCCACGCCGCCGACAATGCCCTGCATCCGCTGGCCGGCGTCGGCCACCAGCTGGGCACCTTCGCCCACCTGTCGGCCTGCCTCATCGATCAGCTTTTTGATTTCCTGTGCGGCGGCGGCGGAGCGCTGCGCCAACACGCGCACCTCGCTGGCCACCACGGCGAAGCCACGGCCCTGCTCACCGGCACGTGCGGCTTCCACCGCCGCATTGAGCGCGAGGATATTGGTCTGGAAGGCGATGCCATCGATCACGCCGGTGATGTCGCCGATCCGCTTCGAGGCGCCTTCAATCGCCTGCATGGTGTCGACAACCCGCTGCATCGCGGTGTTGCCGTCACTGGCGGCGTTCTGCGTGGACGCAGCCAGCTCACTGGCCTCGCGCGCATGCGCAGCGTTCTGGCGCACGGTGGCGGTCAGCTCCTCCATCGAGGCTGCGGTTTCCTGCAGGTGCGCCGCCTGGCGCTCGCTGCGCTCGGACAGCGCACCATTGCCTGCAGCGATCTCGCTGGCGGCGGTACTGATCGAGGCCGCGCACTGCTGGATGCGGCCCACCATGCGCGCCAGCTGGCCGGCGGTGGCGTTGGCATCACGCTGGATCGCGGCGAAGGCACCGTGGTACTCACCGTGCATGCGCCGATCGAGATCGCCGTTGGCCAGCGCCGAAAGCATCTGCCGCACGTCGTTGACGGTGCTGCCCAGCGTATCGAGCAGCTGGTTGATGCCACCGGTCAGGCCATCGAGGAAGCTGGCGCCTTCGGTTGCCTGCAGGCGCTGGCCGAGATCGCCGGCAGCGGCAGCAGCGACGATGCCGGCCACGGCGTTCTCCAGCGCCAGCTCCTGGGTACGGTCATGCCATTCCACGGCGAAACCGAGGCGCATGCCCTGTGCATCGAACACCGGGGTGACCACCTGGGCGAAGTGCACCGGGCCGATCTGTACCTTGCCGTTGTGGCTGGCCTGCAGGCCATTGAGGATGGCGCGGATGCGGTCCGGGTTGGCATGGAAGCGATGGATGCTGCTGCCGACCAGGCGTTCGGCATCGAAGTCAGGGAAGGCCTGGCGCAGTGTCGCCTGCTGGTTGCGCAGCAGAGCCACCACCGAGCGGTTCACATAGCGGATCACGTGATCATTGTCGGCGATCATCATCGCGGTGCGCGAGGCATCCAGCGCCTGACGGATCTGCGCATTCTCGGCATGCGCCTCAGCCTCACGCCCACGTTGGGCCTGGACGTGGCGCGCGGTATCGGCCAGCGCATGGGCCAACGAGCCGGGTGCATAGGATGTGGTGTCGGCATGTGCGCCCAGGTCGGTGCCCGTGGCGATGTCGCGGGCCAGCGCAGCCAGCCGGCGCGGGCCGTGGCCAAGCGCCTCGGTCTGCTGGCGCAGGCGCAGCGCGACCTGGCCGAGGAATGCCGTCAGCCCGGCGAACAGGCCCGCCTGCAGCAACGTAGGTCCCACTGCTGCGCCCTGCAGCAGCGGCGCCAACAGCGCGAGCGTGCCGATGCCGCCGGCCAGCCATACCGGCAGGCGATCACGATGGCTCAACAGCACGCCCAGCAGCAGTGCAATCGGCAAAGCCGGTGACAGGCCCGCGATCGCGCACAGCCATGCCAGCTGCAGCGACAACAACAGCGCCAGGCCATTGCGGGTGACGCTATGGCCCGCCTTGGGACCGGCCAGCCAGATGGCAGGCAGCACAGCGGCCGCGACCAGCGAGGCGGTCAGGACATGAGGCCCGCGCAGGGCCAGCACCAGGCCGGCCACCGCCAGTGCCGCACTGCCGATCAGCAATCGGCGGTCAGCGCGGTGGGCGAGCTGCTGCAGATGCGGCAGGCGGGCGGTATCGGGGGGACGAGTGGATGCAGCGGACATCGGCGACTCCTGGATCAGCAGACGACAACGGCCACACGGCGACGCACGCACGAGTGCGTGGCCAGGGCATGGACCGGGAATTCGGGGAATGCGACGCAATCAACGTCGCACAGACGGGGCGCCGTGACCACATCCTGTGGGTGACGGAGCAATGGAGCGGGCATGCGGACTTCCTTGCAGGACCAGACACACGCCGCAGGCCCGACCGGGCCCACGTGCTGCGGACGCAGTGGCCCGCAACTGATGTATCGGCCGGAAGTGCGCAGAATGAAGTGCAGCGGACGCTGCGACTCAGCCGGCGTTGTCGTTGCCGAGGAAGCGCAGGATCACCTCGGCGATGCGTGCCGGGTCTTCCATATGCAGGTGGTGGTTGCCGGGAAACACGGCCAGCCGTCCATCACGCAGGTGCTGCAGGCGATCACTGCGCATCGGCTCGGGATAGTAGGACTGCGCCGGCGTGGCATAGATCACCTGCGTCGGGCAGGTGATGGCCTGCAGCAGGTTGTCGATCTGGCCTTCGCTGAGGCGGATCGCAGTGGGCAGCATCAGGCGCGGGTCGCTGCACCAGCGGTAGCCACCTTCGACCGGTTCCACGCCGCGCTCGACCAGCAGCCGTGCGCAGGGTTCGCTGAGCTGGTTGGTCATCATCCGCGCGCGGATCGGCGCTGCCAGATCGGGGAACACGCGCAGCTGCTTGCGTGCCAACGCGCGCGTGGCGTTCACATGCTCGCGCAGGCGATGCGCCGTTTCTTCCTCGGGACCGCGCAGGCCGCCGAGTGCTTCGATCGCCACCAGCCGATCAACACGGTCGCTGACCGAGGCGGTAAGGCTGGCGATGCCGGCACCCATCGAATGGCCGAGCAGGCTGAATCGGTCCCAGCCCAGCGCGTCGGCGACATCGAGTACGTGGCAGATCGCGGCGGCCGTGGTGTAGCTGGCACCCATCGGCAGGTGCGCGCTGTGACCGTGGCCGGGCAGATCGATGGCAACCAGTTGCAACGCCGATAGGTGCGGCGCCAGCGGCACGAAGCTGGCGGCGTTGTCGAGCCAGCCATGCAGGGCCAGCACGCGTGGGCCGCCGCCGTGGTTGCGCAGGCCGGCGACGCGTGCGCCACCGACCTGGAGTTCAAACGGTTGCAGGCTCATGCCAGCGAGGACACGGCCAGCCGTGCCAAGGCGCGTGCATGCTCCGGCTCGGCGTTGAGGCAGGGGATGTAGCGCATCGTCGCACCGCGCTCGGCCAGTGTTTCGGTGAAGCCCAGCGCAACCTCTTCCAGCGTCTCCAGACAGTCGGTGGCGAATCCGGGGCAGACCACGTCGATCTGCTTCACGCCGGATTCGGCCAGCGCCCACAGGCTGGGCTCGGCATACGGCTGCAACCAGCGCTCGCGGCCGAAGCGCGACTGGTAACCCATCTGCCAGTCGTCCTTGACCAGGCCCAGTGCATTGGCGATGGCCTGCGCACTGGCCTCGCAGCGCTGCGGATACGGGTCGCCCGCGTCGGCCAGGCGCTGCGGGATACCATGGAAGGAGAACATCAGTTTCTGACCGCGACCGTGCTGTTCCCAGTAGCGGCGGATCGATCCGGCTATGGCCTCGACCCAGCCGGGATCGACCGAGTAATCCCGCACCAGGCTCACGGTCACGCCCGGGTTGCGGCGCTGCCACGCATCGACCCGGTCTTCGACCGAGGCGGTGGTGGTGGTGGAGTACTGCGGGTACAGCGGCAACACCACGATCCGGCGCGCGCCGTCGGCGGCAAGACGGTCGAGCTCGCCGGCCAGCGCCGGTTCACCGTAACGCATCGCATGGCGTACCGTCAGGGTCGGCAGCAGGGCCTGCATGGCCTGCGCCAGCTGGCGCGTATATACCATCAGCGGTGAGCCGTCGGGCAGCCAGACCTGGGCGTACTTGGCCGCCGACCGGCCGCTTCGCAGCGGCAGGATCAGCCCGCGCAGCAGCGGCTGCCAGAGCAGTGCCGGAATCGCGACCACGCGCGGGTCGGACAGGAATTCGGCCAGGTAACGGCGTACGGCGGGGGCCGTCGGCGTCTCGGGCGTGCCTAGGTTGACCGCCAGCACGGCGGTATCGGGTGCGTCGAGCATGGGCGGTATTGTCGCCTATCCGGCGCCGCACCGGGATGCAGGGTTCGGATTGCAGGCATAGCGCGCATCAATGCGGGCAGGGAACGCTCATTGGGGATTCATGACAACACCACTAATTTCAGTCACTTGCTATATCTTCCTATGGACTGACTTCTGGAGCCTGCCATGCGTCGCCCGATCCAAGCCCTGCTGATCGCCGCCAGCCTGCTGTCCAGCCAGGCCATGGCCGGACCGCAGGAAGACCAGCGCGCCCGCAACGCCGTGCGCGTGCTGGCCGAAATCCAGGAAATTCCTGAACAGGGCATTCCGGATAAATTGCTCGACGAAGGCCGCGCGGTCATCGTCATTCCCGACACGATCAAGGCCGGTCTTGTCATTGGCGGTCGTCGTGGCCACGGCCTGATGTCGGTGCGCATGCCCAATGGCGCATGGTCCAACCCGGTGTTCGTGAAGCTCACCGGTGGCAGCATCGGCTTCCAGGCCGGCGTGCAATCTTCGGATGTGGTGCTGGTGTTCCGCAACGACCGCAGCCTGGACAACCTGGTCAACGGCAAGTTCACGCTCGGCGCCGATGCCGGCGTTGCCGCCGGTCCGGTCGGCCGCAATGCCGCCGCCGCCACCGACGGCCAGCTGAAGGCCGAGATCTGGTCCTGGTCGCGTGCCCGTGGGCTGTTCGCGGGCGTCGCGCTGGATGGTGCGGTGCTGCAGATCGACGATGCCGCCAACCTTGACGCCTACGGCAGCAACACCACGCCGCGCATGATCTTCGAAGGTCGCGCCGCCGGTTCGCCGTCGATGGACGTGGTCGCCTTCCGTGATCGTCTGGAAGAGGCCACCTACGCCGCCCGCAACAATCGCAACGGCAACGGTGGCAGTGCACCGCGTCCGGCGGCGACCCCGGCGGTTGCGCCGGCGCCTGTTCAGGCAGCGCCGGCCGCCCCAACCGAAGCCACCACCGCGCCGCTGCAGAACGTGCCGCAGAACCCGCCGCCGCAGCAGCAGGGCTTCCAGCCGGTCAACGACGGCGAAATCCGCACGGAAACGCTGGGCGGAAACTGACTTTCGTCACGCGCGCCGGCTGACACCCGGTGCGCTATGCTCGACAGCCTGATCACTAACGTAACGAGCGTCTTTATGGGCAGTTTCAGCATCTGGCATTGGTTGGTCGTGCTGGCCATCGTCCTGCTGGTGTTCGGCACCAAGCGCCTGACCAGTGGCGCCAAGGACCTCGGCTCGGCGGTCAAGGAATTCAAGAAGGGCATGCGCGACGAAGACAAGCCGAACGCGCAGCTGGGCGATGAGTCGCGCAGCCAGGACGCCTCGCGCACCGCGCAGGACGAGCACGACCGTAACGCTCGCTGATCCGGAGCGGTTGCGGTGTTTGATATCGGCTTCAGCGAACTGCTGGTGATCGCGGTGGTCGCCCTGGTGGTGCTCGGTCCCGAGCGCCTGCCCAAGGCGGCCCGCTTCGCTGGCTTGTGGGTGCGCCGTGCCCGCAATCAGTGGGATTCGGTGAAACAGGAACTGGAACGCGAACTGCAGGCCGAGGACATCAAGCGGCAAATGCAGGAGGTGCGCCAGGGCATGCAGGACACCGAGAACCAGCTGCGCGCCAGCGGCGAGGCGATCCGTCGCCAAGCGCAGCAGGCGCAGCAGCAGGGCGATGCGCTGGCGCAGGAAGTACGCGCGCCGGCGCCTGCGGATCCGCCGCCGCATATGGGCGGCCTGCCGCCTGCCGATGCACCGGTACAGGAGGGCATTGCGCCAGAGCCGATGCCGGCGACACCCCCTGAAGCCGGTGCTCCGACGCCGCAGCGCACGGAGCGCCAGCCATGAGTGAACAGGATTTCGGCGAAAGCTCGCTGGTCGAACATCTGGTGGAGCTGCGCGGCCGCCTGGTGCGCGCATTGCTGGGCCTGGGCGTGGTGCTGCTGGCGCTGCTGCCATTTACCCAGAAGCTGTACAACGCGCTGGCCGAACCGCTGGTCTCGCAGCTGCCCAACGGGCAGACGATGATCGCGACCAATCCGGCCGGTGCCTTCTTCGCGCCATTGAAGCTGACCTTCTTCGTGGCCCTGTTCGTGGCGGTGCCGTGGCTGCTGTACCAGCTGTGGGCCTTCGTCGCCCCGGGGCTTTACGCGCGTGAGAAGCGCCTGGCGGTGCCGCTGCTGGTGTCTTCGGTACTGCTGTTCTACACCGGCTGTGCCTTCGCCTACTTCCTGGTGCTGCCGGCGGTGTTCCATTTCCTGACCACCTTCAGCCCGGACGTGATCGCGATCACCCCGGATGCGAATGCCTACCTGGATTTCGTGCTGGCGATCTTCTTCGCCTTCGGTGGCAGTTTCGAACTGCCGGTGGCGATGGTGATCCTGGTCCTGCTGGGCTGGGTGACGCCGCAGCAGTTCAAGGAAGGACGTGGTTACGCGATCGTCGGCATCTTCGTGCTGGCGGCGGTGCTGACCCCGCCGGACGTGGTTTCGCAGCTGATGCTGGCGATCCCGATGTGCCTGCTCTACGAGCTGGGCATCCACGCCGCACGCTGGCTGGTGCCGTCGTCGGCCGTGAAGAAACCCGCCGCCTGAAAAAAACAAAAGGGGACGGAGGGGATTAAGTCGCTATCGGCACAGTGGCACAAACGACTTAATCCCCTCCGTCCCCTTTTTCGTCAGGCGTGGAAGATGTCGCTTGAGGTCGGGGTGGTCGGGACCGGCGGTGCGGCGCGACTGCCACGGTGCACGAACATCTGCTTCCACGCGGCATAGACCGCGCCGACATACAGCGGCATCAGCACCGTGGTCAGCACCAGCTGGGCGATGAAGGCGGCGGCCAGCGGGCCACCGATCAGCATCGCGATCTGGATCACGATCACGAACAGGATGTAGATGCAGAACGCGGCGATCAGGCCGAGCACGGCGAACACGATCATCGCGCCGATGTTCTCGATGCAGCCCTGCAGGCTCAGGCGCAGCGCGTGCATGCCGCTCTGCTTGTCGAACACCACCAGCGCCGGCTGGGTGAACATTGCCAGCGACAGTGCGACCGCGCTCAGGAACACCAGCAGCATCCACAGCGCGATGCGCTTGGCCGGCAGGTTGGCCACCAGCGCCGCGGCATCGTCCGGCTTGATCTGCTGACCACTGCGGCTGATCTCTTCCATCTTGGTCATGACCTCGCTGAAGGCGGTGAAGCCTTCGCGGCCGATCATCATGAACAGCAACGCGCCCAGCAGCAGCACCGCCAGTACCTGGATCGCCAGCGGCACCAGCAGGTGGCTGACGCGGTGGTCGCGGATCGGCTGCAGCAGGTGCGAGGACAGGCCCGGGCGGCCTTCGTCGATCTCGCCCACGGCGTAGAGCATGCCGCCGAACATGATCGGCGAGATGGCCAGGGTCATCAGCTGCACGGCCATGCCGGCGGCGCCGGGAATCAGCGTCGACAACAGGGTGACCACCCAGCTCACCAGCAGCCAGGCCAGGCCGATCCGGGCCAGCTGCAGCGGCGCACGCCGATACAGCGAGAACGTATCCAGCAACCACTGGGCGCCCGCCGAGGCCGGCAGCTTGCGAATCTCTTTCATGGACATCCGGGAAGGACAGGAGGGGACGGGCGGTTGCCCGTGCCGCTGATTATCGCTGTTTTGCCGCCGGCTGGGCTGAAGACAGCCGCGCCTGTCGGACGAAGCGGCGCAGCAGCTGGCGGGCCAGCGGTGCGGCGCTGACTGCGCGCTCGATGCTGCGCGCACAGCCGCCGTGGCGGCCGATGCAGTCGGCGCGGGCGCGCACGTAGCCGCGCATGTGGTGGGTGGCAAATTCGGGGTGGAACTGCACGCCCCAGGCCTGGCGCCCCCAGCGGAACGCGTGGCAGCCATCCAGCGGCGAGCGTGCCAGCACCTCGGCACCGTCGGGCGCGCGCAGCACGGTCTGCAGGTGGGTGGCGTGGGCGGCAAAGTGCTGCGGCAGGCCCTGGAACAGCGGATCCTGTGCCGCCTGTGGCTGCAGCTCCAGTTCGATCGTGCCGGACTCGCGCCCGGCCGGGTTGTAGGCCACCTCACCGCCCAGCGCATGCGCCAGCAGCTGGTGGCCGTAGCAGATGCCGAACACCGGCAGGTCAGCGTGGGCGGTCTGGCGCAGCCACGCCGCGCTGCGCTCGCTCCAGTCGGCGTGGTCAGTAACGAAGGCGGCCGAACCGGTCACCAGTACCCCGGCAAAACCGTGCGGATCGGGCAGGGCGCCACCGTGTTCGACATCGACCACCACCGTCTCATGTTCCTCCAGCCCGGCGGCGACGCGGATCCAGTGCGGAAAGCGCCCGTAGCGGCGCAGCGACGGTACCGGGCGGCCGGTTTCAAGGATCAGGAAGGGGGCTGGGTTCATCCGGGGGCGGCAGCACTGACAGGACTTCCTCGATTGTAGTCAGCCCCTGCGCCACCTTTTCAAGCCCGGCCTGGCGCAGGGTTCGCAGCCCTTCAGCGCGCGCGGCACGGGTGAAACCGGCCAGATCCATGTCGGCGCGGATCTGCCCGCGCAGCCGCGAGCCCAATGGCAGCAACTCATACAGGCCGATGCGGCCGAGGAATCCGGTGCGCCGGCACTCCAGGCAACCGACCGGACGACAGGGCGTGGCGGCATCTGGATATGCAGCCTGGCTATCAGCGAGCACCGCCCAGTCGGCAGCACCAAGGGTGTGCGGCTGCTTGCAGTGCGGGCACAGGGTACGCACCAGGCGCTGGGCGAGGATGCCGTTGAGGGTGCTGGCCAGCAGGTAGTGCGGCACGCCCAGGTCGAGCAGGCGGGTGACCGCCGACGGTGCATCGTTGGTGTGCAGGGTGGACAGCACCAGATGGCCGGTCAGCGAGGCCTGCACCGCCATCTGCGCGGTTTCCAGATCGCGGATCTCGCCGATCATGATGATGTCCGGATCCTGCCGCAGCAGGGTGCGCACGCCGCTGGCGAAGTCCAGGTCGATGTTGGCCTGCACCTGCATCTGGTTGAACTCGGGCGCAATCATCTCGATCGGGTCCTCCACCGTGCACACGTTCACGTCCGGCGTGGCCAGCCGCTTCAGCGTGGAATACAGGGTGGTGGTCTTGCCCGAGCCGGTCGGGCCGGTGACCAGCACGATGCCGTGCGGGCGCTCGACCAGTGCATTCCAGCCAGCGGCCTCCTGCGGGCTGAAGCCGAGCTGGTCGATGCTTTTGAAGGCGGCATCGGGGTCGAAGATGCGCATCACGCACTTCTCACCGAAGGCGGTGGGCATGGTAGACAGGCGCATCTCGACCTCGCGGCCACCCGGCGAGCGGGTCTTGATGCGGCCGTCCTGCGGGCGCCTGCGCTCGGCCAGGTCCATGCGGCCGAGTACCTTGATGCGGCTGACCACCGCGGTCATCACTGCCGGCGGCACCTCGAACACCTTGTGCAGCACACCATCGATGCGGAAGCGCATGCGTCCCATCTCGCGGCGCGGTTCCAGGTGGATGTCCGAGGCGCGCTGCTCATAGGCGTACTGCAGCAGCCAGTCGACGATGTGCACGATGTGCTGGTCGTCGGCATTGACGTCGCCGGTGCGGCCCAGCTCGACCAGCTGCTCGAAGCTGGGCAGGGTGGTGTTGGCCTCGCCGCGGACGTCGCCGCGCGCGCCACGCACCGAACGGGTCACCCCGTAGAACTCCATGGTGTAGCGGTGCAGGTCGAGCGGATTGACCACCGCCAGCTCGATGCGGCGGCGTGTCAGGTGCTGCAGGTCGCGGCGCCATTCCTGCACCAGCGGCTCGCTGGTGGCCACCAGCACCCGTTCGGCATCCACTGCCAGCGGCAGGAAGCGGTGGCGACGGGCATAGGCGTGGGAGACCAGCGCGGTGACCGCAGCGACGTCGACCCGGGTCGGATCGATGCGCAGGTAGCGGTTGCCGGTGCGTTGGGCCAGCCATTCGGTCAGGCGTTCCAGGGTCAGTTCGCCGCCGTCGCGGGTGGCCAGCTTGAGGTTGGACAGCAGCACCAGCGGGTGCACTTCACTGGCATTGCGCGCGCCCTGTGCGGAAAACCGCATGCGCTCGCCCTCGTGCTCGGCGACCAGGCCGTCGGCCAGCAGCGCCGCACCCACCTGCTCGAAATGCAGGCGGCCCCACGGCAGCGGGACGCCGCCTGGCTCGCCGGGCGTGCCCACCGGCAGCCGATGTTCCATCTGCCTGCTCCTCCCGGGTACGGAATGCCCCGCAGGTCGGCCGTTATACTAGCGCACCCTCTTGCCGGCCAAGACTCGTACGCATGTCCGCGACCCCGACCGTTCCGATCACCTTCCAGGGCCTGATCCAGACCCTGAACCAGTTCTGGGCCCAGCAGGGCTGCGTGCTCATCCAGCCGCTCGACCTGGAGGTGGGCGCCGGTACCTTCCACCCGGCCACCTTCCTGCGGGCGATCGGGCCGGAAAGCTGGAACGCGGCCTACGTGCAGCCGTCGCGCCGCCCGACCGACGGCCGCTACGGCGAGAACCCGAACCGCCTGCAGCGCTACTACCAGTACCAGGTGGCGATGAAGCCGGCGCCGGACAACATCCAGCAGCTGTACCTGGATTCGCTGAAGGCACTGGGCATCGATCCGCTGGTGCACGACCTGCGCTTCGTCGAGGACAACTGGGAATCGCCGACGCTGGGCGCGTGGGGCCTGGGCTGGGAAGTCTGGCTCAACGGCATGGAAGTGACCCAGTTCACCTACTTCCAGCAGGCCGGTGGCCTGGAGTGCCGCCCGGTGCTGGGCGAGATCACCTACGGTCTCGAGCGCCTGTGCATGTACCTGCAGAACTGCGACAACGTCTATGACCTGGTCTGGACCTACGGCCCGGACGGCCAGCCGGTGACCTACGGCGACGTCTACCACCAGAACGAGGTGGAGCAGAGTACCTACAACTTCGAATACGCCGACGTGGACGAAATGTTCCACCGCTTCGATGCCTGCGAGCGTGAAGCGCAGAAGCTGGTGGAAGTGGGCCTGCCGCTGCCGGCCTACGAGCAGGTGATGAAGGCCAGCCACACCTTCAACCTGCTCGATGCGCGCCGCGCGATCAGCGTGACCGAGCGCCAGCGCTACATCCTGCGCGTGCGCGCGCTGGCCCAGGCGGTGGCCAAGGCGTATTACGAGCAGCGCGAGAAGCTGGGCTTCCCGGGTGCGAAGAAGGCCTGACCGCCTTCCTGCACCGTCCCGCTTTTCATCAACTACCCGGGGCGCCGGACGCGTTGCGCGCTGCGCCCCCACCACAGGATCGAACCGATGAGCCAACTGTCCCCCCTGCTGATCGAACTGGGCACCGAGGAGCTGCCGGTCAAGGCGCTGCCGGGCCTGGCCCAGGCGTTCTTCGACGGTGTTGTCGAAGGCCTGCGCAAGCGTGGCGTCGCGCTGGAGCTGGGCGATGCCCGCCCGCTGTCGACCCCGCGCCGGCTGGCCGTGCTGCTGCCGGGCGTCGGCCTGGAACAGCCGGAACAGCACAGCGAAGTGCTGGGCCCGTATCTGAACATCGCGCTGGACGCCGAAGGCCAGCCGACCAAGGCCCTGCAGGGCTTCGCCGCCAAGGCCGGGATTGACTGGACCGCGCTGGAGAAGACCACCGACAACAAGGGCGAGCGCTTCGTGCACCGCGCGGTGACCCCGGGCGCGAGCACCGCCAGCCTGTTGCCGGAAATCCTGCGCGAGGCGATCGCGGCGATGCCGATTCCCAAGCCGATGCGCTGGGGCGATCACGCCTGGGGCTTCGCCCGCCCGGCGCACTGGCTGGTGCTGCTGCACGGCGCCAACGTGGTCGAGGCCGAACTGTTCGGCCTGCAGGCCGGCCGTGCCAGCCGTGGCCATCGCTTCCACCACGACCAGGCCGTGTCGCTGGCGCAGCCGCAGGACTACGTTGAAGCGCTGCGCGCCGCGTTCGTGCTGGTCGACCCGAGCGAGCGACGTGCGCGCATCGTCGCCGAGGTCGAGGCCGCTGCAGCCGGAGCCGGTGGCAGCGCCCGCATCACCGAAGACAACCTGGAGCAGGTGGTGAACCTGGTCGAATGGCCGTCGCCGGTGCTGTGCAGCTTCGAACGCGCCTTCCTGGCAGTGCCGCAGGAAGCACTGATCGAAACGATGGAGATCAACCAGAAGTTCTTCCCGGTGCTGGATGCCGCCGGCACGCTGACCGAGAAGTTCATCGGCATCGCCAACATCGAATCGAAGGACGTGGCCGAAGTGGCCAAGGGCTACGAGCGGGTGATCCGCCCGCGCTTTGCCGATGCCAAGTTCTTCTTCGACGAGGACCTGAAGCAGGGCCTGATGTCGATGGGCGACGGCCTGAAGACGGTGACCTACCAGGCCAAGCTGGGCAGCGTGGCCGACAAGGTGGCGCGCGTGGCCGCACTGGCCGAAGTGATCGCAGCCCAGGTCGGTGCCGATCCGGCGCAGGCCAAGCGGGCTGCCGAGCTGGCCAAGAACGACCTGCAGTCGCGCATGGTCAACGAATTCCCGGAACTGCAGGGCATCGCCGGCCGCCACTACGCCGTGGCCGGTGGTGAATCGGCCGACGTGGCGCTGGCCATCGACGAGGCCTACCAGCCACGCTTCGGTGGTGACGACATCGCGCTGTCGCCGCTGGGCAAGGTGCTGGCCATCGCCGAACGCGTGGATACGCTGGCCGGTGGTTTCGCTGCAGGCCTGAAGCCGACCGGCAACAAGGACCCGTTCGCGCTGCGCCGCAATGCGCTGGGCCTGGCCCGCACGATCATCGAAAGCGGCTTCGAACTGGACCTGCGCGCGCTGATGGCCAGCGCCAATGCCGGCCTGGCCGCGCGCAACGTGCAGGCCGATGTCGGCGAGCTGTACGACTTCATCCTCGACCGCCTGAAGGGCTACTACGCTGACAAGGGCGTGCCGGCCACGCACTTCAACGCCGTGGCCGAGTTGAAGCCGGCCTCGCTGTACGACTTCGATCGCCGCCTGGATGCGATCGGCACCTTCGCCGCGCTGCCGGAGGCAGAGGCGCTGGCCGCGGCCAACAAGCGCATCCGCAACATCCTGCGCAAGGCCGAGGGCGAGATTCCGGCGCAGATCGACGCGGCACTGCTGCAGGAAGATGCCGAGCGCGCGCTGGCCGAAGCGGTCACCGCCGCCATCGATGACACCGGCGCCAGCCTGCACCAGAAGGACTATGTGGCGGTGCTGGCACGCCTGGCGCGCCTGCGTCCGCAGGTCGACGCGTTCTTCGATGGCGTGATGGTCAACGCGGAAGATCCGTCACTGCGTGGCAACCGCCTGGCGCTGCTGACGATGCTGGGCGAGCGCCTGGGCAAGGTGGCGGCGATCGAGCATCTGTCGAGCTGACGCCCGTATCGGTAGTGCCGGCCGCTGGCCGGCATTGCCCCCGATCTGTGGGGTGCCGGCCAGCGCCCGGCACTACCGGAACATCGCCGGCGTTGTCTATCGGGGTCATTGCCGACATCGTGGACGATGCCGGCATCCTGATTGGTCGGTTGCGACAATCGACACTTTGCGGTGTATTTTGACCGCCACTTAACAACCGATCCGCAATGACGTGATGCATTTCGCATCGTCACCTCCGGTCGGTATGCTGTGCCGCATGCAGCCAAAGAAATACGCCCTGCCGCTGATGGTCCTGTCGCTGGCCGCCACTTCCGTGGTCCATGCGCGCGGCACCATCGACAAGGTGGACATCAAGGGATTGGACAAGGGCGACGACGCCGCAATCATCGAGAACATCCAGGAATCGCTGTCGCTGTACGACACGATCGGCAAGGAGCAGGGCGAATCGCGCCTGGAGTACCTGCTGTCGCAGGCCGAGCGGCAGACCCGCCAGGCGCTGGAGCCGTTCGGGTACTACAACCCGGTGATCAAGGTCGAGGCGCCGCGTGAGGACGAGCACGTGCGCGTGCTGATCCATGTCGACAAGGGCGCCCCGGTGACCGTGCGCCGCGAGCACATCGACATCACCGGCCCGGCGATGTACGACCAGTACCTGCAGGACGACCTGGCCGCCTTCAAGCCCCGCAAGGGCCAGCGCTTCGAGCACACCCAGTACGAAGCCAGCAAGATCACCATCACCCGGCGCCTGGCCGAGCGCGGCTACTTCGATGCCGACTACACCCAGCGCCAGGTGCAGATCACCCGCGCCGACAACGCCGCCGACATCGACCTGACCTGGGACAGCGGCCGCCGCTACAACATGGGCCCGGTGCGCTTCGAGCAGGATTACTTCGTCGACAAGCTGTTCGATCCACTGGTGTACTGGGACGAGGGCAGCTACTACCACGAGGGCAAGCTGGACCGGCTGCGCGAGTCGCTGACCAAGCTGGACTACTTCAGCGTGATCGACATCCAGCCGCGCCCGGACCAGGCCGACGAGAACGGCGAAGTGCCGGTGGACGTGAAGCTGACCCGGGCCAAGCGCACCATCTACACCGCAGGCCTGAGCTACGGCAGCGAGAGCGGCCCGGGTGTGCGCGGTGGCATCGAGCGGCGGTTCCTGAACAACCGCGGCCACAAGATAAACACGCAGCTGGACTATGCGCAGAAGCGCAAGAGCCTGGTTACCAGTTACCGCATTCCGGCCTTCAACTGGCTTGATGGCTGGTACACCTTCGCTGCCAGCGCGTATGACGAGCAGACCGACTACATCGACCTGCGCAACTTCAAGCTGATCGCCAGCCGCAGCGGCGAGATCAACGAACACTGGACCGCGATCGCCTCGATCAACGCGCTGCGCGAGCGCTGGCGCTATGCCTCCGGCACCGAATTCACCGACGCCGTCTACAACACCTCGACGCTGGTGTACCCGCAGATGGTTGCCGACTACGTCAACGTCGACGACGAGATGTTCCCGCGCAAGGGCATCAGCGGCGCTGCAACGGTGCGTGCCGGCGTGGAAGGCGCCGGCTCGGATACCAGCTTCGTGCAGGCCAACGCCGTGTTGCGCTGGTACATCCCGGTGGGTGAAAGCAATCGCCTGATCCTGCGCGGCGAGGGCGGCACCACCTGGACCAGCGATCTGGTGGCGATGCCGCCGAGCCTGCGCTACTTCGCCGGTGGTGACCGCAGCATCCGCGGCTACGCCTACCGTGAGGTCGGCCCGCGTACGCCGAAGCCGGACAAGTACGCGCTGGGTGCCAAGAACCTGGTGATCGGCTCGGCCGAGTACGAGCACTACTTCAACGGTGGCCCCTGGGGTGCGGCGGTGTTCGTCGATACCGGCAGTGCCTTCGACAACACCATCGACCTGCATACCGGCGTCGGCTTCGGCGTACGCTGGAAATCGCCGGTGGGCCCGGTGCGCATCGACGTGGCGCACGGCCTGAACAACCCGGATTCGCAGTTCCAGCTGTACCTGAACATCGGAGCGGACCTGTGAGCGCGTCCGCACCGACCCCGAACACCCCGCCGCCACGCGTGCGTTTCTATCGCCGTCGCCGCTTCTGGGCATGGTCCGGCGCCGGCGTGATCGGCCTGGTGCTGCTGGCCCTGCTGGCGGTGTACTGGCTGCTGCAGACCGTGGCCGGCCGTGACGTACTGCTGGCCCAGGTGGTGGCGCGGCTGCCAGTGGGTGCCAGCTTCACCTGGGACAAGGTGGACGGCCCGGTGGCCGGACCACTGACCCTGTACAACGTCGACTTCCGCTATGACGACATCCATTTCCACGCCGAGCGTGCGCACCTGGAGCCGGACCTGCGCCCGCTGCTGGGCCGCAAGCTGCTGCTGGACAAGCTGGAGCTGACCAACGCGACGTTGAACCTGGCCAAGAGCGATGAGCCGTTCAAGCTGCCGTCGTGGCCCGATTCGCTACCGCAGATCGAAATGCCGCTGGCGATCCAGGCCGATGCCATCGCCATCGATGGCTTCCGCATCAGCCAGGCCAACGAACCAGTGATCGACATCAGCCGCGTGCGCGGCGGCATCGAGATCGCCAACGGCGAGTTCCAGGCGCACAAGCTGGTGGTGGACAGTGACATGGGCAACTTCACTGCCCAGGGCCGTTACATCCCGGCAAAGGACTACGACACCGACGTGACGGTGACGGCGGTGTTGCCGGCACCGCGTGGGCGCACAGCCGCTACCGTCGGCCTGGTCGCCCGCGGTGACCTGTCGCACATGGAAGTGGCGGTGGCCGGGCGTGCACCGAAGCCGCTGCACGCGATGCTGGTGTTCGATGGCCGCGCCGACCCGACGTGGAACGCCAGCGTGCGCAGCGACGAGCTGGATCTGGCGTTGCTGTCGCCGGCCTTGGCGAGCTCGGCGATCACGCCGTTGTCGCTGGATTTCACCGCTGCTGGCAAGGGCGGCAATGCCAACCTGCGTGGCAGGGTGAAGCAGGGCGACCAGGAACTGGAACTTGCACCGTCCAAGGTGTCATTGCAGGACCAGGTACTGAAGGTCTCGCCGCTGCTGCTGAAGGGCCTCGGTGGCGAAGCCCGCCTGGAGGGCACCGCCGATTTCAGCCAGGAAAACCAGCAGAAGCTCAACTTCTCGGTGGTCGCGCGGGACCTGACCTATGTACCGGCGCCCGATCCGAACACCGCCGGCAGCGCACCGGTGCCGGTCACTCTGAAGGAAGCACGCTTCGGCCTGGCCGGTACCCTGAAGGCCTGGGCGGCGATCGGCCGCGCCGAGGTCGAACGCGAAAAGCAGAAGGCGCAGCTGCACTTCGATGTGCGTGGCAACGACCAGGCCGCGTCGATCCACCAGCTGCAGGCGCAGACGCCCGGTGGCCAGCTGCAGGTGGAAGGCCAGGTGGCGTGGGCGCCGCAGCTGGACTGGGACGCCAAGGCCACGCTGAAGGACTTCGACCCCGGCTATTTCGTGCCGGGCTGGAACGGCCGCCTGTCCGGCAACCTGGCCTCCAAGGGCCGCCAGCTGCCGCCGCCGGCCAATGCCGCACCGGGCACCGCCGGTACGCTGGAAGCCACGGTGGACCTGCCCTCGCTGAAGGGCATGCTGCGCCAGCGCAATCTCGACGCACAGGGCAAGTTCGCGCTGCAGGGCGCGCAGGGCCAAGGTGACCTGAAACTGGCGTTGGGCAGCAGCCGGGTGACCGCGTCGGGCAAGGTCGGCGACCGCCTCGACATCGAGGCGCGTTTCGAGCCATTGCAGTTGAGCGACCTGCTGCCGGCCGCCGACGGTGGCCTGCGTGGCCAGGTACAGGTGAAGGGCCCGCGCGATGCGCCGGACATCACCGCCGACCTGGTCGGCAACAACCTCAACTGGGACGGCTACGGCGCCGAGAGCGTGAGCATCAAGGGCCGCCTGCCGTGGCGCGGCGACAGCGGCACGCTGGCCGTGCAGGGCCAGCAAGTCAACGCGGGCATGCTGCTGGAGCGGCTGAACATCGACGCGCAGGGCAGTGTGTCCAACCTGCGCCTGGCTGCGCAGACCCGCAACGAGATGGGTGCGGTCGAGCTGCAGGGCAGCGTGCGCCAGCAGGGCACGCAGTGGCGTGGCGAGCTGGCGTCGCTGCGCATCGCACCGGTGAAGGGCGATGCCTGGGCGCTGCGTGCACCGGCGGCGTTCGCGATCAACGGCAGCACCTACACCCTGTCCGAAGCCTGCCTGGCCGCCGCGAGCAGCGGCGCGCTGTGCGCACAGGCCAACTGGCCGCGCGAAGGCCTGGTGGTGCGCAGCGACGCGCTGCCGCTGGCGCTGGTGCAGCCGTGGTTGCCGCCGCAGTCCGGGCGCCGCATCTACCTTCGCGGCGATGTCAGCCTGGACGCGCACATCCGCCCGCGCGGCAACGCCTGGGAAGGCCATGTGGAGGTGCGCTCGAAGGAAGGCGGCGTGCGCCTGGGCGAGAACCGCAACACCGTGGGCGATACCACCCGCGGCGAGCTGGTGCGCTATGACCAGTTCTCGCTGAAGCTCGACATGACCCCGGCCAGCATCAAGGGCTACCTGGGCATGGGCTTCCAGGGCAATGGCTTCGTCGACGCCAAGATGCAGACCGGCTGGGAAGCCAGTGCGCCGCTTAATGGTGAGCTCTACCTCAACATGTCGCGGCTGTACTGGCTGGAGCTGTTCTCGCCGGACATCGTGCGACCGACCGGCCTGATCGAAGGCCACGTCAGCCTGCGCGGGACGCGAGGCCAGCCGTCGCTGGGCGGTGACGCACAGCTGAGCAACTTCAAGGGCGAATTCCCCGCGCTGGGCCTGACCTTCGACCAGGGCAAGGGCAGCTTCGTGGCCCAGCCCGATGGTTCGGCCAAGATCACCGCGCAGGCCAACTCGGGCCAGGGCACGCTGTACGTGGACGGTGGCCTGTCGTGGTTCGGCGATGCGCAGCCGCTGCAGCTGAAGATCCATGGCGAGAACGTGCTGCTGTCCAACACCAGCGAACTGCGCATCGTCGCCAACCCCAACCTCGACTTCACCTTGGCCAAGGCGGCGATGGAGCTGCGCGGCACCGTGCACGTGCCCGAGGCCGACATCGATCTGGAACGCTTGGACCGCGGCACCTCGGTGTCCGAAGACGTGGTGGTGCTCGACCCGGCCGATCCGGAAGAGTCGCGCACCTCGCCGCTGGACATGGACCTGACGGTCAGCCTGGGCGACAAGGTGAAGATGACCGGGTTCGGCCTGAAGGGCGCGCTGACCGGCAAGATGCAGGTCTGGGCCAAGCCCGGCCGCGAAATGACCGCCAATGGCGGCCTGGAAGTGAGCGGCCGCTACAAGGCGTATGGGCAGGACCTGACCATCACCCGTGGCAACCTCAACTGGAACTACAACGCGGTGTCCGACCCGCGCATCAACATCCGCGCCGAGCGCCGCATCGGTGATGTCACCGCCGGCATCGACGTGACCGGGCGTGCCCAGCAACCGCGTGCCGACGTGTGGTCCGATCCGGCGATGTCGCAGTCCGAGGCACTGGCCTATCTGGTGCTGGGACGCAGCCTGACCGGCGCCAGCAGCGACCAGGCGCAGCAGGTCAACGCGGCCTCGGCGGCGCTCTCGGCTGGCAGTGGCCTGCTCGCCTCGCAGCTGGGTGCCAAGCTGGGCCTGGATGATGCAGGCGTGAGCCAGTCGCGCGCGCTGGGTGGTTCGGTGATCGGCGTCGGCAAGTACATCTCGCCCAAGCTTTACGTGGGTTACGGCGTGTCGCTGGTGGGCGCCGGTTCGGTGATCACGCTGAAGTACCTGCTGCGCCGCGGGTTTGATGTGGAAGTGGAATCGAGCACGGTGGAAAACCGTGGTTCGATCAACTGGCGGCGGGAGAAATGACCGGGTCGGGGGCGGCGCCCTTTCGTTGAAAGGGTCCGACCCCCGGCTTCTTCAGCTGCGGCGCAGCCGCTGGCGGTGCCCGGACAGGTCCATGCTCCACAGCAGCAGCGCACCCAGCAGCGCCGGCAGCACGCTGAGCACGGACAGCATCATCAGGAATGACACTGGCAATTCCATGCGGACGGGCTTGCCCCGGCGCAGCTGGTAGCGGATCCATGCCGTGGCCAGCACGGTCCAGGCCAGCAGCCAGCACAGCGGTGCCAACCACAGCGAAGGCGAGGGCACCCACAGGTAGACGGCGGTACCGACCACTGCGATGGCTGCGCAGGCGACCGGCAGGGCCAGCCAACGCAGCCGGGAAGGCGGCACGGACGGGTCTTCAGGGGCGCTCTGCCAGACGAACAGATGACGCAGGCCAATGGCCAGCAGCGTGCCGAGCAGTGGCGCCAGCGCTGCCGTGCCCAGCACGATCGCCCTGCGCTGCTCTTCCGACTGGTAGGGCAGCAGCGTGTTGGCGATCTGGGTGGTGGCCAACGCGATGAAGGCCATCAACGTCAGCGCCACGCTTGCCAGCAGTGCACGCAGCAATGACAACTGTGCTGCGGTGAGGCGGGTGACATCGCTGGCGCCGGCCCAGAAGCGGGCTTGGCCCGCATCGATGCCGGGCGGCAGAGGACGGTCCTCCTGGCAGCCCAGTACGTCCATCAACGCTGCGGCCTGGCGCGGCACGCGCAGCGGCAGCGCGGACATCAGGTTGCGCAGGTGCGAACGCGGTTCGCGCAGCTGCTGAAGGCGGCTGGCAGCGTCATCGTGGCTGGTCCAGCGTCCGCCACGCGCCTCCATCTGCTGGGCCAGCAGATCGGTCTGCGCGGGCAGTTGCAGCCAGTCCTGCCAGGCGTGTTCGGCCAGCTCGCGCAGTTCGCCTGGTGCCAGGCCGCAGCCCGCGTCGTCCCAGCCGAAGGCCTGGTAAAGCGCCGCGGCTTCGGACAGGTTCATGGGCGCCTGCCGCGCGCGCAGCGCCTGCAGCACCCTAGCACTGGCTTCAGCGCGCTCGTCCAGGGACCACTGGCTGCGCAGACCCTGCAGGTACACCGCGAAAGGTTGCGGGTCGGTGGATTTGGCGCGCTCCAGCAGGTCCATCCAGTTGCTCATGGGTTTGCCTCGTGTGGGGGCTGCAGGCTTGAACGATCACTGTCTGCATTGCCGGGGGAGCTGGAAAATGCCCCGCGGAGGATTGCGATGGCGGCCAGCAGGGCGCACGTCAGAAGCAGTGCCAAAGCGACCGTTCGCCGCGTGAAGCGTCTGCGTGACGGCACGGAATGGTGCAGGGCGTCGCATGCGGCCGCCCAGAACATGACCTGCCTGCGCTGCAATGGCGGTGGGAGCGCCACGTGCGCCATCACAGGCACGCCGACAAGGTAATGCAGCGTTTCACGCATTTCGTGCCGCGTGCGCGCGGACAGCGCCTGGATGCGCGCGCGCAGTGGGTGCCAGGGGCCACTGAGCCGGGCGACACGGGTGCGGGCCTGCACCACCGAGACCGGCGCATTCTCAAGACGCATGTAACGGGCGAGCGCGGTCTCGTTGCCTGGCACCAGCAACCAGCACAGGTGCATGCTGTGGCCGAGGGCGGCCATGTCGTAGCACTCGCGGATACTGTCCCGGTCATACCACTGGAAGCGGTCGGCCAGCTGCTCGAAGTTCGCTTGCGGGAACGGCGTAGTGCCCTTCATCAGCCGTTGCCAGGTTGCCAGGTTCACCGCGCCAGCATCCGCAGGGGGCTGCAGTTCCGGGGACTGCTGCAGCCAGGCTGCGAAGTCTGCCGGATCGCGTTGCTGACCGTTGCGGACGATGCGGTCGGCAAGCGCCTCGGCGGCAGATGGCCCTGTCGAATGCGTGGTGCCCAGATCGATTCCTGCGATCATCGGTCCTTCCCTAGTATCCGTGCCTGATTCTAGCCAGCATCGGTGCCCCCAACCATCAGCCGTTGCCCCATGCGGCCCCAGCGGCTATGGTCCCGGGCTGTTCAGTCGTACCGGATTGCCTCATGTCACCACGCAAAGCCCTTCCCACCGCCCTGGCCCTGGGCCTGACCCTCGCCGCCGGTGCCCACGCCGATGAAGGCATGTGGATGCCGACGCAGCTGCCGGAGCTGGCCGAGCCGCTGCAGGCCGCAGGTTTCAAGGGTAATCCGGCCGACCTGGCCAATGTCACCGCGCCGCCGCTGAGCGCGGTGGTGCGCGCTGGCGGCGGCACCGGCTCGTTCGTGTCCAGCGACGGCCTGCTGCTGACCAATCACCACGTGGCGATGGGCGTGATCCAGTACAACAGCTCCCCAGAGCACGACCTGATCAACGGTGGCTTCATCGCCAACGGCCGTGCCGATGAGCGCCAGGCCAACCCGGACTTCCGCGTGCTGGTCACCGTCGGCTTCGACAAGGTGACCGACCAGGTGCTGGCGCAGGCCCGCGGCAAGACCGGCCGTGCTTACTTCGATGCCGTCGATGCCGCCAGCAAGCAGATCGTGGCCGAGTGCGAGAAGGATGGCAGTGTGCGCTGCTCGGTGGCCAACATGTACTACGGCACCGACTTCTACCGCATCGCCCAGCTGGAACTCAGCGACGTGCGCCTGGTGTACGCGCCGCCGCGTGCGATCGGCAACTATGGCGATGAGATCGACAATTTCATGTGGCCGCGCCACACCGGCGACTTTACCCTGCTGCGCGCCTATGTGGGCAAGGACGGCAAGCCGGCCGCCTACAGCAAGGACAACGTGCCCTACCAGGCGCCGGCACACCTGCAGATGTCGGTGGAGGGCCCGAAGGAGGGCGACTACGCGATGCTGGCCGGTTATCCGGGCATCACCTACCGCCACCGTACCGCGGCAGAATTCGCCGGCCAGATCGACACCGTGCTGCCGCGCCGCGTTTCGGTGTTCCAGCAGATGATCGACACCATCGAGGCGGCAACCGCCAAGGACGCGCAGGCACGTACCCGTTACGCTTCGCAGCTGCAGTCGCTGAAGAACAACCGCAAGCGCGCCGCCGGTGAGCTGGAAGGTCTGCTGCGCAGCGACGCCAAGGCCCAGCGTGCCGCCGACGAGACCGCGATGCTGGCCGCCACCGACCGCAGGTACCAGAGCGACATCAAGGCGCTGCTGGCCAACCTGTCACAGGGCGCGGCGGTGGGCGAGCGTGACCTGCTGCTGGACCAGATGGCCGCACAGAGCCAGTTGCTGCGCTCGGCGCTGCTGCTGGAGCGCCTGCGCATCGAATCGGCCAAACCGGACGCGCAGCGCGAGAGCGGTTACCAGCAGCGCGACCAGGCGATGATCGAAGGCGTGCTCAAGCAGGTCCAGCGCCGCTACGCACCGGAGGTCGAGAAGGCCCTGCTGACCACCCTGCTGACCCGTTACCAGCAGCTGCCGGACGCGCAGCGCGTGGCCGAGTTCGACGCCGCCTTCGGCCGTACCCCGCAGCAGCTGGCCAAGGCACTGGATACCCTGTACGCCGGCACCCAGCTGGGTGACGAGGCGCAGCGCCTGTCGCGCTTCGCGGCTGCGCGCGAAGGCAAGGCCCTGGCCGCCGATCCGCTGATCGCCGTGGCCGGCCCGCTGGTGGCCGCGCAGCTGCGCATCGAGAACGAAAGCAAGACCCGCGAGGGCGAGCAGCTGCGCCTGCGCCCGGCCTACATGCAGGCGCTGTTCGCCTGGCGTGCCAAGCAGGGCCGCGCTGTGTACCCGGATGCCAACCGCACCCTGCGCATCAGCTACGGCAAGGTCGAGGCACTGCACCCGCGCGATGGCGTGACCTACTCGCCGGTGACCACCGTGGCCGGCATCGTCGAGAAGAACACCAACGCCTATCCGTTCGACGCACCCAAGCCGCTGCTGGCAGCGATCGCCAAGGGTGACTTCGGCAGCACCGCCGATCCGGCACTGAAGACCCAGACGGTCAACTTCCTGACCAACCTGGACACCACCGGCGGCAACTCCGGCTCGCCGGTGCTCAATGCCAAGGGCGAACTGATCGGCCTGAACTTTGACAGCAACTGGGAGTCGGTCAGCGCCAGCTGGTGGTTCGACCCGCGCTACAAGCGTGCCGTGCACGTGGACATGCGCTACCTGCGCTGGCTGCTGGCCAAGGTCTACCCGGCGCCGGAACTGCTGAAGGAAATGGGCGTGCCGGCCCAGTAAGAAGCCGGCCACGACCCACGGTCGTGGCCCGCACCGCGTAAGCCCCCACACCGGTGGGGGCGGTTGCCCCCAACGAGCCCGTACACCCGGCCGCGCCTGGCCTACACTGCGGGTTCCTCCGACGGAAACACACGCGTGGTCTCCAGTTGGGTCCTGCTGCTGGTCTCGGTTGCCTATGCCGCGCTGCTGTTCGGCGTGGCGTGGTGGGGCGACCGTCGGCCGATGTACCCCGACCGGCCGTGGCTGCGGCCGGTCGTCTACAGCCTGGCGCTGGCGGTGTACTGCTCGTCGTGGACCTTCTACGGCGCGGTCGGCACTGCCGTGCGCAATGGCGTGGGCTACCTGCCGATCTACATCGGCCCGCTGCTGCTGCTGTTGTTCGGCTGGCGCATCATCGAGCGCCTGGCGCTGATCGCACGCAGCCAGAACGTGGTCTCCATCGCCGATTTCATCTCCTCGCGCTTCGGTCGCTCGCGGCGGCTGGCGGCGCTGGTGGCGATCATCGCGCTGATCGGCATCATTCCGTACCTGGCGTTGCAGTACAAAGCGGTGGCGATGAGCCTGCAGGTGCTGACCGGCAACACCGGCCCGACCGGGTTCTTCACCGACCCGGCGCTATACGTGGCATTGCTGATGGCGCTGTTCGCCACCCTGTTCGGTACCCGCCAGGTCGATGCCACCGAGCACCACCACGGCATGATGCTGGCGATTGCCTTTGAATCGGTGATCAAGCTGCTGGCGATGCTGGCGGTGGGTGTGTTCGCCTACCTGTGGCTGAGCAACCGCACCGACGCGGTGGTCGAGTCGGTGCATACGCTGTTCACCGGCCTGCCGCCGGTCGGCTTCATCTCGCAGACCCTGCTCAGCTTCCTCGCCATCATCTGCCTGCCGCGCCAGTTCCACGTGGCGGTGGTCGAGTGCGGTGACGTGCGCGACGTGCGCCGCGCGCGCTGGATGTTCGGCGGTTACCTGGTGCTGATCTCGGGCATGGTGCTGCCGATCGCCACCGCCGGCGTGACCCTGTTCGGCACCGGCGGCAGCGTCGCCGACGACTCGATGGTGCTGGCGCTGCCGTTGGCCGAAGGCCGCAATGCGCTGGCGCTGATCGCCTACGTGGGCGGCTTCTCGGCGGCCACCGGCATGGTCATCGTCTCGTCCATCGCGCTGGCGACCATGGTCAGCAATGATCTGGTGATGCCGGTACTGCTGCGTCGGAGCGGTGACCACCAGGAAGCCGCTGACGTCGCCTCGCGCGTGTTGTGGATCCGCCGCCTGGCGATCCTGCTGCTGGCGCTGATGGCCTACAGCTACTACCGCACCAGCAGCAACGACAGCACGCTGGCCTCGTACGGCCTGATGGCGTTCGCAGCGGTGGCGCAATTCGCGCCCGGCCTGATCGGCGGCCTGTACTGGCGCGGTGCCAGCCGGCGCGGCGTCGAAGTGGGCATGCTGCTGGGCTTTGCCACCTGGCTGTACACCCTGCTGCTGCCGGCGATGACCATGGCCGGCTGGGTCGACGCCGCCTGGGTACAGCACGGCCCGTTCGGCATCGAGTGGCTGCGTCCGCAGCAGCTGTTCGGCATGTCCGGCTGGGACCCGCTGACCCACGGCACGTTCTGGTCGCTGCTGGTCAATGCGGCCACGATGATGCTGGTTTCCGCACGCTGGCGGCCCGGCGTCGACGAGCGCCTGCGTGCGGCACCGTTCCTCGACCCGTATGCCGAGCGCCCGTCGGTGGCCGGCGGCTGGCCCGGGCATGTGCATGTGGGCGACCTGCTGGCGCTGGCTTCGCGCGTGGTCGGCGAACGCCATGCACGGCGTTCGTTCTTCGAGCAGGCGCAGTCGCTGGGCCGTGAGCTGCAATCCTCGGCACCGGCTGACCGGCCGTGGGTGCAGTTCACCGAGCGCCTGCTGGCCGCCTCGATCGGTGCGGCATCGGCGCGCCTGCTGCTGACCAGCCTGCTGCGTGGCTCGGGCATGGACCTGGGGGAAGTGGTGGCGGTGCTGGACGAAGCCGGGCAGGAACTGCGCTTCAACCGCGAGATCCTGTCGACCACGCTGGAGAACATCAGCGCCGGGGTCAGCGTGGTCGATCCGGACATGCGCCTGACCGCGTGGAACCGCCGCTACCAGGACATGTTCGGTTACCCCGACGGCATGCTCTACGTGGGCCGCCCGGTGGCCGACCTGATCCGCTACAACGCCGAGCGCGGCGAGCTGGGCGAGGGCGATATCGAAGTGCAGATCAACCGCCGCATCGGTTACATGCGCGCCGGCTCGCCGCACGTGTTCGAGCGCACCCGCAGCGACGGCAAGGTGATCGAGATGCGTGGCCAGGCGCTGCCCGGCGGCGGTTACGTGACCAGCTACAACGACATCACCGACTACAAGCACGCTGAAAGGGCGCTGCTTGAAGCCAACGAGACGCTGGAACAGCGCGTGGCCGAGCGCTCGCATGAGGCCGAGGTTGCGCAGCAGTCGAAGACGCGCTTCCTGGCGGCGATCAGCCACGACGTGCTGCAGCCGCTGAACGCAGCACGCCTGTTCGCTTCGGCACTGCGCGACAGTGATCACGTCAGCGACGAGCAGAAGCATCTGGCCGAGCGCGTGGACGCGTCGCTGCGCGCTGCCGAAGAACTGCTTGATGGCCTGCTGGACGTGTCGCGGCTGGATGCCGGTGGCCTGCACCCGGTGATCGGCGAGTTCGATGTGAGTGCGTTGATGCGCGAGCTGGCCGCGCAGTACACGCCGGTCGCCGCAGGCCGTGGCCTGCGCCTGGACCTGTTCGCGCGCGCGGCCTGGGTACGCAGCGATCGCCGCCTGCTGCGCCGCGTACTGCAGAACTTCCTGGCCAATGCGCTGCGCTACACACGCCAGGGGCGCATCGTGCTGGCCGTGCGCCAGCGCGGCGACGAGGTGGAACTGCAGGTGTGGGATACCGGCCCTGGCATTCCCGAACACCACATGCGGCAGATCTTCGACGAGTTCCACCGCTACCAGCAGCCGTTCGACTGGGGCGAGCAGGGGTTGGGCCTGGGCCTGTCGATCTGTCAGCGCATCTCGCGCCTGCTCGACCATCGCCTCAATGCACGCAGCCGCGTTGGCAGTGGCTCGATGTTCTCGATCATCCTGCCGCGGGTTGCGCCCTTGCCCGGCTACACCGAGCCTGCCAAGGCGACCCAGGCCGTGGCCACACCGGTGCGCAGCGATTCGCTGGCGGGCCTACGGGTGCTGTGCGTGGACAACGACGAGGAAATCCTCGACGGCATGCGCGCACTGCTCGGCCGCTGGCAGGTGCAGGTGATCACCGCCGCCACCGTCGACCAGGCACTGGAGAAGATCGCCGAGCGACCGCAGGTGATGCTGGTGGACTACCACCTGCACGATCGCATGGATGGCCTGGATGCGCTGGTGGCGCTGCGCGAGGCGGCCGGCTACCCGTTGCCCGGTGCGCTGCTGACCGCCGACGGACGTGACGAGCTGAAGCGGATGGCACGCGAGCGTGGCTACCGCGTGCTGACCAAGCCGATCAAGCCGGCCTCGCTGCGCGCCTTCCTGGGCGCGCTGCGGGATGCGCAATAGATCCACGCCATGCGTGGATGCGACGCCAGGTAGTGCCGGCCGCTGGCCGGCAACCACGCAATCGCTCGCTTCCGATGCGTTACCCCAAGCCGTGCAGGTGTTCGTACAGGATGGTCGCGCCGATGATCACCAAGATCACGCCACCGATGATCTCCGCACGCTTGCCGACCATGCTGCCCAGCACGCGGCCGAGCATGATGCCGGCGGTCACCATGGTCAGTGTGCACAGGCCGATGACCGCGGCCATCACGCCGATATGCACGTCCATGAAGGCCAGGCCGATACCCACCGCCATCGCGTCGATGCTGGTGGCGAAGCCGGTCAGCGCCAGCTTCCAGAAGCCGTGGTGCTGCGAGGGATCCTCGTCATCCACGGCGCTGTCCGGGCGCAGGCCGTTGTAGATCATGTGGATGCCCAGCGCACCGAGCAGGCCGAACGCGATCCAGTGGTCGAAGGCTTCGACGTACTGCAGCGCGGCGTGGCCGAGCAGCCAGCCGATGATCGGCGTGATCGCCTCGATGACGCCGAAGATGATGCCGGCACGCAGTGCATCGCGAAACACCGGCTTGCGCATGGCCGCACCCTTGCCGATTGCGGCGGCAAAGGCATCGGTGGACATGGCAAAGCCGATCAGGAGGATCGAAATGGGGGACATGGACAGCGGCTGAGGTCGGGCAAGGACGGACGCACGGCTCGCGCTCGCGCCCAACCTGACGTTGCGCGCGCGGGCCGCTGGTCTCGCCAACCATCATGGTTGTCCACGCCACGGCGCACTGGCCGAGTATGTTGACGTGGACGATTCCTGCGAAGGAATCCGGCTACTCCCCAAGGGGACGCGAAGCTTAGCATTGCGATCCGCGCGTGGCGCATTTACAGGCAAACGCGCAGGCAGGGCTGGTTTGTATAGCGATGGCTATATCGTAAGCGCAGCGGTGCCTGGTAGTGCCGGCCGCTGGCCGGCAGGAATGCGGACGCGACCGGCTACATCACATGGATGCTGTACAGCGTGGGGCCGCCGAACACCACGCTTTCACGATCAAGGTCGAAGGTGGCGGTCAGATCACACATCTCGCCATCGGCGAACAGGTCCAGTTCCACCTGGGCACCCGATGGGCGCTTGTATATTCGCGCTTGGGTGCGGATGTACTCATCGCTGGGAACATCAATCCGGAAGTGATTGGCAGGATCGGGCGGATCGGAGAAGTACTCGAGCGCCGCACGCCGAAAATCCTCCTCGCGATCATTGGGGAAGCCTGGTGGGCTGGGGCCATCCGGACAGCCTTCGCGGACGAAGGCAACCAGCATGCGGATGGCGTCCCGTTCTTCCGGTCGAAGCTGCGACGCATCTCTGGGTGTGTCGAGCAGAGTGTTCATTTTCGAGCCCAAGTCGCCATGCAGCGGCAGTATGCAATTGCAGTAGTGGCAGCCATAGAGCCAAATGCGTCGTCTTGGATAGCAGAGAGATGCGAAACACATCGGTCGCACCGCCATACGCTTGGAACCAATTGCCGGGCATTGGCCATGATTCATGCGCCGGCGGTTGCCGCGGATACACCTAGCCAAGCAAGCTTGGCACCTACCAGGGCGGTTTCAGACGTTCCAGGCGAATGCCGGCCAGCGGCCGGCACTACCGTCAGTCTTCCTCGGGCGGCAGCACGATGGCGTCGTCGTCGATGGCCAGCTTGCCGGCCATCAGCACGGCCTGGGTGCGGTTGGTCACGCCGAGCTTGCGCAGGATGGCGGTGACGTGGGCCTTGATCGTCGCTTCGGAGACGTTGAGGTCGTAGGCGATCTGCTTGTTCAAGCGGCCAGCGCCGAGCATCTGCAGGACACGGAACTGCTGCGGGGTCAGCTCGCGCAGGCGCTGGCCGACTTCGCGTTCTTCGCTGCCGGTGGGCGGCACGTTGTGCGCTTCCGGCGGTGCCCAGGTCTCGCCATCGAGGATGGTGCCCAGCGCATGGCCGATGGTGTCCGAATCCGCAGACTTCGGGATGAAGCCCAGCGCACCGTGGTCGAGCGCGCGGCGCATCACCGTGGCTTCTTCGCGCGCGGACACCACCACCACTGGCAGCTGGGGGTGCAGTGAGCGCATGTGCACCAGTGCGTTGAAGCCCTGCGCACCGGGCATGTTGAGATCCATCAGGACCAGGTCGGCGTCGTTGTGCTGGTCGGCCAGCGCGTACAGCGCTTCCACGCTGTCGGCCTCGAACAGCTGCACGCCGGGGATGACCCGCTGCACGGCTCCACGCAGGGCTTCGCGGAACAGCGGGTGGTCATCGGCAATCAGGAGGGTGGTCATGGTCGGGGGGAACCGTGGGGGAAACCAGATGGGGTCAGAGCCCTTTCCTGGTGGAAAGGGATCCGACCCCGGGTTCTGCATCAGCGCACCTTGCGCTCGTCCACCAGCGACGCCACCACCGACGGATCGGCCAGGGTCGAGGTGTCGCCGAGCTGGTCCGGCGCGTTTTCGGCAATCTTGCGCAGGATGCGGCGCATGATCTTGCCCGAGCGGGTCTTCGGCAGGCCCGGTGCCCACTGCAGGTGGTCCGGTGTGGCGATCGGCCCGATCTCCTTGCGCACCCAGGCGATCAGCTCCTTGTGCAGTTCATCGCTCGGGGCCTCTTCGGCCACCAGGGTGACGTAGGCGTAGATGCCCTGGCCCTTGACGTCGTGCGGGAAGCCCACGACCGCCGCTTCGGCCACCTTCGGATGCGAGACCAGCGCGCTTTCCACTTCGGCGGTGCCGATGCGATGGCCGGACACATTGATCACGTCGTCGACGCGGCCGGTGATCCAGTAATAGCCGTCTTCGTCGCGGCGGCAACCGTCACCGGTGAAGTAGCTGCCCGGGTAGGTGCGGAAGTAGGTATCGATGAAGCGCTGGTGGTCGCCGTACACCGTGCGCATCTGGCCCGGCCAGGAGTCACGGATGATCAGGTTGCCCTCGGTCGGGCCGTCCTGGATCTCGCCATCGGCATTGACCAGCGCCGGCTGCACGCCGAAGAAGGGCAGGGTGGCCGACCCCGGCTTGAGGTCCATCGCGCCGGCCAGCGGCGAGATCAGGATGCCGCCGGTTTCGGTCTGCCACCAGGTATCGACGATCGGGCAGCGGCTGTCGCCGACCACTTCGTAGTACCAGCGCCAGGCTTCCGGATTGATCGGCTCGCCGACGCTGCCGAGCAGGCGCAGCGACGCGCGCGAGGTCTTCTTCACCGGCTCCTCGCCTTCGCGCATCAGCGCACGGATGGCGGTCGGGGCGGTGTAGAAGATGCTCACCTTGTGCTTGTCGATGACGTTCCAGAAGCGCGAGGTGTTCGGATAGTTCGGCACGCCTTCGAACATCAGCGAGGTCGCACCGTTGGCCAGTGGCCCGTACACGATGTAGCTGTGGCCGGTGACCCAGCCGACGTCGGCGGTGCACCAGTAGATGTCGTCCTCGCGCAGGTCGAACACCGCTTCATGGGTGTAGGCCGCGTACAGCAGATAGCCGCCGGTGGTGTGCAGCACGCCCTTCGGCTTGCCGGTGGAGCCGGAGGTGTAGAGGATGAACAGCGGGTCTTCCGCGTTCATGCGTTCCGGTTCGCAGGTGGACGGCTGGCTGTCCACCACATCGTGGAACCAGCGGTCGCGCGGGGCCTGCATGTCCACCGCGCCGCCGGTGTGGCGCACCACCAGCACGGTTTCAACCGTGTTCGTGCCCGGCAGCTTCAGCGCGGCATCGACGTTGGCCTTCAGCGGAATCCTGCGGCCACCGCGCAAGCCTTCGTCGGCGGTGATGATCAGCTTGCTCTGGCAGTCGCTGACGCGGTCGGCGATCGAGTTCGGCGCGAAGCCACCGAACACCACCGAGTGGATTGCACCGATGCGCGCGCAGGCCAGCATGGCTACTGCGGCGTCGACGATCATCGGCAGGTAGATGGTGACGCGGTCGCCTTTCTTGACCCCAAGGTTGCGCAGCGCATTGCCGAGGCGGCAGGTGCGCTCATACAGTTCGCGATAGGTCACGTGCTGGGCCGGTGCATCAGGGCCGTCCGGCTCGAACAGCAGGGCGGTCTTGTCGCCGCGCGTCTCGAGCTGGCGATCCAGGCAGTTCACGCTGGCATTGAGCTCGCCGTCCTCGAACCACTTGATGTGGAAGTCGGACAGGTCGTAGCTGACGTTCTTGATCTTCGTCGGCTTGCGCATCCATTGCAGGCGCTCGGCGGCCTTGCCCCAGAATCCATCCGGGTCGGTCACCGACGCCTGGTACTGCTGTTCATAGGTCTTCTTGTCGATGCGTGCCTTGGCGGCGAACTGCGGATCGACGGGGTAGATATCAGCCATGGCACCCTCACTTGCACGTTGACTTTGTATGTGCGGTCGCAGCATCGCAACGACCGATCCCCCTCAGTTTGCCCCATCCACCCCCGGCCGCGTCACCACCCTGGTTAGACCATGGTCGAAAGTGAGCGCCTTGCAGGGCCGGGTTCGACCAATGGCGAATAGCCGCTATACATAATCGCCCCGCAGTCTCGGCTCGACCGTGCCCCACGCGCGGCATCACCTTGCCACTTGGGAGAGAGGGCAACATGAGCCACCGTACGTTGAAAGCCGTGCGCACACCTTTGGCGGCCTGCCTGCTGGTCGCCCTGGTCGCACCGGGCATGGCGTTCGCAGAGACCGCCAAAGAGAAGGCACTGGAAGCACGCGTTGCCGAACTGGAACGCCAGGTCCAGCTGCTGCTGTCTTCGCAGCAACAACAACAGACCCAGATCAGCCAGACCCAGCAGGCGGTGACCGAAGTGCGCACGGTGCAGGCCGAGCAGAAGCCGGTTGCACAGGTGCCGGCCGGCAAGCAGCCGATCCAGGTCACCACCATCACCCCGGGCGCGGCACCGGGCACCACGGTCAAGATCGGCGGCTTCATCAAGGCCGACTTCCTGGCCACCCAGACCAGCGATGGCCAGCTGGCCGACGACGCCACCGGCCGTTCGCTGTACCTGCCGGGCCAGACCCCGGTGGAAGGCGCCGGCGGCAGCGGCAAGCGCTCAGGCACCGATTTCAACGCCCATGCCAAGTTCTCGCGCTTCAACCTGGGCATCGACAACGTCAGCGAATCGGGCAACAAGGCCGGTGCGTTCTTCGAGATGGACTTCTTCGGCAACTCACTGGGCAACCAGACCGCCACCAATACCTACGGCGTGACCCTGCGCCACGCCTACATGTACTGGAACAACTGGCTGGCCGGCCAGACTTGGTCCAACTTCATGGACGCGGCCGCACTGCCGGAAGCGGTCGACTTCGTCGGCCCCACCGACGGCGTGATCTTCGTGCGCCAGGCCCAGGTGCGCTACACCCAGGGCGGCTTCAGCGTCGCGCTGGAAAACCCGGAAACCACCACCCTCACCGGTACCCGCAACCCGGTCACCGGCGCCTGGACCAACGCCAGCGCCAACTCCGACCGTGGCAGCCTGCCCGATCTGACCCTGCGCTATGGCTGGAAGGGCGACTGGGGCACCTTCGGTGTCGGCGGCATCGTCCGTCAGCTGAAGGTCGACAACCAGGCCACCGGCGCGAAGGCCGACAAGGTGGCTGGCGGCCTGACCCTGGGCGGCAAGTGGGTGATGGGTGACAGCGATTCGCTGCATTACCAGCTGACCGGCGGCGAAGGCATCGCTCGCTACATCGGCCTGGGCATCACCGCCGACAGCGCCTACGACGTGGCCCGCGATGAGCTCAACCCGACCGGCGTGCTGGCCGGCTACGTGGGCTGGCGGCATGCGTTCTCGCCGAAGCTGCGCACCAACCTGATCTACGCGCGCAGCGACTACGACAACGACAGCATCCTCGGCCCGCTGGTGACCAAGAGCGTGCAGAGCATCCGCGGCAACATCTTCTATTCGCCGCTGCCCAAGGTCGATATCGGTGCGGAGCTGATGTACGGCCGTCGCGAAGTGGAGAACGGCAACAAGGGTGACATCACCCGGTTGCAGTTCACTACGAAGTACAGCTTCTAAGAGCGTGCCGGCCAGCGGCCGGCACCTACCGAGATGGGGTGCCGGCCAAGGTCGGCATCTACCGAATTGAGTGCCGACCAACGGTCGGCACCCACCAACAACGATTGCTTCGGAGGGGAAGCGTCCCATGTCCAGTACACCCAGCACCGCACATAAAGCGGGCACCCTGACCAAGGGCCACAAGAAGGTCATCTTCGCATCGAGCCTCGGCACGGTGTTCGAGTGGTATGACTTCTTCCTGTACGGCTCGCTCGCGGCCATCATCGCCAAGCAGTTCTTCAGTGGCGTCAATGAAACCACGGGCATGATCTTCGCCCTGCTGGCGTTCGCCGCCGGCTTCTTCGTGCGTCCGTTCGGCGCGGCCTTCTTCGGCAGCCTCGGCGACCGCATCGGCCGCAAGTACACCTTCCTGGTCACCATCCTGATCATGGGCATCTCGACCTTCCTGGTCGGCGTGCTGCCCAACTACGCCTCGATCGGTTTCGCCGCACCGGTGATCCTGATCATCCTGCGCCTGGCCCAGGGCCTGGCGATGGGCGGCGAGTACGGCGGTGCCGCCACCTACGTGGCCGAGCACGCGCCGGACGACAAGCGCGGCCTGTACACCAGCTTCATCCAGTGCACCGCCACGCTCGGCCTGTTCCTGTCGCTGCTGATCATCCTGGCCTGCCGCATGACGCTGGGCAACGAGGCCTTCGAGGCCTGGGGCTGGCGCATCCCGTTCCTGGTGTCGATCCTGCTGCTGGGCATTTCGGTATGGATCCGGCTGCAGCTGAGCGAATCGCCGCTGTTCCAGCAGATGAAGGCTGAAGGCAAGGGCTCCAAGACCCCGTTCCGCGACAGCCTGAAGGGCGGCAACCTGAAGCTGATGTTGCTGGTCCTGCTCGGTGCAGCGGCTGGCCAGGCCGTGGTCTGGTACGGCGGACAGTTCTACGCGCTGTTCTTCCTCAGCAGCATGCTGAAGGTCGATGCCACCACCTCCTACCTGCTGATCGCCGCAGCGCTGGCACTGGGCACGCCGTTCTTCATCTTCTTCGGCTGGCTGTCCGACCGCATCGGCCGCAAGAAGATCATCCTGGCCGGCTGCCTGCTGGCGGCCATCACCTACATCCCGATCTTCAAGGGCCTGACCCACTTCGCCAACCCGGCCATCGAAGAAGCGCGCAGCAGCTCCCCGGCACTGGTCGTCGCCGACCCGGCCACCTGCTCGTTCCAGTTCGATCCGGTGGGCCTGCGCAAGTTCACCAGCTCCTGCGACGTGGCGACCGCCGCGTTGACCAAGGCCGGTGTGCCGTACGACGTGCAGCCCGCCGCCGCCGGTTCGCTGGCGATGGTGAACGTGGGCAGTGCCAGCGTCACCTCGTATGAGGCCGCCGGCCTGACCAAGGAAGAAGGCAAGGCCAAGGCCGATGCGTTCGGCGCGGAACTGAAGACCGCCCTGACCTCTGCCGGCTACCCGGCCAAGGCCGATGGCGCACGCATCAACATCGCCGGCACCATCTTCATGCTGTGGCTGCTGGTGCTGTACGTGACCATGGTCTACGGCCCGATCGCCGCCTATCTGGTCGAACTGTTCCCGACCCGCATCCGCTACACCTCGATGTCGCTGCCGTACCACATCGGCAACGGCTGGTTCGGTGGCTTCCTGCCGGCGATCTCGTTCGCGCTGGTGGCCGGTACCGGCAACCTGTACTACGGCCTGTGGTACCCGATTGCGATCGCACTGATGTCGGTGGTGATCGGCGGCCTGTTCCTGCGCGAAACCAAGAACGTGGATATCACCAAATAACCGGCGTGCCGACCAACGGTCGGCACCCACCGGGTTTCAGGGGCCGTGGTGCAGACCGCGGCCTTTCTGTTTGTCGACCGTGCCCACTGGGTTCGCATTCCGGTAGTGCCGGCCGCTGGCCGGCAAACCCATGAATCTCCGAAGACATGAACCCATTGCCGGCCAGCGGCCGGCACTACCATGGCGTTGCGCAGCACCCCGTATAGTCGGCCCATGACGACCACCGCCCCCGCCGACCTTCCCGCCATCCTGCACACCCTGCGCAGCGCCTGGCAGTCGCAGCGCCCCACGCTCGACCAGCGTGAGGCCGACCTGCGCCGCCTGCGCGAGGGGCTGAAGCCACGCCTGGACGAAATGGCGCAGGCCATCGCCGAGGACTTCGGGCATCGCGCCCACGTTGAATCGAAGCTGGCCGATGGCATGAGCGTGCTGTCGGCCATCGACCACCTGCGCCGCCACCTGCGGCGCTGGTCGAAGCCGCAGCGGGCATCGGCGGGATGGAAGTTGTGGCCAGCGCGCGCGCAGCTGCGGCCGACGCCACTGGGTGTGGTCGGGGTGATCTCACCGTGGAACTACCCGGTCACGCTGGCGCTGGTGCCGCTGGTCACCGCCATCGCTGCCGGCAACCACGTACTGCTGAAGCCTTCGGAACACACGCCGCGCACCAGTGCGTTCCTGGCCGATCTGCTGGCCAGCGTGTTCCCGCCCGATCGGGTGGCGGTGGTGCAGGGCGGGGCAGATGTGGCCGCGGCGGTGTCCTCGCTGCCGCTGGACCATCTGCTGTTCACCGGCTCGACGGCCGTTGGCCGCAAGGTGATGGCCGCCGCCGCCGAGCATCTGGTGCCGGTCACGCTGGAACTGGGCGGCAAGTCGCCGGCCATCGTCTGCCGCGATTTTCCGCTGGGCAAAGCCGCCGCGCGGCTGGCCACCGGCAAGTGGTTCAACGCGGGCCAGACCTGCATCGCGCCGGATTATGTGCTGATCGATACGGTCCGCCAGCGCGAGTTCGTACAGGCGCTGCAGCAGCAGGTGCGCGAACGCTATGGCGACTTCAGCAATGCCGACGACTACACGCGCATCATCAACGAGGGCCAGTACCAGCGCCTGCAGGGCTATCTGGTGCAGGCGCGCGAACGTGGCGTGCCGGTGATTCCGTTGGCGCAGGTGGATGAGGCGCGCGCCGACCGCGAGCGCCTGCTGGTGCCGACCGTGGTGCTGGACCCGCCCGACGATCTGGACCTGATGCGCGAGGAAATCTTCGGGCCGATCCTGCCCGTGCGGGCCTACCCGGACCTGGAGGCGGCGCTGGCGGACGTGCTGTCCCGCGAACGGCCGCTGGCGCTGTATCCCTTCAGCCATGACACGGCCACGGTGGAGCGCATCCTCGGCCAGGTGGTGGCCGGTGGCGTGACGGTAAATGACACGCTGCTGCACTTCGCCGCCGATGGCCTGCCGTTTGGCGGGGTAGGGGCCAGCGGCATGGGCGCGTACCACGGGCGGGCCGGGTTCGATGCGATGAGCAAGCGGCTGCCGGTGCTGTGGCAGTCGCGCTGGGCGGCCAGCGACCGGCTGCGGCCGCCGTATTCGAAGATTGCGGGTTTGTTGAAGCTGCTGCTGCGGTAGTGCCGGCCGCTGGCCGCCAACTGCGGGGTCCTGCCGACGGTTCATGGGGTTGCCGGCCAGCGGCCGGCACTACCGGTGGGTGCAAACCTTGGTTGGCACGGGGGCGGCCATGCGCCAACCCAGGTTGGCGTCTACCAAAGCCCACCCGGGTAGAATGCCCGCATGAAAATCGCCTCGTGGAACGTCAATTCGCTCAATGTCCGCCTGCCGCACCTGGAACAGTGGCTCAAGGCGTTCGGCCCGGACATCGTCGGTATCCAGGAAACCAAGCTGGAGGACCACAAGTTCCCCGACTCTGCGCTGATCGCTGCCGGCTACCGCAGCGTGTTCGCCGGCCAGAAGACCTACAACGGCGTAGCGCTGCTGTCGCGTGAGCCTGCACAGGACGTGCAGATCGGCATTCCCGGCTTCGAGGACGAGCAGAAGCGCGTCATCGCCGGTACCTTCGGCGACCTGCGGGTAATCAACCTGTACGTGGTCAACGGGCAGGACATCGGTACCGACAAGTACGAGTACAAGTTGCGCTGGCTTGAGGCGGTGCATGCCTGGATCGCCGAAGAACTGCAGCGCCACCCGAAGCTGATCGTGATGGGGGACTTCAACATTGCCCCGGACGCACGCGACGTGCACGACCCGGAGGTGTGGAACGACAACCACATCCTGACCTCCACCGCCGAGCGCGGCGCATTGAACAAGCTGCTGCAGCTGGGCCTGCACGATGGCTTCCGCCTGCACAACGACGAGGCGGGCACCTTCAGCTGGTGGGATTACCGCGCCGCCGGCTTCCGTCGCAACCTGGGCCTGCGCATCGACCTGACCCTGGTCTCCGATGCGCTGAAGAGCGGTGCGGTGGCTTCGGGCATCGACCGCGAGCCGCGCACCTGGGAACGCCCGAGCGACCATGCGCCGGCGTGGGTGCAGATCGGTTGAACGAACGGGGCCCGGCATCGCCGGGCCCGTTCTGAAAGGCCCGCCGGCCAGCGGCCGGCGCTACCGCCGTGTCAGCGTATGCTCTTGCGGGTGAACAGATTGACGATCGCCAGCAGGATCACTGCACCGATCAGCGAGAACAGGAAGGTTCGAATGGTGATCGCTTCGTTGATGCCGCCGCCGAACAGCCAGCCGGAAATCAGCGCGCCGACGATGCCGACCACGATGTTGAGGATGATGCCCTGCTGGGCATCGCGCTTCATGATGATGCTGGCCAGCCAGCCTACGATGCCGCCGACGATCAGCCAGATGATGATGCCCATGATCGAACCTCCGGTGGGGAACGGTGACCAGTTGACGCGCACGGCCGTGAACCCGTCGTGCAATCGTGTGACGGGCGCGTGCGGATGAGCCTGCCAGCCACCCTCGATGGCCCGTGGCGCTTCGGTCCGGTGACGGTCTGGCGGCGCCCGCACGTGCCCGGCCAGCGCGGCGAACCGCAGGCACGGCAGGTGCTGGCGCAGGCCCTCGGGGCCGATCCGGAGACGCTGCCGCTGGTCCGCGATGACAAGGGCCGGCCGGAGCTGAGCGGCGCATTGGCCCACTACGGCACCGGCTGGAGCCACAGCGGCGAGGTGCTGCTGGTGGCGCTGGGCGAAGGCGTGCGGCTGGGCGTGGACCTGGAACTGCTGCGGCCGCGCGCCCGCCTGCTGGAGATCGTGCAGCGCTTCTTCCACCCGGAGGAGGTGGCGTGGCTGGAAAGCCTGGACCAGGCCGACCGCGAACACTGGTTCTTCCGCGTGTGGTGCGCCAAGGAAGCGATGCTGAAGGCGCACGGCCAGGGTATCTCGTTCGGCCTGCACCGCCTGCAGCTGGCGCCGGGGGCCGATGGTGCCCTGCACCTGCGCTGGTGCGACCCGGAACTGGGCGAGGCCGCGCGCTGGCACCTGCACGAATGGCAGGCCACCGGTCAGTTCCGGGCGGCGTTGGCCTGGTATCCGCACTGAGGCGGGGAATCAGCGCGCAAAACCGGCGATAATGCCGGCATGAGCGAACACCCACTTCCCGCCAGCGTGGCTGCCACGCTGGAACAGGGCCTGGCCAGCATGGGCCTGGATGCCGCGCTGGCGCCGCCGCTGCTGCGCTACCTGGCCCTGCTGCACCGCTGGAACGGCACCTACAACCTCACCGCCATCCGCGACCCGCAGGAGATGGTCACCCGCCACCTGCTCGACTCGCTGGCGATGCAGCCGTTCGTGGCCGATGGCAGCCTGGCCGACCTCGGCACCGGTCCCGGGCTGCCGGGCATCCCGCTGGCCATCGCCTGCCCGGGCCTGCAGGTGACCCTGGTTGAGAGCAATGGCAAGAAGGCGCGCTTCATGCGCGAGGCCGTGCGCCAACTCGGCCTGGGCAATGCCCGCGTGGCCGAATCGCGCGCCGAGGCGCTGGACGAGGCCGGTCGTTACGACCAGTTGACCGCCCGTGCCATGGATACCCTGGCCGGCATCGTCCGCGTCGGTGGCCACCTGCTGCGGCCGGGGGGCGTGCTGCTGGCCATGAAGGGCGTCTACCCGCATGAGGAGATCGCGGACTTGCCGGCTGGCTGGCAGGTGCGCGAGGTGACCCCGCTGAGCGTGCCCGGCCTGGCCGGCGAACGCCACCTGGTCACTGTTACAGGCCCTTGATTCCCGCCGCCAGCCCCTTGTGCAACAACGGGTTGGCGATCCACGATTTCCGCAAGGGGCCGGTTGTACGCATAATGACCGGTCCCAGCACACGTCGACGAGGCACACCCGCATGGCCCGCATCATCGCCATCGCCAACCAGAAGGGTGGCGTCGGCAAGACCACGACCGCCGTCAACCTGGCCGCTTCCCTGGCCAACGCACCCAAGCGCGTGCTGCTGGTCGACCTCGATTCGCAGGGCAACGCGACCATGGGCAGTGGCGTGGACAAGCGTGAGCTGGCCGCCTCCACCTACGATCTGCTGCTGGGCGAGTCCAGCGCCGCCGATGTACGCGTGCAGACCGCCGAAGGCTACGACCTGCTTCCCGGCAACATCGACCTGACCGCCGCCGAGATCCAGCTGATGGCGCAGAGCGAGCGCGAGCAGCGGCTGAAGCGCGCGCTGGCACCGATCCGCGACGAGTACGACTACATCCTGATCGACTGCCCGCCGGCGCTGTCGCTGCTGACGCTCAATGCGCTGGCCGCTGCCGATTCGGTGATCGTGCCGATGCAGTGCGAGTACTACGCCCTGGAAGGCCTGAGCGCGCTGGTGGAAACCATCGAAGCGCTGCGTGCCAACCTCAATCCGGCGCTGGAGATCGAAGGCGTGCTGCGCACCATGTTCGACGTGCGCAACAACCTGGCCAACGCGGTCTCGGCCGAGCTCACCGAGCACTTCGGCGATCGCGTGTTCCGCACCATCGTGCCGCGCAACGTTCGCCTGGCCGAGGCACCCAGCCATGGCCAGAGCATCGTCGGCTACGACCGGGCCTCGCGCGGTGGCGTGGCCTACCTGGGCCTGGCTGGCGAGATCATCCGCCGCAACAACGAACGCAACAAGGCCACCAAGGCCGTGGAGACCGTCTGATGACCAGCAGCAAGCCGGCAGCCAAGAAGCGAGGCCTCGGCCGTGGCCTGGACGCGCTGCTGGGCCCGAAGGGCGCGGTCAGCCAGGTGCAGGCCACCACGGCGGTGATCGAGCCGCTGCCGGGGGAAGTGCTGCGCAAGTTGCCGGTCGGCCAGCTGCAGCCGGGCAAGTACCAGCCGCGCCGCGAGATGGACGAGGGCAAGCTGTCCGAGCTGGCCGACTCGATCAAGTCGCAGGGCGTGATCCAGCCGATCCTGGTGCGCCAGCTGCCGGCGGGCAACTACGAAATCGTCGCCGGTGAACGCCGCTGGCGCGCATCGCAGCTGGCCGGGCTGGACGAAGTGCCGGTGGTGGTGCGCGAGCTGGAAGACCGCACCGTCATCGCGATGGCGCTGATCGAGAACATCCAGCGTGAAGACCTCAACCCGCTGGAGGAAGCCGAAGCGCTGCAGCGCCTGATCAGCGAGTTCACCCTCACCCATGCCGAGGCCGCCGAGGCCGTCGGCCGCTCGCGCGCGGCGGTGTCCAACCTGCTGCGCCTGCTGGAACTGCCGGTGGCGATCCGCCTGCTGCTGGAAACCCGCCGCCTGGAGATGGGGCATGCCCGTGCGCTGCTGACCCTGGCCCCCGAACTGGCCGGCAAGCTGGCCCAGGAAGCGGCCGACGAAGGCTGGTCGGTACGCGAGGTCGAGCGGCGCGCGCAGGCTTTCGCCGCCGGTAAGGTGCCGAGCAGCCGTCCGGTGGCCACGCCGAAGGTGCAGCAGGCCGACATCGCCTCGCTGGAAACCGAGCTGTCCGAAGCGCTCGGCGCCAAGGTGGCGATCAGCCACGGCCGTGGCGGCAAGGGCAAGCTGATCATCCACTACACCGACCTGGACACCCTGGACGGCGTGCTGGAAAAACTGCGCACGCGCCAGGGCTGAGCCCGGCGCCGCGTCGGGGGGCGGCCTGTTCCTGCCGCGCCCGGCGAATGACAGGGAACGCACCGCCACGCGCACCGGGAATGCACTGACCTCCGGCCGTGGCCTCATCCAGGGAGCAGGACATGAGCAACGACTACGAGGACGTCAGCCCGGACGGCACCCAGATACTGGTACATCGCCGTGAGAAGGACTTTGTGCTCGCCATCGGCGAAGAACGGCACATCGAGGCGATCAGCGCCCACATCGAACGCCACCTGGGCCCGGTGTCCGGTGTCTTCCATGAAATCATCTCCGACCTGGTGCACATCGACGTGCACGTGGTGCCGGCCAATGACCACTGCCCGTACCTGCGCCTGGTCACCTCCGGCATGAGCGACCTGCCGATGACCGTGCCCGCCGAGGTGGATGCGGACGTGCCGCGCTACATGGAACTGATGGTGACCCTGCCGGCCGACTGGCCGATGTCCCAGGACGCCTTCGAGGATGAGCGCAACTACTGGCCGGTGCGCCTGCTGAAGGGCATGGCGCGGTTGCCGCACGAGTACGACACGTGGCTGGGCTTCGGCCACACCATTCCCAACGGCCATCCCAGCGAGCCCTATGCGCCGGGCGTGGGTTTCGACGGTGCCATCGTGCTGCCGCCGGTGACCGCCCCGGAGGACTTCGCCACGCTGGAGCTGGAGGATGGCAATACCATCAGCTTCATGAGCCTGGTTCCGCTGTACCCCGAAGAGATGGACCTGAAGCTGAAGAAGGGCGCCGACGCCCTGCTCGACCGCTTCGATGCGAAACAGATCAACGATGTGATCGAGCCCGGCCGCACCAACGTGGCGAAGAAGCGTTTCGGTTTGTTCTGAGACCGGTAACATCAGGGGCCTGAACTTCGTTCCCAGGCCCCTGCCATGACCATCCTGCTCACCGGCGCTGCCGGCTTCATCGGTGCCTACACCGCCCGCGCGCTGCTGGAGGCCGGCCAGGCCGTGGTCGGCCTGGACAACTTCAACGATTACTACGACCCGCAGATCAAGCGTGACCGCGTGGCCGCGCTGTGTCCGGCGCTGGACCTGCGCACCCTGGACCTGACCGACCAGCAGGGCCTGGCCGCACTGTTCGACGAGGTGCGGCCGACCGCGGTGATCCACCTGGCCGCGCAGGCCGGCGTGCGCTATTCGCTGGAAAACCCGCATGCCTACGTCGACAGCAACCTGGTCGGCTTCGTCAACATGCTCGAGTTGTGCCGCCACCGTGGCGTGCAGCACCTGGTGTATGCCTCCAGCAGTTCGGTCTACGGCGATTCGGCCACGCCGCCGTTCTCCGAAGACCAGCGCGTGGACCAGCCGCGCTCGCTGTACGCGGCGACCAAGGCGGCCAACGAGCTGATGGCCTACACCTACGCGCAGCTGTACGGCCTGCATGCCACCGGGCTGCGCTTCTTCACCGTGTATGGCCCGTGGGGCCGGCCGGACATGGCACCGCTGCTGTTCTCGCGCGCGGTGCTGGCCGGGCGGCCGATCGACGTGTTCAACGAAGGCCGCATGCAGCGCGATTTCACACATGTCTCCGACATTGTGTCCGGTATCCTCGGCGCCCTCGCGCATCCGGCCGACGGCCCGGTGCCGCACCGGGTGTTCAACCTCGGCAACCATACGCCGGTCGAGCTGGAGCGCTTCATCAGCGTGATCGAGCAGGCCGCCGGCCGCCCTGCGCAGAAGGTCTACAAGCCCATGCAGCCCGGCGACATGGTGCGCACGATGGCCGATACCCGGCGCGCACATGACGCTTTCGGCTTCGATGCGGTGACCCCGATCGAACAAGGCCTGCCGCCTGTGGTGCAGTGGTGCCGCGAGTATTTTGGCGATCGCGCCTGAGGACGGATCCTCACGCCGCCGGGTTCATCTTCGGATAACCTCGGTTTCGGAGAATGCGCGGTCTTTGTCCCCCCTTTGGCCGAGTGCCTTATGAGCCAACCCGAGCTTTCCGTTGTCGTCCCGGTGTTCAACGAGCGCGACAATGTTGCCCCGCTGGTCGCCGAAATCACCGCTGCGCTGCGTGGCCGGCTGCCGTTCGAGATCGTCTACATCGACGACCACTCGCGTGATGACACCCTGGCGGTGCTGCAGGGATTGAAGGCAACCACCCCGGAACTGCGCGTGCTGCACCATGTGAACCAGAGCGGGCAGAGCACGGCGGTGCGCACCGGCGTCAAGCACGCGCGCGCGCCGTGGATCGCCACCCTGGATGGCGATGGCCAGAACGATCCGGCCGATATTCCCAAGCTGCTTGCCGCACGCGACGCCGCCGAGGCGCAGGTGAAGCTGTTCGCCGGCTGGCGCGTCAACCGCCAGGACAGCGGCAGCAAGCGCTGGGCCAGCAAATGGGCCAATGCCATCCGTGCGCGCATGCTGCGCGATGACACGCCCGACACCGGTTGCGGCATCAAGCTGTTCGAACGCAGCGCGTTCCTCGACCTGCCGTACTTCGACCACATGCACCGTTACCTGCCAGCGCTGATGCAGCGTGCCGGCTGGAAGACCACCAGCGTGCCGGTCAATCACCGCCACCGTACCGCCGGCGTGTCCAAGTACAACAACCTCGGCCGCGCGCTGGTCGGCATCCGCGACCTGCGTGGCGTAGCCTGGCTGATCACCCGAAGCAAGCGCACCGCGGTGGAGGAGCGCTGATGGATCTGGAGCTGCACTGGCTGGATCAGCCCCTGACCTGGCTGTACTGGACCGGCCTGCATGTGACCGGCTGGAAGCTGATCGGCTACACCGGCGCACTGATGTTCGGCGGCCGCTGGCTGGTCCAGTTCATCGCCTCCAAGCGCGCCGGCAAACCCGTCATCCCGCGCCTGTTCTGGTACATGAGCGTGCTCGGCAGCCTGATGACCCTGAGCTACTTCCTGTTCTCGGCCAAGCAGGACTCGGTGGGTGTATTGCAGAACCTGTTCCCGGCGTTCACCGCGCTGTACAGCCTGCACCTGGACATCAAGCACCGCGGCTGGAAGCGCGACAGGGCCAGCCACTGAGGGCGCGGGGTCGGATTCCTTTCCGCAGGAAAGGGCTCTGACCCCCGTCAGAATCCCCGGCGCATCCTCGCATGGCGTGGATCTACTGCATGTTCAGCGGCGGTGCCCTGGTAGATGCCGACCTTGGTCGGCGCTGGGTTTCCCTGTGTGCCAACCAAGGTTGGCATCTACCAGAGCGGCCGGTTCCCGGTCCTGCCTGCGCTGCAGGCAGGACCTTCGTCCCATGCCATGGGCCGTGGGCGGTGCCATGATCGGGGCCTGCCTTCCCGGGAACCTGTGCTCGTGAAAACCCGTCTTGCCGTTGCCCTGTTGATCGCCCTGTCCGCCCCCACCGTGGCCGTGGCCACACCCGCCGCCACCGCCGCCGCCGCGCCCGCCAGCGTGGCCACCGAATCGCCCGCGGATGCCGCCTTCCGCGCGCTGTACGAGAAGGAATGGAAGTGGCGCCAGCAGGGAGGTGGTGAAGCCAGCGAGGACGAAGACGCCCCGGCCAACGCCACCCGCATGCCTGACGTCGGCCCGGCCGCGCAGCAGGCGCGTCTGAAGGTGTGGGACGAGACCCTGGCCGCACTGAAGAAGATCGACCCGAAGACCCTGTCGCCGGACAACCAGGTCAACTACGCGATCTATCGCGACCAGGTGTTCAACCTGGCCGAAGAGACGCGCCTGCGCGGCTACGAAATGCCGTTCAACGCCGATTCCTCGTTCTGGTCCAACCTGTCCTTCATGGCCCGGCGCGAGATGAAGACCGTGCAGGACTACCAGAACTACATCGCACGGCTGAACGATGTGCCGCGTTACTTCGGCCAGCAGACCGAGAACATGCGCGTCGGCCTGAAGCGCGGCTTCAGCGTGCCGCGCGCGGTGCTGGATGGCCGCGAAGTGTCCATCGCCACCGTCGCCGAGCTGAAGGACCCGACCGAATCGCCGCTGTACGCGCCGTTCAAGAAGCTGCCCAACAGCATCCCGGCCGCCGAACAGGCCAGGCTGCAGGCGCAGGCGCGTGAAGCGATCAGCGGCAAGGTGGTGCCGGCGTTCCAGCAGCTGCGCACCTTCTTCGTCAACGAGTACGTGCCGCAGGCGCGCACCACCCTGGCCGCCGAAGCGATGCCCGATGGCAAGGCCTACTACAGGCAGCAGATCCACGAGTACACCACGCTGGACCTGTCGCCGGACGAGATCCACCGCATCGGCCTGGAGGAAGTCGCACGCATCCAGGGCGAGATGAACGCCATCATCAAGCAGGTGAAGTTCAAGGGCAGCTTCGCCGAGTTCCTGACCTTCCTGCGTACCGATCCGCAGTTCTATGCGAAGACGCCGGAAGAGCTGCTGTCGCGCGCCGCGTGGATTTCCAAGCGCGCCGATGGGCAGCTGGGCAAGTACATGACCCTGCCGCGCGCCCGCTTCACCATCGTGCCGGTGCCGCCGGACATCGCACCGTTCTGGACGGCCGGCCGCGGTGGCATGGGTACCTACTGGCTCAACACCTACAACCTGCCGTCGCGCCCGCTGTACAACCTGCCGGCACTGACCCTGCATGAATCCGATCCGGGCCATTCGTTGCAGGGCGCGATCGCCGCCGAGCAGAAGAACCTGCCCGAGTTCCGCCGCAACGCCTACATCTCCGCCTATGGCGAAGGCTGGGCGCTGTATTGCGAGAAGCTGGGCGTGGAGATGGGCATCTACGAAACCCCGTACGAGGATTTCGGTCGGCTGACCTACGAGATGTGGCGCGCCGCGCGCCTGGTGATCGACACCGGCGTGCACAGCAAGGGCTGGACCCGCGAGCAGGCGTTGGCCTACCTGCGTGACCACACCGCGCTGAGCGAGCATGAAGTGACCACTGAAGTGGACCGCTACATTTCCTGGCCGGGCCAGGCGCTGAGCTACAAGCTGGGCGAGATTGCCATCGTGCGCCTGCGTGCGCAGGCCGAGAAGGAGCTGGGCGACAAGTTCGACATCAAGGGCTTCCACGACACCCTGCTCAAGCAGGGCTCGGTGCCGCTGCCGGTGCTGGAACAGCAGATCCAGGCCTACATCGCCGAGCGCAAGAAGGCCTGACCGGTACCGGGTAGTGCCGGCCGCTGGCCGGCAATCCGACCCGGTCACGGGGTCGGATCCCTTTCCCGTGGAAAGGGCTCCGACCCCTTCTCACCTCACCCCACCGCCCGCGGCTTGACCACGCGTGCCGCAAACGTCGGCAGCACCAGCAGGGTCAGCACGGTGGCGGTGATAAGGCCACCGATCACCACCGTCGCCAGCGGTTTCTGCACTTCCGCGCCGGAACCGCTGGCGATCGCCATCGGAATGAAGCCGACGATCGCCACAAGCGCCGTGGTCAGCACCGCGCGGATGCGGCTGGAGGCACCATTGATCGCCGCCTGCAGCGGCAGGTCGCCGGCATCCAGGCGTTCGCGGATCGCCTGCATCAGCACCAGGCCATTCAAGGTCGCCACGCCGGACACGGCGATGAAGCCGACCGCTGCCGATACCGAGAACGGCATGCCCCGCAGCAGCAGCGCGAGGATGCCGCCGACCAGCGCCAACGGCACGCAGCTGAACACCAGAATGGCTTCCTTGCCGCTGCGCAGGGCCATGAACAGCAGGCTGCCGATCAGCAGGAACACTACCGGTACCACCGTCGCCAGCCGCTTTTCCGCGCGCTGCAGGTTCTCGAACTGGCCACCCCAGGTCAGGTAGGCACCCGGCGGCAGTGCCACGTCGGCTACCGCGGCCTGCGCCTCGCCGACGAAGCCGCCCAGGTCGCGACCGCGCACGTTGGCCTGCACCACCACGCGGCGGCTGCCGTTGTTGCGGCTGATCTGGTTCGGCCCTTCGCTGACCGTGATGCGGGCAACCGACGACAGCGGAATCACCAGCCCCGACGGCGTGGCGATCGGCAGCGAGGCCAGCTGGTCCGGATCGTTGCGCGCGGCATCGTCCAGGCGCACCACCACGTTGAAGCGGCGGTCGCCTTCGAAGATCTTGCCCGCCGCAGTACCGCCGATGCCGGTGGACAGTGCATCACTCACGTCCGCTGCAGTCAGCCCGTACTGCGCCGCCGCCACATGATCGATCGCCACGTTCAGCGTGGGCAGGCCGGAGATCTGCTCCACCCGCACGTCGGCCGCGCCCTCCACCGCACGCAGCTTCAGCGCCACCTGGTCGGCCACCTTCTGCAGCTGGCCGAAGTCATCGCCGAAGATCATTACGGCCAGGTCGGTACGCACGCCGGAAATCAGCTCGTTGAAGCGCAGCTCGATCGGCTGGCTGAACTCGAAACTGTTGCCCAGCTGCTGCCCGGCCAGCTTTTCGAAACGGGCCACCAGCGCGTCCTTGGCCAACTTCGGATCGGGCCAGTCCTTGCGTGGCTTCAGCACGATCACGCTGTCGGAGATGTTGGTCGGCATCGGATCGATCGCCGCCTCGGCGGTACCGGTACGCGAGAACACGGTCTCCACTTCCGGCTGCTTGGCAATCACCTTTTCCAACGCCAGTTGCATGGCCAGTGACTGCTCCAGCGACGTCGACGGCACGCGCAACGCCTGCATCGCCACGTTGCCTTCGTCCAGCGTCGGCATGAACTCGCGGCCCAGCAGCGAGAACGAGCCGATGCCCACCACCACCATCATCACCGCACTGGCCACTACCGTGCGCGGATGCGCCACGGCCTTGCGGATCACCGGCTCGATGCGCGCGCGCAGCACGCGTATCAGCCTGGTCTCGTGCTCGCCGTCGTCCGCATGTGCATCGGCGTCCTTCAGCTTCGGCTCGCGCACCAGCAGCGCCGTCATCGCCGGCACGAAGGTGAAGGAGAACAGGAAGGCACCGACCAGGGCCAGCATGAAGGTCGCCGCCATCGGGTGGAACGTCTTGCCCTCCACACCTTCCAGGGTGAGGATCGGCGCGAACACCAGCAGGATGATCAGCTGGCCGAACGCCGCCGGGCGCGCCATCTTCAGCGCGGAATCGGCGGCCACGCGCAGCCGTTCCATCGTGGTCAGCGCCCGGCCCAGTTCGGCGCGGCGCTGGCCCAGCATCAGCAGCGTCGACTCGACCACGATCACCGCACCGTCCACCAGGATGCCGAAGTCCAGTGCACCCAGGCTCATCAGGTTGCCGCTGATGCCGAAGCGGTTCATGCCGATCACCGCGAACAGGAACGACAGCGGAATCACCAGCGCGGTGATGGTGGCCGCGCGCAGGTTGCCCAGCAGCAGGAACAGCACCACCACCACCAGCAGCGCGCCCTCGGTGAGGTTCCGGGCCACGGTCTTGATGGTGGAATTGACCAGCACACTGCGGTCCAGCACCGGTGCGGCCACGATGTCGGCCGGCAGCGACGTGTTCACCTGTTCCAGACGTGCGGCTGCGGCCTGCGCCACGGTGCGGCTGTTGCCACCGGCAATCATCAGCGCGGTGCCCAGCACGGCCTCGTGGCCGTTGCGGCTGGCTGCACCCAGGCGCGGCGCGCGGCTCAGTTCCACGGTGGCTACATCGGCCACGCGCACCACCACGCCATTGCGGGTGGCCACGGGCGCCTGTGCAAGATCCTCGGTGGTCAGCGCCAGGCCATCGGCACGCACCACCAGGCCTTCGCCGGCCCGCTGCACGAAGCCGGCGCCGGCCTGCACGTTGGAGCGCTGCAGCGCGGTAACCAGGTCGGCCAGGCCGAGGCCATGCGCGGCCAGTTTGGCGCTGTCCGGATGCACGCCGTATTCCTTGACGTAGCCGCCGACCGTATCGACACCGGCCAGCCCCGGGCTGGAGCGCATCTGCGGCGCGATGATCCAGTCCTGCACGGTGCGCAGGTAGGTCGCGCGCTCTTCCGGCGTGCGCAGCAGGTTGCCTTCCGGCGTGCGGTAGACCTCGCCGGCCTGCCAGCCGGCTTCACCGGGCTTGGCCAGCCTGGCCGGATTGAACGCGGTGAAGTCCACCGTCCACATCAGCACCTCGCCAAGGCCGGTGGTGACCGGCGACAGCATCGGCGATGCACCATCGGGCAGGTCTTCCGATGCCTCGCGCATGCGTTCGGCCACCTGCTGGCGGGCGAAGTAGATGTCGGTGGCATCGGTGAAGATCGCGGTGACCTGCGAGAAGCCATTGCGCGACAGCGAACGCGTGGTGGTCAGGCCGGGAATGCCGGCCAGCGCGGTTTCCAGCGGATAGGTCACCTGCCGTTCGATCTGCTCCGGGGTCAGCGCCGGGGCCACCGTGTTGATCTGCACCTGGCGGTTGGTGATGTCCGGCACGGCGTCGATCGGCAGCTTGCCCAGCTGGAACAGGCCCACGGCGGCGATCAGCGCCGCCATGAACACCACCAGCCAGCGGTGGCGCACCGCTGTTTCAATGATCAGCTTGAACATGATCGCCTCCTCAGTGGCCGTGCTCGGCTTCGCCCTTGGCCAGCTCGGCCTTGAGCAGGAAGGCGTTGGCACCGACGATGCGCTCGTTGCCGCTCAGGCCACCGAGGATCTCGATGCGGTCACCGGCACGGCGCCCGGCCAGTACCGGCTGCGCCTTGAAGCCACCTTCGACGGCGACGAACACCGCGCTGCTGCCATCAACGTTCTGCACTGCATCGGCGGGCACGCTGAGCGAGCCGTCCTGGCCTTCGGTGACCACCACGGCCGATACCGGCGAACCGGCTGGCGGCAGCGACGCATCCACCGGCGTGGCGCGGATCACTGCGACGCCGCCCTGCTGCCGTACATCGGCGGCCGAACCGGTGACGGTAGCGGTGAAGCTGCCACCCGGCACGCTCACTTCCAGCGTCATGCCGGGCATGACCTGCGCCGCCAGCGCTGGCGGTGCGGTGAACACCAGCTCGTTCATCGACGGGTCGGCGACGTCGGCCACCGCACTGCCGGCGGCGACCACACCGCCCGGCGTGACCTGCACGTTGCCGACGATGCCGGCCACCGGGCTGGTGATGCGCACGCGTCCACTGGCATCGGGCGCACCATTGGCGGCGGCCTGTGCCTGTGCGGCAGCGGCCTGGGCCTGTGCCGCCAGCGAACGCGCACGCGAGGCTTCCAGCTCCTGGCGGGCGACCACGCCCTGGTCGACCAGGGCCTTGTCGCGGCCATAGGCCAGGCGTGCGGCCTCGGCTTCGGCGGATGCGGCCAGCGCATTGGCGCGGAACACCGCTGCCTCGCCACTGACCACGATGGCCAGCGCCTGGTTCTGTTTCACCGCCGTGCCCGGCGCGACCAGTACGCGCTCGACGCGGCCGGTCACGGTCGAGGCCACCGAGGCACGGGCACCGACCGAGGGTTCCACCCGACCGGCGAGGCGGGTGGAACCGCCACCGCCGCGACCGACGGCAACCACTTCGATACCGGACGCCTTGATCTGCTCAGGGGTCAGCGGTACCACGCCTTCATCGGTGTCTGCCGGCGTCTTCGCGGATTCGGCTTTGGCTTCCTTGCTGCCGGGCGCGTGGCCATGGCTGTCGTCGGTGCCGGCCTTGGTCGCAGCGGGGTCTTCATTGGCAGGTGTCTGCGCGTTGCCAGCGCAGCCGGCCAGCAACACAGTCAGCAGCATGCCGCCGATCAGCGGAAAAGTACGGGAGAGAGTCATGGGGCCTCCACAAAGGGTGCGCGCCCTTCAAGGCGGGCAAGATCGATTTCCGCGCCGACGCGCGACAGGCGCGCATCCACGGCGGCGGCGCGGGCGGCGATAAGAGCGCTGCGCGTGCTGCGCAGTTCCAGCTGCGAGATGCGTCCGGAGTCGAAGCCGATGCGGGCCAGGCGATACGCCTCTTCGGCGGCGACCACGCTTTCATCGGCGGCGCGGGTTCGGCTGCCGGCGGCCTTCAAACCGGCCACGGCGGAGAGGCGTGCCGCCTCGCTGTCGCGGCGCTGCTGGTCCAGGCGCGCTTCGGCCGCGCGCTGGTCGGCATTGGCGGCGCGGATGCCACCGCGGTTGCGGTCAAACAGCGGGATGCTGAGGCTGAGCCCGAGGTTGTAGGCACGCTCGCCGCCCTCTCGGAAGCGGGTCTGCGCGGCGGTGACGCTGAGGTCGGGCAGGGCGCGCTTGCGCTCCACCTCGACCAGTTTGCCCGCCGCATCGGCTTCGGCTTCAGCGATGCGCACCGCCAGTGCGGTATCGGTGGCGCCACGTGGCAGCGGCGGCGCACGGTCGAGCAGGCTGTCGCCGATCGACTGCACCGGCGCATCCAGCAGTGCAGCACCGGCCAGGCGGGCCAGCGCGGCATCGCGGAAGGCCTGCGCTTCATCCAGCGCGGCGTTGGCGTTGGCCACTTCGCTCTGCGCCTGCACCGCGCGCAGTTGCGGTTCGCGGCCCTGCTTGACCATCGCGTTGACGGCGTTGGCGTCATCGCGGGTGAGGCTCAGTGCCTCTTCGGCCAGGGTGTAGCGGCGCAGTGCACTTTCCGCCTGTGCGTAGACCACCGCCAGCTGGCTGGCCACATCGCTGCGGCTCTGCGTGCCACGCAGGTTGGCCGCCTGTGCCTCGGCGCGGGCCGCACGGACGCGCGCGCCGCGCTGGCCCCAGACCTCCAATGGCTGGGACAGGGTAAGCACGCTGTCGGCCTTGCCCATGCCGCCATAGGAGCCGGTGCCCCAGGCGTTCTCGGCCGACCAGGACAGGGAAGGGTTGGGCAGTGCGCGGGCCTGGTCGGCGCGCGCGTCGGCGGCCTCGGCCAGCGCCGCACCGACGCGGGTGCCGGGCAGCTGGTCCAGGCGTTCAAGCAGGGTGTCGTAGGAAGGGGCGGCTTGCGCCATCACCGATGCCGCCGGGGCCAGGCCCAGCAACACGGCGACGACCCGCCCGGCCGCACGCAGCGACCGAGGTGTCAGGATCGACATAGGGGGATTCCGGTTGTGAGTGAAACGGGAGCCCGCAATCGCGGGACGCGCTCAACTCACGCCCGGGGGGGACGCGTCAATTCATCCTGGGCGACCGCATAGGTCGCTGCGTCGCCGGCATTCATCCAGCGCGCCGGCAGCGGCGCACCGAAGGCGGCGAGGGTGCTGGCCGGCAGGCTCAGGTTGGAGTGGTGGCAGTGGTTGTGGCTGCAGGCACCGGCGTGCTTGCTGTCACTGTCACCCTCGGCATCGTTGGCGTTGCTTTCCACGTGCACCGCAGTGGTGTCGTGCGGTTCGACCGCGCAGGCCAGCACGTCGGCCACCGGCACGACCACGAACGCCGCCATCAGCAGCATCATCAGGTACGTACGCAGTTGGCGGGTGATCCGGCGCATGGAAGGGAGGCTAGCAAGCGGTTTTCGCCGGATACAATATCAATGGCCGCCTCGGGAATTCGTCGGAATCTCCCGTTCAGGTGGACCGGGCGCGGGGTCGGATCCCTTTCCTCCGGAAAGGGCTCTGACCCCACCGCGTTGCCGGCCAGCGGCCGGCACTACCCGTATCACGGCAGCTTCGCGATCACCTTGATCTCGAACTGGAACCCATACAGCCAGGTCACACCGATACCGGTCAGGGTCGGGTGCGGCGCCTCGCCCCAGTACTCGGACACGATCGCCCAGGCCTTCTCGAAGTTCTTCTCCGGATCGACCAGGAACACGGTCACGTCGATCACGTCATCGAACGTGCAGCCTGCGGCAGCCAACACCGCATTGAGATTCTCGAAGGCGCGGCGCACCTGCATTTCGAAGTCCGGCTCGGGCGAGCCGTCCTCGCGGCTGCCGACCTGGCCGGAGACGAACAGGAAACCGTTGGATCGGATCGCTGGCGAGTAGCGGTTGCGCTCGTACAGGGCCTGGCGGCCGGCGGGGAAAACGACATCACGCTGTGACATGGGGAAGATCCCGTGGGAGAGGACGCCATCCTCCCCGCCAGCGGTGTCTGGATAAACCGCGATGATCGGCCTAGATTGATTGCCAATTCCAAACAATCATGGCCCGCCATGGACCGTTTCGAGGCGATGCGGGCCTTTGCCCGCGTGGTGGAAACCGGCAGCTTCACCCGCGCCGCGCAGACCCTGCAGATCAGCCGCACCACGGTCACCCAGCTGGTGCAGCAGCTGGAGGCACACCTGCGGCTGCGCCTGCTCAACCGCACCACGCGCCGGGTCAGCGTCACCGCCGACGGTGCGGCCTACTACCCGCGCATCGCCCGCCTGCTGGCCGAGCTGGAAGAGGTGGAGGGCGGGCTGGGTGACGCAGCCAGCCAGCCGCGCGGCCGCCTGCGGGTGGATGTGCCGGGGCCTTACGCGCGGCTGCGGCTGGTACCGGCGCTGCCGGATTTCCAGGCGCGCTACCCGGAGATCCAGCTGGATATCGGCGTCAGTGACCGCGAGGTCGACGTCATCGCCGACAACGTCGACTGCGTGATCCGCGGCGGCACCCCGGCCGACCCGGCACTGGTGGCGCGGCCGCTGGGGGCGCTGCCGATCGGTTTCCACGCCAGCCCCGGCTATGTGAAGCGTTTCGGCGTGCCGACCGACCCGCGCGCGCTGGAAGGGCCGGACCACCACATGGTCGGCTTCCTCAGCCCGCGCAGTGGTCGCGCACGCGTGTTCAGCGCGCAACGTGGCGATGAGCGCATCGAGGTGCAGGGCCGCTACACGGTCGGTTTCGACGACGGCAACGCCTATCTGGCGGCGGCGCTGGCGGGGCTGGGCGTGGTCGCGCTGCCCAGCTACATGGCCGCGCCGCACGTGGCGCGCGGCGAATTGCTGCCGCTGCTGCAGGACTGGCGGCTTCCACCCATGCCGATGCATGTGATGTTCCCGCCGAACCGGCACATGAGCCAGCGGCTGCGGGTGTTCATCGATTGGGTGGTGGAAGCGTTGGGGTGATGCACACGCACCTGTAGAGCCGAGCCCACGCTCGGCTGCTTCTCGCTCCAACGCTCAAGGCCCGCGCTTCGCGCGTGAGCCGAGCACTGGTTCGGCTACAGGGAGGGCTTCCTGCTGCAGGCATGCGAAAATCATCGCGGCACGCAACAGGAACCATCGCCACGCATGAATCGCATCGTCGCACTGGACACCGAAACCACCGGCATCTCCCACCGCCTGGGGCACCGCGTGATCGAAATCGGTGCCGTCGAACTGATCGACGGCCAGCTCAGCGGCCGCCAGTTCCACACCTACCTGCAGCCGCAGCGCAAGGTGGACTGGGGCGCACAGCGCGTGCATGGCATCAGCGATGCGATGCTGGTGGGCAAACCGCTGTTCTCCAGCAAGGCCGCCGAACTGCTGGACTTCCTGCGCGGCAGCGAGATGGTCGCGCACAACGCCACCTTCGACGTGGGTTTCCTGGACAACGAGCTGCGCCTGGCCGGCATTCCCGGCACGCTGGCCCAGCACTGCCGCATCACCTGCAGCCTGAAGCTGGCGCGCGGGCGCTGGCCCGGCCAGGGCAACAAGTTGGACGATGTGCTGCAGCGCCTGCGCATCCCCGGCAACCGGGGCCTGCACGGTGCGCTCAAGGATGCCCATCTGCTGGCCCAGGTGATTCCGCACCTGCGCTGAGGCTTGCCCGCTGTTACATCGGCCGTAACCAGCGCTCGATCATCGCCACGCCACAGGCCACCCCGTCTTCATCGCTCATCGCCACGCCCAGGGCCGCCGCGCGCGCGCGTACTGCGTCGGCTTCTGCGAAAGTGATGGCTGCTGCCAGCGTTGCTGCATCCAGTCGCTTCGGTGACAACGGTGCCGGTGCCACGCCCAACCGACACAGGCGATCGGCCCAGAAGAACTGATCCGCAGCGAACGGCATCACCAGCGAGGGAATGCCGGCCCGGCAGGCCGAATGCGTGGTGCCGCTGCCACCGTGGTGGATGGCGAGTGCGCAACGCGGGAACAGCGCTTCGTGTGGGGTCGGCCCCAGTACGAAGACCGAATCGGGCAAGCGCATCGCAGGCAGTCCCACCCAGCCAGGAAACAGCAGTACCCGGCGTGGCGCCAGCGCCTGCAGCAAGGCCGGCAGCACGCGTTCGCGATCAAAGCCGGTCATGCTGCCGAAGCCAAGGTAGACCGGCGGCGGGCCGGCATCAAGGAAGGCCCGCAGATCGGCCGGGGGCGCCCAGGGCGCATCAGGAAGCCGCCATTGGCCACAGACGATGTGGTCGGCCGGCCAGTCCGCCGGTGGCGGCAGCAGCTGCGGTGAGATGCCATAGAGCATCGGCAGGCCGGACCACAGCGCGCGGCGCGGCGATTGCCCCAACTGCTGGCGTGCCGCGTTGATCGGCCGGCGGAACTGGCGCCAGATCAGGCCGTTGACCCACCCGTAGCTGGCCCGGTTCAACCAGCCCGGCGAGCGTCCGGGCGGCAGGAACGGGGAGCGGAAGGCGCGCGTCGGGGTCAGCGGAATCATGCCGCTGCCGATGACGGGAATCCTGCGGCGTTCGCCCACGCTCATGCCGACGAAGGCCGCCAGGCCACCGGTCAGAATCGCATCGCAGCCTTCGGCGGCGGCATCGGCCTGGCGCATCCAGCCGCTGACATGCTGCAGCGCCATCCGTGCCAGGCCGGTACTGGCGGCGGCAACGCCGTTGCCACGCGAGACCAGTGCGACCACGTCGTCATGGATGTCACCTTCAAGGGCCGCGTGGGGCACATCCAGTGCCTGCGCGCTGCCCAGGGTGCCGCCATCGGCCAGCAGTGTCACCGCGTGGCCTGCGCCGATCAGCCCATGGCAGAGCATGGCCAGGGGACGTGTGTCGCCTTCGGTTCCGTAGGTCAGGGCCAGCAGCCGCATGGCAAGCTCCGCAGTGGTCCGGGCCAGTATGCCGGTTGGCGGAGTGCCCCCGGTCCTGCCGGTCAGTCCCCGCCTGTGGGTAACTTGCGCAAGTGCTTGAACCGGTGCATAATGCGCGGCTCGCTGTGTCCGGTTTTCTACCGGGCGGCGTCCCCGGGAGCACGTCCCCGGCCGCCCAACGCCAGCGTAACCCTTTGATTCTCTTGACGTGTGGTGGGCAACCATCGAGGCCGCCGTCTCCCGGGCTACGGGCTGACAACTACTACTATCGAGGTGCGCAATGTCCCGCGTATGCCAGGTTTCCGGCAAGCGAGTGCAGACGGGTAACAACGTCTCGCACGCCAACAACAAGACCCGTCGTCGTTTCCTGCCGAATCTGCACGAGCGCCGTTTCTGGGTGGCCAGCGAGAACCGCTGGGTCAAGCTTCGTGTTTCCGCGCATGCACTGCGCACCATCGACAAGAACGGCATTGATTCCGTTCTGGCTGAGCTGCGTGCGCGCGGCGAAAAGGTCTGAGGAGTAAAGCATCATGGCAGGCAAGCGCGATAAGGTCCGTATGATTTCCTCGGCCGGTACCGGCCACTTCTACACCACGGACAAGAACAAGAAGAACACCCCGGGGAAGATGGAATTCCTGAAGTACGATCCGGTCGTGCGCAAGCACGTCCTGTACAAGGAAGGCAAGATCAAGTAATCCGCACGGGTTGCTGGTCCCCGCGAAGAAACCCGCCCTTGTGGCGGGTTTTTTCATGTTTGGCATCCAGGTGGTGGGTACCGACCGTTCGGGCATTCCCCTTTGGGTGGGTGCCGACCGTTGGTCGGCACTGGGCAGTCCCTGCGCACGCTGTCGCCAATGGCGCCGTGTCTGGAGCGAAGGGCTGAATGCGATAAGTGATTGTTCCTACCGGTTCCGGCGCTTCGCGCGGTTCAAATCGATTGGAACGACGGGCGTGGCCGTGCCCATGATGGCGAGCCGCTGCGGTTGCAGCGGTCGGGCTTGCAATCCCGTGAAGTCAATCAATCAGTAGACTCGCCCGCCGTCGCCGGAGATCCCTCCGGCGACGGTTGGTGACCTATCCGCCTCTATGGCGGACGGTGCGAGGGGGCCTTGCGCCCGCCGGTTCGTTTGCTGATTGATTGCTTCCCGGTATTGCAACCACGCATCGTCCGCCACCTTCACCGGTGGCCAGATCCGTTGAAGGAGGTTGCATGAACACCCCATCACACCGCCAGGACCTGGAACTGGGCTGGCTGCGCCTGCAGCGCATGTTGCAAGGCATCGAGGGCATGGCGCTGCTGCTGTGCGATCACCACCTGGCACTGGCCAACGGCGCACCGTCGCCGCTGCCGGAGGCGCAGCTGGAGCGGGCCGCGCAGGCCATTGCCTGCATGGCGCTCAACGGCCGCCGCCATGCCGATTCGGTACGCCAGCTGTGCGAGGTGCCGGTGCGGCACTGAGCCATTCTGTAGAGCCGAGCCCACGCTCGGCTGCTCTGCGGTCGGGCCGAAAGGCAGTCGAGCATGGCTCGACTCTACAAATCCCGCTGGGCAGAATGGCCCATCACCTCCCGACGGGCGACACGATGCTGTTCGAGTGGTTGCTGGGTTCGTACCTGCTGCTGATCGACTGGCTGATCCGGCTGGTCGCGCTGTGCTGGATCCCCACCCGCACCACGCCGGGGGCGGCGCGCAGTTGGCTGCTGCTGGTCGGCTTCGTGCCGCTGCTGGGCCTGCCGCTGTACCTGCTGTTCGGCCACCCATGGCTGTCGCGCGAGCGCATCCGGCGCCAAGCCGAGGCCTCGCAGGTCATCCGCGAGGAACAGGCGCTGCAGCATCGCCTGCGCTGGACACCGCAGCCGGACACCGCCAGCGCCGAAATCGTGCCGCTGGTGCAGTGCCAGGGCGATTTCATGCCGGTGCACGGCAACGCCGTCGACCTGCTGACCGACTACGACGAATCGCTGCACACGCTGATTGCCGACATCGACCAGGCCGAAGACCGCGTGCACCTGCTGTACTACCTGATGTTCGATGACGCGGTCGGCGAGGCCATTGTCGAGGCCCTGCAGCGAGCGGCTGCACGCGGCGTGCAGTGCCGCGTGCTGCTCGACGCGGTGGGCGCCAAGCGCGGCCTGCGCGCCTATCGCAAGCGCCTGCAGGCGCGCGACATCGAGGTACGCGCGATGCTGCCCGGTGGCCTGCGCTGGCGCCGCAGCGGGCGCATGGATCTGCGCAACCATCGCAAGATCGCGGTGATCGACAACGAAGTGGCCTATGTCGGTTCGCAGAACCTGGCCGGCCCGCAGTTCGTGCCCGGCCACCCGAACCGCGAGCTGGTGGCGCGCGTGCGTGGCCCGGCAGTGGCGCACCTGGAAGCGGTGTTCGCCAGCGACTGGTACATGGAAACCGGCCAGCGCCTGGACGTGATCGCCGATGTGCCCGAGTGCAGTGACGACATCGCCACCCAGCTGCTGCCAAGCGGCCCGGCCTATCCGTACAGCAATGCGCGCGATGCGGTGGCGGCGCTGATCCACTTGGCACGGCGACGGCTGGTGATGGTCACGCCGTATTTCGTGCCTGACGAAGCTACGCTCAGCGCGTTGCGCATTGCGGCCTTGTCCGGTGTGCAGGTGCAGCTGATCCTCTCGGCCAGCAACAACCAGCGGCTGACCTCGTGGGCGCAGGAGGCGTACTACGACGAGCTGCTGCGCTGTGGCGTGCGCATCGCGCTGTACGAGCCGCAGTTCCTGCACGCCAAGCACATGAGCGTGGACGAGGACATCGCCGTGCTCGGCTCGATCAACATGGACATCCGCTCATTCGCGCTGAATGCCGAGATCGGCCTGGTCTGCTACGACCGCGCGCTGGTGCAGCAGCTGTGTGCGATCGAGGATGGCTACCTGCGCGAGTCGCGGCAGCTGGACCTGCAGCAGTGGCGCAGCCGCCCCACGTGGCGGCGCAGCCGCGAAGGCATCGCACGGCTGGCCGATGCGTTGATGTGAGGCGGCGGCAATCGCCCGCTTCGGCAACCCGGCCCGTCATCGCCGATGGCCTACAATCGGCGCATGACTGATTCACCGCGTAATGGCGAACTGGACCTGGCAATCATCGGTGGTGGTGCGGCCGGGGTGCTGGTGGCGATCCAGGTACTGCGCCAAGCCAAGGCGCCACTGGCGTTGGCCATTCTCGAACCGGCTTCGCAGCTGGCCCAGGGCATCGCCTATGCCACGCCGTGGCCGGAGCACCTGCTGAACGTGCCGGCGGCGAAGATGAGTGCGTTTGCCGACCAGCCGGGCGATTTCCTCGACTACCTGATGGCCGCCAACGCCTACCCGGGCGAGGCGCGCGAGGTGCTGGGCGAGCGTTACGTATGCCGCCACTACTTTGCGGCGTACCTGCAGCAGCGCCTGCAGGAGGCCGCTGCGGCCAGCCCGGCGCAGCTGCAGGTGATCGCGCAGCCGGTGCTGGGCCTGCAGCCGGATGACCATGGCTACCGGCTGACACTTGGCGATGCCCAGGCGCTGCACGCCATGCAGGCGGTGCTCGCCACCGGCAACAGCATGCGGCCGCTGCCGGTGGCCGGTGCCGAGGCACTGCCCGCCGATGATGTGATCGAGGCCTGGGACTACGACGGCGTGCGTACCCTGGCCGGTGAGCAGGCCGTGGCCATCGTCGGCTCCGGCCTGAGCATGGCCGACACCGTGCTGGCGCTGGTTGCCGCCGGCCACACCGGCCCGCTGCACGTGATCTCGCGCCATGGCCTGCTGCCGCTACCGCATGCGCATGGCGGCCTGCCCACGTTCGACCCGGCCACGCTGCTGCAGATGAACCTGCGCCAGCGCCTGCGCGCGTTGCGCGGGTTCGCTCGCCAGGCGCAGGCCGACGGGCTGCCGTGGCAGGGCGTGATGGACCGCATCCGTCCGCATGGACAGGCGCTGTGGTGCAGCCTCGACGCGGCCGACCAGCGCCGCTTCCTGCGTCATGTGGTGCGCTACTGGGACGTGCATCGCCACCGCATCGCCGAAGAGGTCGACGCACAGCTGCAGGCGCTGATCGAAAGCGGCCAACTGCGCATTCACCGGTCCCGCCTGCAACGCGTCCGCCGCGAAGGCGATGCCCTGCGGCTGTCGGGTCGCGAAGCCAACGGCAATGAACAGCACTGGACGATCAGCGGCGTTGTCAACGCCACCGGCGTGGAAACCCGCGCCAGTGCGCTGCGCAATCCGTTGCTGCAGCAGCTGCAGGCCGAGGGCCTGGCCCGCCCCGGGCCGCATGGGCTGGGCCTGGACAGCACGGTGCCGGGCGACCGCCTGCGCAGCGCCAGTGGCCAGCCGCAGGCACGGCTGGGCGTGCTCGGCAGCCTGCGCATCGGCAGCCTGTGGGAAAGCCTGGCGGTGCCTGAACTGCGTCAGCAGGCGCAGGCACTGGCCACCCAGGTGGTCGCAGGAGCCGCGACGGCGATGCCGTAAAATGGGGGCATGGATGTCTCCCACCTGCTTGATGGCCTGAACCCGGCCCAGCGCGAAGCCGTCTCCGCTCCCCCCGGTCACCACCTGGTGCTGGCCGGTGCCGGTTCCGGCAAGACCCGCGTACTCACCCACCGCATCGCCTGGCTGCATGAAGTCGACGGCGTGCCGACCCACGGCATTTTCGCGGTGACCTTCACCAACAAGGCGGCCGGCGAGATGCGCCACCGCATCGATGCACAGTTGCCCCATGGCAGCCGTGGCATGTGGATCGGTACCTTCCACGGCCTGGCCAACCGCCTGCTGCGCCTGCACTGGCAGGACGCGAAGCTGCCCGAAGGCTTCCAGGTGATGGATTCGGACGACCAGCTGCGGCTGGTCAAGCGCGTGGTGCAGGCGCTGGAGCTGGACGACGGCAAGTACCCGCCCAAGCAGATCGCGTGGTGGATCAACGCGCAGAAGGACGAGGGCCGCCGCCCGCAGCACATCCAGCCCGAACCGCACGACGCGTGGCTGGAAACCATGCGCCAGGCCTACATCGAGTATCAGGCGCGCTGCGACCGCGCCGGCCTGGTCGACTTCGCCGAGCTGCTGCTGCGCGCGCATGAACTGCTGCGCGACAACCCGGCGCTGCTGTCGCACTACCGCGCCCGCTTCCGCGAGATCCTGGTGGACGAGTTCCAGGACACCAACGCCATCCAGTACGCCTTCGTGCGCGTGCTGGCCGGTGATTCCGGCCACGTGTTCGTGGTCGGCGACGATGACCAGGCCATCTACGGCTGGCGCGGCGCCAAGGTCGAGAACGTGCAGGGCTTCCTGCGCGATTTCCCGGGCGCGCAGACCATCCGCCTGGAGCAGAACTACCGCTCCACCGCCAACATCCTCGGCGCCGCCAACGCGGTGATCGCGCACAACCCGGACCGCATCGGCAAGCAGCTGTGGACCGACAGCGGCGACGGTGAACCGATCGACCTGTACGCGGCGTACAACGAGATGGACGAGGCGCGCTACATCGTCGAGCGTGCCCGCCAGTGGGTGCGCGACGGTGGCAGCTACACCGAAGTGGCCGTGCTCTACCGCAGCAACGCACAGTCGCGCGCGCTTGAAGAGGCGCTGCTGAGCGAACAGGTGCCCTATCGCGTGTACGGCGGCATGCGCTTCTTCGAGCGTGCCGAAATCAAGGACGCGCTGGCCTACCTGCGCCTGCTGTCCAACCGCAATGATGACGCCGCTTTCGAGCGCGCGGTCAACACGCCTACCCGGGGCATCGGCGACCGCACGCTGGACGAAGTGCGCCGCGAGGCGCGCGCCCAGGGCATCTCGCTGTGGGAAGCAACGATGCTGGTCACCCAGGGCAACGCGCTGGCCGCACGCGCGCGCAATGCACTGGCCGGCTTCCTGGGGCTGGTCAACGAGCTGCAGGCGCAGACCGTGCACATGACCCTGGCCGAGCGCGTGGACCACGTGCTGGCCCGCTCGCAGCTGCGCGAGCACTGGAGCAAGGAAAGCCGCAATTCGCTGGATTCGGAATCGCGCACCGACAACCTCGACGAACTGGTCTCGGTCGCTTCGCGCTTCGTGCGCCGCGCCGACGACATCGAGGAAGTGGGCGAGGACATGGACGAGCTGGTCGCGTTCCTGGCTTACGCCGCGCTGGAGGCCGGTGAAGGCCAGGCGCAGGCGGGCGAGGACGGCGTGCAGCTGATGACCCTGCACTCGGCCAAGGGCCTGGAATTCCCGCTGGTGTTCCTGGCCGGCCTGGAGGAAGGCCTGTTCCCCAGCGCACGTTCGCTGGAGGAAAGTGGGCGTCTGGAAGAAGAGCGTCGGCTGGCCTACGTGGGCATTACCCGCGCGCGCCAGAAACTGGTGCTGAGCTATGCCGAATCGCGCCGCATCCACGGCCAGGACAACTACAGCCTGCCATCGCGCTTCCTGCGCGAGATTCCGCGCGAGCTGCTGCACGAAGTGCGCCCGAAGGTGCAGGTCTCGCGTCCGGCCTCGCTGGGCAGCAGCCGGGTGATGGGCCATGCCTCCATCGAGTTGCCACCGATCAAGCTCGGCGCACTGGTCACCCATCCCAAGTTCGGCGAAGGCATGGTGACCGACTACGAAGGCAACGGCGCCCACGCCCGCGTGCAGGTCGAGTTTGCCGACGCCGGCAGCAAGTGGCTGGTGATGGCCTACGCCAACCTGACGGTGATCTGATCACCGTCGAGGAACGGGATACCTGTAGAGCCGAGCCTATGCTCGGCTGCTTGTACCGGGAAAACCCAGCCGAGCTTGGGCTCGGCTCTACAAACGCGGTCGGTCGTCAGCCGGTGGTGAACGTCTCTACGGCTGCCACCAACCGCGCTCGGTCCATCGCTTCTTCGTCCTGGCGGTTGCGGATCAATACGTAGTGACCTTCCTCCGGCGACAACACCTCGATCACCTCATTGCGATAGTTGGTGATCTCGATGAAGCCGCTGCTCACTCCGTTGAGGTTGTCGATCTCGGCCATTAACGTCTCCAGGCTCACGATGGCGCCGTCCTTGTCCGTTCCGCCGCCAGTGCGAGGATTGTCGAGGTACACGCTTATCTTCGGCTGCCTGGTCCTATGCCAGTTGTTGACGTCAACGATGTGATGTGTGGACCACTTGAAGTCCTCTGCTGATTCGTTGCCGTTGAACTCACACCGGAAGATCGGCAGGCATAGGAACAGCCCCGTGCGCTTCTCGATCCGATTCAGAAGTCCGTGATAGGTGCTGGGAACCGCCATCGCATGAGTGAACCCATAGGCGTTGGAAGGAATCTCGAAGATCGTTGGCCCATCATGTGAAAGATGGTGCGGTGCGTTCAGTACAACGCTGGCGGCGAATTCCGGATCATCGACATTCTTGGACGCGATCGCGAGGTCATGTCCCTTGGCGTTCCTCACGCAGCAGTAGAGTACGTACGTCGCGACTACGTACTTGCTGAAGTAGCAGCCGTGGACTTCGACCACCTCTCCGAACGACGTTAACAGGTCATCCTTGGTGATCATGGGCATCTGGACGGTGGCAAAAGCACATGGTGGCCCCTTGAACGGTCATCCGACCATGCAACTTGTCTGAAAGCACCCTGTTGGGGTCAGAGCCCTTTTCCGTTGGAAAAGGGATCCGACCCCGATTAGGCTGCGGCCATGACCCGCAACGTGCTCTTCCTCTGCAGTCAGAACCGCCTGCGCAGCCCGACGGCCGAGCAGGTATTCGCCGATTGGCCGGGTATCGAGACCGCCTCGGCCGGGTTGCTGGCCGATGCCGAGGAAGTGCTCAGCCCCGAGCTGCTGCAGTGGGCCGACCTGGTGTTCGTGATGGAGCGCGCCCACCGCAACCGGCTGTCCAGCCGCTACAAGGCGTGGTTGAACGGCAAGCGAGTGATCTGCCTGGATATTCCGGACGACTACGAGTACATGGACCCGGTGCTGATCGAGCTGCTCAAGCACAAGGTGACGCCGTTCCTGCGCTGACGGGCTGTTGTAGATACCGTGTTGCCCTTGCCTAGGCAAGGGCGCCGTCAGGCTCAAATGGGCGGCCGCTTTTCAGTACGCCCCAAACCAGATGGATGAGCTTGCGCATCACCGCACACATGACGACCTTGAAGGGCTTTCCTTTCG
>NZ_JCAFTE010000013.1:0-72799 GCF_059369975.1 Stenotrophomonas sp. YJH_SMC_32 | reverse complement strand
TGCTTACATCCACGGCTTCTACAATCCAGCCCGGCTACACTCGGCGCTGGGCTACCACTCGCCTAACAACTACGCCCGGCAGCTCCGGGCTGCCGCCTGAAACGGCTTCATGGCGTCCGTTTTCAGGGGGCCAGATCAGTCCGCGGCATGGATGCCGCGGCTAAGCCCCCACGGATGGGTTTACGGCGTCCCCCGACCCGCCTACCCACCCGGCCCACCCTCAGCAAACCCGCTTTCAGCGACCAACCCCACCCCACCACGGAGGGGCTCCGCCGTTCGCCGATCTCCGCCGAAGGCGCGCTTCTGCGCTGCAACATGCCCGTGCGCAATCCTGCGCGATCATGGACCCCCGCCCCCGCCAGGACCATGCCATGCAGCAGTACCTGCTTCTGATCTACATCGAGCCTGCCCTGCTGCAGGCCCTGCCCACCGAAGAATTCAACGCGCTGATGCGCGACTGCCTGGCCCATGCCGACAAGCTGCAGGCCGAAGGCGCGCTGCTGGCCGCACAGAAGCTGCAGCCGGTCGATACCGCACAGACCCTGCGCGTGCGCGATGGACACAGCCGCGTGCTCGATGGCCCGTTTGCCGAAACCCGCGAGCTGCTGGCCGGCTTCAACCTGATCGTGGCGCGCGACCGCGACGACGCCATGCGCATCGCCCGCGACTTCCCGTGGGCACGCTTCGGCAGCATCGAAGTGCGGCCGCTGGAAGACATGGACGCCGAGCGCGAACGCTGCGGCGCCCCGGCTGCGGCTATGGCAGCAGCCGTACTCTGATCTCGCGCGGGCCGACGCCTTCGTTGCCGCTGTAGTCGCGCACGCTGGCACGCACGATGTACTCGCCCGGCGGCAACGCCGCCGGCTGCCAGCGTCCGGTTTCCATCAGGCCATCACGCACGGTGTTGGTGGCCAGGTAGCGGAACCGGGTCACCGCGCTGCCATGCACGGTGATGCCGCTGTCCGGTGCGTAGGCCACGCGCACCGCTTCCCGCTGCGGCGGCATGCGGTTGAACACGATGTTCCAGCGCGGCTGCTCGTAGCCCTGCAGCGGTTGTCCCGTAGCATCGAGGATCTGGTAACCCACCTGGTACATGCCCAGGCGGCGTCGTGGCAGATTGTTGTCGACCTGGTCCCAGGCCTCCACCACGATCTGCACGCCACGCCCCTGCCGCGCGACCACTACCACGCCATCGCTGCCTGCGGCCATCGGCTGGTCGTTGTCGTCCAGCAGTGCGACATCAGTGATGCGCGGTGCGAAGTGATCGGCGTAGTTATGGAAGCCAAGCGCCACCGCATTGGTCTCGAAACCACCGGTACCCACCGCCAGGTGCACGTGCGCCTGGTTGTTGATGCTGCCCAGGCGGTCACCCACATGGATGCGCATGCCACGCCGCACGCGCATCCGCTGCAGCTTGCCCTGCTCGTCGTACAACGCCTGCCAGCGCGCGTCGAACGGCACATCGCGCGGGGTGCGGCCGACGCGCATGTGGATGTACTTGAGGCGGTCCACCGCCAGGCCCTCGGCCTGCTCGCCCAGGTTCCAGGCTGCCACCGGACTGCTGATCTTGCCTTCGGCAATCGCCAGCACGGTCTGGCCCACATCACCGCGCACGTCGAAGCCGCCATGCAGGTGGTGGCGGCTCTCACCGCTGAAGTTGCCGCGCACTTCACCCAGGGTGCCGACCACTTCGTGCCAGCCGTCCTGCGGTGCGAGCGGCCAACGGCCGCCCGTCTTCGGCAGCGCGGCGTCGGCGGCCGGGCCGACCCGTGCCGGCGCCGGCAGTTCGCCCACCGGCAGCGGACGCAGGCGATGCAGGCGGTAGCCTGCGGCGTCGGCCACCAGCACGCTGCCATCGGCATCCAGCGCCAACCCGCTCGGGCGGGCCAGGCGCGGCAGGCGGCCATTGCCGACCAGCGCGATCTGGTGGCCCTGCGGCGTCACCTGCACGATGCGGCCATCCAGATCACCCACGTACAGCACGCCGTCGTGGGTGGTGGCCAGCGACAGCGGCCCATTGATCACGCCACCGGCGGCGACCACGGTGCTGACCGTGCCATCGGTCCCCACCCGGCGCACGGCGTTGTTGAACAGATCGGCCACCAGCAACGCACCCTGCGCGTCGAAGGCCAGCGCCACCGGCGTATCGAAACGCGCAGCGGCGCCCACGCCATCGGCAAAGCCCGGCCGATCACCACCGGCCAGGGTACGCACGCTGCCATCAGTACCGATCACCCGGATGCGGTCATTGAACGTGTCCGCCACGTAGACCTGGCCCTGCGCGTCCACCGCAACGCCCATCGGTGCATCGAAGCGGGCCTGCATGGCAGGGCCATCGGCGAAGCCCTGTTCACCACCGGCCAGCGTGGTCACCTGGCCATCGGTGCCGATGCGGCGGATCGCATGGTTGCCCGTGTCGGCCACGTACAGGTTGCCCTGCGCATCGCCGGCAATGCCCGAAGGCGTATTGAAGCTGGCCTGCAGCGCAGGGCCATCGACACGGCCCTCGCCCTGCCCGGCCACGGTTTCAACGCGGCCATCGGGCAGGCGGCGGCGGATCCGGTTGTTGTCACCGGCATCGGTGAAATAGATACTGCCATCGGTGCCGCGCAGCAGTGCATACGGGTCGGCGAAGCGCGCCTGCGCGGACGCACCGTCGCGGTCGCCGGGGTGACCATCGCCGGCCAGCGGCTCGATCTGCGCGGTCCAGGCCAGCGGCGTGGGCACGGGGCCGGCAGGGCCGGCCAGCGTTTTCAGCGGGGTATCCCACCAGGTTGCAGCCAAGCCCACCGCCGTTGCCAACGCCACCCCTGCCGCCATCCATTGCCACCGTGCCATCGTGTTGCGCTGCCTCTGCCTGCTGCTTGAAGAGGCACCGACAATAGACGCTGCGCGTGCGATCCGCCACGGCCGATCATGCGGCTGAACACCAGGATTCGCTTCGTCGTGCTTGTCCTCGCTGGCCGTAGCAGGTTCAATGCGGTTCCCACGGATGGAGATTCTCCATGCCCCGCGTTCTCCCCCTCACCGCCCTGCTGCTGGCCGCATTGGCCAGCGCGCCCGCCTCCGCTTCGATCACGGTGGCCCCGCAGAAGCCTTCGGCCACCGCCGATGCAGTACACGCGGCGTACGCCACGCGTTGGGATGAGGCCATCCAGCAGGCACGCGACGGCAACACGCTGGGTGCGCTGATCAGCATGGAGCGGCTGATGGAAGATCCGTTGCTGGACGACTTCGATGCCGAGCATCGCGGCCGCGCCTCGCAGGTCGCCGGCTGGACCGCGCTGATGCAGAAGAAGCCGGACCAGGCCCGCCGCTACCTGCAGCGGGCGCAGGAGGCCCTGCCGGAGGATGCACAGATCCTGCTCACCCAGGTGTCGGTGGAACTGTCGGACAACCAGCCGGCCGCAGCCACCACTTTCCTGGTGAAGGCACTGCAGCACGCCGACGCACCGCTGCCGATCGATCACCACGCCATCAACTACCTGCAGTACCGCCTGCGTGAGCAGCCGCAGAAGCGCATGGACCTGCTGCAGGCGCTGTTTGACAACGGCTGGAAGAGTGGCGGCCTGGAACCCACCGGGCTGTGGCTGGCGCTGGCCACGCTGCAGGCCGACAACGGCCGTGGCGACAGCATTCCGGCCACGCTGGCGCGGATCGACAGCCCGGCCGAGATCATCCGCCTGCGCAGCGACAAGCGCTTTGATCGCTATGTCGATCGCGGTGACGCGCGTTTCGATCCGGTGCAGGCGGCACAGCGCCACCTCGATGAACTGCGTGTTTCCGGCCTGCTCGACCGCGCACTGGACGCGCGCATGGCCGAGTTCAGCACCACCTTGCTGATGCTGGACCGCAACGAGGAAGTGCTGTCGTTGACCGAGGGCATGGCCGGTGCCGCCAGCAACGGCGAATCGCCTGCCGCCGCGGAGGCGGAATGGGTGGCCTGGCTGCTCAACAGCCGGCTCACCGCACTGCGCCGGCTGGGCCGCACCGATGAGGCACTGGCCACGGCGAAGCAGGCCGCCCGCATCGGCGCGCTCGGCCCGGATGGTATCGAGCACCAGATGAATGTCGGCTTCGTGTTCAGTTCGCTGGGGCGCATGCAGGACGCTGCGCAGGCCGTGAATGACATGCCGGGCCTCGCCGGTTACGGCAAGGCCGCACAGGCGCTGCTGCAGTTCGCCGCGGCCCGCGAGCGCGGCGATGCCAAGGCGCGCGATGCAGCACGCGCGGTGATCCTGGCCCAGCGCGACGATGCCCGCCTGTTCCATCGCGAAATGCTGCTGGAGGAAGGCGACCTGGACGGTGCCGCTGCCGTGCTGATCGAACAGCTGCGCTCGCCGGTTGAACGCGGTGAAACCCTGGCCAGCCTGCAGGACATGCGCACCTATCCGTCATTGCCGGGCGATGTGCGCATCGATGCCGCGTGGCGTGCACTCAAGCAGCGTGCCGACGTGCAGGCGGAGGTGGCACGCGTCGGCCGCATCGAGCGCTACGACCTGGTCAGCACTTCCACCTCGCGCTGAGTCCCTGCTAGCGGGCTGGCACTTCGGTGCGGATGCCCATCGCTTCGCGGTAGCGCGCGTACAGCGCCATCACCTTGTCCACATAGGCCAGGGTTTCGGCGTAGGGCGGCACGCCCTTGTAGCGGGTGACCGCACCGATGCCCGCGTTGTAGGCAGCCGCCGCCAACGGGCGATCGCCGTTGTAACGGCGCAGCAGCGCGCGCATGTAGCGTGCGCCGCCCTCGATCGACTGCTGTGGCGAGAACGGATCGCGCACGCCATATTCCTGTGCGGTCTCCGGCATCAACTGCATCACGCCCTGTGCGCCCTTGGTCGAGACCGCCAGCGGATCGAAATTGCTTTCGGCATGGGCGATCGCGCGCAGCCAGGCATCATCGACGCCGGTGGCTTTGGCCGCGGCCTTGAACTGCCTGGCGTGCTGCGCGAGCTGCGGCTTGCCGACCTTGCCCAGGCCCTCGTGCGCCGGCTCGCCCGGCGGCGTGGCCACGGTGAACTTCAGGAATACCCGCGAGCCGGGCAGGTTGCGGGTGGAATAGACCAGCACGCCGTCCTGCTCGCGCTCGTACAGCACACCACTGAACACGCCCATGTTGCCCCACAGGTTCGGGGCCTGGATGGCGTTGTCGTCGATCTCCTTCGGCGTGCACCGCGATCCCGGCTCCGGTGCGGTGGCCAGGCTGACGGTGTTGCCCTGCACGCAGCGGTAGACCGTGCGCGCGGCAGCCATCCCGGGCCACAGGATGGGCAGCAGCACCAGTGCAAGCAGGAGAGGTCGATGGGACATGGCGGCCGGATGATCCGGCCACGCCCGCGAATGTTGGGTGAATGGGGGCCGGCAGGGCTACGCCCTGCACCCGCGGTAGTGCCGGCCGCTGGCCGGCAACCTCAACGGCAACGGCAGCGGCCGATTTCCTGCGGCTGACAGTAGATCCACGCCATGCGTGGATGAAACTCTCTGGAGACGATGGATCAATCGATGGAACGGAGACGTTGGATCACTTCGCGGCCCTCCGGCGCACCCAATACCCCGCGCCCAGCAGCACGAACCACACTGGGCTGGCGATCAGCGCCTGGCGGGTGTCGCCCTGCAGGCTCAGCAGCACCAGCACGGCGGCGAAGAACACCAGGCAGGCCCAGCACATGGCAACGCCGCCGGGCATCTTGAAGATCGAGGCAGCGTGGCGCTCCGGGTAGCGGCGGCGATAGGCCATGTAGGCCACCAGGATCAGCGACCAGACGAAGATGAACAGCACCGTGGCCAGCGTCGTCACCAGGGTGAAGGCGGTCACCAGGTTCGGAATCAGGTAGATCAGCAGCGTGCCGCCCAGCAGGCACAGGCACGAGAACAGCAGGCCTCGGGCGGGCACGGCAGCGCGTGACAACTTCGACAGCCCGCGCGGGGCGTGCCCCTCTTCGGCCAGGCCGTACAGCATGCGGCTGGTGGAGAAGATGCCACTGTTGGCCGAGGACGTGGCCGAGGTCAGCACCACGAAATTGATCAGGCTGGCGGCGGCGGGAATGCCGGCCAGCACGAACAGCTGCACGAACGGGCTCTTGTCCGGCACCACCTGGCGCCACGGGGTGACCGCCATGATCGCGATCAGCGCCAGCACATAGAAGATGATGATGCGCACCGGGATCGAGTTGATTGCCTTGGGCAGGTTGCGCTCGGGATCGGCAGTTTCGGCGGCGGTGGTGCCGACCAGCTCGATGCCGACGAAGGCGAACACCGCAATCTGGAACCCGGCGAAGAAGCCGACCAGGCCCATCGGGAACATGCCGCCGTCATTCCACAGGTTCGACAGCGACGCGGTGTGGCCGCTGGGTGAGGTGAAGCCCCACGCCACCAGCCCGGCGCCGGTGATGATCAGCGCACAGATCGCCACGATCTTGATCAGCGCGAACCAGAATTCCATTTCACCGAACAGCTTCACCGTCACCAGGTTCAACGCCAGCAGCAGCATCACGCAGCCCAGCGCCGGTTTCCAGGCCTCAAGCCCGGGGAACCAGAACTGTGCGTAGGCGGCAATCGCGATCACGTCGGCAATCGCGGTGACGATCCAGCAGAACCAGTAGGTCCATCCACAGAAGAACCCGGCCCACGGGCCGAGCAGGTCGGTGGAGAAGTCGATGAAGGATTTGTACTGCAGGTTGGACAGCAGCAGCTCGCCCATCGCACGCATCACGAAGAACAGCATCGCGCCGATGATCAGGTAGACGAAGACGATGGACGGGCCGGCCAGGCTGATGGTCTTGCCCGAGCCCATGAACAGGCCGGTGCCGATGGCACCGCCGATGGCGATCAGTTGCAGGTGGCGGTTGGACAGGCTGCGGCGCAGGTGCTCGGGGGGCGTGGCGGGCTCGGTCATGGGCGCGGGAAGGGGCGGGCGAAGCGTTCGACGGTAGTCCTCCGCGGCGCCGAGCGCCAGCGCCAGACGGCCCCATTGCGTCAAAGCAGGCCGCTTTCACCACAATGTGACCGAATACCGTATTGATCCCATTCCGCCCGGCCCGGTGCCATGCTCAGATAGCCGCACCTGCCCAAGGACCGGCCCGACCATGCGCCCTGCCCCGCCCGCCCTGCTGGAGCCCCGGCCATGAGCCGCCTGCGCGTCATCATCGGCGGTACCGCACTGGCCCTGCTGGCCGCTGCGGTGCCGATCGCGGTCATGGCCTACGCCACCTGGGACCGCGCGGTCAGCGTCGAACAGCAGCGCCTGCGCGACATCGCCGATCGCACCCTGCGCCGCTCCGACCTGTCCTACCAGGAGGCGCTGGCGGCGCTGAAATCCGCCGAAGCCGGTGCCTACGTGTCCTGCAGCCCCGAGCACATCCGGCGCATGCAGACCCTGGTAATGACCACCCCATCGATTGACCAGATGGGCTACTTCGAAGGAGGCAAGCTGCGCTGCACCTCCTGGGGGCCGTTCCTGTCGGATGTGGATCAGCCCAGGCCGGACCACGTCACCAGCGACGGCGCCGGCATCGCAGTGGACGTGCGCCCGGAAATCAGCGGGCGACGCCAGGTGCTGGCGATCCTGTATGGGTCCTACGACGCTCTGGTGGACCCACGCCGCTTCGTCGATGTCATCGCCGACCCGAATGTGCGGCTGGCACTGGCCAGCCCCGATGGACGCCTGCTGGCCAAACAGCCCGGCCTGGATCCGGACCTGCTGCAGGCACTGCTGCGCGACCCGGGCGAAGGCCTGGACCACACCACGCTGTTCGCTACCGCGCGCAACGAGGAATGGCTGGCCGTCGCCACTACACCGCGCACCGCGCTTGCCGCCGCCTTCCGCCAACAGGCCTGGCTGTACGTGCCGGCGGGCCTGCTGCTGGCCGCCGCCGGGGCCGGCCTGGTGATCTGGCTGTCGCGGCGGCGCCTTTCCCTGCGCGGCGAACTGGCCACCGCCATCCGTCGCCGCGAGCTGTACCTGCATTACCAGCCGATCATCGAACTGGACACCGGCATCTGCGTCGGCGCCGAGGCGCTGGTGCGCTGGCAACGCCCGGATGGCACCCAGGTGCGCCCTGACCTGTTCATTCCACTGGCCGAAGAGGCCGGCATGATCGCCGACGTCACCGACCTGGTGATCGAGAACGTGGTGCGCGACATGCGCGAGCTGCTGGTCGCCGACCGCAGCGCGCACATCGCGATCAACCTCGCCGCCGAAGACATCAGCAGCGGTCGCGCCCTGAAGATGATCTCCCGGCACATGGCCGGCAGCGGCATCCTGCCGCAGCAGATCTGGATGGAGGCCACCGAACGTGGCTTCCTCGATCTGGACCGCGCGCGCACCATGCTCGCCGCCGCCCGCCGCGCCGGCCACAGCGTGGCCATCGACGATTTCGGGGTCGGCTTCTCCAGCCTGCAATACCTGCAGCAGCTGCCACTGGATGCGCTGAAGATCGACAAATCATTCATCGATGCGATCGGCACCGAAAGCGCCACCAGCCCGGTCACGCCGCATATCATCGACATGGCCAAGGAGCTGGGCCTGTGGGTGGTGGCCGAGGGCGTGGAAACCGAAGCGCAGCTGGCCTACCTGCACAGCCGGCATGTGGAATTCGGGCAGGGCTGGCTGTTCTCGCGGCCGCTGCCGCGCGATGAGTTCGTCGCCTTCCATCAGAAGCGGCGGCAGCAGTACGGCGCTGCACGCGAACACATGCAGAACCCGCGCAGCGTGCCGATCGAGCAGGCACCGCTGGATTAGCAAGGCAAAAGCAAGGCCCACGGTAGTGCCGGCCGCTCGCCGGCACCGCGTCATCACTGATCAATAGCTACGCCCACGCCTTCGGCCGTGCCAGCAACCACGCGGCGGTCACCGCCAGCAACAGCAACGGCAGCCATCCCAGCTGGCGTGGGCCGCTGGCCTGCAGCAGCACGCCGCCTGCCACGCCGCCGGCCGCAATGGCCAGGTTCCAGCCGGTCACCAGCATCGATTGCGCCAGGTCCGCAGCGGCCCCGGCGCGCCGTGCCAAGGCGGTCTGGAACAGGGTCGGCACGGCGCCGAACGCCACGCCCCACAGGATCGTCGCCAGCAGCAGTGCGCTCGCCACGCCAGGCCACACCAGCAAGGCCAGCACCGGAACGATGAAACCGATCACCGCCGCCCACACCAGCGCATGCAGGTAGCGATCCACGCCCCAGCCGGCCATCGCGATGCCAGCAATCGCCGCCATGCCGAAAGCAAGCAGCAGCCGGTCCAGCCACGCACCGGCACCCGCGTCGACGGCCAGCGGCTCGATGTAGGTGTACAGCACGTTGTGCGCCAGCACGTACAGCGCCATCACCAGCAGCGCACTGCGTACACCGGGCAGGCGCCACACGGTCGCCAGCGAAGTGCGTTGCCCGGCCCCAGCGGCCGGCAGCGCAGGCAACGCCCAGCGCGCGTAGGCCAGCAGCAGCAGACCCAGCACGCTCATCAACGCGAACGCCCAGCGCCAGCCGATCTGCTGGCCAAGCAGCGTTCCGGCCGGCACCCCCAGCGACAGCGCCAGCGGCGAACCGACCATCGCCACTGCGATGGCCCGTCCCTGCAGCGACGGCACCACCATGCGTGCGGCGTAGCCAGCCACCAGCGACCACAGCAATCCACCGCTCACACCGGCCAGGAAGCGCGCAGCCAGGATCAGCGCGTAACTGCTGCTCAACGCGGTCAGCGTATTGACCACCACGAAGCCGGCGATGGCCGCCAGCAGCAGCGGACGCCGTGGCAGGCGCTGGGTCAGCGCGGTCATCGGCAGTGCGGCCATCACCGAACCCAGCGCATACACGCTCACCAGCTGGCCGACCGCCGCATCACTCACGCCCAGGCTTTCGCCCATCGGCCGCAGCACACCCGCCGGCAGGGTCTCGGTCAACAGGGTGATGAAGCCGCCACCGGCCAAGGCAAGCAGGCCCGCCCACGGCAGGCGCGTGGCCTCGCCGGCCGGACTGGCGGCATCGATGGCATGGCCGCTCATCGCGTAGTCTCCAGGTCGGCATAGACCGCGTCGCGCAGTGCATCGACAAAAACGCCATCCATCCCTTCGTACAGGGTGTTGGTCAGCGCCACCACGCTCAGCCCACGCGACGGGTCGACAAACCAGCTGTGCCCGTAGGCACCGCCCCAGCGCCAGCTGCCTTCGCGCTGTGGTGTGCCGCTGGCGGCGGCATCGCGCAGTACCGCAAAGCCCAGCCCGAAGCCCCAGCCGGCCGGTTCCGGCGGCCCCTGTTCGCCCACCTGCGGGCTGGCCATCTCTGCCGCCAGCGCGGGCGGCAGCAGGCCAGAGCGTTGCACGTCGCGCAAAGCCTCCAGCACCGCCATCACCTCATCGGCGGTACCGACCAGGCCGGCGCCGGCCGAAGCGAACCGACTGGCGTCGGTGGCACGCGCGGGACTGAACTCGATGCCCAGCGTTCCCTCGAAAGGTGCGACCACCTCGCCTTCCTGCAGGCGATGCGGTTGCGGCGTGTCGCTCACATACGGCGTGGCCAGCCGCTCTGCATCGCGCGTAACGAATGCGGTGTCGCGCAGGCGCAACGGGGCAGCCAGCAGACGCTGGAACAGCGCCTGCAGCGTTTCACCGGTCGCGGCTTCGGCCACCGCACCGGCCACGTCCACGCCCAACGAGTAAAGCCACTGGCTGCCCGGTGCGAACAGCAGTGGCACCTGCGCGATGCGGCGCACGTTCTCGGCCAGGGTCAACGGGTTGGCGTCCATGCCATCGCTGACGCCAGCGCGCGCGTAGGGTCCCTCCGCATCCGCCTCCAGGAAGCGATAGCCCAGTCCGCTGCTGTGGCTGAGCAGCTGGCGCAGGCTGATAGGCGGCGTGCTGCCATCGGCCAGCGCCGGGCGGAATTCCGGCAGCCAGCGCTGCACCGGCGCGTCGAGGTCGAGCACGCCTTCAGCCACCAGGCGCAGGATCACCGTGGCCAGCAACGGCTTGCTGACCGATGCCAGCCGGAACAGCTGATCGCGCTGCATCGGCCTGGCCGACTCGCGATCGGCCAGCCCGCTCGCGCTGGCATGGCGCAGCACGCCGTGCTCGCGCACCAGCACCACCGCACCAACCAGGCGCAACGGATGGACCTGCTGCAGCAGCCGCTGCACCGAAGGCAGCGTCGGCGCAGGTTCAAGGGAAAGAGCGGCATTCATCATGGTGATCCGTGGGGAGAGGCCCGCCACGTTAGGCAGCGCGCGGCGCTGCAAAAAGCCGGTTGCCGCTCCGGGCATCATGGACCGTGCAGTCCGCAATCGGCATCATGCCCGGAACTGCAACGCCGCAAGGCCTGCCCGAGGCCCCGCACCACAGTGTTGCGATGGCCGCGCCGCGTGCCGCGATCACCCACCCCTACCCTGCCGTTTTCATTGCCGGTACGCCCATGTCAGTCCTGGACAACCTCGCCAATCTGCAGACCTTCGTCCACGCCGCCGACACCCGCAGCTTCGTCGAGACCGGGCGCCTGCAGGGCATCTCCGCATCGGCCGCCGGCAAGTGCGTTGCGCGGCTGGAGCACGCACTGGGCGTGCGCCTGTTCCACCGCAGCACGCGCAGCATCACCCTCACCGCCGAGGGCCAGCTGTTCCTGGCGCGCTGCCGGCGCATCCTCGACGAACGCGATGCCGCGCGCACCGAACTGGCGCAACCGCACGCTGCACCGAGCGGCACGCTGCGGATCAGCCTGCCACTGGTAGGCGACCTCACCCTGCCGTTGATGGCCGAATTCATGGCCGCGTATCCGGACATCCGCCTCGACCTGGATTTCAGCGACCGGCTGGTCGATGTCATCGAGGAAGGTTTCGATGCGGTGCTGCGCGTTGGCGAACCCAGCGACTCGCGGATGAACGCACGCCGGCTGGGGGTATTCCCGCGGCGTGTCGTCGCCTCGCCGGGCTACCTGCAGCGTCGCGGCGTTCCACGCACGCCGGCCGACCTGCTGCAGCACACGTTGCTGCACTACCGCTTCCCCAGCACCGGCAAGCTGGAGCCGTGGCCGATCCACTGGCCCGACCACGAAACACCGCAGGAGCTGCCGGTGCACATGGTGGCCAACACCATCGAGGCGCGGGTGGCGCTGGCGCTGCGCGATACCGGCCTGGCCTTCGTGCCGGTGCACTCGGTACGCGATGCGCTGGCCGACGGCCGCCTGGTCACCGTGCTGGAGGATCATGTGCACTCCTGCGGCACCTTCCACCTGCTGTGGCCGTCGGGCCGACACGTATTGCCGAAGCTGCGGGTGTTCATCGACTTCGTCGGCGCCCGCCTGGACACCGTGCCGTAGCCGCGAGAAATCCACCCATGCCCGGCCCACAGTAGATCCACGCCATGCGTGGATGCTCTTGTAGTGCAGAGCCATCAAACCATTCAGCCAACCCCGCTATACTGGCCGCTCATTCCTCCCAGAGGCTCGCGACCAATGCGCCATTGATGCCGCCGTCTTCCCAACAGACGGCCTGACTCTTCCCGCCCCTGCGCGCAGGGGAGAACCGGCATCCATGGAGGTCGCATGACCACACATTCCCTCACGCTCGATCGCGTGTCGTATCGGCTGGCCGACGGCCGCCCGCTGTTTTCCGATCTGTCGTTTTCCTTCGATCCGGTCGCCACCGGCCTGGTCGGTGCCAATGGCACCGGCAAGAGCGTGCTCGCACGCCTGCTCGCGGGTCGGGTGCGGCCAGAGAACGGGCAGGTGCGCAGCAGCGGCCGCGTGTTCCTGTTGCCGACGCCCGGCTATCCCCCCGCCGGCACGGTCGGTGAACTGGCCGGCGTCGGCGCGGAACTGGCCGCGCTGCAACGCATCGAAGCCGGCAGCGTGGATGAGGCCGACTTCGCCTGCGTCGGCGACCATTGGGATCTGCGCGAGCGCCTGCAGCAGCAATGGCAGGCGCTCCGCCTGCCCGACGATCTCGATCCCGCCCAACCCGCCGCGCGTCTCAGTGGCGGCCAGGCCATGCAGGTGGCGCTGTCCGGCGCCTGGGCCAGCGGCGCCGATTGGCTGATCCTGGACGAACCCAGCAACCACCTCGATGGCCGCCATCGCCAACAGTTGTACGAACGGTTGCAGCAGTGGCGCGGCGGCCTGCTGGTGATCAGCCATGATCGCGAGCTGCTGGCGCAGATGCAGCAGATCGTCGAGCTCGACGCGCGCGGGCTGCATCGCTATGGCGGGCCGTGGCAGCACTACGCCGACGCGCGGGCCGCCGAACGCGAAGCGGCCGCCGCACAGCTCGACCACGCCCGCGCCCAGCACCGGCAGCAACAGCGCAGCGCGCGCGAGCAGCACGAACGCCAGCAGCAGCGCCAGGCACGTGGCAATCGCGATGCGAAGCAGGCCAACCAGGCACCGATCCTGCTTGGCCGGCAGAAACAGCGTGCCGAGGCCAGCCACGGGCGCGCGCAACAGGTACAGGCCGATCGTCTTCAGGCCAGCGCCGACCAGCTGCGCGCAGCGGCTTCGGCAGTTCACGCCGCGCCGGAGCTGGCGCTGTTCGCCGGTGACGGTGAACGCGGCAACGCACGTCTGCTGCAGGCGGAGTCGCTGGTGCTGCCGCAGGGTTGCAGTGCACCGTTGCAGCTGGAGATCCGCCGCGGCCAGCGCATCGCCGTGGTCGGTGACAATGGCAGTGGCAAGTCCACGCTCCTGCGCGTGCTGGCCGGCCAGCTGCCTGCACGCAGCGGCATCGTGCAGCGCCATGCACCACTGGCGCTGCTCGACCAGCAGCTGCTGGGATTGTCCGGCGAACGCAGCATTCTCGACACCGTGCAGGCCGCCAACCCAGTGGCGGATGCGGGTGAACTGCGCACACGGCTGGCCCTGCTCGGGCTGGACGCACAGCGCATCCAGCGTGCAGCCCACAGCCTCAGTGATGGTGAACGGGTGAAAGGCGCGCTGGCCAGCGTGCTGTATGCAGATCCCGCACCGCAGCTGTTGCTGCTGGACGAGCCGGGCAACGCGCTGGATCTGAGCGCGTTGCAGGCACTGGAAGAACTGCTGGCGGCGTGGCCGGGCGCGCTGCTGATGGTCAGCCACGACCGGCACCTGCTGCAGGCGTTGCGGCCGACCCACGTGCTGCAGGTGGGCACCGGGGGTTGGCAGTGGCGTGACGGCTTGTAGATCCACGCCATGGGTGGACCTGCTGCAGCAGCCGAGCGTCGGCTCGGCTCTACAGGATTGTCCGCAACGGATCGCACTGTAGAGTCGAGCCATGCTCGACTCCGCCATGCATCCATCCACGCGTGGCCTATCGACCAGGGGTAGTGCCGGCCGCTGGCCGGCAACCCATGGATCCTCAGTGCACCGTCACCGCTTCCACACCGGGAATGCCTGCGGCAGCTGTTGCCACAGCAGCGGCCCCGCACGCAGTTCCTGATCGTTGAGCAGGCACGCGTCCAGCTCCGCACGCACCGCGCGCTCATCCATGTGCACGCCAATCACCACCAGCTCCTGGCGGCGGTCGCCCCACAGCGGGTGCCACAGCCGCTGCATCGCCGAATGCGCGGCCGCATCCGGGAAGTCTTCCAGACCCGGCAACGGTGCGCTCCAGCAGTCGGCCTGCTGCCGCGCCCAGCCCAGGTCGCTGTACGGCAGTGGCGTGGGCGGCAGCAATGGCGCGGTGTCCTCCAGCCCAGCCCGCACGCGATCACGCGCGGCGTACCAGAACCCCGCCGCCTGCGTCCGCGTCGCGGCACCCACGGTATTCAGCTCACCCACCCAGTCCATGCGATTGGCCAGCCAGAACCAGCCCTTGCTGCGGATCACACCGGGCATCCCCGACTGCAGCGCGCGGGCGAAACGCGCGGGATGGAACGGTCGCCGCGAGCGATAGACGAAGCTGGCGATGCCGTACTCCTCGGTTTCGGGCGTGTGCTCGCCACGCAGTTCCTTTACCCAACCCGGCGCACGTTGCGCACGCTCGTAGTCGAAGCGGCCGGTGTCCAGCAGCTCCGCCAGGGGAACATCACCGAAGCGGGACAGCAGCAGCTTCGCGTCGCGGTTCAGGCCGCGCAGCACGGCCAGCGTGTCCTGCAGCACGTCGTCATCCACCTGGTCGACCTTGCTGACCACGATCACATCGGCGAACTCGACCTGCTCGCACAGCAGGTCGACCACCCCCCGGTCGTCATCCGGCCCGGCCTGCTGGCCGCGCTCGGCCAGGCGCAACGTGGAGCCGAAGTCGGCGAGAAACGCGCTGCCATCCACCACCGTCACCATCGTATCCAGGCGCGCGATGTCACTCAGGCTGAAGCCCTTCTCGTCGCGCACCGCGAACGTGGCCGCCACCGGCATCGGCTCACCGATGCCGGTCGACTCGATCAACAGGTAGTCATAGCGACCGGCGTCGGCCAGGCGCCGCACTTCCTGCAGCAGGTCATCGCGCAGGGTGCAGCAGATGCAGCCATTGCTGAATTCCACCAGCGTCTCTTCGGTTCGGCGCAGCTCGGCGCCGCCCTCGCGCACCAGCTGCGCATCGATGTTGACCTCGCTCATGTCGTTGACGATGACCGCCACGCGCAGGCCCTCGCGATTGCGCAGGATCTGGTTGAGCAGGGTGGTCTTGCCGGCTCCGAGGAAGCCGGACAGCACGGTGACCGGAAGGCGACGGTCGGCGCGGGAAACAGTGTTCATGTCGGAGCGGGTTGGCTGCGGAACGGAAATGTTACTGTATAACAATTGCTGCGCAAGGAACCTCCCCCGATGAAGTCGCCGTCTGCCGCCCTGCTTGATGCCGGCGCGGTTGCCCTGTCCAGCCTGTGCCTGCTGCACTGCCTGGCGCTGCCCCTGCTTGCCGCCGCGCTGCCGCTGTTCGGCAGCTGGGCCGAAGCGGAATGGGTCCACCTGCTGTTCGTGGCCATCGCCCTGCCGCTGACCGGGTATGCACTATGGCGGGCCGAGCGCCGCCATCCGTTGCCGGTGCTGGCCTGGGCCACCGCCGGCGCCGGGCTCGGCCTGCTGCTGGCCGGCGCGCTGGCGTTGCCCTCGCACGACTGGGAAACACCGATCACCGTCACCGGCAGCCTGCTGCTGGCTGCCACGCACATCTGGAACGCGCGGCACCGGCACGGGTAGTGCCGGCCGCTGGCCGGCAACCCCATGAACGCCGCACGCAACCTGCAGGTGCCGGCCAGCGGCCGGCACTACCCTTGCTATTTACCGTAGCGGCGCAGCAGTTCGACCAGCACTTCGGCCTCGGCCGCCCGCTGCTGCGGGTCGTCGGCGCCGACCACATGTTCCTGCAGGTGCTCGTGCAGCAGCTCCATCAGCAGGCTGTGGGCGGCGCCGCGCACCGCAGCAACCTGCACCAGCACGTCCGCACAGTCACCTGCTTCACCCTCGGGCTTGTCCAGCGCCTGCTCCAACGCTGCCACCTGGCCGCCGATACGGCGTACCCGGGTCAACAGCTGCTTTCGATTCTTGTGTACATGGGCCATGGATGGATCGTATACCCTATGGGGGTATCCTTCCACCCTCTGGTCTTCCCATGCATCTGGACGCCCTCGCCGCCGCCCGTCGCCACGAACACCGCTTCGACGACGGCAACCCGCTGGCCGAGCGCAATACCCGCCGCGCTCTGTGGCTCACCGTCAGCATGATGCTGGTGGAAATTATCGGCGGCTGGTGGTTCAACTCCATGGCCGTGCTCGCCGACGGCTGGCACATGAGTTCGCACGCACTCGCGCTGGGCCTGGCAGTGTTCGCCTACCGCTGCGCGCGCCGCTACGCGCACGACCCGCGCTTCGCCTTCGGTACCTGGAAGATCGAGATCCTGGCCGGCTATACCAGCGCCATCGCCCTGCTTGGCGTCGCCGCGCTGATGGCGGTGCAATCGCTGGAGCGGCTGTGGGTACCGGCACCGATCCACTACAACGAAGCCATCGCCATTGCTGCGGTCGGGCTGGGCGTGAACCTGCTGTGCGCCTGGTGGCTGCACGACAGCCCGGGCCACGTGCATCACCACCACGGGCATGACCATGGCCATCACCACGGCCACAACCACGATCACACCCATGCGCACGGTCACGACCTCAACCTGCGCTCGGCGTATGTGCACGTGCTGGCCGACGCCGCCACCTCGGTGCTGGCCATCATCGCCCTGCTCGGCGGCAAGCTGCTGGGCCTGACCTGGCTGGACCCGGTGATGGGCCTGGTCGGCGCCGTGCTGGTCACGGTGTGGGCGATCGGCCTGCTGCACGACAGCGGCCGCATCCTGCTCGACGCGCAGATGGACGCGCCGGTGGTGGCCGAAGTACGCGAGGTGATCGAACAGGGCCCGTGGCCGGCGCGCCTGGCCGACCTGCACGTCTGGCAGGTGGGTCGCGGCAAGTACGCGGTCAGCGCCAGCGTGGTCACCAGTGACGCCACGCTGGATGCCGATACCGTGCGCAACGCGCTGGCGATCCATGAAGAGCTGGTGCACGTGACGGTGGAGATCCATCGCAGCGCATGACCCGCGTCCGGTAGTGCCGGCCGCTGGCCGGCACCCCATGAGCACCGCACGCAACCTGCAGGTGCCGGCCAGCGGCCGGCACTACCGCTACAGCTTCAGCATCATCCGCAGCAGGTACATCAGCAGCGGCAGCGCACTCAGCACTGCACCGCCGATGCCGATCCACGGCCAGCGCTCACCGCGCACGCGCGAGGCTACGGCCAGGCCGCCGCCCACCAGCGCCGCACCCAGCACGCCCACGCCCAGCCCTGCGGCCATGCCATTGCCACCCGCAGCGACCGCTGCCTGTGCCGCCACGGTGCCTGCCCCCCACCCCACTGCAATACCCAGCCAACTGGCCACGCCGCACCACGGTGCCTTGCCCTGCGCCATCCGAAAACCCCTGTGTCCTTGCCGAATTTCTGTACGGGCCACGCCCGCATGCCGCCTACACTAGCCGCACCTGCCCTGTAGGGACATCCCATGCGCACGCTCCGCCTGCTGCTGCCCGGTGCCCTCCTGCTGCTGACCGCCGCCTGCAGCGGTGACGCCGGGCTTCCGTTTTCCACCGACCCGTTGCAGGGCTGCTTCGCCACCGGCGCGCGCAAGCCGGCCGACTTCCGCATCGACAAGGAAGGCGGCCAGTACTTCGTCTCCTTCAGCCGCGGCGACCAGTGGCAGCGCGAGCCCAATGCGCTGCACAAGGCCACCCGCAGCGAGATCAGCCGCTACTTCCGCGATGACGCCGAGCAGATCGACAGCGCGTTGATCCGCATGGCCGGTGGCTTCGGCATCTTCCACTTCAACAAGGACGCGACGTTGAAGGGCAAGGCCAGCGATAGTGACTACATGGCGTTGATGCTGATCGGGGCCGGGCCGGTGTATGCGGTGAAGTGCATTTGAGCAGACGTTTGCGACGGCTTCTTTCGTGGTTAACAGTCTGAAACATAAGAAAATTTTCAAAACAACGATAACTGGATAGGTATCTCGTCGGGCGACCAGAACTCAGTTCAGCATCAGCTCTCCATCCCAAAAGAGGAGCTGAGACATGAAGTTGAAGCAACTCGCCTTTTTGATAGCGGCCTTTCTGCCCGCGACCGCCATTGGCGCTAGCGAGCGCCTAAGCATAGATGTCGTAGTCGCGAATCCAGACGGAAGTGTCAGCGTAGATAGGACAAGCAGCTGGCCAGACTTCAATGGCGGCATCGTGGACGTGACACAGCGCCTGAAACAAGATGATTTTGGGAGACTCAGCTATCGCTATGAAGACCAGAGTAGAGCCACGCAGCTCTATCACCAAGCCTATTGCGAGTCGGTGGAAATGACACCCTCAAGCGGGACCATGACGTTGTCGGGTCCCTCCACCGGCTGGTCTTGCTACAGCGATGATCCCGCGCCCCCTGCCGACCCTGTGAACAGTATTGATTGGGCAACGGCGACTGCACCAAGTGGTCGGGTACCCGTTGGTCAGAATATCTTTCCCATTGGGAGCGGGAGTTGGGAGAGCTCTATTGGCGGCATGAGACGTTCAACCCTCAGCGTGGACAATGGACGCTGTATTGCACAGGAAATCGACCACTACGCTGGGCCGTTCAGAGGCAGAACCCAGTTTGGCGTCAATTGCTATTTTTCGCAGTCCAAGTTTGCAAACACCATGATGGAGACCTGCATCCCCAAGCAATGTGCCACCAATAGAGGGACGATCTTCGCTCAATAGCTCCTAGAGGGAGATGCCCATGCCCAAAGGCAGGGCATTTCTCGTCCATGCATCAACGCCATCTACTCATTGGCAAAGGACTGACGAAATGACATTCAGTCTTGGATATTGCAACATGCTGCCCCTCCTGCTGATGGCCGGTGCAATACAGTCTCAGGGGGCCTATGACGAAGTCCGGCAGCTGCCCGATGGCCAGACTCTGATCATGCGCACCCTGGACTGGGATCTCGGTGATGGTCGCCATGAGCGCGTTACCGTGCATTGGCTGCTGCAGGAGGACGGCCGCATGCGCTACGACTTCGATCGGCAGCCACCGCAAACTCAGGAGGCCCATCGTCGATCGTGCGCGCGGCAGGGCATGCAGCCGTCGCGTGGCGTCGGCATGATCGCGGGGGAAGGGACCACACACGGTTACAGCTGCACCAGCGCTAGCGTCGGGCCCACGCCCGACTCCTCCCTGCCTGCATCCACGCATGGCGTGGACCTGCTTTGACATCGGCTTGGCTCTACAACAGCTGCGGTACCATGCCCTCCCCCGAACCGCCCCGGTACCCGCCGTGCCCCATTACACCGGCCCCCTGCTGACCCGCGACAGCGCCGATACCCTGCGCCGTGCCCATGACAAGGGCGCCGCCGACTGGCAGGGATCGCTTGACCTCGGCCGCAGCCAGGACAGCGTGGCGCTGGATGCGGACGGCTTCCACTTCCGGGGCCAGCCCTACCCTTGGCCGGGCAAGCTGAAGGACCGCACGCTGTACTACTGGGATGGCGAGGAATTCGCGCCGATCTCGCGCTACAGCGGCTCGCTGATCAAGCTGGTGCCCACCGAATGGGGCGCACCGACCTTCGAGATCGACGGCATCAAGATGCTGCCGACCTCGAAGCTGTCGCCGTTCGAGGATGCACGCCGCAAGGTGGAGCTGGTCGCCCCGGCCGGCAAGGTCATCCTCGATACCTGCGGTGGCCTGGGCTACTTCGCCGCCTGCGCGCTGGAGGCCGGTGTCGGCCAGATCCGTTCATTCGAGAAGAACGCCGATGTGATGTGGCTTCGCACGCTCAACCCGTGGTCGCCGGATCCAGACTCGGCTGCCGCCGGTGGTCGCCTGCAGTTCAGCCACGGTGACGTTTCGCAGCAGATCGAACGGGTGGCCAGCAACAGTGTCGACGCAATCCTGCACGACCCGCCGCGCTTCGGCATCGCCGGCGAGCTGTACTCGCAGGTGTTCTACGACCACCTCGCCCGCGTCATCCGCAAGGGCGGTCGCCTGTTCCATTACACCGGCGCGCCGAACAAGCTGACCAGCGGCCGCGACGTGCCGCGTGAAGTGGCCAAACGCCTGGAAAAGGCTGGTTTCAAGGCGGAACTGGCGCTCGACGGCGTGCTGGCCGTCAAGCGCTGAGCCTCACTCCGAATCAACCTTGGCCAGCTTCATCACCCACGCCGGCACCTCCGGTTCGCCGGCGTAGAAGTCCTTCGGCTTGTTCTCCGCCATCGCCCAGCGATGCAGCCAGCTCGGGCCATAGCGGCCGTTGTAGCCTTCCGCACCCCGCGCATACGCCGGGTCACGCATCGCTTCGTCCAGTGAAATGAAGCGATAGCCGCGGCGCTTCGTGGCCGCCACCAGTTCGGCAAGGGTGGCCGCATTGAGCTCGTTGGCGTGCATCAGCCACACCTGCGGCAGCGCGTACCCCAGCAGCGCCTGCGACTGCTTCTCGTAGTAATCCAGCTTGTTCAGCATGTACGGCACGTAGCCCTTGCGCAGCTGCGCCAGCGTCGCGTCGCTCGCCGGCGAATCCGCCTGCTCGTTCATCACGTTGGCATAGGCGAACGCCCACACCCATTCCCCGTTGTCCACCGTCACCGGTGCCACGCGATAGCCATGCTGCTTGAAGAACGCCTCCATCTGCACGCGCTCATCCGCGGTGCGCCCGGCCCGCAGGTAGGGGTGGCGCATCCACTGTGGCGCCTGCCCCTTCTCGGCCAGCAGCGGCCGCAGCACCGTTTCGCCGCGCAGGAAATCCTGCTGGAACGCCGCCACGCCTTTCGCATTCAGATCCATGTGCGAGTACGTGTGGTTGCCCAGCACATAGCCAGCCTCGCGCCAGTCGCGCAGCATCTGCACCCGCGCCGGCTGCACCTGTCCATTCACCTCAAGCTTGTTCTCATTGACGAAGCCCACCACCGGCACGCCGGCCTCGCGCAGCTGGGCCATCAACGCTTCGTGCCGCGCCTGCAGATCCGGCGGCACGATCTGGTCCAGCCGTGCCCATGGCAGATCATCGATGGTCACCGCGATACGACGGTCCACCTCGGCGGCGTGTACGGCCAGCGAACACAGCAACAACGGCAACGCACGCAGCAACAAGCGCATCGGGTCTTCCCTAGAGTGGCGAGGCGTCGACTGTAGCGCGATTGCCGCGCGCCGCCGAGCGTGCGCTCTGCATGTCTCGGATCCGGTCGGCCGCGGAGGCCCGTCAGGCCACTGCCGATCGTGCCGCCCGAACCCGCACGATCGCCCGCCACAGGGAGATGCCGCCCACCATCGTCGCCATCAACAACGCCACCAGCACCAGCGCCAGGTCGTCCGGATTGCGCATCAGCGTTGCGTTCTCACGCGTCAGGATGTGGAACACCACGGACTGCGCCTGCACCAGCGGGGTATCGCCCTCCGCCCCCAGGTCCATCAGGCATGCCGTGGGTGACAAGCGCGCCACGCTGTTCCATGCGTTCTCGTACAGGTGCAGCGTCCACCCGGCCAAGCACAGTGCGCCGCCATGCAGCAGCAGCAGCGCCACGTTCGCCGTGCGCAGCCCATCGCGCAGCCACAGCGCGCGGCTCGCGCACACCGCCATCGCACCCAGCAGCGCCAGCACGATGCCCGCCAATGGAATCCAGCTCAATGGCTGCCAGTCGTCCAATGCACCGGCGCGCGCCATCACCTGTTCGGCCATCTGCAACCGCGCCTGCTCATCCGGGCCACCGCACGCCGCGGTGATCGGCTCCAGCAGCAGGTCGACGCGGCAATGGAAGAACCCGGAAGCCAGTGCAACGGACAGCAACGCGACCAGCTGCAGCATCAGCAGGATCGGCCCCTGCCCACAGATGCGGCGGATTCGGGAGGTGGCAGCGCTCATCGGTTCATCCATGACAGCAAAGAGCCATCCTAACCAAGCAGTTCGCACGTGTCGGCTGGCGGATGCGACACACACTACGCAGCGCCGTTACGATGGCACGGTTGTTTGAATGCGAATTTTCCTTGGTGTTCCCGATGGTGATGCTGTACCTGATCGTACGAACGCTGCTGCCCCTGCTGGCATTCGTGCTCGCGTGGTGGCTGCTCGCGCGCCTGATCGACGCGCGCGTCGCCCGGCTGCCACGCGTCCCGTTGAACCTGCCGGCGCACAGCACCAGCCCGCGCAGGAAGGATCGGCGCATCTACGCGCGCAAGCTGCGGCGCAAGCCGGGGCTGCGCACGGCGACCCGCGCCGCCGCCGCGCCGCGCAGTTGGCGCTTCGCCGCGGCCATCCTCTCGCTGATGGCGCTGATCGCCACCGTGCTGGTCATCCCCGATGGCGCACGCTTCCAGGTGATGGTGGGCAATCTCATCGGTTATGCAGGAACCGTCGTCGAGGCGCAGGTTCCCGTGGCCGCACAGCCCGTCGTGCTGCAGGCATGGCAACCCGCGCTCGCACAGCTGGGGCGGCCCACGGCGATGCGCTACCCGATCGGTCGCACCGGCGGTGAGCATGAAGCCCGTGCGGTCGTGCCCGTGCAGGTCCGGCAGCAGGGCGACCGCCTGCAGGTGGCCATCGCGCTGCCGTTGGACACCGAAATGCTGCGTGCGGAACTGGCACGGCTGGCCGGGTTGCCAATCGAGGCCATTGACGTACAGCAACGCGACGTTGCGCCGTGGAGGGAGGCGGACTGGCAGCCACTGCCCGGCCCTTAGCGCCGAGCCCATGCTCCGCTGCCCTTTGCCCCCCTTCTCCGGACGGCACGCGCTGCGCGCGCCAGCCGAGCATCGGCTCGGCTCTCCACCAGGCCCGCACCCAGCCTTTGAATCACGACCCACGCGGCAGCTTCGCCGCCCACATGTTGTCCACCAGGTTCGGATAGCGCCGCCCGTTCTCCTCCGCCCGCTGCCGCGCCGCGGCCTTCTGCGCATCCGACAGCGGTTGCGACGTCTGGCCCTTGGGGTTGGGCTTCTTCCACGGGGGTGTTCTGGTCTGGCGCATGGCCGCAGCTTAGCGCTTCAGGAAGTTCAGCAGGGCCAGATTGAAGCGGTCGGCGTGGCTGGTGTTGCAGCCATGTGGCGCGCCTTCCAGGATCACCACTTCGCTGCCCTTGATGGCCTTGTGGGTACGCTGCCCAGAGCCCTCGAACGGCACGATGGCGTCACTGTCGCCGTGCAGGATCAAGGTCGGCACCGTGATCTTCTTCAGGTCATCCCGGAAATCGGTCGTGGCGAACGCCTTCATGCAGCCCAGCGCCGCCGCCTGGTCGGATTGATGGCACAGCGCGATCGCCGCCTGGCGCGTCTCCTCGCTGACCATCAACTGGCCGTTGGCGCTGAAGAAGTCGCGGGTGAAGCCATCGAAGAGCGCTTCGCGGTCCTTCTCCAATCCGCTGCGCATTTCATCGGCCTTGGCCTGGGTCAGTGGCCCCTGCGGATTGTCGTCGCTGCGCAGCAGGAACGGCGGCACAGCGGCCGCGAACACCACACTCTGCAGGCGATCCTGGCCATGGTTGGCCACGTAGCGCGCCACCTCGCCGCCACCCATCGAGAAACCGACCAGGGTGGCGTCGCGCAGGTCATGCTCCTCGATCAGCCCCGCCAGGTCCGCCGCCAGCGTGTCGTAGTCATAACCTTCGGCCGGCTTGTCAGAGCGGCCAAAGCCACGCCGGTCGTAGCTGATCACCCGATACTGGGCGTCGCGCAGGATCGCCACCTGCGTCTTCCAGGCATCGGCGGACAGCGGCCAGCCGTGGATCAGGATGACCGGGCGGCCATCGCCACCCGTGTCTTCAACGTGCAGGCGGATGCGGGAAGCAGGCATGGGAGCTCCTGTGGAAGGGAAGGAGTGCAGGCTAATGGCCGTCACCTGTGGCGGCCGTGAGGGAATCCCGGCCGCTCATGACATCCCCTGCACAGGCAACGGCCTCAAGGCTGGAACCGGGCCGCCAATATGGGCATTCATTCCGTGGCAGGGCCGTTTCGTCGGAAGCCGGCTGCAGTGGCCCAAGCGCCATGCGAGCCTGCGTGAACCCTCCCTGGAGCTTCGCCATGCTGCTGCTCACCCTCCCCCTGCTGGCCGCCGGCCTCGCCGCCGCACCCGCGCCCTCCGATGACCTGCGCGAGCAGATCCGCCAGGCCGACACCCAGCTGTTCGCCGCCGCCTTCGAGGCCTGCGATGCTGACAAGGCCGCCGCGATGACCACCCAGGACATGGAGTTCTTCCATGACAAGGATGGCAAGTCGGCCAGCAGCCGCGAGGACTTCCGCCACAGCGTGGCCAACCTGTGCAGCAGCGCGCGCGAGGGTGGCTGGCAGCTGCGCCGCGAGCTCGTGGAATCTTCGCTGCAGGTGTTTCCGCTGCACGATGAGCGGGCGCTCGAAATCGGCGACCACCGTTTTTACGAGCGCGGCAAGGACGGGGTGGAACGCTGGACCGGCCAGGCCCGCTTCATCCAGGTCTGGCGCCGCGTGGACGGGCACTGGCTGGCCGAACGGGTGATCAGCTATGACCATCGGCCGGCGGACTGACCTTTCCGGCGCCCTTCACCGGCCGGATCTATACTGGCGGGGTTCACCCCGACCCACCGCTACCGTTCGATCGCCATGGCAGAAATCACCCCCAACCACCCCGACTACGGCCTCAACCAGCAGATCCGTCAGGGCGTGGCCGCACTGGACGCCCAGCATGGCCGTGCGTTCGACCAGACCAGCGAACGCCTGACCGCCAGCCTGACCGTGCTCGCCCGCGAACAGGGCCTGCAACAGGTCGACCACGTGCTGGTCAGCAACGCCACGGCCCAGCACTCGGCCGGACACAACATCTTCGTGGTGCAGGGCGACCCGGCCAATCCGGCGCACCTGCGCGCGATGATGCCGACCGCGGTGGCGGCGCAGACGCCGGTGGAGCAGTCGATGCAGAAGTTGGGGTTGGATGTGCAGCAGCAGGTTGAGGCGCAGGCGCAGGAAATGCAGAACCCCGCGCCGCGGCTGGGGTAAACGCTGCGACATGAAATAGGGGCAGCGCGTTGCGCCCTGCCCCTGCGTTTACAGCCTGTGCACCGCTGTTACAGCTGGATCCGCGCCACGCTCTCGTCAGCGCCCTTGTCATCCTTCTCGCCGTTCTTGATGCTCACGAACAACACGTTGTTCTTCGCATCCAGCGCCAGGCTGTTCGGGTGGGTCGGCACCTTGTAGGTCGCCACCTTCTGGTAGCTGTCACTGTTGTACGCGGTCACCGTACCGGCTTCGCGGTTGGTCACGTACAGGCGCTTGCGCGGTGCATCCAGCAGGATACCCAGCGGGCCGGCATCGGTCGGGATGCTGGCCAGTTCCTTGCCGGTGCTGCGGTCGAGCACCAGCACGCGCTGGCCCGGATGCTTGCTGACCAGGCCGCTGCTCTTGGCCTGGTAACCACGCAGGAATTCCGAGCCCTGGTCGGTCACGAACAGGCGCTTGCCGGCCGGATCCAGCGCGATGTTCATCGGCTGCTCGGCGGCGATCCTGTGCTGCGCCACCACCTTGTTCGAATCGGTACCCACCACCACCAGGTCGGCCAGCAGGTTGCTGGTGTAGACGCGCTTGTTGGCCGCATCCAGCGCCAGGCCCGGTGCCTTGGCATTGCCCAGGCCGTCGATGGTGTTGATCACCTTCAGCGTGGTGGTATCGATCACGAACAGCACGCTGCTCACGTCCGGCTGGCTGCTGTGGCCGGTCACGTACAGGCGGTTGGCCGCGCTGTCGACCACCAGCTCGCGCAGGTCATGGGTGTAGGCGGCCTTGCCGTCCTTGCCGGTCTTCTTCTCCATCAGCTGGAGGGTGCCGACGGCCTTGTTCTGCGCGGTGTCGACCACGGTCACCGACAGGTCCACGGTGTTGCCCACGTACAGGCGGTTGTGGGCGTCATCCAGCACCACACCGAACGCCTTGCGCTCCAGCGGGATGCGGGTTTCCACGGCCAGCGTGGCCGGGTTCAGGCGCAGCACCTGGGCCGGGCCGGCGTCATCGCCGAAGCCGCCGGACGAGGCCACGAACACGGCGTTCTGCTTCGGGCTGTAAGCCAGCTCGTACAGGCCCTTGGCCACGGCCTGGCGCTGTACAGCGGCGGTGGCACTGGCGGCGGGCGCGTTGTCGGCGAACGCGGAGGGCACGCCGAGGCTGAGCAAAACGGCAACGGCCAGGGCGGCCGAGCGGAAGAGAGGAGTACTGAACATGCGAGCGTCCTTGAATGGGCACGGGAAGGTGTCCTGGCTCGCTGGGCCGTACTGCGACGGCCCGCCCCACATCTGTCTGCGCGGGGTGGGCTGGCTGGGGATGCGGGGGAATGGTAGCAGGTGGGGGGCGTGGCGTGCGCCGGCGCGGGAATGGCCGACGCTCGACCTCGATGCTGCGCCCGCCGCTATGCCATCCGTGGGCCGTGGCTCTGCTGAAGCTGCTGCTCCTCCTGCAGGCGCTGCGCGTCTCGTTGCGGCTCATTCTGCTGCAACTGCGCGACCCGATCGAACGAGGCCTCCACCGGTGCCTGCGCAGCCACCTCCGCCGGCATGCTGGCGCGCTGGTGTGCCGGGTCACTGCGGTCCCCCTGCACGATGAACAGCTGCGGTGCGGTATCACCGCGCTGCTCGCCCAGCACCACCTCGTCCACGCGCGAGAACTGCTGCTCCTTCGACAGCGCGAGCAGGCTGGCACTGACATTGCCGTTGCGCGCCCCGAAAGCGCCGAGGTCGGCTACCTGCTGGTGGATCTGGTTGAGGCGGGCATGATCGTCGTGCGCCGGGTCTGCGGGCGTGCCGCTTGCCGCGAGCGTACTGTTGCCGCGCCACTGCTCGCCGTTCTCGGTGAACATCCACTCGCGGAAGGTCTGCTTCGGCATCGGGTTCCACTGCACCTTGTCCAGTTCGCTGCCCTTCACCTGCTGCGGAATGGCATTGACCGCGCGGATGTTGTCCAGGACCCTGGTAGCGCCCTCGTAGTTGGTGATCTCCCCGGCCAGCCCGACCGGGCGCAGCCCAGCGTGGTTCAGGGCACCCCATGCGAAATCGGTGCACGCGTTGGAGAAGAAGTCGTACTCCATGTCGAAGCCGTGCTTCTTCGGGTTCGCCGAGAACTCGAGGATGCGGTCGTACTGCTCCTTGCTGATCTCGATCGTGCGCTCGAAGCGGGGCTTGTCGTAGACCAACACATCCATGTCATCGACTTTGCCCCTGTTCGGCTCGTCCTTGGTGCCTGCGTGGGTGAAACCCATGCTCTCCGGCAAGGGTTCACCCGAACGGCGCAGCGACAGGAACATGTGCCCCGCGAACGAGGGCTCCAGCAGAAACCTGTTTCCCTCAGCATCACGGCCGTAGCGCGGCGTGCCGGGGGCCGCCAGATGAATGGTTACGCTGTAGCGTTCGGCATCGTCCTTGTGCATGTTCACTTTCCTAGTGATTGATAGCCAACGATCAGTTCTGCTTTCAGGCCTTCCAGCCGGGGCCGATCCTCCACAAGGTCCACCCGCAGAACGTAGCGCCCGGGTGCAATGCCTCCGACCTGCGCCAACTGCAACGTGCGATAGAGCACCTCTTCAGAGTACAACCCGGCCTCGGCCAAGCTGTTGATGTCCACGCTCCCCGTCGTCAGGTCTGTTACCACGCCATCCTCCCCGATTTTCTGAGAATCGCGTCCATCGCGAGTACGCTGCCAGAGCTGCACAGGACCAGGTGCACCGCCATCAATACGCTCCAGGCGCAGCCGCGTTGGCAGCCGTCCCAGCGTGATCTTCTCCGAAGCATCCAGCAGCCGTCGCCCATCGGTATCCTGCAGCCGCAACCCGATGTTCAGGATCGGAATGGCCGGCTTCTGGGGCGCCGGCAAATCAAACGTGACCTCGGCAATCCGACCGGCCTTCTGCAACTGCACGGCCCGCGTGAGCGGCACAACCGTGCGGGCCTCGGCCTGTGCGCGCGTCAGCAGGGACGGCGCAACCTCAGGCGCTGGTGACGCACGGCATGCCGCCAGCGCGCCCAGCACCGCCAGTACCACCAGCCTCCGCCGAACTGGACGCGTCATTGCTCCTTCAACCGCAGCGAATCGGCCACATCGGTCTTGGCCGCCACCTCGGTGGCGATGCTGGCGCGGCGGTGCCCTGGGTCGTTGCGGTCGCCCTGCACGATGAAGATGCTCTCGGCGGCATGGCTGTTTTGGGTCGGCCGGCTGAGCAGCACGTGGTCCACGCGCGAGAGGTTGTTCTGCTTGGCCAGCACCAGCAGGCTGGCGCTGATGCGCTGGCTGGCCGCATCGAACGGGCGCCCATGCGCGGCATCCAGCTCGGCCACTTTCTGGATCAGCTGCGAGAACAGGCGATGGTCGGGGTGCGAAGGGTCCAGCAGCGTGCCGGCCACTTCGATCGGCGTCGGCGGCGGCTCATCGCTGGCACGGTCGCCCTGGCGATGATGCTCGGCCTCGCGCTCGGGCATCGCGTGGTGGATTTCGGCATTCAGGTCGCTGCCCGGGAACGGCGCGGCAATGCACTGGATCTCCGGCAGGTTGAACAGCACCGCGAACTCGCCCAGGTTGCTGCCCCCATCCAGCGGCGCCGGCAGCGGATGCAGGCCGGCGTAGTGCAGGGCCGCCCAGACGAAATCGCTGCAGCGATTGATGGTGGCCGGGCGATCCAAATCGAATTCGAACTCGGCTGGTTCCTCGGCGAAATCACGCAGGCAGCCGTAATGCTCCTCGGTGATTTCCAGAGTGCGGCTGTAGTACGGGTCCAGATGCTCGTCGGCATCGTCGTGGCGTACCTGCGCGTACTGCACGCCGGTGCGGGTTTCGCCCGGTGCTTGGCGCGGCGGCGCGAAACCGTAGCTGTGAGCCTCGTCGCCCGCAGCGACCTGCAGGTACATGTGGCCGCGCGGCGAAATGCCCCCACTTTTCAGCGGGGTGCCGGGCGCGGCCAGATAAAGGGTTACGGTGTAGCGTGTTGCCTGCTCCATGCCTGTTCAGCCTTGATGGGTGCTGCGGTCCTGGGCGGATGATGGCATAGGTGGGATAGGGGGCAGGTGGAGGAATTGAGGACGCCGATCGCGATTTGCTGAATATGTGAGCCAGCGTGCAGTACTGGACCCGGGCGTGAGCAAGGTCCCGGCAACGACTGGAGCTTGCCATTCCACCGATCTATAGTCGTTCCGGTCATGCAAGGGAATCGCCCATGAGCAGAGCACCGGCTTGCCGGCTTGCCTCCTTCGCCCTGGTGGCCGTGTTGAGCACCACCGCCTGCGCGAAGGCCCCATCCACGGAAAAGGACCCGAACGGAACCCCCATGTCCGAAACCGCAACCAGCCCACGTACGGTGGGCGGACAGACCTACACGACGCAGCCGGTGGAAGCTCGGCTTGGCCCGCACCGCTTCATGTTCCCGGCCAACCTCTACTACAACCAGACGGGCCCCCTGGCCGATGGAGGCGTCATGCTCACGGTGTTCTGGCCGGATTTCGATGCAGCGCCCCCCGGTGATCGCCCGGTGCGCAGCTCGCAGGACAGCCGGCGGCAGGTACTGGTCGAGCTTAGATACATCGATCGCGTTCCCATCCAGAACTATCTGGCACGTCGGTCCAGCAGTGAGGCCACCAGCGCACCGGGATCACTGGAGCGAAGGGACCCGGTAGAGAACCTCGCGCTGCGCGTTGCACAACCCGAACGCTGGGGTCTGACGCCGTATGCGATTGACCCATCGTTGATGGCAGCCTATGCAAAGGACTCGGAGGCTGCGCTGGGCAGGCCTTACGTGCACAACCCGGGGATGGAGCCAGACTGGTATGTGGCCCGCTCGGCGGAGGGCCAACTGACAACGTTCATCAGCTGCGACCCGGCAGATCGGATTCCTGACGGACTTGTAGTTCAGGGAAAGACACTTGAACGCGCTGGCGAAGGCCAGATCGCAATGTGCCGCCATTCCATCGTGGACGTGGGCGACAGCATCGCGATCGAGATGAACTATGCACGCGTCATGCTGAGCGACTGGCAGCGACTGGAAACCAGCGTTCGTGATCTTCTGAGCCGCTATCGCGTTCAGCCGTAAACCGCATCTCAAGGATGAATCATGAGCGGACTTACCGATAAGGACATTCGTGTCCTGTCCTCCTACGCGAAGGAGGGAAACCGCGAGCTGTATTGGAACTATCTCGCGCAGCTTCCCAACAATGATGGCTACGGCCTGCTTGCGTTGGGTGTTGTGCGCAACGACAGCCTCCCCGGCCGGGTGGCCAACAGCTTTGCAACCGCCGTTGCCGAGCAACAGGCCACGCTGTTCGGCAACGAGAAGAACGTAGCGTTCACCGAACGCAGGCAAGAAACCTTCGGCCAGGATCTGATCAGGAACGACCTGGCGGAGCGCAAAAGTTGGATGGAGGCCGGCAGGCCCGATCTGGCACTCAACCTGCCCTACACCAGCACGCTCAAATCCCACGATGTTTCGTTCGAAAAGAACGACCTCAATGTGAACTGCTGGACGCCACGCTTGCTGCTGGTGTCCACGGAGCACAAACGCGGCGAGCAGGCAGCCGAAAAGGTCTGGCAGAACATGCTCGACAACAGCGCTGCCGGCGCATTCCGTGCTGGCAAGACGGCCGTCAGCGTGCACCTGGATATGCCGCAGCCCGCTGGGCATTTCTACTTCGTTGAGCTGAGCAAGTTCGAGGGCGCAGCGCTCCTGCAGCGCGACGCCGTAGATCCGAACGTGATTGGTACCAAGTTCGACTATCACAGCTACGACGCCAAAGACGGCAGCTGGAACCGCACAGTGGGCGTTCCCCCGCTCGATAGAACAACCAAAGAGACCGATCCCGCCGAGATTTCCGCGTTGAACGAGACCCGCGAGGTTCGCCTGGAACGCGAGGTCAAGGCGAAGCAGTTTCATCCTGAAGATCCCTACAGAGAGATCGCCAAGAGCCCGCGCGTGGTGTCTACGCAGGAGCCCGAGCCTCTCTTTAAGGAAGGACGCCGAATCGCGGCGATAGAGCCAGGCAGCCCGGACTATGCCCTCCATCAGCAGATTCGTCAGGGCGTCGCTGCACTGGACGAGAAGCACGGCCGCCCCTTCGACGCGACCAGTGAGAACCTCGCCGCCAGCCTGACAGTGAGGGCACGCGAGCAGGGTCTGGAACAGGTGGACCATGTGGTGCTGAGCAACGCCACGGCCAATCAGCCGGCGGGTCACACCATCTTTGTTGTACAAGGCGACCTATCTGACCCTGCCCACCTGCGTGCAGGAATGCCCACTGCCGTGGCTGCACAAACGCCGGTGGCTGAATCGCTGCAGCAACTGGCTGTGGTGGGCGATCAGCGCGAGCTCGCCCGCCAGAATGAGCAGCAGGCGCTGGATGCACGTACGCAGGAACAGCAGAGCCACGCCATGCGCATGGGCTGATCGCCCAGATCGAGGCGGCCTCCCTTGGGGCAGGAGGTCGCAGCCCCTGAGACCTCCCCAGGTCATCCTCCCCTGCTTCGGGAGGATGACCATGACCATGACCAAGATCGACCCTGCATGGCTGGAAGCTTTCGACAAGGAGCTTCTCTACCTGTTCGCCATCGATCATGGTGACGCAGGCATGGATGAGTACCTGCTGGGCTGCTACGCAGACCTTCCTCCACACGACGCGGCGCTGGCGTTCGGCAGCGACTACGACCTAGAGCGCGACGATGCGCTGTGGCCTCGGCCGCGCGTAGCGGTGCAAAGTTAAGTTGTGTCGCAATCGGCACGCTGCGCGAATGGGCTCTGTGGGCTACGTGTCGCTTTTGGGATCCCGAACAGCTGCAAACCGTGCTTTTCAATGCGCATTCGGGCTGTAACTTAACACCGTCCGAAACCACTGCACCGCAAGGGTTCTGCCACGCGCGCCCCATGCAACAATGCTGTAAGCGTCAGCATTTGCGGCCTCTGCGGCCCACGGTTTCTTGGCATCTCGCAACCATGCGAGTACACCTTGGCATGCCACCTCGCACTAGGTGGCGCGGGACTCGAAAACCCGTCTGAATACCCAGTGCTTTGCGCTTGCCAGTCGGCGTCATCTTCGGATGGCGCCGGCTGGCAATCCGTTCGCGATCCATGGCGGGCGGTGCGTGGGGGTCCTCGGACCCGCCGGATTGGGTATTCACCGGTTTTCGAGACACGCACCGTCCGCCGCCTTTATCGGTGGCGCTGCTATCTGTCCTGTACGGAGCATTGCCATGAACACATCGGACTTCCGTTCCCTGCACGCGCAGTACGATCCGGACAACGCCGAACCCGAGCGCGAACCGTCCGTCGATCCCAACGCCTTCGTCGCCACGCTGCACCGCATCGGAACCGGTGCGGCCGCGGACGGCCAGCCTTGGCCGGAGCGGCATCAATTGCCCGGGCGTTGCCTTCAGCTGGCGGATGCGGATTGTGCGTTGGCTGGTTTGCGCGTGGTGGCGGAGTTGATGCTGGCTGCGGAGCGGACTCGGCAGAACGGCGCGCCCGAGGAGTATCTGGGGGATCGGGTGATGGAAGGGTTGAAGATGGCGTGTGTTGCGTTGACTGCTCAGGTAGCTGAGCGGTTGCATGGGGGGTAGCCCTGAGCCACCTAAATTCAAACCGCATTTAAAGCAGAGCGAGCCCAGCCAGATCCCTTTTGCTATCACAGCTCCGGATCATTTCATCTCTGTCGACTGGAAAACAGCATCTGCGCTTCGATTCCAGATTGATCCAACTTCGCCAATAGTGTTAACCAGCACAGGCTCATCAAACTGATCGCGCTCCAGCTCTGAGAGTGCGACGAGAGGCGCCCACCATACAGAACTCGGAGCCCTCAAGTTCCAAACCGCCAACTCATAGCAAGCATGCCCCTTAGCAAGCTTTACTAGGACTCGCTCCAGTCGATTGGAATCGAAGCCATACTGCACCCTCCCATTCAGTTCAGAACGCCCAGAATCAATCAGCGCCTTCAGATTCGGAGATCTCTGTAGCGTAGCGGCGACGGTCAGCCTCCTCATCTCCAGAGGTTCAGAGCTCCCTCTTCTAGCCACTTCAATCACACAGGCAACATATCGCTCGTCCTTCGAGAACCCCTCATTACAGTCTTTGCATGCACCAACCACGGGAAGATTCTCCGGATAAGGAGCATCTAGAAATGCTTTAGATGGGACATGGTCTCTTGTAGTCACCTGCATCCCGCAGTACACACAACCAGCATAGAGTCGACTGTCCGAATAGTCCTTCACCTGCTCCATGTCTTCCCCACCCTTAAGGTCTGCAAACCTCTCACTTCAAAAAGTACATGAGGCCTAAGCACATTAGAACACCAAGCCGCTCGGGGCCATCATTGGCGAAGCCCCCCCCTTGCGACCAGACTCCACCTGGGCAACCGCGCCAGCACCTGCGATCATACAATCGCGGATAGTACGCACTGCCATCAGGCCGTGATTCTGGGGTATGATAACGGGTTGCGTGAAGGATCTATCCATTAACGGATGAAACTTAGTAACACTGGGGGAGCTCATTGGAAAAGCAATTTTTGAGCGTCGTCGATCTATTCGCCGGCTGCGGCGGGTTTGGCCTTGGGCTCGAGCAAGCAGGATTCACGCCAATATATGTTAACGAAATTAACCTAGATGCTCGCGCAACGTACATCTCAAATAGGATGCAAATTCATCCTTGGTTCGGCGACGGATTGGATCAGGAGAAGTGGCTAAACAGGTTCAGCTCAGCTGACGCGAGAAAGATCACCAAGAAAGAGAACCTCGAAAGAATTCAACGAGACATACGCTCTGAATTCTCATTGAATCATGGGGAAATCGATCTCATTGTTGGCGGCCCTCCTTGCCAGGGCTTTTCTGGGATAGGGCATCGAAGATCTTATGCGGTAAGCAAAGAGGACATACCCTCCAACCACCTCTATAAGGATATGGCCCGAGCTGTCGATCGCTTGCGACCCAGAGCGTTTGTCTTTGAGAATGTTCGAGGCCTACTTACCGGAAAATGGACCTATTTTGGGGAACCCGGAGAGATATGGCGCGACGTTAAGCGGGCATTCGCGGGCATCGGAGATTACCAGCTCGCGGCTGAACTTGTTTATGCGAGAAATTATGGCGTTTGTCAGAACAGGCCGCGCGTAATACTTGTTGGAATTCGTAGCGACATAGCGGGCGAGGTCACCAAAAGAAGAGACATTGATGAAATCGATGGGACTGGTATATCGAGCGGCTTCCTTCCATCCGGTAGCCTTTCGCATGCACCGTCAATTCTGGACGTTCTTGGTGATCTCGTAGATCCCTACTATATCAATGGCGGCAGCACCACGCTCTATCCCTGGCAGCCGCTCAGCCAAACTCAGATTGACCTCAGACGCTCTCATGATGGTCTCATAATCGCTCAACAGGGTGATCCTATTACGGAACACACTTATAGCAAGCACAGTCTGTCGGTAATTATGAAGTTCGATGCAATGATAAAGGGCGATTCGTTTGAGTCGACAAAAAAATTTGCGCAGCGTGTACTGCCGAAGCAATGGACGGACAAAGGACCCACTGTAACGGCGACCTCGCTACCTGATGACTATGTCCATTTTGAACAGCCTCGAACGCTTTCGGTCCGTGAATGGGCAAGACTTCAGGGGTTTCCAGATTGGTATCAGTTTAAAGGTAAGAGAACCACAGGGGGTATCCGGCGTGCAGGCAACCCTCTACAAGGCATTCACGAGCGGGAGCTGCCCAAATACACCCAAATCGGCAATGCGGTTCCAGTTCCCATGGCGAAGGCGATCGGCGAGCATCTCGCAAGAATCATTCGTCAAGGGTCTATCGATTCGACGCCTCTGGCACCCCCTTAGGGACGCGCCATAATATTGCGGAGAGAGGTGAATTCGGCATCTTGCCCCACCCCTCTCCGCTCCGAATAACTCAATCAAAATTCACATCAAGCAATACCGCAACTTCAACAAAATTCTTCCTATGATTGATGTAGTCCAGCCTAAGCGCAGTCATATCTTCTGAAGTAAATCCTTCAGGAAGAGCTCCCGCCCGATCCAACCGCGCGTGCGCCAGCTTATTTCTTCGTGGCACGATATTGGTAGCGTAGTGCTTCATCTTTTCGTTGCGCTCATCCGTGGAAGGAGCCTGAAGTTCTAGCCTCTTCCTCAGAGATGTGAGCTTATCGGCTGCGCTATACATGGCCTTTAGCGCTAAGAGAGACTCGAGATCTCCGATCTGCATGGCTTGATCGAGGTCCTGCTGCCATCTCTCCAGCTTCCTTGTCATCTGATTATGAAGATCAGTGACGAACTCCTTTCGCAGCGACGATTCCAGCTTGCCATACACGGCGACCAAACTCCGCTCCACAAGATCGTCAATGTCGCTGGCCGCTGCCATCACCAGCCCCCTCATGTGGTCGATATCAAGCACTTTCCCGAGCAGCTTTCGCACCACATCAGCGGCCTCCTGAACCAAGCCAAAGCGGGTCGAAAAATGCACGCCATCCACCGAACGCTCATACGCCAGCGTGCGCAGCTTCTCTACGTCAGTTGCGGAGTAGAAAATTATCTCCTTATATCTAAATATCTTCCGAACCTGCTCGAGAGCAACCTCACCACCACCGCCATTTCCTAGATCATAATCGACCAGAACCAAATCTATACCGTCGTGGCCGTCCCTCGAGCCAACCGCATCTGCGATTTCAGCGATGCTCCGGGCAGAAACCACCTCCAACTGAAAGCCCAGCGGGGCGATCTTCAGTTGCAGAGACTCCTGATAGCTTTGAATATGCTTCGGCTGGTCATCGATCCACAAAACAGTGAAATCCAATTTCATTTTGTGATCCTTATGTCAAATTTTGCGCCATGCTCATGAGCATGGTCCATCGCTATGCTTCCATTCAACTCTCCCAGCGCCTGCCGCACGTGATAGAGCCCCAATCCAGAGCCGCTAGTTCTAGTGAACCCCATTTCAAATATTCGGGATGGATCCGATATCCCCTTATCTAATCCAGAGCCATTGTCAGCAAATGAAATCAGGAGAACATCTTTAGCTTCCATACCCATAGTAACCAACAACTCACTGGCGCCAGCCTTTTTCGAATTATTTATCAAATTATCAATAACGACCGCCATCTCCATTGGCCGGAACCTCTTTGAAAGAGAGACATCACCCTTGGAAACGACGACCGAAATGTTGTTGAGGAACGGCTTATTCGCATCATTTATATAGCTTTCAACGAATGACGCTATATCATCCTCAATCTGATCAGACTCCAATCTAAAGTTCGCTTTAGTAGCAATCTTGGATACTGAGAGTATTTTCTGGGAAAGGAAGGACACTTGTTCTAGACGAGCCTCCGCATCAGCCAGAGCTAGCCCCCCTTTTATCCTTGCCACTGCCAAGCAGTTCTCCACTTGAGTCCGCAGGTCAGCAGCGTAGATGGTAATCTGATGATGCATATTAACTATCACATCCAGATCCAAACTCGTCATCGACTTAAGGAAGAGATTCCTGCTTCTCTCCTCCTCCAGTTCCAGATTGGCGGATTCGGCTGCGGCCCGAGCTTGACTTGCCTCACGCTGCGCCCTTTCTTTCGCTAAGCGTTCTTGCTCCGCAGTTTTGAGTGCATCTGCTTCGGCTTTGCGTAGCTCTGCAAATCGCTCTTCCGCTAGCTCAAGGCTATCAAGTAGTCCTTTGTCAGCGGTCTTAAGTGCGATAGTTTTCAAGCTATCCAGCGAGGATTCAAATTGCGCAGACCTTTCATTCAAGGCGGAAATTAGATCCTTACTGTACGAAATAACCTCAACATCTTCATCCTCTACTATCTTTGCAAATGCTGAGGTAACTCTCGCTTTACCTGCATCGGTCAACAGCCGAGAAAGGTCATCTGTATTCTTTTCAGCCTTATCTGCCCAGGTAACTGGAACTACATATCGCTCCAAACGCTTTAGGCATTTCTCCCAAAAGCAATCAAACAGCTCGAGCACAGCAGGGGTATCTACCAACCCCTGATTTCGACTGGAAGCCTCTCGGAACAGAGCCTCAGTTCCGAAGACATCGATCCTTCCAATGACATCGCGAGTACCAAGGTATCTTGCGTAACCTTGCTGCTTCCTACGGTCGATACCGAATGTGTCATCATGCTCCTCCCCCACAGGAAAGACTCTGAACCCATTTCTAAAAAGGAAAACCGATCCGAATTGAACGGAAGGCATCCCCATCCTTCGAGCGAATGTTGCCTTAGCCGACTGATTAAGATAGTAGAGATCGCACGTAAATCCGGCCTGAGCAAGAAGTCCGTACACATTATCCTCTCGTATCTTATAAACAACCTCACCACGATCGGTCAGGGTGGTGACTATTTTTGAACCTTCCCCTTCGATACACACATTGATGTGAGTCGTTTTTTCCCGAAGACTTGCGAATATAAAATTTCCAACATCGCCATTAATGAGGTCACTCTCAATATTCTGGCGACTTTCAGATTTAGCTATTAAATCCCTATCCGCACCCAACTCAGCCGGCGCAACTATTCTAATTCGAAATCCGTCAGATGCAGAGCCAAAGGGATTAATTAACTTTGCCAAAGATCGCTTAAGCTGTTTAATTCTGTCGCGATCCCAGACGAGCCTTGTATTTTCCACTGAAATTGCGGTTCCGTGCTCCGGAACTGTCAGCTCCTCTGGTAGTTCGAACGCGGAAGAAGTTGAATACGCGATTGGTATACTTTCAAACTTTGCAGTCAAGTCCCCATCGAAGAGCCCCCATTCGATGCGAAGTTTATTAACTAAATCATCTGCAGCCTGAGACGCTCTAGTTTGAAGAACCAAGCTCTCCCCCAATCGATCTGATGAAAATCGACCTATACCCTTGCTACCCGCATAATGCTTTCGTGCAGTGAGATTTGCTCGGAAGTTTGATTGATCGCTTCCTTTCTTAGACGAGTATGCGACTTGAAGCCACTTTGACTTTATTTCGTTAAGCGACATTCCTTCGCCATCGTCTACGATTATTATTTCGGCCGCACCGAAATAAATTTGGACATTGCTAGCATTCGCATCAAATGAGTTCTTTACCAGCTCGAAGATCGCCACCTCGTCATTGGTAATGAGATCCCTACCAATAACGCTCTTGAGTCCAGAACTCACATCGAAATATAGATCTTCTTGCATCCCAGCCCCCCGTTTCCCGTCCAAATTCATCAAGATCAATCACGATCAATGTTGAGTAGCATAGTAAATTCAGGCACTCCTCGCACCATCCATTTAGAGGCGGCTCAAAGCAGAGACTAACGGAGTACGCGCCGCGGGGCAGCGCACTTAAAAAAAAGGGCGGCCAATGGCCGCCCTTCTTTCGTCAATTAATTGACGAAATCAAACCCCAACAGGATTAGCCTTCTCCGGATCAATCTTGTACTGCTTGATCGCCCGGGCCACATCCTTCGCGGTCATCTTCCCTTCCTTCGCCAGTGCCGCAATCGCGGCATGCGCGATGTAGTAGCGGTCCACTTCAAAGAACCGACGCAGGTTCGCACGCGTATCCGAACGGCCGAAACCATCCGTACCCAGCACCGTGTACGACATCGGCACGAACGCACGGATCTGGTCCGCATACGCACGCACGTAGTCGGTGGCGGCAATTGCCGGGCCCTGGCGGCCTTCCAGCAGTTCGGTCACGTAGGCCTTGCGCTGCTCACCTTCCGGATGCAGGCGGTTGGCACGTTCCACGTCGAAACCATCGCGACGCAGTTCGTTGAAGCTCGGGCAGCTCCAGATATCGGCGGTCACGCCGAAGTCCTTGTCCAGCAGCTCTGCCGCGGCAATGGCTTCGTGCAGGATGGTGCCCGAGCCCAGCAGCTGCACGCGCAGCTCGCCCTTCTTCGGCTTGCCGGCGTCGGTCAGCAGGTACATGCCCTTGACGATGCCTTCGGCCGCGCCTTCCGGCATTTCCGGGTGGGTGTAGTTCTCGTTCATCAGGGTGACGTAGTAATACTCGTCCACCTGGTCTTCCATCATGCGCTTGGTGCCGTGCTGCAGGATCACCGTCACTTCGAAGCCAAAGGTCGGGTCGTAGCTGCGCACGTTCGGAATGCCACCGGCCACCAGATGGCTGAAGCCATCTTCGTGCTGCAGGCCTTCACCGTTCAGCGTGGTGCGGCCGGCGGTGCCACCCAGCAGGAAGCCGCGGGTACGCATATCGGCGGCCTGCCAGGCGATGTCGCCCACGCGCTGGAAGCCGAACATCGAGTAATAGATGTAGAACGGCAGCATCGGCACGTTGCTGACCGAGTAGCTGGTACCGGCGGCCATCCACGAGCTGATCGCACCCGGCTCGCTGATGCCCTGCTGCAGCACCTGGCCGCTCTGGTCTTCGCGGTAGAACATCAGCTGGTCGGCGTCGACCGGCTTGTACTTCTGGCCGAACGGCGCGTAGATGCCGATCTGGCGGAACAGGCCTTCCATGCCGAAGGTACGGGCTTCGTCGGCCACGATCGGCACGATGTGCGGGCCCAGTTCCTTGTCACGCAGGGTGATGTTCAGGCTCTGCACGAAGGCCATGGTGGTGGAGTAGCTGCGCTCGCCGCTGCTCTTCAGCAGGCGCTCGTAGGCCTCCAGCTTCGGCGCCACGAAGGTCTTGTCGGCCTTGCGGCGGCGCTGCGGCAGGTAACCGCCCAGCGCGGCACGGCGTTCCTGCAGGTACTGCACTTCCGGCGAATCCGGGCCCGGGTGGTAGAACGGCACCTGGCCGTCGGCCAGCTGCGCGTCGGTCACCGGAATGTTGAAGCGGTCGCGGAAGTGGCGCACCGCTTCGTCGTCCAGCTTCTTGGTCTGGTGGGTCGGGTTCAGCGCTTCACCGGCGCTGCCCATGCCGTAACCCTTCACGGTCTTGGCCAGGATGACGGTCGGCATGCCCTTGGTGTTCACGGCCTGGTGGTAGGCGGCGTACACCTTGTGCGGGTCGTGGCCACCACGGTTCAGGCGCCAGATGTCGTCGTCGCTCAGGCCGGCGACCATCGCGGCGGTTTCCGGGTACTTGCCGAAGAAATGCTCGCGGGTATAGGCGCCGCCGAAGGCCTTGCAGTTCTGGTATTCGCCGTCGACGGTTTCCATCATCAGCTTCTTCAGGACGCCGTTGGTGTCCTTGGCCAGCAGGGCATCCCAGTAACCGCCCCACAGCAGCTTGATGACGTTCCAGCCGCCGCCACGGAACACGCCTTCCAGTTCCTGGATGATCTTGCCGTTGCCGCGCACCGGGCCGTCCAGGCGCTGCAGGTTGCAGTTCACCACGAAGATCAGGTTGTCCAGGCCTTCACGGCCGGCCAGGGCGATGGCACCCAGGGTTTCCGGCTCGTCGCTCTCGCCGTCGCCGATGAAGCACCACACCTTGCGGTCGGACTTCTCGATCAGGCCACGGTTTTCCAGGTAGCGCATGAACTGCGCCTGGTAGATGGCGGCCAGCGGGCCCAGGCCCATCGACACGGTCGGGGTCTGCCAGTAGTCCGGCATCAGCCACGGGTGCGGGTACGAGGACAGGCCACCGCCGTCCACTTCCATGCGGAACTTGTCCAGCTGCTCTTCGCTGATGCGGCCTTCCAGGAAGGAACGCGCGTAGATGCCCGGGGCGCTGTGGCCCTGGATGAACAGCAGGTCGCCCGGGTGGTTTTCGCTCGGGGCGCGCCAGAAGTGGTTGAAGCCCACGTCGTACAGGGTGGCGCCGGAGGCGAACGAGGCGATGTGGCCGCCCAGGTCACCCGGCTTGCGGTTGGCGCGCACCACGGTGGCCATCGCGTTCCAGCGGATGATCGAACGGATGCGCCATTCCAGCTCGGCGTTGCCCGGGCTCTTGGCCTCGAACTGCGGTTCGATGGTATTGACGTATTCGGTGGTGGGAGAGAACGGCAGGTAGGCGCCCGAACGACGGGTCAGTTCCACCATGCCTTCCAGCAGCTGATGCGCGCGCTCGGAGCCCTCGACATCAATAACGGCCTTCAACGACTCGATCCACTCCTGGGTTTCCACAGGATTCGGGTCGTTGTTCAGCACCTCGTTCAACCAGTTCATTAGCGCTCCCATAACCGCACGCACGCGCGCGACTGTTGTATAGATTTCTAGACCGCAAAGTGTAGCGCACCAAGGGCTTTCGTCACTTGGCTACGCTGGCGTATGGATGCAACCGGCCAGTGTCCGCAAGGGGCTTGCCGGGCCCGCTGATGGCCCTGCGGCGGGCCTTGGCGGCGGCGCGGGCTGTCGCTTGCGGGCCGCTGCGCCCATGCGCAGGACGCAGTGTTACTGCTGCCGATGACGGTTGTAGGGCAACTCCGGCACCGCCGTAGGTGGGCGCGGGGCAGCGGTTCTGAACCGGCGACAACATGTCGCACCTGCCTCTGGATCGCTGCCAGCCACGGGCCCAGGGTGAGGCGCGAGTGATGGGCCCGATGGCCCTGCTCCCTTCCACAGCATCGCCGGGGCGCCTCGCAGGGGGCGCCCCTTTTGCTGTGCGCACGAAGGTCCGTGGCCCAAATTGCACCTGCTTGTGGCCGGATCGGATGTTGTCGCTTTCGACATATCGATATATCGTTTGCATACTCGTTTACCGATATATCGAAATGAGCCGTACCGCTTCTGCCAGAGCCCGTTCCACCGATCCGGATGTGCCGCGCCGCAACGGCCAGCCGCGCGTCCTCAGCCGCGGCGACCTGCGCCTGCTGGTGCTGGCCCTGATCGGCGAGCAGCCGCGCCATGGCTACGAGCTGATGCAGCTGATCAGCAATCAGTTCATGCAGGCCTACACGCCCAGTGCCGGCACCATGTACCCGCTGCTGGCCAGCTTCGAGCAGGCCGGCTGGATCGAGGCCGAGGAAGTGGATGGCAAGCGGATCTTCCGCATCACCGCCGCCGGCGAGTTCGAGCTGAAGGTGCAGCGCACCCAGGTGCGCCTGGCGCAGCGGCGTGCCTTCGACCGTGCCCGCGAGATCACCAAGGCCTCGCTGCCGCCGCCGCTGGCCGCGGCCCTGCGCGAGTTCAAGCGGGCGCTGGTGCACCACCACGGCCGCTGGGCCGAGGGTGAGGCGGACGAAGTGGCGGCACTGCTGACGCGGGCCTCGGCCCTGCTCAACGGTACGGCCGGTAGCGAGCAACCACCGATTTCAACGACCCAGCCAGACTGACGCCAGCCAGGTCTCCCCTACGCCGCGCGCCCCCGCGCGACACCTTTACAGGTAACCCCCATGACCGAACACAACAACACGCGCCTGCGCCTGGATGTGCGCTTCCGTGAACTGACCGTGCTGCGCACTGAAGAGGTCACCCCGCACATGCGCCGCGTGGTGCTGGGTGGCGACGACCTGGCCGGCTTCGATTCGCCCGGCGCCGACGACCATATCAAGCTGTTCTTCCCCAACGCTGCGGGCGAGATGGTGCTGCCGGTGCTGACCGCCGAAGGCCGCAGCTACCCGGACGGCAAGGTGCCTTCGCCCTCGCGCGACTACACCCCGCGCTGGTGGGACCACGAAGCCGGCGAGCTGGCCATCGACTTCGTGCTGCACGACCAGGGCGTGGCCGGGCCATGGGCCGAACGCGCACAGCCGGGCGACATGCTGGTGATCGGCGGCCCGCGCGGCTCGTTCGTGGTGGCCGACAGCTACGACGCCTACGTGCTGATCGGCGATGAAACCGCACTGCCGGCCATCGCCCGTTGGCTGGACGTGCTGCCGGACAGTGCCGAGGTGCAGGCCTTCATCGAAGTGCGCGACGAGACCGAGCGCCAGGACCTGCCGCAGTACGAGAACGTGCGCATCCACTGGCTGGAGCGCAACGGCTTCCCGGCGGCCAGCAGTACGCTGCTGGAAGACATGCTGACCGACTTCGAGGCCCCGGACGGCGATGTCTTCTACTGGATCGCCACCGAATCACGGCGCGCACGGATGATGCGCAAGTTCATCGAAGGCCACCTGGGCGTGCCACGCGACTGGATTCGTTCCACCGGCTACTGGAAGGCCCACCCGGACGAAACCGACGGCGATTGACCGGCTCGGGGTCAGATCCCTTTTCCTGTGGAAAAGGGATCTGACCCCATGCACCGGCAACCTCATGAACCTTCGGCAGGAACCTGCAATTGCCGGCCAACGGCCGGCACTACCCTCTGCCGCGTCCACCCGAACCGCTGCGCGGCCCAGATCTCCAGCGCTACCAGCAGGGCGATGATCAGCAACGGCAACAGCAGCCCGAAGTACACGCCCGGCATCATGCCGTTGATCTGCGCCTTCACCAGCCGCAACACGCCACGGGTGTGCAGCAGCTCATCGACGTGCATGGTCAGCGCCTCGCGCACCACCTTGGGTTCCAGGCCGAGGGTACCGGCCCTGTCCACCAGCGTGTCTTCCACCATGCTGCGCAGCAGGCCCTCGCGCACCCTGCCGATCACCCAGCCGGTGCCGCGTGCCAATGGGCCGTTGCCAAGACGGTCCAGGCCAGGCAGCGGATGCTCGCTGAGGTAGGCCGAGGCGATGGTGTCGGCGACGTCGCCCACCGTGCCCTGGCTGCGCAGTGCCTCGCGCATGCGCGGGTCGTCCAGCGAATCGGTAAAGCCTTCGCTCCAGCCTTCCACCAGGGTCTGCAGGTGCGGCTGGAAATGATCGAGCTGCTTGAACAGCGCGCGGTGCGCACCGGCAGTGAAACCCAGCTGCAGGCCGAAGAAGGCAGTGGCCAGCGGCAGCAGCACCACGTAGCTGGCCAGCAGCCAGTGATGCCAGCGCTTGCGCCGCTGCAACCAACCACGGCGATGCAGCCAGCGCCAGCCGGCGATGCCCAGCACCAGGCCGAGCAGCGTACCGAGCACGCTGCCGCCCACCAGATCGAGCACGCTCAGGCCCGACCAGAATTCGTTCAACCAGTACTGCGCGTCCTGCATGGGTCTTCCTTCCGTGGGTGATACAGCGGGCCATTGTGGAGCCGAGCCCATGCTCGGCTGCGCCGCCGTCGGTGGGTGCGGACCGCCATCGACTGGTGGGTGCGGACCGTTGGTCCGCACACTCCCATGCAATTGCCGGCCAGCGGCCGGCACTACCGAGCTGGCAATGCGACAATCGCGCTCCTTTCCTGCAGCAACGAGGCCCACATGGCCAAACTGACCCTGGCCAGCGTGGACGCGCTGCGTACCCGCTTCGCCGATGACGCCGCCTGCGACGCGGCATTGGCCGCCTTCGCCGACACCGCTGCACTGCGCGCGCCGCTGCGCGAGCTGGTGGAAGCACAGCACCGCTACCTGCAGGCCGAATTCGAAGTGGCGCAGGTGGCCGACGTGCTGCGCCGCGACCAGAAGTACGCGCCGGTGGGTCGGCCTTCGATCAACATCGTGCAGCTGCGCAAGCAGCAGGCGGCCACCAAGCAGGCGGCGCTGATCGCACGCCAGGTCGTGGCACAGGCCGCGCAGACCTTCGTGCGCGTAAGCGGGCTGGTGGTGAAGGCCAAGCAGAGCCCGAGCGAAGCGTGTGGCGTGTGGTTGGGCGCGCTGCGCTGAAGGATCGTGCGGACCAACGGTCCGCACCCACCAGATGCAGGTTGGCACCTGCCGGGTAGTGCCGGCCGCTGGCCGGCAACCCCGTCGGCATCGGGTGCCTCGCATGCAGAACCCAAAAAGAAGGCCCGCTTTTCAGCGGGCCTTCTGCCTTCTCACGACGAGTGAGTCGGGTGCATCAAGCGGCCGGCTTTTCGCCGGTGGCTTCGGTGGTGATGCGGATCTTCACTTCATCGCTGACGTTCGGGGCGTAGGCGCCGACGCCGAAATCGCTGCGCTTCAGGGTGGTGGTGGCATCGAAGCCAGCCGCCGGAACCTTGGCCATCGGGTGCTCGCCGCCGCCGTTGACGGTGACGTCCAGGGTGACCGGCTTGGTGATGCCCTTGATGGTCAGGTCGCCGGTGACGGTCAGCTTGTTGGTGCCGGCCGCTTCCACCTTGGTGCTCTTGAAGGTGGCATCGGCGAACTTGGCGGCGTCGAAGAAGTCGGCGCTCTTCAGGTGCTCGTCAAACTTGGCGGTGAAGCTGTTCAGGCCGCTCAGCGGCAGCTTCACTTCCACGGTGGACTTGGTCACGTCTTCGGCGTTGTACACCAGGGTGCCTTCGACGTTGCCGAAGTGCGCGCTGGGGTTGGAGAAGCCGAAGTGGCTCCACTGCGCCAGCACGTCGGTGTGGCTCGGGTCCAGCTTGTAGGTGCCCGAGGCGATCTTGATCGCTTCGGCGGCCGGCGCGGCAGCAGCGGCATCAGCCGCCGGGGTGGCAGCCTGCTCGGTGGTGGCCGGGGCGGCGGCATCGGCAGCCGGGGCAGCGGTGTCGGCCGGCTTGGAGCAGGCGGCGATGGCCAGGGTCAGGGCCAGCGGCAGCAGCAGTTTACGGGTGGCGCTCATCTGAGGAACTCTCCGGATCGTAGGGTGGGTACACGGTGCAGCAATGGCCCGCCGCGGAACAGCGGGCCCGAAACCGATACAGCGACTTACGCGATGCGCGCCGCTTCGTCGAACGACAGGCGCGGCAGGCGCGGGAACAGGCCCGCCGGATCACCGTAACCCAGGTTGACCAGGAAATTCGACTTGATGGAGGTGCCGGCGAAGAAGGCTTCGTCGACCTTGGCCGGGTCGAAGCCGGACATCGGGCCGGCATCCAGGCCCAGCGCGCGCGCAGCCAGGATCAGGTAGGCACCCTGCAGGCTGCCGTTGCGGATGGCGGCTTCGTGGCGGCCTTCCTGCGGGCCATCGAACCAGGCCTTGGCATCGGTGTGCGGGAACAGGTACGGCAGCTTCTCGTGGAAGTCCAGGTCGAAACCGATGATGACGGTGACCGGCGCGCCCATGGTCTTGGCCAGGTTGCCTTCGGACAGCGCCGGGGCCAGCTTGTCCTTGGCCTCCTTCGAGGTGACGAAGACGAAGCGCGCCGGCGTGGTGTTGGCCGCGGTGGGGCCCCACTTCACCAGGTCGTACAGTTCCTTCAGCAGGCTCTCGGGGACCGGCTTGTCGAGGAAGGCGTTCTGGGTGCGGGCCGTACGGAACAGCTGATCAAGGGCGGCGGCGTCGAGCGCGTGGGACATCGGTGGATCTCCAGGGCGGCGAAAGGAAGTCAGTGCCCGCGGGCGGCGCGGGGCGAAACGACGAGCCGCAGTGTAGAGTGTCGCGACTGTTGCAACACCCAGCAGGGCTGAAACGAATTAATGCCAATGGTGAAACGATCGAGCGCGCCATGGACGGTCACTGACGGCCGTGCGGGCAATGTCCGCCAGGCGGTCGCGCTGGCCTCGGCACTGCGCCAGGGCACCCACCGACCGCTGCTCCTGCAACCGCGCGCACCCTGGCGCTGGCTGTCGCCGCGGCGGCTGCCCGGCGATGTGAATGGCTACGGCGAGGCCTTGGCGACGCTGGCGGCCGAGGCGCCGACACTGGCGATCGGCTGTGGTCGCCAGGCGGCCGGTGCCCTGCGCGTGCTGCGTGCACGCGGCAGCCAGGTGGTGCAGATCCTCGACCCGCGCATCGGCGCCCGCCATTGGGACGTGGTGGTGGTGCCCGAACACGACGCCCTGCGCGGCAGCAATGTGCTGACCCTGCTCGGCAGCCTCAACCCGGTGGACGACGACTGGCTGGCCTGGGGCCGCGCCGCGTTCGCCGGCTTCAGCACCCTGCCCGGTCCGCGCACCGCACTGCTGGTGGGCGGGCCGACACCGCTGGCGCCGTGGGATGAGACCGCGATGGTCGGTGTGTTCCAGGCGCTGGCCGAGCAGATCCGCAACGAAGGCGGCAGCCTGCTGGCCACCACCTCGCGACGCACGCCGCCAGCCCTGGCCGAGATCCTGCGCGCGAAGTTCGCCGACCTGCCGCACGTGATCTGGGGCGATGGTGGCGACGGTACCAATCCCTATGGTGGCCTGCTCGGCTGGGCCAACCGCGTGGTGGTCTCGCCCGATTCGGTGAACCTGCTCTCTGAAGCCTGCGCCACGCGCATGCCGGTGATGGTGGCGCTGGCCGATACCGCGCAGGGCCGGCTGGCCCGGTTCCAGCAGCAGCTGCGCGAACGCGGGCGCTTGCAGCCGCACTGGTTGGACTGGCAGTACGACCGCATCGAGCCATTGCGCGAAACCGCGCGTGTGGCGGCGGAAGTGAAGCAGCGCCTGGCCCTGGGGTAGTGCCGGCCGCTGGCCGGCAATGCTGCACGCATTACCGAACACCCTGCCGATGCCGGCCAGCGGCCGGCACTACCCGACTACGCGGCGCAAGGGCGTGGATCGCCCGCTGCGCTGAGCAGCGTATGATCGGCGCGCGGGCCTGCCCGCCGTTGAAGGTACCGACATGGATCGTTTTTCCCGCCTGCGCCGCGCCGCGCTGCTGATCGCCAGCCTGCTGGCGACCGCACCGGCCTGGGCCGACAGCACCGCCTGCCGCGAGCGCTACCCGAGCGTGGCGTCGCAGGCGGCGATGCTGGACGTGGCCTGGACCACCGCCGAACGCCTGGACGCGCTGCCCGAGGTGGACGTGGTGGTGGCCGCGCGCGGTGGCCAGGACCTGAGCCGCTACGGCCTGCGCCACAGCCACCTGGCCTTCCTGCTGCGCGAGGACGACGGCCGCTGGCGCGCGATGCACCTGCTCAACCGCTGCAAGACCGACAGCTCGCAGCTGTACCACGAGGGCCTCGGCAACTTCGTCGGCGAGAGCGGCGGCCATACCGACCTGCGCATCGGCGTGCCGTCGGCCCCCTTGCGTGCGGCGCTGCGCGCGATGCTGGTGCCGCCCTCGATCCAGCCCAAGGCGCTGCACGAAACAAGGTACAACGTGGTCGCCTACCCGTTCGCCACCGACCACCAGAACTCCAACCAGTGGGTGCTGGAAGTGCTGGCGGCGGCGATGGCGCAGACCGAAGGCGCGCCGGCCATCGTCAAGCGCGAACAGGCACAGCAGTGGCTGCGCCAGCAGAAGTACCAGCCCAGCGTGCTGCATATCGGCCTCGGCAAGCGCGTGGGTGCGCGCCTGTTCGTAGCCAACGCCACCACCACCGACCATCCAGCCGGCGAACGCATCTCCGGCAACTATTCGGTGGTGACGGTGGAATCGGTGTTCGACTTCCTGCACCAGCGCAGCCAGCTGCAGCAGGAACTGGTGATCCCCCATGTGCCGGTGGCCGGTGCCACCGCCTCCACGCCCTGAATCCCGCAAGGAGAACGACATGCGTCCGCTGCTTACCTCTGTGTTGTCGATGGTGATCGTCACCGGCCTGGCGTGGTCGACGGCCGCCCACGCCGAACGCCGCATCGTGATCATCCATGACCCGGGCCCGCAGGGACCGAGCCTGGAAATGTCCACGCAGATGGTGGCCTCGGCCCGCGCCGCAGCAGCGAAGGAAGCCCAGGATGCGGCCGATGCCGGCCAGCCGCTGGCCCGCCCGCAGCAGATCAAGCTGCCGCAGATGGAGGTGAGCGCAATCGCCACCACCGTCGATGGCCGCCGCGAAGTGCTGCTGCGTGATGCCAACGATCCGCAGAACACCGCATCGATGCAGTATCCGCGCGGCGTCGGCGACCCGGCCGTGCAGTTCACCGTGGGCCAGACCGTGAACTTCGAGCCAACCGGCGCCGACCAGGGCTGGCAGCTGAAGGACAACCAGGGCCGCCCGCTGGAATACCTGCCCGAGGCCACCGGCCCGCGCGATATCTTCGATACCCGGCGCTGAGCCGCCGTCCCCACGCTGACCAGGAGGTCTCCATGTTCCGTTGCCTGCGCGTTCCCGCTTCCGCCCTGCTGCTCTCCGCGCTGCTGGTGCCCACCGTCCATGCCGGCGCCGCGCCGCAGTTGAACAGCAGCGAAGCCAGCGTGCTGATCACCTCGCTGATCGTGGTCTCGGTGCCGCTCGCTGCATCGGCGGGCCTGTCCGAACTGTCCAAGGCGCCGTTCAAGGCCAGCGAACGCAATGGCAGGGTTGCCCGCACCAAGGCGGTGCCACTGCCGCCGATGGACGTGAAGAAGGTGGAGATCACGGCGGCCGGCGAGCGCCAGGTGCAGCTGCAGGTGCCCGACAAGGCCGATCAGACCGCCACCCTGCGCTGGCCGGCGCGCGTGCATGAAGACCAGACGGCGGCCTTCGTGGTCGGCCAGCAGGTACATTTCGACCCCACCGAGGCCGGTGCCGGCTGGACCGTGAAGAGCGCACAGGGCCAAGCGCTGGCTTACGTCCCCACCGCCTACGCCGCAGGCGATGTGATGAGCGAAGCGTTGTAAAGCTGAACAAGCGGTTTTGGCTTTGCCGCGGGCCGGGCGGATAATGGGCGATCCCCTTTGTCCCCCTGGCTCGCCATGTCCGTGCGTCCTGCCCCTGTGTTTGCCCCGCTGACCGCCCGCGCCCTGGTGCTGGCGGTATTGGCGATGGGCGCGGTGGTGCTGCTGTCCAACGTGCTGGTGCAGTACCCGATCAACGACTGGCTGACCTGGGGCGCCTTCAGCTATCCGGTCGCGTTCCTGGTCAGCAACCTGATCAACCGCCGCTTCGGCCCGGGCCCGGCGCGCCGCGTGGCGTGGATCGGCTTCGCGGTGGCGGTGCTGTTGTCGATCTGGGTGGCCACGCCGCGCATCGCCGTTGCCTCGTGCTCAGCCTTCATCGTGGCGCAGTTGCTGGACATCACCGTGTTCGACCGCCTGCGCCGCGGCAGCTGGTGGCGCGCACCGATGGTGGCCACGACCTGCAGCGCGACGGTGGATACCACCATTTTCTGGTCGATCGCATTTGCCGGTTCCACCCTGCCGTGGGTGAGCTGGGCCGCCGGCGACCTGGCAGTGAAGCTGGCGATCGGCGTCTGCCTGCTGGCCCCGTTCCGCGCGCTGCTGTGGAAGATGGCGCCGCTGCGCGCGACCAGCTGACCGCACATGCTCTGGCAGGTGCCGACCTTGGATGGCACATGAGCACGGTAGGTGCCAACCGTTGGTCGGCACGCTCCATCAGAGTTCATCACCGCTGACAGATTGTGCCGACCAACGGTCGGCACCTACCAACAGCGGATCATCCCCGGGCAATTGCTCTAATGGGTGCACCCACTCACCCGAACGGCAGCTCCGCCGCTCTGCACGCCGCCGTAATCGCCGCACACGCGTCTTCAATCGCGGGCGTGGTCGGTGCCAGTCGCGGGCGACGGTCCAGCGTGCAGGCCAGGCCCACGTCGAGCAGCGTGGCATGCGCGCCATGCAGTGCTTGCGCAGTGTCTTCCGGCAGGAAACCGGCAACCGCCAGCGCATCGATCAGCGACGGCGTGTCGCGTGGCTGCAGCAACGCCGCATGCTGCGCACTACGCGCCAGCACGCCGGTCTGCAGCAGGAACTCCAGGTCCACCACGCCACCGGCACCCTGTTTCAGGTCCAGCCGCGCGGCATCGCTGCGGTCCAGTTCAGTGCGCATGCGGCCGCGCATCTTCAGCACATCGGCATACAGCGTGGCCGGATCGCGCTCACGACCCAGTGTCTGTGCACGCACCTGTTCGAAATCGGCCAGCAGGCTGGCATCACCGGCCACACCGCGTGCGCGCACCAGGGCCTGGTGTTCCCAGGTCCACGCGCGTTCGCGCTGGTACTCGGTGTAGCTGGCCAACGAAGACACCAGCGAACCCTTGCCACCGTCCGGGCGCAGGCGCACGTCGATGTCGTACAGGCGCCCGGCGGCGGTGACCGCACCAAGCAGCGCCATCACCTTCTGTGCCAGTCGTGCATACCAGCGCCCCGGTTCCAGCGGACGTGCGCCATCGCTGGCCTCCACGCCGGCCGGATTGTCGTGCAGGAACACCAGGTCCAGGTCGGAACCGAAGCCCAGCTCAAGCCCGCCGAGGCTGCCGTAGCCGATGATCGCGAAACGTCCACCGGGAATCCCGCCGTGCGCGGCGCGCATGTCCGCCTCGGCCATCGCCAGCACGGTGGTAACCACCGCCTGCGCCAGCTCGGCCAGTTGCCGCGTGCTGTCCACCGCACCCTGGCGGCCATCCAGCGTGGCCATCGCCATGCGGAAGCTGAGCGCCAGCCGCGTCTCGTTGAGCCAGCGCAGTGCGGATTCGGGATCTTCCACCGCCAGCACCTGCTGGCACTCGGCCAGCATGCCGGCCGCATCGGGCATCGGCCCGGACACGCGCACGTCCAGCAGTTCGTCCAGCAGCAGCGGGTACGCGGCCAGCCGCTCGGCCAGCAGCGCGCTGCGCGCCAGCACATCGACCAGACGCGCCAACGCGCTCGGTTGTTCGTCCAGCAGCGCGAGATAGCTGGTCCGGCGCAGCACGGCCTGCAACAGGCCGAGCACACGCTTGAGCGCAGCGTCGGGTTGCGGCGAACGCGTGGCCGCATGCAGCAACGCGGGCAGTACGCGATCCAGCCGCGCACGCGCCGCATCGGATAATGACTTCACGCCGGTGCCCTGCGCGAAGTCACGCAATGACTGGTCGGCGCCATTGGCATCGAGGAAACCGGCTTCGGCCAGCAACGGCGCGTTGCTGGCCTCGGGCAGGCTACGCCAGTAATTGGCCAGCGCGTCGGGCGCGGCCTGGCCCTTGCGCGGTGCCAGCAGCGCGGCGAATTCGGTACTGACCCGCTGCTGCTGTTCGGCCAGCGCCGCGCGCAGCACGTCCCAGTCCGGGTAGCCGAGGCCGACGGCGATGCGCTCGCGGTCCAGTGCATCGCTGGGCAGCACGTGGGTCTGCGCATCGCGCAGCATCTGCAGGCGGTTCTCCAGGCGGCGCAGGAACAGGTAGGCCTCGCGCAGCGCACTGCCGTCCTCGGGCGCGATCTGCCCCGCAGCCACCAGCGCGTCCAGCGCCACCAGCAGGCGGCGCTCGCGCAGCGCAGGCTCGCGGCCACCGCGGATCAGCTGCAGCGCCTGGCACAGGAACTCGATCTCGCGGATGCCACCGGCGCCACGCTTGATGTCTTCGTGCAGCTCGCGGCGCGCGACTTCGGCGGTGATCGCCGCCTTCATCTCGCGCAGGCCATCGAGCGCAGTGAAATCCAGGTAGCGGCGGTACACGAACGGGCGCAGGGTCTGCAGCCACGCTTCGCCGGCCTCGATATCACCGGCGACCGCGCGCGCCTTCAGCCACGCATAGCGCTCCCAGTCGCGGCCTTCGCGCTGGAAGTACTGGTCCATCGCCGCGAACGACAGCGCGACGCGGCCGGCGCTGCCGAACGGGCGCAGGCGCAGGTCGACGCGGTGGCTGAAGCCATCGACGGTGGTTTCGTCCAGCAGCTTGGCCAGGCGCTGGCCAAGGCGGGCGAAATACTCTTCGGCGGCCAGCGCGCGCGGGCCGTCGGATTCGCCGCCGTGCGGATAGGCGTAGACCAGGTCGATATCGGAACTGAAGTTGAGCTCGCCGCCGCCAAGCTTGCCGAGGCCGAACACCACCAGCTGCTGCGCGGCGCCTTCGCCATCGCGGACCACACCGTGGCGCTGGGCGAATTCCTGCTGCAGCGCGTCCAGCGCCAGCCGCAGGCAGTCCTCGGCCAGGGTGGTGGCGCCGGCCAGGGTCTGTGCCACGTCGTCCAGGCCGGTCAGGTCGCGCCAGATCAGCCGCGTCGACATGGCAGTACGCCAGCGCCGGATCTGCGCCGGCCAGTCGCTGGGCTGCAGCGGATCGAGCACCGGTGGCGGGATCGGCGGGCAGCCGGGGGTGGCCAGCTGCGCCAGCAGCGCCGGTTGCCGCACCAGGGTGTCCAGCGCGAAGTCGCTGGCCACCGCCAGTCGGGTCAGCAGCGGCAGCAGTTCAGCAGGAACGGGCTCGGGCAGGACCTGGGCCAGGCGCGCCAGGGCGCGTTCGACAAGGGGCTGCAGCGGGGCGGGCAGGTCAGCGGGGGCGAGGGTCATGGGTCTGATTGTATCGACCCGGCTGGGACGCAACGGACCCGGTAGTGCCGGCCGCTGGCCGGCAGATCCCATGATTCTGCCGAAGGTTGCTGCAGTTGCCGGCCAGCGGCCGGCACTACCGATAATGCAGGCCGCGTATTCACACTGGGCCACAGGCAATAAAAAAGCCCGCTTGCAGCGAACTGCCAGCGGGCTCTGCTCCCTCCCCCACGTCGGGATGCAGGGCCATCGTGCGGGCTGCGAAAGCACTTTGCACGCTGCACTGCAAAACAGAACCGGTGGGTATGGGTGAGCCCCTGGGGGAAAAGCCATTCCACGAAGGTAGAACCCCCCGTACGGATGAGGATGGCCGATAATCGGGATTCCCCCCAGAAACACTGTCGTCATGTCTGTTGATCGCATCGCCAACGCGCGTCTCCGTGACCGCGTGGTCTCCGCCGAGGCCGCAGCCGCGCTGATCCAGCCCGGTGAAACCGTGGCCATGAGCGGCTTTACCGGCTCCGGGTATCCCAAGGCCGTTCCCGTCGAACTGGCCCGCCGCATCGAAGCGGTGCATGCCCAGAGCAATCCCTTCCAGATCAAGCTGATGACCGGCGCCTCGACCGCGCCGGAACTCGATGGCGCGCTGGCCAAGGCCGATGGCATCGCCATGCGCATGCCGTTCCAGAGCGACCCGGATGCGCGCAACCGCATCAACGAGGGCAAGCTGGATTACATCGACATCCACCTCAGCCACGTCGCCCAGCACGTGTGGTTCGGCTTCTATGGCGAGATCGATACCGCTGTCATCGAAGTCTCGGCCATCCGCGAAGATGGTTCGCTGGTGCCCTCCACCTCGGTCGGCAACAACAAGACCTGGCTGGACCTGGCCAGGAAGGTGATCGTCGAGGTCAACGAATGGCAGCCGGCCGGCGTCGACGGCATGCATGACATCTACTACGGCACCGCCCTGCCGCCGCACCGCAAGCCGATTCCGCTGGTGAACGCCAACGACCGCATCGGCGATACCGCGCTGCGCTGCGACCCGGACAAGATCGTGGCCGTGGTGCGTACCAACGGCCCGGACCGCAACAGCCCGTTCAGCCCGATCGATGCGACCAGCGAACAGATCGCCTCGCACCTGATCGAGTTCCTCAAGCACGAGGTGAAGAAGGGCCGCCTGCCGCCGAACCTGCTGCCGTTGCAGTCGGGCGTGGGCAACATCCCCAACGCCGTGCTGGCTGGCCTGGCCAAGAGCGGTTTCCGCGACCTGGCCGCGTTCACCGAAGTGATCCAGGACGGCATGCTCGACCTGCTGCGCGACGGCGTGCTGAGCTACGCCTCGTGCACCGGCTTCGCGCTGAGCCCGCAGGCGAATGAGACGTTCAAGGAGAACATCGATTTCTACCGCGAGCGCATCATCATGCGCACGCAGGAAATCTCCAACCATCCGGAACTGGTGCGCCGCCTCGGCTGCATCGGCATGAACGGCATGATCGAGGTGGACATCTACGGCAACGTCAATTCGACGCACGTGATGGGCACGCGGATCATGAACGGCATCGGCGGTTCCGGTGACTTTGCCCGCAACGGTTTCCTGTCAGCGTTCCTGAGCCCGTCCACCGCCAAGAACGGCACCATCTCGGCGATCGTGCCGATGGCCAGCCATGTCGACCACACCGAGCACGACGTGTCGGTGATCGTCACCGAACAGGGCCTGGCCGATCTGCGCGGCCTGACCCCGCGCAAGCGCGCGCAGGTGCTGATCGACAGCTGCGCGCACCCGGACTTCCGCCCGCAGCTGCAGGATTACTTCGACCGTGCCAGCCGTGAGAGCTACGGCAAGCACACCCCGCACCTGCTGCCGGAAGCGTTGTCGTGGCACCAGCGCTGGCTGGATACCGGAACGATGAAGGGCTGAGGCCCGCTACGGACCTCGGGTAGAGCCGGGCGCTGGCCGGCTTCCCCAACAGCCGGCCAGCGGGCGGCTCTACAAAGGGGCCGCTCCGCAGAATCCCTGTAGAGCCGAGCCCACGCTCGGCGCCACGGCAAGCGGTTTACCCGCGCAGCGCCGCCAGCGATTCGGCCTGCAGCCGCTCGTAGATCTCGAACTCGTCGTTCACCTCCACGCCCAAGGCCTGCTCGAAGGCTTCGCGGTTGGCATGCGCGGCATAGGCGCGCTGTTCTTCGCCGCCCAGGTTCGACTGGAAGATGCCCGCGGCACTGACCGGCAGGAAATCCTCGTAGACGATCGGGTCAGCCGTGGCCAGGCCGGCGGCCACCAGCACTTCAGCGGGCAGATCGGCCACGCGCTCCGGCGCGGCGCGGCCAGCGTCGGTCAGCTGGTAGCGGTAATACCCCAGGCCTTCCTGGCGCAGGGTGTCATGGTCATCCGGGAAGCTGGCGAACACCGCCTGCAGGCGCTGGCCGTAGTCGCCGCCGGTGCTGCCTTCACCACCGGCGTCGCGGGCCTGCGACAACAGCTGGTCGTACAGCGCGCGGCCCTTCGGGGTCAGCGCCAGGCCGCGTTGTTCGATCTCGCCGAAGCGCGCGGTATGGGTGCCGGCATCGCCACCTTCGGCATCCGGGAAATGCACGGCTTCTTCCAGCGCCTTGAAGCTGGTCTGGCGCAGCAGGATCGGGCAGGCACGGCGCGGCGGGCCTTCGATCACGGCCTTGGCCGCCATGCCATGCTCGATCATTGCCGCCTGTGCAGCGTCGATGTCCAGCGTGCGCGGGGTCAGGTGGTTGATGTGTGGGCCGCGGAAACTGACCACGTCAGCCACCAGGCGGTGCGCGTTGTGCAGTGCGTGGTAGGTCGGCAGATCGACCGTGGCATCGCCGTGCCAGCGGAAGGTTTCCAGCGCCTGCTGGACGAAGCGCTCGGCATCGGCCTGCGACAGGCCACCGTCGCGCTCGGCCTGGTCGATCAGCGCCAGCGCGCCGTCAGTGAAGATGCGACGGCGCGCCAGGATCTTCGCCGACTCTGCACGCAGGGCTTCGTCTTCGATCAGCTCCAGGCGCAGCAGCGAGGTGAACACGCGGAACGGATTCTGCGCCAGCGCCGCGCCGGTCAGCGGGCGGAACGCGGTGGAGTGCACCGGCACGCCGGCCACCGACAGGTCGTAGTAGCCGACCGGGTACATGCCCATCACCGCGAACAGGCGGCGCAGCGTCGCCAGTTCCTGCACGGTACCGACGCGGATCGCGCCATGACGCTCTTCATCCAGCCGCGCACGCTCGTCGTTGCGCTGCAGCTGCGCGGCCAGCGCCGGGTCCTGGGCAAGCACCTGCGCGTTGATCCGCTCCACCAGTTCCACCAGCGTGCCGTACAGCGGCACTTCGGTGCGGTACATGCGGGACATGGCCTGCGCGAACAGGCGGCGGATCACATCAGGCGAAACGAAAGAGGCGCTCATCAGTCACTCGATTACGGGAACGGGGAACAGCTCGGACCCGTATTGTCGCCGGAGCGCCCGGCGGCGGCGATACGCAGAGCAACATGACCGGGTAGTGCCGGCCGCTGGCCGGCAACCCCGGACGCCTGGAAAGGCTGCAATTGCCGGCCAGCGGCCGACCCTACCGCTTCAACTGGCGCTTCAGCGCGGCATCCAGGGTGATCGGCCGGTCCCAGTGCTGGTAGCTGGCCACGATGGCATGGCGCACAGCCCGGTAGTGCAGATTGTCCGGCTTGGTGGGCATGCGCTTGACCACCGCCTCCCAGCCGCCCTCCGGGTCCTGGCTGAAGGCACGCACGCTGTCGCGGCAGGTCTGGCCACTGGCCTTGGCCCAGAAGCAGGCGAAATAGATGTCTCCGGCCTGCCAGCCGTGGGTGGTGAACAGCGCGCTGATGTAGCCGCGCGGCACGTCGGCATAGCGCGACACTTCGTCGAGGAAGGCGTCGGGGTAGCGTTCGGCGTAATGGTTGATGTCCTGCAGCTGGGCATCGACCCAGCTGTCGCCGGTGTCCACGTCGTAGGCGCTTGAGCGCTCGGCGGTCTGCTGGGCCAGCACGGTGGCCGGCGCCAGCAACAGGAACAACATCAGCGCGCGCAGTCGGTGGTTCATGCCCCGATTCTGCCGCAGCCGACGGGCCCTGTCAGGCCGCAGCGGCCTTTGCCTCGATCGCCGCCAGTGCGGCCGGCCAGTCGTGGGCGGTATCGGCGGTGACCATGCGCGGCTCGTCGTCGGCCACGCCATGCTGGGTCTCGTGCGCCCAGGTCACTGCGTACGGGGTATGCACGCCCCAGCCACCCAGGGTCACCACCGGCTCGATGTCCGAGCGCAGCGAGTTGCCGACCATCACGAAGCGCTGCATCGGCAGGTCGAATTCGGCCAGCACGCGGGCGTAGGTCTCCGGGTCCTTCTCGGAAACGATCTCGATGCGCGGGAACAGCTCGCCCAGGTTGGCGACCTTGATCTTCGCTTCCTGGTGGAACAGGTCGCCCTTGGTGATCAGCACCACCGGGTAGTGCTCGGCGATGGCCGCCACCGCTTCGCGTACACCATCGATCAGCTCGACCGGGTGGCGCAGGGTGTCGTGGCCGATCTCCAGGATGCGCTGGATGTCCTTGGCCTCGATGCGCTGGCCGGTGATGTCGATGGCCGCTTCGATCATCGACAGGGTCATGCTCTTGACGCCGTAGCCGAAGGTGCCCAGGTGGCGCTGCTGCACTTCCAGCAGGTGGCGGGCGGTCTGGGTGTCATGCACGTCGACATAGCGCGACAGCAGGTCAAGGTAATCCTGCTCGGCCTTGCGGTAGTAGTCCTCGCTCTTCCACAGCGTATCGTCACCGTCAAAACCGACCAGGCCGATGGCGCGCGACGGCGCAGGCGTGGGGGTGTTCATCGCGCAAGGATACAGGGGCCATGGTGACGAAAAAAACCCGGGTGGCCGAAGCCGCCCGGGTTCCCATACGCCCCGACGCAGGACTTACCTGCCCTGTGCACCCTGCGCTGCGCCACCGGCGCCGGCCTGCTGGGCGGCCACGTAGGCCTTGTACTCATCGGCGCTCAGCTCGCCGTCCTTGTTGGTATCGGCCTGGTCGAACACCTGGGCAAGGCCGGCGTTCACCTGCGCCTCGGTCTTGCTGATGGTGCCGTTGCCATCGGTATCGATGCTGGCCCAGGTCTGGCCACCGCCATTGGCCTGTGCCGATGCCGCTGCGGCCGCATTGGTCGCCTGGTCGGCGGCCTGGCCGGCCTGTGCAGCCGCCTGCTGGGCCTGAGCGGCCTCGTTCTGTGCATGCGCGGCCTGCTGCTTGGCCGACTGGGCCATCGCCGGGATGGCCAGCACGCTGCCAGCGGCGACGATCAGGGCGATCAGGGGCTTGCGGTTGCGAATAGTCATCAGGGGTGTCTCCTGCCAATTGGGTGGTGTTGCGCGGCGTGTTGATTCCGCACGGCACCTACCCTGCCACCGCGTTTCTGAATCGATTTTGCGCCGCGACCGGCCCGCACACATGCGATTAACCACTCGCCTCCACGCATGCTTTAGCGCGGTGGTTAGGGTGAAGTGAGTGGCTCATAAGATGCGCATTCAGCGCCTCTGCATTTAACCGGCAGGCAACGAAAAACCTGCGTCAGTCGACGGTTTTTTCCGATGACCGCGAACTGAACAACACCCATGCAAGAGCAACACCGGCGAGCGCACCGGCGATTTCCAGCACCACACGGCTGCCAAGTTCGTTCGGATCGTGGATGGTGGCCAGGAAGATGCGCGCGTACAGCGGCGATTCCAGCCGCACGATGCCCATGTAGAACAGCTTCCACGCATCGATGCCGGCGGCGATGATCACGGCGATGACGCAGGACCAGCCGATCGCGTGCCCCATCGACCACCGCAGCAGGCGGCACAGCTGCGACCACAGGAAGTACACCAGCAGCCCGACCAGCATGGCGATGGCGCCGGCTTCCAGGGTACCGAGCAGGCCGAAGTGCAGAGGAAGGTTCATCGGATGGGCAACGGTGGGATGGCGGCCAGTGTAAGGGATCTGCTTCGGACCCAATCCGGCAGCCACGGTAGATCCACGCCGTGCGTGGATGAGTCTCCATCGAGATCGAATAATTCGACGATTGAACAAAGAGCAGCCGAGCATGGGCTCGGCTCTACAACGGACCACACGGGAAACTGTCAGAGGCGGGGCGGGTGCCGGAATGCGGGGTGTCAGCCGCATGGATGCGGCTGCCAAGCCTCCATGGACGGATTTACGGCGTCCCCGCACTCCGGCACCGCCCAGCCAACCCACGGAACGCACGCTGTTGCTGTTGCGTCTGATGTTGCCGGCCAGCGGCCGGCACTACCGCGGGTGCAGGGCGCAGCCCTGCCGATACCCCTACCGTACCGGGACGTCGTACGCGGAGCCGGGATCCGGTTCCGGCTGGAACGTGTAGTGCCACCACTCCTGCGGATAGTTCACGAAACCACGCCGTGCCATTGCCTGCACCAGTTGCCGCCGGTTCGCCTGCTGCGTCTCACTCAGCCCGCTCGTCTGCGTATGCGCACGTGTCCCGAAGAAGTCGAAGTCAGTGCCCATGTCCAACGGCGCACATGCACCGCTTCGGCAATCCAGCAGGCCCAGATCCACCGTGGCACCGCGGCTGTGGCCGGAGCGTTCGGCGATGTAGCCATCGGCCAGCAGGCGCGGCTTGTCCAGGTCCGGATACTGCTGTGCCTTGCGCGAGAGCTCGCGCGGATCGTTCACCCAGGCCATGAAGGCCTGCACCGAACGCACCGGCCGGTAGCAGTCGTAGAGGCGCAGGCCGAAGCCATCGGCGCGCAGGTCCTGTTCCACCTCGGCCAGCGCCTTCGCCACCGGCGCCAGCAGGTAGCACGAAGGCGCCTCGTAGCCGGGCACGCGCGCGCCGGTGAAGTTGTTGGCGCCCGCATAGCGGATGTCCAGGTCGATGCGCGGCGACAACGTACGGATCTCCACCAGCCCGGCGCTGGCCGCGTCGGTGGCCGGTGAAACGCGCGGTGGCTCAGCGGCGCTGGTGGTCGCTGTCAGGGCAATCGCCAGTACGAGTGAAATGCAGGTCCTGGAAGTCATAGCTGAAGTCGATGTCCGGATCGATGGCGCGCAGGTCCAGTGTCGGTGCCAGGCCTTCACCCGGCTGCAGCCACGCCTGCGCGTCTTCGCCCAGCGTATCCCAGCGCAGCAGCCAGCGCCCCTGCAGCTGCAGCACAGCCGCTTCCAGCCGGGGCGACTTGTCCACGCTGAAGCGCAGGCCGTCCTTGCCCGAGCACAGCGAGGCCGGCCCCAGCCACGGATCGGTGTAGCGGCCCTGCCAACGCGGCAGATCGGCGTCCGATGTCGGCCGTGCCTGCGACGTCGCCGGCCGCTGATGGCCGCCTGCCGCTCGCATGGCCTGGTCAGCCTTCAGTTCGGCCAGATACGCCAGCGCCGGACGCGCCTCATCGGGGGCGGTGAAGCGCTTCAGTGCGGTCTGCATCAATGCGATGCGCGCATCCTCGCCTTCACCGTTGATCAGCATTACCACACCCACCTTGCGCTCAGGCAGCAGCGCCAGCGACGAGTACATGCCCGACAATGTGCCGGTGTGCGCCACCTTCCACTGCCCATCCATGTCCGACACGCGCCAGCCATAGCCGTAGCCGTAGAAATGCGCGTTGTCCCAACGCCGCTGGCGTTCACCCAGCGGCATCGGCATGTGCAGGGTCCACAGCGTACGGCGCTGCTCAGCATCCAACCAGCCAGGTGCCAGGCCGGGATCGAGCAGCACCTGCATCCAGCGCGTCATGTCCCGCAGCGAACAACGGATGCCGCCGGCGGCCATCGACGGCAGGTCCGGGCTGATCGCACCATCGGCGTTCACCACCGTATTGTGGTCGCCACGCCAGGCATGTGGCTGCGCCACGTTGCCGACCCGCTTCACCGACCACGTCCCCACTTGGCAGCGGGTCATGCCCAGCGGCTCGAACACCTGCTCGCGCATCAACTGGTCATACGGTTTGCCACCCGTCGCAGCGGCCAGTTCGCCGGCCACCACGTACATCAGGTTGTCGTAGGCGTAGCGGCTGCGGAAACTGCTGACCGGCTTCAGGTGCGCCAGCCCCGCGATGATGTCGGCACGGGTGAACGCGTTCGGCTCCGGCCACAGCATCAGGTCACCGGCGCCCAGGCCGAGACCGCTGTTGTGGATCAGCAGGTCGCGCACCTGCATCTGCTCGCCCACCCACGCATCGTGCATGCGGAAGCCCGGTAGATGCCGCCGCACCGGATCCTCCCAGCGCAGCTTGCCCTGCTGCACCAGCCGCGCCAGCAGCGCGGCGGTCATCGCCTTGCTGTTGGAGGCGATCTTGAACAGCGTGTCCTGGTCGATGCGGCCGCCGTCGCCGCGCGCGCCCTCGGCATGCTGATACACCACACGCCCCTGCTCGACCACCGCCATGGCCAGCCCGGGCAGGTGCTCGTGCTGGACCACGGCGACGACGTCGGCATCGATCGAGGCGGTCGCGCTGGTCTGCGCCGCCGCAACCGGAAACACCGCCAGCACGGCCACGCAGATGCAGCGTCGAGCGTGCTGGGCGGGTCTCAGTAGGCCCATGTGACGGTCAGCTGCGCATAACGCGGCGACTGGAACCCGGTACCGTAGCGGTACAGCGGATTCGGCGTGCCGATACTGTCCTGCGGTTCGTAGTCCTGATCCACGGTCACCACGCGCTGCTGGTTGAGCACGTTGTACACCGCCAGCTTGAGACGCAGGTCGGTGGGGATCGGCACCTTGTACGACACGCTCACGTCCAGGTCGTAGGTCCACGGCGTGCGGCCATCGCCACCGCGCGGGGAATGTACGAACACGCGTTCGGAGGGCACCGTGGCCTGGCAGTTGGACACGCACACGTAGTAGCTGTGGAAATCGGTGGCGTCGAATGGATTACCGGCGCCGAAGCGCGTGATCGGGCTGCCCGACTGCACGCCCAGCGTAGCGGCTACGCTCAGGTTCTCGGTCAATGCATAGCTGCCACGGAACTTGAACTGGTGTCGGCGGTCGTTGGCCAGATAGCCGTAGCCGCGGTAGTTCACCCACGGATTGTCGAAGTTCTCGGTACGCCCGGCATCGGCGAAGTCGGTATCGGAGTTGACCGGGCCTTCTGCATTGCCGCGGCCGTATGCGAGGGTGTAGGACGCGTTGAAGCCCCACTTGCCGTCCCAGGCCCGGTCGACTTGCAGCTCCAGTGCCTTGTAGTCACGCTTGGGCTTCACCCAGCCGCGCTGGCCGACGTAGTTGCCGTTGTCGTCGTACAGCGCCCAGCCTTCCTTCGACGTATCGATGCTGATCCAGCCATCGTTGCTGCCGTCACAGTTGGTGTCACCCCATACGGTGTTGGTGCGGCCCGGATTGCCCATGATCCACACCCCGTCGATGGCACCACATTGCCCGGTCGCGGTGATGTTCATGTCATCGATGGCGTTGTGCAGCCGGCGATAGGTCACGCTGGCACCGACCGACCAGGCTTCGTTGATCATCTGCTGGAAGCCGAGGATCGCCTCGTCCTGGTACACCGGGTCCATGTCCCGGTTAACTTCGGCACGCAGGTCCGGCACGCTGCCGTCGCCCTGCGAGTTGTCCACCGGGCCGATCTGCGCGCCCAGGTTCGGGATGTTGTTGGCTGCGCCGCTGTAGCCGAGGAACTCATACCAGGTCCGCTCGTCGAGGAAGCCACCGGCCTGCTTGATGTTGATGACGTTGGCAACCGGCAGGAAGTAGCGGCCCAGGTTGCCGAAGACCTTGGTCGTGCCATCGCCGCGCACGTCCCAGGAAAAGCCCAGGCGCGGGGCCAGCATGTCGTCGATCTTGATGTAGCTGCTGCCGTCGCCACCCTTGTTGTCAAAGGCTTCCAGGCGCAGACCCATGTTCAGCAGGAGGTTCGGCGTCACTTGCCAGTTGTCTTCCAGGTAGTAGGCCGAGTTGATCGTCTCGAATGCACCCTCCACTTCATAGCGACGGGTGCGCGCCACCAGGCCGCTGGCCGGCACGACACCGCCGTTGAGCGAGCTGCCGGGCGTGCGGGCGTAGATGTCGTAGCGCAGGCCGCCCGGCCCGGGATAGGCGCGACTGTAGTCGGAAGTGTTCTCCTCTCGATCCAGGCCGAAGCGAAGCAGGTGGTTGCCCAGCGTCCATTCGAAATCGGCGCGCGCGGCCTTGCGGGTGTCCAATGCGGATTCGAGCTGCGAACTGCTGGTGCAGCTGCGGTCACCCTGCAGCGAGGGCGGCACGCCCTGGCTGGCGGTTCGGTTGTCGAACACGCGGTTGCAGTTCTGGTCCATCAACGAGCTCTGCACACGGTTGCGCTTGTTCTCGCCATACATCAGTTTCATGGTCAGGTCGTTGTTCACCTGCCAGCTGTAGGTGCCGGACCAGTTCTTGCCGCCCACCGTGTTGTAGATCTGGTTGCTGCGCTCGCCCACGGTCTGCCCAGTGGCGTAGTCGTAGGCGTAGACATCGGTGAGCGTCTTGCTCTTGTCCGAGAAACCGAACAGCGACAGCATCTGGTTGTCGGTGATCTGCCAGTCGATCTTGCCGCCCCAGAACGGGTCATCGGCCTTGCCCTGGCTCAGGCGCGTACCGGCGTCGTTGGTCGAGGTCGGGCGGTAGTCGCGCGCCTCATACATTCCGAAGAAGAACAGTCGATCCTGCACCAGCGCACCGGAAGCGAACACATTCAGCGCGCTGCGGCTGTAGTCGTCGCGGCTGGCGGTGATGTAGCGGCTGCCGTTGCCGTCGTAGCGGTCGCGCGCCTGCGACTGCCACGCGCGCGGCTCAAACACCAGCTCGGCACCGGCCTTGAAATCATTGCTGCCCGAGCGGGTCACCGCGTTGATGACACCGCCGGTGCTGCGCCCGAACTCCACCGAGTAGCCGCCGGTCTTGACCTGGAATTCCTGATAGAACGAGAACGGTACCGACGAGAAGCCGACCCGGTTGTAGAAGTCGGTGACGTTCAGGCCATTGATGTAGACGGTGTTCTCAGCCACCGACGAACCCCCGAAGGAAATGCCTTGGCCACCCAGCGAGCCCTTGCCCTTCACCGCACCCGGCGCCAGCAGCGCCACGGCGGTGATGTCACGGTCCACCGGCAGGCGCGAGAGTTCCTCGCGGGTGATGTTGGTGGCCGACTCGGTGGACTTCACATCCACCATCGACACTACCTGCGGTGCCCGTACTTCAACCGTGCCCAGCGTGCTGACCGCGCCGAGCGGCACGTTCACCGTAGTTGCGCTGCCGAGACTGACCGTTACCTGGCCGACACGGCTGGCGCCACCACCCGGCAAGCCGACCTCCATCTCATAGGTGCCCACCGGCAGCAACGGAATGCGGTAGCTGCCGTTGGCTTCGGCCTGCACGGAGCGCACGAAGCCCGTTGCCGGATTGCGTACGGTCACCGTGGCACCGGCCGGTACCTGGCCGGCATCGCTGACCAGCCGGCCAACCACTGAACCATCCTGTGCGAATGCGCTGGGCGCGATCATGCCCAGACACGCCCCAAGGGCGACGCACAACGCCGCCCGCTTGATGCTGTAAGCCTTCATCCCCTGCTCTCTCCTGCAAGAATTGAATGGTGTGGAATGCGATGTGTCGCGCTAGCGTTGCCTGGCTGGCAGTACCCGCCACTGGAAGTCGTAGCTCCATTGGTCGAAGTACAGGTTGCCGCCTGCCCACTCGGCCTCGCCGCGCTGCGAGTCGACCGTTTCCGAGCGGAAGTGCTGCTTGGCCGGCACGAAGGGCTGGCCGAAATCGTCGTTGAAGGCGATGCGGTAGCCATCGAGGCCACCCAGATAGAAGTCACGGAGGGCCGGCACATCACTGGCCAGTGCGCCGGTGGTCACGTCCATCGGCAGCCAGCCATACGGCGCCAGGTAGACCTGCCCCCAGTCATGCAGGTTGTTGTAGCCGCTGCCGTCGCCGGAGAACACCATGCCCGACTGCCAGCGTGCAGGAATACCGTTCATGCGCAGCAGCGCGATCAGCAGCAGGGTCTGCTGCCCGCAGTCGGCATGGCCGGCCCGCAGCGCGTAATCGCTGATGTTGCTGAGCGTGGAATATTCGCGCGCACCGGCCCAGGGAATGCGATCGACCGCAGCAAACAGCCTGCGCACCACTTCATACGGGCGCGTTTCACCCTGCAGCACCTGGTCGGAGAACAGCTTCAGCGCAGGGGTGAAGCGCACATGCGGCAGCTGCTCGGCCAGGTAGGGCTTCAACGAGGAATCTTCCGGTGTGGCTTGCACCCTGGCCGGATCGATCGCGGTATGCCGGGCGAAGATCGTGACCGCGTAGCGGATCTCGAAGCGGGTCGGCTGCCCGGCAACCACTTTGGCTTCGAGGTAGGCGGTGCGTTGCTGGGTATGGGCCGGAGCCACGCGCGCCTTGCCCGGGGTGCTGCCCAGCCATTGCACCTGCTCCTGCTGGCCGGGGATCTCGCGCGGGTACGGAATCCACGCGCGGATCGTTTCACCGGCGGGCACCACATCGGCTTTCACCGTGAGCGACTGGGTGAATTCATAGCGCTGCGGCAGAACCGACGCCTGGCCACTCTGTTCGGCCGCAGCAACCACGCCTGCGTGGTGGGCATTGAGCACTTCGTTGGGGCCCGGAGGCGGCATCGGTGCATCCGTGCGGCGGCGCGCGCGTGCTTCGTCGCTGAGCAGGAACAGGTTCGAGGGTGCGCGCTTGAAGTACCAACGCTCGCCATCGATATCGAGATGCTCGATCAGGCCGAGTTGGTCCCAGCGCGCAAATTCCTCGTCGGTCAGATCGGGAATGCCGCGCCGTACGGCGTCCTTGGCGGCGTTTTCGTCGAGGGCGAAATCCAGGCGGATGCGGCGCATGCGCTCGCGCTGGAACGCTTCGTCAGTGGCGGCGGGTGTAGTGGCCAGCAGCGCGTCGGCGTCGCGGAAACGGCCGCTGTCGATCAGGTCGATCACCTGCGCCTGACGCGCCTGCTGCTGGCTGCTGCGCTCGCCTGCTGCGTGCGTGGCCGACACCCACAGCAGCAACACGGCACCCAGGCCGGCGGCGGCAGTCAGACGCGGTTTGCGAACGGCAGGATCCACAGCGACACTTCCCCAGCGCGGGTGGTAACGGCTGTGTAACACGGGCCGGGATGTTGGTCAATAATTTATTCTTGCTTTCGGGGCCAAAAGGAATAAATATTCCAACAGGCATTCGAGGAGGGTGTGCACCGCATGAGCCTGGCTTTCCGCGAACGGCACCGGCATTGGCCGCGCCGCTTGACCCTGGCCCTGTGCCTGCTGGCCGCCCCGGCCTTTGCACAGGCGGCCCCACCGCCCGACCCGGGTGCGCCGCTGCCCTATGTGATCGGCCTGCACGAGGCCTATCTGACCCCGCAGTACTGGGCCGCGCGCTTGGACGACGCCGATGCGCCGATTCTGGATCGCGCGCAGATCGAAGCACAGAACGCGCGCATGCGGGCGCAGGACAGCCACATCCAGGACATCGCCACACTGCCCGCCCAGCTTGATGCGGCGACGGTTCGCGCCAGCATCACCGCGCTGTCGAGCTGGCCCACCCGCGCCCTCTACAACGACAAGGGCCAGGCGATCGCACCCGCGCTGCGCAGCACTATCGAAGCCAACCTCGGCCTCGATGCGATTCCCACACAGGTGGCACCGCAGTATGGGCTGGTGGTGAAGCGTGCCGCGCTGCGCACCTTCCCCACCCGCGAGCGCGTCTTCAGCACCGTCGGTGACACCGACATCGACCGCTTCCAGGAATCGGCACTGTTCCCCGGCGACAAGGTCGCCGTGGTCCATCGCAGTACCGATGGCCGTTGGCTGTTCGTGCACAGCGAGCGCTACAGCGCGTGGATCGAAGCCGACGCCATCGCCAGCGGCGACAAGGCCACGGTGCTCGGCTACGGCGCGAAGGGACCGTACCGGATCGTCACCGGCGCCACCGCGCAGACCGCCCATACCCCGGAGGAGCCGCGCGTCTCGCGCCTGCAGCTGGACATGGGCGTGCGCCTGCCGGTGCTGGCCGACTGGCCCGCGTCAGAGCCGGTGAACGGCCAGCAGGCCCACGCCTCGTGGGTGGTGCAGTTGCCGGTACGCGAGGCCGATGGCCGATTGAAGCTGGTGCCGGCGCTGCTGCCGCGCTCGCAGGACACCGCCGCCGATTACCTGCCGCTGACCCCGCGCCTGTTGCTGCAGCAGGGCTTCAAGTTCCTCGGCGAACGCTACGGCTGGGGCCACGACTACGACACCCGCGACTGCAGCGGTTTCGTCTCCGAGATCTACCGCAGCTTTGGCGTGCTGCTGCCGCGCAATACCAGCGCGCAGGCGGTCAGTCCGGCGCTGGACCGCCTGCCGTTCACCGGCAAGGACGGCAAGGCGGTGCGCGACCGTGCCGTCGCCAGCCTGAAGGTGGGCGACCTGGTCTACATTCCCGGTCATGTGATGATGGCCATCGGCCACGTCGACGGCCGCACCTGGGTCATCCACGATACGGCGGGCGGCAGCTGGTTCGGTACCGACGGCAAACGCGTGCAGGCCCATCTCAATGGTGTTTCGGTCACGCCGCTGGAGCCGATGATGGCCAGCGACACCGTCCGCTACATCGACCGCATCACCAACATCCAGCGCCTGCGGGCCAAGACTCCTGAATGAAGATCACCGCCATCGAACTGGGCATGCTGCGCGTGCCGTTGAAGACACCGTTCAAGACCGCGCTGCGCACGGTGGAGACCGTGGAAGACGTGGTGGTGCTGATCCGCACCGACACCGGTCACACCGGTTACGGCGAGGCACCGGCTACAGCGGTGATCACCGGTGATACCCACGGCTCGATCATCGAAGCGATCCGCCACTTCATCGCCCCACGCCTGATCGGCCAGGACGTGGTCAACCTCAACCACCTGTGCACGCTGGTGCAGACCGCGATGGAGCGCAACACCAGCGCCAAGGCCGCGGTGGAGATCGCGCTGTACGACCTGTGGGCGCAGCTGCACGGTGCCCCGCTGTACCAGATGCTCGGTGGCGGCGACCCGGTGATCACCACTGACATCACCATCAGCGTGGACTACATCGACAAGATGGTGGCCGATTCGTTGTCGGCGATCGAACGCGGCTTCGAGTCGTTAAAGATCAAGGTCGGCAAGGACATCGGACTGGACATCGAACGGGTCAAGGCAATCCACGCCGCCGTGGAGGGCCGCGCCCTGCTGCGCCTGGACGCCAACCAGGGCTGGACCGCCAAGCAGGCGGTGCATGCGATGCGCACGCTGGAGGAAGCCGGCGTGGTACTGGAGCTGCTGGAGCAGCCGGTGAAGGCCGCCGACATCAGCGGCCTGAAGTACGTCACCGACCGCGTCAACACGCCGGTCATGGCCGACGAGAGCGTGTTCAGCCCGAGCCAGGTGATGGACCTGATCCAGCAGCGCGCGGCCGACATCATCAACATCAAGCTGATGAAGACCGGCGGCCTGTCCAACGCGATCCGCATCGCCGACATCGCCGGCATCTACGGCGTGCCGTGCATGATCGGCTGCATGATCGAATCGAGCATCAGCGTGGCCGCGGCCGTGCACCTGGCCGTGGCCAAGAGCGATGTGATCACCAAGGTCGACCTCGACGGTCCCTCGCTGGGCCAGTTCGATCCGGTCAGCGGCGGCGTGCATTTCAACGAATCGGAGATCAGCATCAGCGACGTGCCGGGGCTGGGTATCACCGAAGTGCGTGGGCTGGAGATGCTGGGGTGATTTCTGCCTTGCGGTTGGCCTGGCGTGCCACTGACGTTGGGTCGGGCGTTACTTTTCTTTTCGCGAAAAGAAAAGTAACCAAAAGAAACGCTCCGCCGACCGCGAGCCGGTGCTACGCACCGGTTCCCTGCGCTCCTCGGCCCGTCGAGGGACGGCGCGGGAACTCGCTACGCTCGGACACCCGCGCCTCTTCGCCCTCGCCGGACCTGCGGTGCTCGGCTCGCTTGAAGGCGGACTCAACTTCAAAAGCAACAACTGCGCTCCGTAACCTCTTCGAGGCTGGAACCCGCTCGACCCATTCCATGACACGCTCTACGCTGCCAGCCGCAACGCGCCTACACATGCCCGGACGCCCCGCATGCCGCCCCTGCTGAAGATCCGCACCGAGCGCGGGCAGATGTCTGCCATCGAGCGCCGCATCGCCGACTTCATCCTCGACAACGCCCACCTGCTGCGCGACTACTCATCGCAGCAGCTGGCCAGTGCGCTGGGCATCAGCCAGTCCAGCGTGGTGAAGTTCAGCCAGAAGCTCGGCTTCAAGGGCTACCCGGACCTGAAGTACTCGATCGGCCAGGACGTGGCCCGCGCCGGTGCCGATCCACAACAGGTGCCCAGCGAACCCGACAGCGGCGATGACTACCTGCGCCTGGGCGAGGCCCTGCGCCGCAGCAAGGCGCAGGCCGAGGAGGAAACACGCCAGGCCAATCCACGCGAGGAGATCGAGCGCATCGTGCAGCTGCTCGACGGCGCACCCAAGCTGTTCGTCCATGGCCTGGGTGACGACGGCCTGTTCGCCCGCGAGTTCGCCATGCGGCTGTCGCTGCTCGGCCTGCTGGTCGTGCCGCACACCGACCCGATCCTGATGCTGGCCAACCTGTCGGCCGCACGCCCCGGCGATGTGCTGCTGGTGTTCTCCGAATTCGGCAACCTGCCGCAGCTTTCGCAGCTGTCGCGGCAGTTCCAGGACATGGGTGGCAAGGTGATTTCCATTACCCGCCACACTGCCAACCCGCTGCGCGCACATGCTGATGCGGCACTGGCAGTCTGCGCGCACGACCGCACGCCGCAGGTCGCGCAGCTGCTGTACCGTAGCGCCATGCACGCCCTGCTCGATTTCCTGTTCGTGCTGCTCTGCCACACCAATCCGGACCGCCAGCAGCAGCTGGCGGTAAACCTGGAGCGGATCGACCACCTGCTGGATTCCTGACCGGAGCACCTGTTGATGAAATCGCTGGTTCGCCTCGCTACCGCTGCGCTGCTGCTTGCTGCGACGGTGTCCGTTCACGCGGCGCCGCTGGATGGCGCGCGCCAGCTGATCGTGGTCACCAGCGATGGCTGGGACAGTACCCAAGGGCAGCTGCAGGCCTATGTGCGCGATGGCAAGGGCTGGCACACGCACGGACAGGCGTTCCCGGTGGCGCTCGGCCGTACCGGCAGCGCCTGGGGCCTGGGCCTGCATCCGGCACAGGCCGATGGCCCGCAGAAGCAGGAAGGAGACGGTCGCAGCCCGGCCGGCATATTCGCGCTCGGCAGTGCGTTCGGCTATGCCGTCACACGCCCCGGCACCGCAATGCCTTACCAGCCGATGCTGGACAGCAGCTACTGCATGGACGTGCCCGGTTCGCCGTTCTACAACCGCATCGTCGATGAGAAGAAAGTCGGCAGTGCAGCGATCAAGGGCTCCACCGAGCCGATGCGGCTGGATCTGCACAACAAGGGCGACGTGCGCTACCGGGAGGGCTTCGTCATCGCCCACAACCCGGACAACCAGCCCGGCAAGGGCAGCTGCATCTTCGCCCATCTGTGGCGCACGCCCGGGGAGGCCACCGCCGGCTGTACCGCCATGCCACAAGCGCGCATGCAGGCGCTGCTGGACTGGCTGCGGCCGCAGGATACGCCGCGCTTCGTGCTGCTGCCGCGCACCGAGTACCAGCGACTGCAGGTGCAGTGGCAGCTGCCCGCGCTGAGCGGAGACGCCCGTTGAGCGCGCCGGACGAACCACAGCTGCAGCGCGCGGTCAGCCGCTGGCAGATCGTCGGCCTGTCGATCAACGATGTGATCGGTAGCGGTATCTACCTGCTGCCGGCCGCCACCGTTGCCCTGCTCGGCCCCTTCAGCCTGTGGGGCGTGGTCGCCGCTGGCATCGTCGTCGCGCTGCTGGTGCTGTGCTACGCGCAGGCCGCCAGCTACTTCGATGAACCCGGTGGCAGCTACCTCTACGCACGCGAGGCCTTCGGCCGCTTCGCAGGGTTCGAGATCGGCTGGATGATCTGGCTGACCCGCATCAGCTCGGCGGCCGCATTGAGCAACGCGCTGGCCGATGCGGTCGCGCGCTTCTGGCCGTGGGCCGGCGCCGGCATGGGTCGCATCGCGGTGATCGTGGTGTCGCTGGGCTTCCTGACCGGCGTCAACATCATCGGCGTGCGCTCGGCCGCGCGCACCGGCGTGGTGCTGGTGATCGGCAAGATGCTGCCGCTGCTGCTGTTCGTGGCCATCGGCGCGTTCTATATCGATCCACAGCTGGCCTTCTCCGGCCAGCGCCCGGACCCGCATGACCTGCAACGGATGGGCGAGGCCGCCCTGCTGCTGCTGTACGCCTACGCCGGCTTCGAGAACATCCCGGCCGCGGCCGGCGAGTACCGCAATCCACGCCGCGATATTCCGTTCGCGCTGATCACCATGATCATCACTGTCACCGTCATCTATGGCGCGGTGCAGGTGGTGGCGCAGGGTACGCTGGCCGGCCTGGCCAGCTCGGCCACGCCGCTGGCCGACGCCGCAGCCGGTTTCGGCGGCGAGGCCCTGGCGCTGATCCTCACCATCGGCGCGACCATCTCCATCCTGGGTACCAACAGCAACACGATGATGATGGGCCCGCGATTCCTGTTCGCACTGGCCCGCGATGGTTACGGCCCGAAGATCCTGGCGCAGGTGCATCCGCGCTTCCATACGCCGGCCGCATCGATCATGTGCCAGGGCCTGATCGCGCTCGGACTGGCGCTGTCCGGTTCGTTCGTGCAGCTCGCCCTGCTGTCGATGACCACGCGCCTGTTCGCCTACATCGGCACCGCTGCCGCCGTCCTGGTGCTGGCCAAGCGCTACGCGGATCGCCCAGGCGCGTTGAAGCTGCCCGGTGGCCCGCTGATTCCGGTGCTGGCGCTGCTGTTGTGCCTGGCCCTGTTCGCCAGTGCCAGCTGGCAGAACATCGCCGCTGCACTGGTCGCGTTCGTCATTGGCGCGGTGATCTACACGCTGCCGCGCAAGGATGCGGACGCCGGGTGAACGGAGCGCCGGGCCATGCCTGGCGGATTGATCTGGCGATCACGCTGTCGGACCGGACCGTTAACCGCCACGCAGGCACGATCAGGCTTCGTCCACAACGGAGCCTTTTCATGACCGAGTACCAGATTCCCGGCCGCGTACCGGACGACAGCACGCCGCGCGATGCGGTCAGCGACTATTGGCGCGAGCGCTACACCGCCGAGCCGTACTACGACGACCAACTGTTCTTCGAGGACTACGAGCCGGCCTACCGGATCGGCCATGCCGCGCGCGCGCAGGACATGATCCGCGCCTACGAGGAAGTGGAGCGCGAACTGGAATCGCGCTGGGCCAGCGAACGTGGCCGCAGTCGCCTGGACTGGGCGCAGGCACGCAACGCCGTGCGCCGTGGCTGGGACGAAGCGCAGCTGGCGGATCCGCGCTTGAAGCGATAGCACCAGGCTGCTGTAGATACCGTGTTGCCCTTGCCTAGGCAAGGGCGCCGTCAGGCTCAAATGGGCGGCCGCTTTTCAGTACGCCCCAAACCAGATGGATGAGCTTGCGCATCACCGCACACATGACGACCTTGAAGGGCTTCCCTTTCGC
>NZ_JCAFTE010000012.1:0-73731 GCF_059369975.1 Stenotrophomonas sp. YJH_SMC_32 | reverse complement strand
TGGCAACGTATCGCTTGCTTTAAAACAATTAATAGTTGCTTGATCAAACGTCTGCAAGATGGACAATCATCCTTCCTGCAGGCGCCTTCACAAGATACCTGCGCATACTTTCAAAGATCCGGGGAAGTGGCCTCAGCGCCGTTCCCGTGTGCCGCGAAGTTTCCTTCGTAGCGAGCCGCCCATTATAGCCGGCTTTTCTGCTTCGTCAACACCTTTTTTCAAGGCCGTCTCACCGGAGTGGACGTTGTTGCCGATGCTGCTTCGTCGTTGGGCCCGAGGGCCTTTCGTCGTTGCGAGCCGCCTATTATGCCGGACTTTTCGAGTCCGTCAACACCTTCGTTCGATCAACGCGTTCGTCGGTGGTGGCGTCGCTGTTCGCGTGTCGTTTCCGGAGAAGCGATGCGCTGCAGCAAGGGGGCGAATTCTAGAGATCCTGCCGATTTCGTCAAGGCTTTTTTTTGCACGGTGATGACAGAAGCATCGCGACATCACGCATGACGTACGCTCGAAGATCACGGCGGCGTTGCCCGCGCGTTGCGCGGGCAACGCCGCAACCCCTATCAATGCAAGGATGCACAATGCAGGGATGCACAGTGGAGACAGCGCAATGAGCATGCAGGTGCGGCGCGCGTGGTGGCGCGATCTTTCGATGCCGGCCATCGTCGCTGGCTTCATTACGGTGCTGGTCGGCTTCGCCAGCTCAGCCGTGATCGTGTTCCAGGCGGCACAGGCCGTCGGTGCCAACCAGGCGCAGATCGCCTCCTGGATGTGGGCGCTGGGGCTGGGCATGGGCGTGACCTGCATTGGTCTGTCACTGCGCTATCGCGTGCCGGTGGTGACGGCGTGGTCGACCCCGGGCGCGGCGATGCTGGTGGTGGGTGCCGGCGGCGCGTCGCTCGCCGAGGCCACGGGCGCATTCCTGCTGGCCGCCGTACTCGGCTTGCTGGCGGGCTTCTCGGGCATCTTCGCCCGACTGATGCAACGGGTGCCGATGGCGCTGGCCGCCGGCATGCTGGCCGGTGTCCTGCTGCGCTTCGGGCTGGATGTGTTCGTGGCCATGAACACCCAGCTGGTGCTGGCACTGGCGATGTTCGCCACCTGGCTGGCCGGGCGCACGCTGTTCCCGCGCTATGCGGTGATCGCCACGTTGCTGGTCGGCATCGCCGTCGCCGCGAGCCGTGGCCTGCTGCACGCCCAGCAGGTGCATCTGCAGATGGCGATCCCGCAGTGGGTGACGCCCTCCCTGTCGTGGACCGCCGTGGCCGGCATCGCCCTGCCCCTGTTCGTGGTCACCATGGCCTCGCAGAACATTCCCGGCGTGGCGGTGATGCGGGCATCCGGCTACGACGCCCCGGTGTCGCCGCTGATCGGCTGGATCGGTGTGGTCAATACACTACTGGCGCCGTTCGGTGCGTACGCGCTGAACCTGGCGGCAATCACCGCCGCGATCTGCATGGGCCGTGATGCACATGAGGACCCGGCACGGCGCTATACCGCCGCCATGGCGGCAGGTGCCTTCTACATCGTCATCGGACTGTTCGGCGCCACCGTGGCCGCACTGTTCGCGGCCTTCCCCAGAGAGCTGGTGGCCTGCGTGGCCGGTATTGCCCTGTTCGGCACCATCGCCAACAGCCTGGCCAGCGCCCTGGCGGTGGAGCGCGACCGCGAGGCGGCACTCGTCACCTTCCTGGTCACCGCCTCGGGGGTCTCCCTGGCCGGGATCGGCTCGGCGTTCTGGGGGCTGGTGGCCGGTGCGCTGTGCCTGCTGGTGCTGCGGCCCCATCAGGGCCGCTGACCTGCCCTACCCCGCCACTGCGGCGCCGACGGTGCTCAACACTACCGAGATGACGATGGCGACGAGTGTGGCGACCACGCTGGTGCCGCCGCGTGCGGTCAGTTCGCTGCGCAGCCGTGCGTCATCGCCGCCGCTGACGGCACGGGCCTGGGCGATCAGGCGCTGGCAGTGTGCCAGGTACCAGGTGTTGCCAAAGGTGCCGGTGGTGACGCTGAGCGCGATGGTGATGACCAGCGACACGCCTTCGGGCACATCCAGCAAGGTTTCCACCACGCTGATCAGCAGTAGCAGGCCGACCCACATTGCCGCCAGGCGGTACATCCTGCGGTACATCATCCAGATCGGGCCGAGCAGGAAGGCCGGCCAGTGCCAAGTGCCACTGGCCGTGGCAATGCCCTGATCCAGCCGCCAGCGCTGGCGATAGATCGGGAAGTTGCCGCCGACCACGCTGGCGTACAAGGCCATCTCGCCCTCCAGCCCCGCGGCGGCAGCGGTATCCGGTGCAGCGGCGGGCACTCGATACGGATCGGACGGATCGCCGACACTTGGCGCAACGACCTCAACCGGTGGGGCTGTGTCGATATCCGGAGCCGGCGCCATCTCGATGGGCGTTGAATCCTGTTCCAGCTCCGCCAAGGGGCGCCACGAGGGCATGCCTTCGCGCCACAGCAGCGTGCGTGCCGTCACCGTGCCGTCCTGCTGCAGGCGACGCAGGGCGGCCAGGTCCACCGGTCCTTCGCTCTGCCTGCTGTTGGCGTACCACCACTGTGCTTCCTGCATGAAAACGTCCTTGCTGCGTTGATTCGTTACCGGGTGACCGGTGTCCACGGTGCCGCTGACAATGTCTGAGACAGCACGTGGCTGCCACCCGGCGGCAGGGTCACCACGTCGGGCCCGGCGTTGGCCGCTTCCAGGCAGACGTAGTCGCGCCAGCCCTCACCCACATCTGCCATCTTCGCTGCAGCCTCGGCACCGGGATTCCACGCCACCAGCGAGCGACTTCCTTCCGTACGGATGTCGATGCGGCGTTTCAGCACCGGATCGCGCAGGACATAGTGACCCTTGGCCTGCGTGTAGATGCGATCGCTGCGCCCGGGATCACGGGGATCGCGCAACGTCCAGGCGCCCTGCTGCCGACGCGGCGTCGCATAGTTCTCGAACTTGTCCAGATAGTCCAGCCCGTCCACGCCGTCCACCTCCACCGCGCTGGCATCACCCACGCGGAAATAGTTGTGCAGCGCCTGGGTGATGCTGGCATGGGAACTGCCGACGTTCTCGGTGATCAGTCGCTGGGTCAACTGGCGGCCTACGCGCACAGTCATCCGCAGCCGCAGGTCCAGGCTCTGCAGCACCGGGGGTGCCAGCGTGAGCTCGATGCTGCCGTCGTCCAGGCGACGGGCCTGTTGCAGTTCCCACGGCACGGTACGCACGAAACCGTGGGCGGGCACGTCGTTGCCCTGGCCCTGGCGGCCGAAGTACGGCCAGCAGACGGGGCTGCCTCCGCGGATCGGCGTGGGCAGTTCGGCGCGCCGGGGGGACAGCCACATCAGATCCGGCTGGCCCTTGGGCACGAAGGAAAGCAGCTGGCCGCCAAACACACTGACGGCCGCGCTGGCGTCGGCGGTTTCCACCAGCCAGGCATCGAGCCCTTGGTACTGCCCGCTGCGTACACCCTGGATCTGCTGCACGTGGGATCGACTCCGTATGGCCGGCGATTGCACGGCACTGTAGTTGCTGGGAAGCATGAAACGCGTGGGCACCGGCGCAGTGCGCGGCGTGTTCTGCAGAGTGCGAAGGATACGCTGTCCCGCGCGCCCATCTGCGTTGGCCCAGCCCAGGCGCTGCTGCTCGGCCTGGATCGCGCGGCGCGTGGCGGTACCGATCATGCCGTCGGCAGCACCGATGTCGTGGCCGCGGGCCAGCAGCAGGGTCTGCAGCTGGCGGCGCTCATCGCGGCCCAGGCCTGGATCGTCGGTCGGCCAGGCGGTAGCCAACCCGTTGCCGCCCCGCAACTCGTCGGCCAGCGTCGCGATCGCCAGCGCATAGCTTTCGGCAGCGTTGTAGCTGTAGATCGCGTCGTAGTTGCGGAACACCAGCAGCGCCGGGCCCTTGTTGCCGGCCGGCAGCAGCAGGGCGGCGCGCGCATCCGCCGGCAGGTTGGCCGGAGCCAACGCGCTGCCATCCAGCGCGGTCACGCCCTGCGCGCGCCAATCGGCCAGGGCGCGACGCTGGGTGCGGCCGGCCTGGCTGGCGTTGAAGCCGGCGGGCACACGCACCTCCATGCCCCATGGTTCACCACTGCGCCAACCGGCACGCTTGAGGTAGTTGGCGGTGGAGGCCAGTGCATCGGGAATGCTGCCGACCAGATCGCGGCGGCCATCGCCATCACCATCCACGGCGATGCGTGCATAGGTGCTGGGCATGAACTGGGTGTGCCCGAAGGCACCGGCCCAGGAGCCGGTGAGCCCCTGTGCCTGCAGGTCGCCGCGGTCGATCAGCTTGAGCAGCGCCAGCAGCTCACCGCGGAAGAAAGGTTGGCGGCGGCCGGCGCACGACAGCGTGGCCAATGACTGCAGCAGCGGGCGCTTGCCGAACACGCGGCCGTAGTCGCTCTCCACGCCCCAGACCGCGACGATGGTGGCCGGATCGACGCCATACTGGGCCGACACGCGATCGAGCAGGTCGCGGTGCTGCTGCAGCAGGGCGCGACCATCAGCCACACGCTGGCGATCAACCAGCGCGGCCAGATAGTCCCAGATCGGCGTGGTGAATTCGGGCTGTGCATCGAGCAGGCCGAGCACGCTGGGGTCCGGGGTGAGCCCGGCGGTGATCTCGTTGAAGCGGTCAGCGCCGATGCCCTGGGTCGCGGCGGTGGCCTGCAGGCCCGCCAAGCAGCGGTTGAACGCCGGATCGGTGCTGGCGGCGGAAGCCGCAGGCAGCGTCGGGGTCGACGCAAGGGCGGCCGCCAGGCCGAGCGTGGTCAGAACAGGCATGGCGTCCTCCGTGTTGCCGTTGCACGGCCATCTTAGGGGTAGCGATGCCGCCGAACCTGAAGGGGCACCGGCTGGCCACCACCTCAGGCGCGGCGCAGCAAGCGCAGGCCATAGGCGGGGCTTTCGGCATCCCATCGCTGCGCCACCTGCAGGCCCGCCTGCCGCAACAGCGCGTCGAAGCTGTCATCGGTGTACTTGTGGCTGTACTCGACGCGGATGGGTTCACCGGCGGCGAAGTGGAAAATGCGGCCATCGAGGTGGACGTCCTGTGCCCGCTGGCTGACCAGATCGGTCTCGATGCGCAACCGCGCAGAGCTGTAGCGTGCACGATGACGGAAGCCATCGAGATCGAAGTCGCTGCCGATTTCGCGGTTCAGGCGGGCCAGCAGGTTGAGGGTGAATGCGGCGGTGACGCCCTGCGCATCGTTGTAGGCCGCCTCGATCAACGCCGGGTCCTTGTGCAGGTCGATGCCGACCAGGGCCAGGCCATCACGCCCCATGGTCTGGCGCATCGCGCGCAGCAGCGCGACCGCGTCCTCGCCTTCAAAGTTGCCCAGCGTGGAACCCGGGAAGAACAGCAGCCGTCGCGCGGGTTCGCGTTCGGGCATGGGTACGGCGACGGGACGGGTAAAGTCGGCACAGACCGGCAGCATCTCCACCTCGGGCAGCGCCGGGGCCAGATGGTCGATGCTGGACAGCAGCGCGGCACGCGAGATTTCAATCGGCGTGTAGGCCACCGGGTCGTGCAGGGCGGCCAGCAGCAACGCGGTCTTGCGGCCACTGCCGCTGCCCAGCTCCACCACGTGCAGGTGCGGCCCGACGCTTCGGGCGATGTCCGGCAGTACCCGTGAAAGCAGGGCCAGCTCGGTACGCGTGGGGTAGTACTCGGGAGTATGCGTGATCTGCTCGAACAGGTGCGAGCCGCGTGCATCGTAGAAGTACTTGGACGGCAGCTGGCGGGGCGTGCGCAACAACCCGGCCACCACGTCGGCAAGGATCTGCTGGCGGCCGGGAGTGAGATCGGTCAGCGCCTGCAGCGCGTCCTGCACCGTACTCATGCGAGATCCCTGGCCAGGCGCAGCCCGGAGAACTGCCAACGCGCCGGGGGCATGAAGAAGTTGCGGTAGCTGGCACGCACGTGGCCACGCGGCGTGGCGCAGCTGCCACCGCGCAGCACCCATTGCCCGCACATGAACTTGCCGTTGTATTCACCGAGGTTGCCGGCGAAAGGGCGAAAGCCCGGATAGGCGCCATACGCGCTGTGGGTCCATTCCCATACATCGCCGAACAGCTGCCGCAGCCCACTGCCCTGCCCCGCCCGAGGGTGCAGCTGATCGTCGTCGGCAAAATGGCCACGCAGGGGCTGCGACGCAGCGGCGGCTTCCCACTCGAACTCGCTGGGCAGGCGCGCACCAGCCCAGCGGGCGCAGGCATCGGCCTCGTAATAGCTGAGATGGCAGACCGGCGCATGCGGGTCCAGTTCTCGCCAACCGCCGAGGGTGTACTCGCGCTGCAGGGCATCGTCCCAGTACAGCGGGTGCTGCCAGCCCTCGGCTTCGCGCAACGCCCAGCCTTCGCTGAGCCACCAGCGCGGCTCGCGGTAGCCGCCAGCCTCGATGAAGGCGAGGTACTCGCCATTGCTGACGGGACGCTCTGCCAGTGCGTGTGCAGCCAGCAGCACGCGGTGCGGCGGCGATTCGTTGTCGTAGGCGAAGGCGGTGTGCTGCGGCCAGGCTGCGGCGCCAATGGTAATGATGCGTTCGGGTGATTCGATCCAGCCCTGCGCACTGGCAGCGCTGGTGGCAGGCTGCAGGTCATCACGGTAGGCTGGCTGCAACGGATTGCACCAGAACGCATGCTTGATGTCGGTCAACAGCAGTTCCTGGTGCTGCTGTTCGTGCTGCAGGCCCAACTGCAGGTGCTGCAGCGCCTGCTCATCAAGGTCGCCTGCCGCCAGTCGCGATTGCACCTGTGCATCGACCTGCTGGCGGTAGTCGTGCACCTGCTGCAGCGAGGGCCGCGACAACAGACCGCGTTGCGGCCGCGCGTGCGCCGGACCGATGCTTTTGTAGTAGCTGTTGAAAAGATAGTCCCAGGCTGGATCACGCGCCGGCGCACTGGCGAATCCTGCCAGCACGAAGCGTTCGAAGAACCAGGTGGTGTGGGCCAGGTGCCACTTGCTGGGACTGGCGTCGGCCATGCTCTGCAGCATGGCGTCCTCTGCACTGAGCGGTGCGGCCAACTGCAGGCTGCGGGCACGAACACGTGCGAAGTGGTGGGCGAGGTCGTGCTGCGGGGCAGCGACGGCGGTGGGTACGCTGTCCATGCCTACAGCATCGGCGCAGTGCGGTGAGTGCGACGTCATGGCGGCACACTGCCCCATTCACATGGTTGCGGGCGTACCTTTTCAAGAAGCGCGTGTTCAAGAAGCGGGTGAGGACGCCGCTAACGGCAGTGTTGCGGCCGCATCGTCACCGCACTGGACTTCCTGCGTGCCCCTGCATCCACTCCGCCAGCCTGCGCATTACCTGTTCGTGCTGCCCGCCGTGCTGGTCGTCCTGGTGCTGTGGATGGCACTGGGCACCGAGGATGTGGCCAGCCCCGCCCAACGCATCCTGCCCTGGCTGCTGGCCTGCCTCGGCGCGGGCCTGGCCCTGCTCTACCACCAGATACGCACGTTGTGCCTGCTGCTGGTCGTGGCGGTGGTGTTCGCCCTGCTGCACCGGGACGTCGGGGGCTACCTGCGCAGCGGCCATGTCGACGCCTTGACTCCGTTGCGCTTCCACGCAATCTCGGCCTGGGTGCCGCTGCTGTTTGCCGGGCTGGCAGTGTGGCCGGAACGCGGACGCCGACGCCAGGACCTGCTGCTGCGCAGCGTGGTCTGCGGCGCGGCCCTGGTGATCTTCCTGCTGCTTGCGGCACAACAGCCGCAGGGCATGCACGATCTGCTGTCGAGCCGTCACTGGGCCTGGATTCCCGCCGACTGGAATGCGCTGGCGCAGCTGCCGGCGCTGCTGTTCCTGCTGGCGAGCGCAGCGCTGGGCTGGCAGGCGTGGCGGCATCCGCGGCCACTGCACACGGCGATGCTGCTGGCCCTGCTGTGCCTGTGGTGGATGTTGCCGCGGATCTTCCTGCAGCCGGTACTGCTGCCGGCGCTGAGCAGCGCCGCCCTGCTGCTGATGCTGGGCGCGATGCTGCAGGAATCCTTCCACATGGCCTTCCGCGATGAGCTGACCGGCCTGCCCGGGCGACGGGCGTTCAACGAGACCCTGCAGCGGGCGCGCGGCACCTACAGCATCGCGATGGTGGACGTGGACCACTTCAAGTCGTTCAACGACACCCACGGCCACGATACCGGCGACGACGTGCTGCGCCTGGTGGGGTCGCGGCTGGCGCGTGTCGGCGACGGTGGCCGAGCGTTCCGCTATGGCGGCGAGGAATTCGCGGTGGTGTTCCTGGACCGCCCAGCGGCGGCCTGCATCGAGGCCGTCGAAGCACTGCGGCAGAGCATCGAGGACACCCGCATGCAACTGCGCGACCGCAGCACCCGCAGCCGTGACGACGAAGCTGGCCGTCAGCAGCGCGGACGCGGCGGCACCGGCCAGGTGGTGCAGGTGACGGTCAGTATCGGGCTGGCCGACAGCCGCGTGGATCCGCGACCGACGGCAGTGCTCAAGGCCGCCGACCAGGCGCTGTACATGGCCAAGGACGGAGGTCGCAACCAGGTCCGCGCGCACGGCGGCCAGCGCCTGCTGGCTGCATCCAGTGCGTAGGGCTCAGACCGCGTCGAGGTAATACCAGCGGCCGTCGATGCGCCGGAATCGGCTGTGCTCGGTCATTCTCACCGCGCTGCCGCCGCCGATGCGGTAGCGCGCGGTGAAGCGCACTTCAGCACTGTCTGCGCCGGTGACCGCGTGGTCGTGCACGGTCAGGCCCAGCCAATGGGTGCGCTGGCCTGGCGCATCGCCCAGCGACAACTCGGCCGGACGCGTGTCCGGGTGCCAGGTGTGGCGCAGGTAGCCGGCCAGGCCCCGCACATACGCGCTGTAGCGCGAACGCATCAGGTGCTCGGCATCGGGCGCGGCTTCACCGGCATGAAAACGACCACAGCAGGCGGCATAGTCGGCGGGAAGGCCACAGGGGCAGGGATCGGCGGGTTTTCGGCTCATGCCGGCATTGTCGCCGGGTTGCGGGGATTGATCCACGCGCGGCGGGAGTCACCTGGAGCAGGACAGGCGTATGCTGTCGCGCCCCCACCTTGATTGATCGCCGTGCTGGATCTGGTTCCCCCTGAGTTGTGGTGGCTGGTGGTGATCGCCTTCATCGCCGGTCTTGTGGATGCCGCCGTGGGTGGCGGTGGCCTGGTGCAGCTGCCCGGCCTGTTCACGGTGCTGCCGCAGCAGACGCCGGCGATGCTGTTTGGTACCAACAAGTTCAGTTCGATGTTCGGTACCGGTGCGGCTGCGTGGCGCTATGCGCGCAATGTGCGCTTCCCGTGGAAACCGGTACTGTTCGCGGCCGGCACGGCCTTCATCTTCTCCTTCGCCGGGGCCACTGCGGTAAGCCTGCTGCCCAAGGACGCGGTGCGCCCACTGGTGCTGGTGCTGCTGATCGCGATGCTGGCCTACACGCTGTGGAAGAAGGACTTCGGCGCGTTGCACCGGCCCCAGGAGATCGGCCGCCGTGAACTGGTGATCGCGCTGGCGATCGGTGCGGCGATCGGCTTCTACGACGGCTTCTTCGGGCCGGGCACCGGCAGCTTCCTGATCTTCCTGTTCGTGCGCTTCTTCGGCCTGGATTTCCTGCGCGCCTCGGCGGCGTCGAAGGTGGTGAACCTGGCGACCAACGTGGCGGCGATCTCGTTCTTCGTGCCGACCGGCAACATCCTGTGGTTGTTTGCGCTGCCGATGGCCACAGCCAACATCATCGGCTCGGTGGTGGGCACGCGCCTGGCGCTGAAGGGCGGCACGCCGTTCATCCGCAAGCTGTTCGTGGGGCTGGTGGTGGTGCTGATCGCGCGGATGGCGTGGGATACGTTCCGCGGTTCGTGAATGAGCGTTGCCGGCCAGCGGCCGGCACTACCGGGTCATGAACCCGCCCACCGGTAGTGCCGGCCGCTGGCCGGCATCCCATTCAATCGGCCGGGTCAGGCCTCGGCTTCTTCCGGTTCGTTGGCCTGCTGGCGGCTGCGCTCGGGCAGCTTCAGGCGCTTGCCTTCCTCGTCGTACTCGATCAACAGCACGCCGGAGTCGTGGCGGCCGCTGATTTCGACGAAGCAGGCGCCGCCGATGAACGGTTCCAGCGTCATCACCGACTTCAGCGGGGTGGCAACCACCATCTGGAAGCCGAAGTTGTCGAAGATGTTCATTGCCAGTGCGGTGAACTCGTTGTCGGCCTTGTCGAAGGCCTCGTCGAGCACGACCGCGGCGTAGCTGGGCAGCTGGCTGTCGGCGCCGCCGAGCTGGTAGCGCAGCGCAGCCGCCAGGCAGGTAGTGGCCAGCTTCTGGCGCTGGCCACCGGACTTGCCGGCGCCGCTGCGGTAGATCTCGACCTGCTGGCGCGTTTCCGCATCCAGCTCGACGCCGATGAACTCCACGTGCATGCGCACGTCCAGCACCAGCTCGCGCCAGCGCTTGTCCTCGCCTTCCTGCGAGCCGAGGCGGTTGACCAGCTGGCGCAGCACGGTGAACTGCGACTCGGCCAGCTCGCGCTGCTCGGTCTGCTGCTGCGACAGCACCTCGCGCAGCTGCAGGTGGAACTCAGCGACCTCCGGCAGGCGGCGGTCGCTCAGTTCGATGGTCAGCAGCGTGCCACGGTTGAACGGCACCTGCTCCAGGCTGGCGTTCACCTCGTCCAGGCGCTGGCCGATCGACTTGCGGGCCTCTGCGCTGTGGCGCTGCAGGGCCAGCAGGTTGTTCTTGCTCTGGTTCTGCAGCAGGTCGAAGAAGCGCTCTTCGTGCTGTGGCAGGCCGTCGCGTTCCAGCCGTTCGAGGCGTGCGAGGAAGTCCTCGGCCGAGGCCACCGACACGGTGAAGTCGCCCGACTCCTCTGGCCACTGCTGGATGAAGCGACGGAAGCAGCCGATCAGCTGGTTCTCGATGCGGTTGAGGTCCTGCTGCGAGGACGACAACTGCTCGTTCAGCGCGTTGCTGACCTGGCGCATGTGCGCTTCGAGCGTTTCCAGGCTGAGCGGCCCCTGTTCCTGCAGGCGCTCGGCGAGGCCGGCTTCCTGCTCCTGGGCCAGGCTCGGCAGCACCAGTGCGCGGCTCTGCTGGCGTGCGCGGTCAAGGCGATCACGTTCCTTGACCAGCTGGCCGCGCTCGACGCGGACGTCTTCATAGGTGCGGCGGGACTGCTCGATGTCGGCGCGCACGGCGTCGATCTGCTTGGCCAGCTTGGCGAGATCGGCGTTGCCTTCGCGCAGGTCGCGCAGGGTGGCTTCGATATCGCTCAGGCGCTGCTGCGGAGCGGCGATGTCGATCTCGTTCCAGCTGATGCTGACCAGCTCGTGGCAGGCCAGGCGGCGTTCGTTGTCGCGGTCACGCTGCCCGCGCAGGCGCGCGATGTCGGTCTCGCAGCTGGCGATGCGCTTGGCCAGCTCCTGTGCTTCGCGCTCGAAGGCGCCCACCTTGTCGTGGTTGTTGAAGCCGAGGATCCAGCGACGGCGGTCGCCCACCGCACTGCGGTCGTCCTTCTCGAAACGGTCGCCGGGATGCTTGACCTGGCCTTCGCGGGTGATGCCGCGGTCGACGTTGCGCAGCTGCCTGGCATCCACGCATTCGTAGTCGAAGCGCTTGCCCAGCTCGCGGCGCAGCCAGCTTTCGAACACATGCTCGCGCAGTTCAAGCTTGTGCAGCAGCGACTTCGCCGACGGCTCACGGGCGAATGCATCATCGTTGCGGCGCACGCGGTAATAGGTGAAGCGCATGCCAAGGTGGGTACGGTTCACCCATTCGGCGACGTCGTTGTAATGCTTGTCGTCGACCAGCAGCGACAGCGCGAAGCCACCCAGCACGCGCTCGATGGCACCCTGCCAGCCCTGCTCTTCCGAGCGGACCTGGATCAGTTCGCCGACGAAGGGCAGTGCCGCCTCGGCGATGCCGGTTTCCTCGGCCAGGCGCGCGCGCAGCTTCTGCATCGGCGCCGGGATGTTGGAGGGCGTGCGCTGCATCGCTTCGAGTTCGGCACGGACCTCGCCGAAGCGGCGCTCGTCATCGCGCTTGCCGCCCAGGCGGTCACTGATCGCGTCGTCCAGTGCCGAGGAGGCACGCTGGCGGTCCTGCAGCTCGTTCTGTGCGCGCTCGACCAGTTCGGCGAAGCCATGGGCGTCGTCCGGCAGTTCGGCCCCCAGCTGCTGCGCCGCCTGGCGTGCCTGCTCGCGCTTGGCCTGACGGCGATCGCGCTCAGCTTCGGCACGACCCTGCTCGCGTTCCAGTTCCTCGATGCGCTCACCGCCCTGCTGGCGGCGCTGCAGCTCCAGTTCGGCCAGGCGCTCGGTGTGGTTGTCGAGCGCGGCACGGCGCTGGGCTTCTTCGCCAAGCAGGCCGCGGTCACGCACGTCCATCTCGCGCAGGCGCGCTTCGATCAGCGCCTGGCGCCGGCTCTCGCGGAAGCTGTCGACACCCAGCTTCAGCGCTTCGTCGTCGCCACGACGGCGGTGCATTTCCTTCAGGTCGTTGTAGTAGGCGCGGGCCGGCAACAGGGTTTCCACCTGGCGGCGGGCGGTGACCACCGCCTGGTGCGCGCCATCAAGCTCGGCAAAGTCGCTGACCAGGCGCTCGGCGGCGTCGAAGGTCTTCGGCGTGTCGAGCATGAAGTCGCGCAGGAAGACGTTGAGGTCGCCCAGGTTCTTCGCCGACTGCGTCTTGTGCAGCAGGCGCAGCGCCATCTCGTTGTCGATGCCGAGCAGGTCGCGGAAGCGCTCGGCGTAGCCGGAGAAGGTGTCGAAGTGGTGCAGGTCGGGCAGCTTCTGCTTCAGCTTGCGCAGGTCCAGGTCGAAACCGCCGAGGTCCTTGGCGATGTCGAACGGGCGCTCGGCGATCATGTAGTGCTTGCGCACATCGCCGGCCGAGGTGCCATTGCCGGAGATCCACAGCAGGCGCACCAGGCTGACCACGCGGCCATCGCCGGCGCGGTATTCCAGCACCAGTGCGGTCCAGGTCGCGCCCTTGCGCAGGTACTGGGTGGCGATTTCGCCGGTGCCGCTGTCCTGCTGGTCGGCCCACGCGCCGCGCACGTAGGACACCAGGTTGCGGTCGCGGCCACTGCGCTCGGCTTCACGTGCAGCGGCGTTGAAGTCGACGATGGCCGGTGGCGTCAGCAGCGCGGACATGGCATCGAGCAGGGTCGACTTGCCCGAGCCGGAGCGGCCGACGAACAGGAAGCCGCGTTCGGCGATCGGTACTTCGGTCAGGCCGTTGAAGGTGCCCCAGTTGTGCACCTGCAGGCGGCGCATGCGGAACTGCTGCAGGCGCGGGTCCGGCAGGCCTTCGTTGAACAGGGCGGGAGTGTGCTTGGAGATAGCCATGCGATGGTCGGGTCTCTCAGGCCTCGGCGGCCGGGGTTTCACGCAGCTGGCGGTAGACCGCCGAAAGCTGGGACACGTCTTCGGCGGAGAACAGCAGCTTCAGCGCCGGCGAGACTTCGTGGCGGTCTTCCTGGCCGCTGAGGCGGGTCAGGATGTGGTTGTCCTTCATCTTCTGCACCGCCGATGCGACGCGACGGTTGAAGCCGGCGCGGTCGGTGGACAGGTTCTTTTCGTAGATGGCCAGCGCTTCGGCCATCTCGGCGTCGGCGACCACCGCGCGGTTGCCGCGCGCATCGGCCTCGGCCAGCTGCTGGCGCAGGTACAGCAGCAGCACCGAGTCGATGAAGGTCAGCGGCGAGGTGCGCAGCAGCACCGGCGCATCGACGTCTTCGGTATCGGCCTGGCGGGTGAACGCCACGCCACTGTCGCGGTCGAGCACCAGTTCCAGGAACAGGTCGGCCAGCGACGAGCGGATGGCCGCCTCGCTGCGGATCAGCGCCGGCCACAGCTTGGCGTGGCGCAGCTGGTCGATGCTGGGGCCGATCAGCAGCTGGCACAGCGCACGGCGCGCATCCAGCGGCAGGCGCCCGGTATCGCCGAGGTAGTACACGTCGTTGCCACGGCGGGGCTGCGCCACGGCCGCCACCGGCTCGGCCTCGTAGGCGTCTTCCGCCACGTCGGCCTGCGGTGCGTCGATGGGATCTTCATGCCAGCTCATGGCGTCTCTCCTGGGTGAACCAAACCAGCGGGATGCGGGCGCGACGGATCTGGCCGTCGCCACCACGCCATTGCGCAAGCTCCTGCTCGCCGGCGATCACGTTGCCGAAGCGCGTGCCCAGCGACAGGTAGCCGATGACGCTGCCAAGACCCTGCGGCGCTTCGCGCTGCGAAAGGGCCTGGGCGATGCTGAGCCGCGGCTGCGCATCGAGCAGATCGTGCAGGTCGCGGCGCAGGGTACGGAAGTCGATTTCGGACGAAGCGACCAGATCGCCAACGCTTTCCAGGCTGATCGCGGCTGCGTCGTTGTATTCGACGTTGCCATCGACCTGGGCGCTGCGCGGATCGTGCAGTTTCCATTGCGACCACGAGCGCAGGCGGCTGGTGGTCAGCTGCAGGTCGCGGCCGATGCCGCGTTGTGCGGGGAACTCGTCGCGCAGAGCGAGCGCTTCGGACTGCGCCTGCTTGAGCAGCTGGTTGAGGCGACGCTGTTCCAGATAGCCACGGCTCTGCACGAAGCCGCGCAGGCTGCGCGCGAAGTTCTGCAGCACATCGTGCACCTGGCCACCGCGCTCGAGCATGGTGCTGGTGAAGCCGCGCAGGAAGTTGCGTTCGTTGCGGTCCAGGCGGCGGGCGAAGCCACGCGCCAGCACCGCTTCCAGCGCGGCATCGAGCTGGGCGCTCTGCTCGGCGTCGTTGAGCAGGCGCCAGAAGGCCTGGAAGCTACGCCCGGCATCACTTTCGCCAATCACGTCCACGCCTTCGAACAGCTGCGACAGCACATCGCCGCGCTCGCCCTCGTCGTCGATGATGCGTTCGCGGAACTCGCGGTTGAGCTGCTCGAAGTCGTCGCGCACGCGGCGGAAGTCCTCGGTCAGCTCGTCGGCCAGGCCGATGATCTGGCGCGCACGTTCCAGCGCGCGCTTGCCGTCCAGCGCGATCACACGGCCGGCGCCGACACGGGCGATCTCGGCGTCGATCCGGTCGCGCTCGTCGCGCAGCGCCGACAGTCGGGCGTCCGGATCGGATTCGGTCTGCGCGGCCAGCTGCGAGAGCTGTTCGATGACCAGCGCCAGCCGGCTCTCGGTGGCGGCCACACGGGCCTGCTCGAGGCCGTCGGCAAAGCGGATCGCCTGAAGCGCCGCGGTCGACAGCTCGTACTGCTCCTGGTCGGCGCCCTCGGGCAGGCGGCGTTCCAGCCAGCCCTGGGCCAGCCAGTGCGCGATGTAGGCCTGCGCGGTACGCGGCAGCTCGCGCGACAGTTCGTCGCTATTGAGCTGATCCAGCGCACGCTGCAGGCGCTCGTTGAGCACCGACGAAGGCAGGGTGCGCTCGCCGTCCATCAACAGCCCCTGCAGCAGGCCGATGATTTCCGGAGCGTGGTCGGCGGCGAGCAGCTTCCACTGGGGCTGTTCGCGCAGATGGCGGTAACGGGAGATGCGTTCGCGGTGCTTCATGCAGCGAAAGAAGTCATGAGGGCTGGCGGGGACGAGCAGCCGCCCGCGGCGGCCGCGTGGGCAGCCGTGGGCATGCCGGCCCGCAGAGGCCGGCGGAGTGCGGTCAAGCGGCTCAGCGCTTGCCGCCCACTTCGATGAAGCGCAGGAACTCGGCGCGGGTACGCGCGTCGTCGCGGAAGCTGCCCAGCATCTTGGAGGTGACCATGCTGACGCCGCGCTTGTGGATGCCACGGGTGGTCATGCATTCGTGGGCGCCTTCGACCACCACGCCGACACCGATCGGCTGCAGCACATCCTGGATGCACTGGGCGATCTGCGCGGTCATCTTCTCCTGCACCTGGAAACGGCGGGCGTAGGCTTCGACGACGCGGGCCAGCTTGCTGATGCCCACCACCTTGCCGGCCGGCAGGTAGCCGACATGCACGCGGCCGATGATCGGCGCCATGTGGTGTTCGCAGTGGCTTTCGTACTCGATGTCGCGCAGGACGATGAGTTCGTCATAGCCTGCCACTTCCTCGAAGGTGCGCTCCATGTAGGCGCGCGGGTCATCGCGGTAACCGCTGAACCAGTCGCCATAGGCTTCGGCGACACGGCGGGGGGTATCCAGCAGGCCTTCGCGGGACGGGTCCTCACCGGCCCAGCGCAGCAGGGTGCGCACGGCATCCTCGGCCTGGTCCTGGGTCACGTCGCCCTGCGGGGCGGCCTTTTCGTTGTTCTTGCTCATTGCGTACAGCGTCCCGAACGGGGGGCGAGCATCGTACCCGACCGGGGGGTGGGTCGTCCTGTAGGGACGGTTCATCGGGGGTGACGCGCGGCGCCGGACTGCTACCGGTTTGGAGCGGGAAGGGCGGCAGGGCAGGACACGCCGTAAACCCGTCCCTGGGGGCTCGGTCGGCGCATCCATGCGCCTCACGGTCCTGCCCTGCCGCCCTTCCCGCTCCCTGACGGTTTCCTGCGGGCGCGGCCGGACCGCCCGAAAGCGGGGTCAAAAGCGGGGGTTCATGGCTTCGGAAGCGGTGTGCCGCCCTGGTGGGTGCGGACCTTGGTCCGCACTGCTTTTGCCCTTAGAGCCAACCCACCGCGCTCGCGGGATGTGGGGTGGGTGGCGGAGGGCCGGGCGGGACAGGGCCGTGAGGCGCATGGATGCGCCGATCGAGCTTACATGGACGTACTTGCAGCGTGCCCTGCCCCGTCCGGCCCTCCGCCACCCCAACCGATAGCCAGCAGGCGCAACGCTTTCCTCAACACACCCACCCATTCAGAAAAACATATTGATAGGAATGAAATTAGTAGTATCCTATCTATCTCTTATGGACCGACCCCTCGACGAGCGCACCGTGCTGCAGATGCAGCTCAGCTCCGGCCTGCTTTATGCAGGGCGGCAGTGGCAGCGCCTGGCCGACAGCCGGCTCGGCAGCTATGGCATCTCCACCGCCTGCACCATGCCGTTGCTGATGATCGGCCGCTCCGGCGGTGGCATCCGCCAGGTGGCGCTGGCCCAGCAGCTGGGCATGGAGGGTCCTTCCCTGGTACGCCTGCTGGACAAGCTGTGTGCCAGTGGCCTGGTCCGCCGCGAGAGCGACGCCAGCGACCGCCGCGCCAATCTGTTGTGGCTGACCGACGAGGGCCATGCGCTGGTCAGCGAACTGGAAGATCAATTGATCGGCCTGCGCCAGGACGTGTTCGGCGAGCTTTCCATGGATGAACTGCACGCCGTGCTGAAGGCATGGCGCCTGCTGGCCGAGGCCGCCGACCGCATCACGTAAGAGCGCTGCCCCCGAACACCGCCGCTGCCGTGCACACGCCAGCGGCTTTTGCCCGTTGCTGTTGTTTCGTTGTCCCTCCCCTCCCCCACCTCGTCCCCGCCCCCTACCGATGCCCGGTGAATTCAGTCTCCACGGAGTGTTTGTCCCGACCCTGCTTGGGTTGATGGTGTTGGCCTATCTGGTCAACAGCGGCCTGCACGCGCTGCTGCAGCGTGCCGGCGCCTACCGCCATGTATGGCACCCGGCGCTGTTCAACCTGGCGCTGTACGGGATCGTGCTTGGCCTGCTGTTCCACCTCCTGCGTTGGATGCAATCGTGAACAAGATCGTGAAGAAGACCCTGCCGGTGCTGCTCACCAGCGCAGCCGTGATCGTCGCCCTGCTGGTGCTGCGCCAGCTGTGGGTCTACTACATGGATGAACCCTGGACCCGCGACGCCCACGTCGGCGCCGACGTGGTGCAGGTGGCGCCGGACGTGTCCGGGCTGGTGGAAACGGTGAACGTGGCCGACAACCAGTCGGTGAAGAAGGGCGACCTGCTCTTCGTCGTCGATCGCGCCCGCTACCGCATCGCGCTGGAGCAGGCCAAGGCCAGCCTGGCCGAGCGCCAGGCCTCGGTGGCACAGCTGCGCCGCGAGATCGGCCGCGACCGCAGCCTGCAGGACCTGGTCGCCGCCGAGGACGCCGAGGTGCGCCGCGCCAAGCTGCAGGCCGCACAGGCGGCGCTGGCCACCGCACAGGCTGCGGTCGACCTGGCCGAGCTCAACCTCGGCCGCACCGAGGTGCGCGCCTCAGCCGATGGCCGGGTCAGTGACCGCACGATGCGCGTGGGCGATTACGTGGTGGCCGGCAAGCCGGTGCTGGCGCTGCTGGATACCGGCTCGTTCCGCATCGATGGCTATTTCGAGGAGACCCGGCTGCGCGGCGTGGCGCCGGGGCAGCGCGTGGACATCCGCCTGATGGGCGAATCGGCACCGCTGCACGGCCATGTCGAGAGCATCGCCGCCGGTATCGAGGACCGCTACCGCAGCAACGGCAGCACCCTGCTGCCGAACGTGACCCCGGCCTTCGACTGGGTGCGGCTGGCGCAGCGCATCCCGGTGCGCATCGCCATCGACGAAGTGCCCAAGGGCGTGGAACTGATCGCCGGGCGCACCGCCACGGTAACCGTGGACACCGGCCGCCATCCGCACAACGGCAAGGCCGGCACTTCGCCGACACAGGCGGGCCTGTGAACGCCGCCCTGCCCCGTCTCGGCCTGATCGTCGCACTGGCCAGCCTGGCCGCGTGCAAAACCGTCGGCCCGGACTATGCACTGCCGGAAGGCTCGGCGTTCAAGCGCCCGCAGGCCAATGCGGCCTTCATCGATACGCAGAACCCGCAGATTGCCGCCAACCAGGCGCTGCCCGACCGCTGGTGGTCGCTGTACAACGACCCGGTGCTGGACGGGCTGATCACCCAGGCGCTGCGTGACAACGTGGAACTGAAGGCCGCCGATGCGCACCTGCGCCGCGCTGCCGCCGTGTACGAACAGGCGCTGGACGCGGGCGGCTTCGAGTACGAGGCCGAGGCCGGCGTCAGCCGCGCGCAGTTGTCGGCCGAATCGTTCCTGCAGGAGCACGAGCTGCCGGTGATCAACCTGGCCGATGGCAAGTTCGCGGTCAGCTACCAGTTCGACCTGTTCGGCAAGCTCAAGCGCGGCGCCGAAGCGGCGCGAGCCGACGAACAGTCGGTTGCCGCAGCACGTGACCTGGCCCAGGTCAGCGTGGTCGCGCAGGTGGCCGACAGCTACCTGGAGATCTGCCACGCCAACCACGAGCTGCACGTGGCCGAGCATTCGCTGCAGCTGCAGCAGCGCAGCCGCACCGTTACCGAGCGCCTGATCGCCGCCGGCCGCGGCACGCCGCCGGAACTGGCCCGGGCCAATGCGCAGGTGGCGCTGCTGGAGGCGGCACTGCCGCCGCTGCGCGCGCAGCGTTCGGCCGCGGCCTATTCGCTGGCCGCACTGCTGGGCCAGACCCCGGGCCAGCTGCCGGCCGGGGTGATCGACTGCGCGCACGCGCCCGGCCTGGCGCAGCCGCTGCCGGTCGGTGATGGCCGTGCGCTGCTGCAGCGCCGCCCGGACGTGCGCCAGGCCGAACGCAAGCTGGCCTCGGCCACCGCGCGGATTGGCGTGGCCACCGCCGAGCTGTATCCGGACATCCGTCTGGGTGCCTCAGTGGGCGCCGCCGGCCTGCTGGAAGACTTCGGCACGCCGATGACCCAGCAGTGGTCGATCGGCCCGCTGATCTCGTGGACACTGCCCTCTTCGGGCACGCATGCCCGCATCCACGCCGCCGAAGCCGGTGCCGACGCGGCCCTGGCCGAGTTCGACCACACCGTGCTGCAGGCACTGCGCGAGACCCAGACCGCGCTGGACCGCTATGCGCAGGACCTGCGCCGCCTGCAATCGCTGCGCGTGGCGCAGGAGCAGGCCGCGCTGGCCGCCGACCAGAACCGCCGGCTTTACCAGGGCGGCCGCACACCCTACCTGTCCAGCCTGGATGCCGACCGCAGCCTGGCCAGCAGCGACGCCACCCTGGCCGCCGCCGAAGCGCAGGTCTCGCGCGACCAGATCCACCTGTTCCTGGTGCTGGGTGGCGGCTGGCAGGCATCGGTTGCCCCGGCTGCACCGTCCACCGCACAGGCCACGGCGAAGTAAGCCATGAACGCGCTGACCGATCGCCAGGCCTGGCTGTTCTCGATCAAGACCTACCTGGCCGCGGTGGCCGCGCTGTACATCGCCATGGCCGGCAACCTGTCGCGCCCATACTGGGCGATGGGCACGGTGTACATCGTCAGCCAGCCGCTGCTGGGCCCGACCCGCGCCAAGGGCGTGTACCGCATTGTCGGCACCCTGGTGGCCGGGCTGGCCACGCTGCTGGTACTGCCGGCGCTGGTGGAAACCCCGCTGGTGCTGAGTGCGGCGATGTCGATCTGGCTGGCCGGTTGCCTGTTCATGGCCCTGCTCAATCGCGGCCCTCGCGGCTACGCGTTCCTGCTGGCCGGCTACACCACCGCCTTCATCGGCTTCCCGGCGGTAACTTCGCCGGAGACCATCTTCGACACCGTGGTGGCGCGCAGCGAGGAGATCATCCTCGGCACGGTGGTGGCCGTGCTGTTCGCCTCGCTGTTGTTCCCGGCCTCGGTGCGGCCGATGCTGCGCGCCCGGATCGGCAACTGGATGGAGGACGCTGCGCAGTGGTGCCGGCAGATCCTTGAGCGTGGCCGCGCGCATGCGCCGCGCAACCGGCTGGCTGCCGACCTGGTGCAGTTCGAGGCACTGATCGAGTTCCTGCGCCGCGACGATCCACGCCATGCCGGGTCTGCGGTGTCGATGGAGCGGCTGCGCGAGCGCATGCTGTTGCTGTTGCCGGTGTTGTCGTCGATCGCCGATCGCCTGAGCGCGCTGCGCAGCGATGGGCAGGCCCTGCCGGATGGGCTGCCGGCGCTGGTCGACGACATCCGCGAGTGGCTGGATGGCCCGACCAACGCCAGCGAGTACGCGCGGCTGCGCGCGCGCATCAGCGCGCTGAAGCCGCAGGTGGACCGCGACCTGCAGCACCTGCAGCTGGCCAGCCTGCTGCTGCGCCTGGAAGAACTGGTGGACCTGTGGCAGGACTGCCGCACCCTGCAGCACGCGATCGACCAGGGCACGGCGCCGTTGGATCGCGCGCACTACCGCATCCGCACCGAACGCGTGGCCGCCGACAAGCACGTCGACTACGGCATGGCGCTGTTCTCCGCGCTCAGTGCCGGCGTAGCGCTGATGAGCTACTGCGTGCTGTGGATCGCGCTGGGCTGGGAAGGCGGCGGCAACGGCGCGATGATGGCGGCGGTGACGGCCGCATTTTTCGCCGCACAGGACGATCCGGCCCCCAGCATGGTGCAGTTCCTGGTGTGGGCGATGGTCGCCTCGGTGGTGGCGGGCGTGTACCTGTTCGGCGTGTTCCCAGCCGTGCACGACTTCGGCCTGCTGGCGCTTGTGCTGGCGGTGGCCTTCCTGCCGCTGGGACTGCTGCTTCATCATCCCAAGAGTGCGCTGTTCGCGCTGCCGCTGACAGTCAATCTGGCTGCGTTGCTGAGCCTGCAGAACACCTACAGCGCCAACATCCAGACCTTCCTCAATTCGTCGATCGCGATGTTCATCGGCATTGGCTTTGCAGTGGTGATGACCCGCCTGTTCCGTTCGGTAGGTGCCGAGTGGACCGCGCGCCGGCTGGTGCGGCAGGGCTGGACCACGCTGGCCGAAGCCGCCGAAGGACGTGGCCAGCAGGATCGGCAGCGCTTTGCCGCACGCATGCTCGACCTGCTGGGCCTGCTCGCACCGCGCCTGGCAGCGACGCCGGAGGGCAGCGACATTGCCTCGGTGGACATGCTCAACGAGGCGCGCATCGGCCTGAACATCCTGCAGCTGCGTCGTGCACGGCTGGAACTGCCCGAGCGCAGCCGCGAAGCCGTCGAGCACATCCTGGAAGAGATCGCTGGGCACTACCGGCGGCAGATCGCGGCGCGCAAGCCGATTGCTGCAGACCAGGTGCTGCGCGAGCGGCTGGATACCTCGCTGGGCCGGGTTGGCAGCGTGGCGGCGTGCAAGGCCCGCGACGAGGCGCTGATGGGCCTGATCGGCCTGCGCTTCGCGCTGTTCCCGGAGGCCAAGGCGTTGGCGCCGGGCCTGGCCATGGACACGGCGACGCAGCCGTAGCGCGCTACCCTGTGCGTCCACAGACCCCGTTGCCGGGGTCGGATCCTTCGCCCCGGGCGAAGGCTCTGACCCCCGCTCTGCACAGGAAGCTCCAATGAGTTACGACATGATGGTGTTCGAGGCCAGCGCGGCCCCGCGCGAAGCGGCGGCCTTCATCGCCTGGTTCGAGAAGCAGACGCAGTGGAACGAGCGCCACGAGTACGACGACCCGGCCGTCAGCAGCCCGGCGCTGCAAGCGTGGTTTGCGGAGATGGCGCAGGAATTCCCGCCGTTGAACGGACCACTGAGCAACGACGATGACGACCGCGCCGAGGTGACCGAGTACAGCATCGGCCGACAGGTGATCTACGGCGCGTTCGCCTACTCGGTGGCCGAGCGCGCGCACGGGCGGGTGCAGGATCTGGCCGAGAAGCACGGCGTGGGCTTCTTCGACGTGAGTGCGGATGAAGCGGCGATCGTGTTCCCGGATGGGTTGGTGTTGATCGCGGAATAGGTGTGGCGGCAGCGCTGCGCCCTGCACCTGCCGAATCAACTTCAACGGCAACGTCAAAGGCTGGCATTCCGTGGGATGGCGGGGTAGGTCCGGTTGAGGGGGACGCCGTAAACCCATCCATGGGGGCGTGGTCGCGGCATCCATGCCGCTCACACCCCCTCAACCGGACCCACCCCGCCTTCGACAGTTTCCTGCGGTCTGCAGTAGATCCACGCCATGCGTGGATGAACGTCGGAATGATCGAAGTACGCTTTTGTAGAGTCGAGCCATGCTCGACTGCTATTGGCTAGCGATTCCGGACGTGACTGGAGGTTTCATCGATTCCGGAAAAGCTCCATCGCTTCTTCCATTTCGTCTCTTTCACCGGATACCACAAACGCCAGCACCCACGCTGCCGCAGCATTTCCGTGCTCCAGTGCCAGCGCCGTCAGCAGACACGTACTAGTGCTGAAATCGTGCTTCTCCATTACGACGCTACCAGCGAACTTCGCAAGCCGGTGAAGCGCCTCGGAGTACTCGGGTTCAGCGATATCAGGGAGCGCGATACCCGCCTCCCGCCTCTCCATCTCGATGCTGATTGGCAATCCAACGAAGTCAAATGTGAGTGGCTTTGGCTGAAGCAGAAGTGCGTTCACGATATGCGGCACAGCCGCAAACGAAGCGCTGTAGACGTCCCCTTGATGGCACAGGCTGCTCCACAGCTCGTGCCAGGTGTCCTCAATTGGATCGTCTTCGGATCTTTCGTTTTTCGGGATACTTATATTGGCCAGCAGCTCCGGAATGTCATCCGCAGCCCCGTAGGCGTGCTGCAGTTCGGCCCAGCGTGGGTCATCCAGAGCGATAAGGGCCATGCGCCGGTTCCTGTGTCTTGGGGTAGCAACGCAGGATAGGTAGCGCCGGCGGCGTCATCAAAGGGCAAATGCGACATCGGGACGATGGGGGTCAGAGCCCGTTCCCGGTGGGAACGGGATCCGACCCCGATTCAGAACAAGGTGCCCTGTACTGTGGGCTGTTCGATGCGCGCGGGTTGTTCGGCCACATCTTCGGCACCCAACCGCCAGGCCAGGCCGCCCAACCGGCTGGCGTGCCGCTTCAGTGCGGCCAGCAGCACGTCGGCGCTGCTGGCCACATGCAGTACCTGGCGGGCGCGGGTCAGGCCGGTGTAGACCAGCTCGCGCGACAGCACGCGGCTGTCCTGGCGTGGCAGCTGCAGCCACACTTCATCGAACTCCGAGCCCTGTGCCTTGTGCACGGTCATCGCAAAGGCGCTTTCGTGCGCGGGCAGTGCGGCCGGGTGGAAGGCGCGTGGCTGCTCGACGGTGTCGCCCAGGAACCAGGCCACGATCGCGCCGCTGTCGTCGCGCAGGCAGATACCGATGTCGCCGTTGAACAGGCGGTGCCGGTAGCTGTTCTCGGTGACCAGCAGAAGGCGGCCCTGGAAGTAGCCTGGGGTATTGCCGGCCAGCAGCTGCTCGATACGGCTGTTCAGCCCGCGCGCACCTTGCGGGCCTTCGCGCAGCGCGGTCAGCACGCGCAGGCGACCGGCCTGCTGCAGGGCACGTACCGGATCAGCGGCCTCGGCCAGCGCGCGCCAGTGGCCGAGCAGATGCTCGCGTTGGCCACGCAATGGATCGGCTTCGCCTTCGTGGAAATGCACGCCCGCCAGAGACCCGCCGCGCAGCAGCTGCAATGCAGTGCGGCTGTCACCTTCACGCACGGCATGCGCCAGCGGTGCCAGGTCCAGCGCATCACTCTGCCGGTAGCCGCGTTGCAGCTGCACGCGACGGCCGGCGAAGGCGCGTGGTGCGGCCTGCGGCTGCAAGGTGGCCGGTGCCAGCAGGCCATGCAGCGCCAGCGCATCGTCGGCGCGGGTGCCGATGCCATCGCCGCTGGCGCGCAGGATCGCGCTGAGCACATCACCGGCTTCGACCGACGGCAACTGATCGGGGTCGCCGAGCAGGATCAGGCGGGTGCCGCTGGCAACTGCATCGACCAGCTTGGCCATCATCGGCAGATCGATCATCGAGGCTTCGTCGACCACCACCACGTCCACCGCCAGCGGATTGTCGGTGTGGTGGCGGAAGCGTGGTGAGTCGGGAATCACGCCGAGCAGTCGATGCAGGGTGGTGCCGCTGCTGGGCAGTGCCGCGCACAGCGTCGGATCCAGTCCCTGTTCCTGCAGGCGTTGCACGGCCATGCGCAGGCTCTCGGCCATCCGCTCGGCGGCGCGACCGGTGGGCGCGGCCAGCGCCACCTCGGGCAGCGGCTGGCCGGCGTGCCGGGCCTGCGCGGCCAGCAGCAGCAAGAGGCGTGCGATGGTGGTGGTCTTGCCTGTGCCGGGGCCGCCGGTGACCAGCGCCAGCGGATGGCGCAGGGTCACGCCGGCTGCGCGTGCCTGGTGATCTTCGCCGTGCGATGCGTGCGGGAACAGCTGCGCGAACAATGGCGCCAACGCTGCCATGTCCGGCGCCGGCAGCGGATGCCGGCCGATGCGCTGCAGACCGGTGGCCAACTGGCGCTCGTACTCGCGGTAGCGGCGCAGGTACAGCAGCCCGTTCTCCAGCACCAAGGGGGCATCCCCGGCGATGGCGTCAGCCTGCTCCGGCGTCGCCACCCAGGGCGATGCGCGCAGCTGCGCCAGCCAGGCCTGCGCGGCGGGCCACTCGGGCACGCCTTCCAGCAACCGCTGCGGTTGTGCCGGATCGAACGCGGCGTGGCCCTGGGACACCGCCAGCGAAGCCAGCGCCGCCGCCAGTGCCACACTGTCGGGCGTGTCGTCGCGCAGCCGCTGCAGGCTGGTCGCCAATGCGTGGTCGAGGGTACGCAGCAGGCCCTTCTGATGAAGTTCCTTCAGCAGGCTCATGCGCTGGCTCCACGGGCACGCGCGGCGAGCTGGGCCTGGGCCTGCTCGCCGCCGGCGAACAGCGCGTCGAGTGCATCCACCAGCGCGAACGGAAAACGATCCACGTGCACGCCGTTGCCCGTGCCATCCAGGCCGCGGCAGAACAGGTAACGGATGCCGCCCATGTCGCGCTCGTAGTCGTAGGCGGCGCCCAAGCGGAAGCGCAGCCAGCGATGCAGGGCCACGGTGTAGATCAGCGCCTGCAGATCGTATTCGCTGTGGCGCATGGCAATGGCCAGCAGGTCCGGGCTGTAGCCGGGCAGGCGGTTGGACTTGTAGTCGAGCACGTACCACCGGCCATCACGCACGTAGGTCAGGTCGATCATGCCGGTCATCAGCCCCTCCAGGCGGCGGCGCTGGCCGAAGCCGCGGCGGCCACTGGAAACACCATGCGCATGCAGCACCTGCAGCAGCGCCGGCACGGTGGTCGCCTCGATGGCGAAATGGAAGTCGATTTCGGCGCGGCGCTCGCCTTCACCGAGGCTGTGCAGCGCACCGCCTTCGGGCAGCGGTACGGTCAGCGTGTGGCCCACCAGCGGCACCAGCACCGCCACGCCATCGTCCAGATCGACGTCGGCATAGCCCTCATCGTGCAGCGCCTTGCGCAGCACCTCGGCCTGGCCCTCGGGAGCTTCCCGGCCTGGTTGCCATTCAGCCCATGCGGCGAAGTCGACGTTTTCCATTGCCTCGTGCAGCACGTTGCCGAAGCGGCTGCCCATGAAACGCGGGTCGAGCGGCGCGCTGTGCTCGGCCGCCGCGGCGGCTTCCGGCAGTGCCGGTTCCAGCGGCAGCTCCGGGCCGGTGGGTTCGTCGGCTGCCGGCGCCGGCAGCGCGGTGGCAGCGGCTTCGATGTCACTGCCCGCGCCGGCATCGGCGTGGGCCAGCTGGGTGAAGCTGTACACCCACCAGTCGTGCGGAACGCGCCGGGTCAGTGCACGCACCGCCGGAAGATCCCCTTCCACTTCGGCCGCCAGCTGCGGCAGCGCAGCCGGTACCTCACTGTCATCGATGCGCACATCGGCATGCGCGCGCAGCGCCTGCAGGTCACCCAGCAGCGGTGCCAGCCGCGTCCTGCCGAGCCCGGCCAGATCACCCACGGCGATCCACAGCGCGTGCTCGGCGCGGGTCAGGCCGACATACAGCAGGCGCGCATCCTCGGCACGCTGCTCGCGCTCGCGCTGCGCAGTGGCCGCTTCCCAGGCCTCGTCCTTGCCCAGCTTCCAATGCAGCTGGCGCTGGCCGCCCACATGCACCGTGCAGTGCGAGGCGGTGTTGGGCGCACCGCCGTCGATGCCCACGAAGGGCAGGAACACCAGCGGGTACTCCAGGCCCTTGCTCTTGTGCAGGGTGATGATCTGCACGCGGCGCGCATCCGATTCCAGGCGCAGCAACTGCTGCTCGTCATCCTGGTCGGCGCTGGCCATCTGGCCCTGCAGCCAGTCCAGCAGGCCGTGCATGCCCAGCGCCTGCGCCGAGGCTTCCTGCAGCAGTTCGCCCAGCTGCAGGTAGTTGGTCAGGCGGCGCTCGCCATCGATCAGCGCCAGCAGGCGTTCGCCCTGTGCTGCGCAGACGTCGGCGATCACCGCGAACGGGCCGCCGCGCTGCCAGCGCTCGCGCCAATGCAGCAGCTGCGCCTGGAACCCGCGTTGCAGGTCGCCCTCGCGCTCCATCGCCGCGATCGCACTGGCGCGCTGGCCGAGCAGTACCGTGGCCAGCGCTGCGCGCAGGCGACCTTCGTCAGCCGGCTGCAGCAGCGCCAGCAGCAGTGCACGGAGATCACGCGCTTCGCTGGTGGCGAACAGGCTCTGCTTGCCCGCTGCCACGGCAGGAATGCCGACCCCGGCCAGCGCGCGCTGCACCAGCGTGGCCTCGCGATGCGAGCGCACCAGCACCGCGATGTCACCCGGCTGTACCGGGTGCCCACGCAGAACAGCGCTGCCTGCACGTGCCGCGACCAGGATCTGGTGGATCGCCGCCACACAGGCCTGGGTCGCTGCTCCGCGCGAGGCATCGGCACTCATCGCCTTGTCACCGCCACTGCGCAGCACGCGCAGGGTGAGTGCCGGGGCGGCATGGCCGTCGCGCTGGTAGTCCGCATCGCTGCGCACGCCACCGGGCCGCACCGGCTCGAACTGGATGCCACGCTCGAGGAAGGCGTCTTCGCCACCGTTGTCGTACAGCGCCTGCAGCGCGCGCAGCACGGCCGGTCGCGAGCGGAAGTTCTGGTCAAGCACCGGCGCCTGTTGCGCTACCCGCTTGGCCTTCAGGTAAGTGTGGATATCACCGCCGCGGAAACCGTAGATCGCCTGCTTGGGATCGCCGATCAGGAACAGCGCCGGTGCCAGGCCGAGCTCGCGCACCTCCGGTGAATCGCCGAACACGGTGTGGAAAATGCCCCACTGACGGTCGTCGGTATCCTGGAACTCATCGACCAGCGCGATGCGGTACTGCGCGCGCAGCTGCTTGACCAATGCCAGCCGCTGCGGGCCTTCCAGGGCCAGTGCCACGCCATCGATCAGATCGTCGTAGGTCTGCACCCGGCGGGTGCGCTTCAGCGCCTGCAGGCGCTGTCTGGCTTCGTCGCGAAGCACGTGCAGGAAGTTCAACGCGGTGGCACGCAGCCAGGCATCGCGTTCGGCCAGAAGCGCGACGTAGCGGGCCAACGGCGCCTGCAATGGCGACGATGGCGTGCGCTCGGCGAATTTCTTGTTGGTCTTGGCTGCCAGCGCCTCCGGCAGCAGTGCCGGCAGGCGCTCGCTGGTCAGCAGCTCGCGCGGGTCGGCGCGCTCGGCCCAGCCCAGCAGTTGCCGGCCCAGCGGGTGCAGCCAGCCCAGCTTGTACGACACGCCGTTGATCCATTTGTTGTCGACCGCATCGCAGAGGTCGATGAAGAACTGCTCGCCATGCTCGCGCACGCTTGCGGACAGCTCTTCGGCAACACTCTGCAGGGCGGCCTGCGGATCGGGCAGCGCCACCGCCTGTGGCAACGGGTGCAGCGGCGGCGCGGCCAGCAGCGCGCGCAGATCGGCGGCCAATGCGTCCGGGGTGGACCACAGCCAGGTCAACGGTTCCAGCGTGGCCGGGTCATTGGCATATACCCGCCACAGGTCGGCCGCGAGCGCTTCCAGCAACTCACGGTCGCTGGCCAGCAGCTCCGGCGGATCAAAGGTGTGGCCGCTCTCCAGCGCATGCTCGCGCAGCACGCGGGTGCAGAAGCCATGGATGGTGAAGATGGACGCAAGGTCGATCTCATCGGCGGCCACCTGCAGGCGGCGCTTCAGTGCGGCGGCGCGCTCGGTACCTCCCTGCAGATGGCGCTGCAGCACCTCGCGGGTCAGCCGCACGTCCGGCGCTTCGCCTTCGACCGGTTCCAGATCGACCAGTCGCGCCGCCAGCGCCAGGCGCTCGCGGATGCGCTTGCGCAGTTCCTGGGTAGCCGCATCAGTGAAGGTCACCGCCAGGATCTGTCCGATGCGCAGGCCCTGTTCCACCACCAGGCGGGTAAACAGCGTAGCCAGGGTGAAGGTCTTTCCGGTACCGGCACTGGCTTCGATCAGGCGGATGCCATCCAGCGGCAGGGCCAGATAGGGATCGACCGCCATGCACTGGGCTCGCTCATCGATGAAGGCGGGGCTCATGCGCTGCCCTCCTGGCGCGTTTCGGCGCCGAGGGTGCGGCCTTCGCGCACCGCGCTGAAGACCACCTGGCTGTTGCGCAGCAGGTCGGCATAGCTGGCATCGGAGGCGAACGGGTCGGCACCCCGAAGCAGCAGCTGCCAGGCGTCGCTGCTGGATTCACCCCAGCTGCGGTCGCTGCCATGCCACTGCTTCCAGCCCTCGCTGCGCTGTTTCTCTGCCGGCGCGTTGTACAGCACCCAGCCGGTATACGGGGCAAAGCGCAGCGGCTCACGCAGGCCGCGCTGGCGCAACTGCAGCAGCGCGCGCAGCGCCGCGCGTGCAGCAGGCGCGCTCAGTGCCGGCAGTACATGCGGGCCGGGACCGGCGTCGCCGCCATCGTGGAACTGCACAAGGGGCAGTGCGTCGCCGGCGGCGTTGGCCAGCAGCCAGTCCAGGCCCTGGCGGATCACTGCATTGCCATTGAGCGTGCCGGCGCGCAGCCGCACCAGGCCTTCGGGATGCCGATCGGCCACGCGGCCGTGCAGGCGCACGCCATCGATGTCCACTTCGTAGCGACGGCTTTCCAATGGCTCGCCCTGCATCCAGCCCAGCAGCGCACTGGCATACGGACGCGTCTTCAGCTGCTCCACCTCGAACTGGCGCTGGCCCAATGGACCGGACGGCAACAGGCCACGCGCGCGCAGCCGCGGGTACAACGGCTCGGTATCACCGCTGAGCGTGGCGCGCACCACCGCCGCCTGCACGCTGCGCTTTTCCGGGCCGCGCGATGACAGCACCAGCGGTTCCAGGTCATCAACTTCCCCGGCATCGTCGGCCAGGCGCAGACCCAGCGACTGTGCGAGGAACTGCCCGGCCGGGTCGCACAGGAAGCGGCGCAGGGTGTCGAGCGCGAGCTCGTCTTCCACGGCATCGTCGGGCGGCGGCGGCAGCGGGGCATCGAACCACGGCTGCAGGCCACCACGCTGGCCGGTGAGGCGGCCGGCAGCGGGATGCCATTGCCGCCGATAGCTGAAGCGGCGTGGATCACCCTCTCCGAACGCCGCCGGTGAGAACGGCTGCAGTGCATGGCGCACGGTAAAGTCGCGGACCGCCGCAGGCGGATCGAGGTGATACGCGGCGGCGGCATCGATCAGTTCACTGACCAGCACCGACGGCTCACGCACGCTGCCATCGCGTGGATCGGCGCCGAGGTAGCTGAGGTAGAACACCTCCTGCGCGGCGGCGAACAGCTGCAGGAACAGGAAGCGGTCGTCTTCGCGAGTGGAGCGATCGCCCGGGCGGCGGCGCGGCGTGTCCAGCTCGGCGGTGAGCTGGTTGAGGCCCGCGGCCGGGTCACGGCGCGGGAAATCGCCGTCATTGAGACCGAGCACGCAGATCACCCGGAACGGCAGCAGGCGCATCGGCACCATGCGGCCGAAACTGATGCCACCGGTCAGCAGCGGCGCGCGCGTATCGGCCTCGCCCAGTACGCCGGCGAAGTGCGAACGCACCACCTCAGGCGGCACGCCGTCTTCGAAACCGGCCTTGGCGGCATCGTCGGCGAACTGATTCAGCAGCTTGCGCAGGCGCTCGAGGGCACGCTGGCTGTTGGGCGAGCTGGGCGCGGTCGGCAGCAGCGCGTCCAGCAGCGACAGCAGCCGTTGCCGCCACTGCGCCGGGGTCAGCAGCTCGCCGAGGCGACGCTGGTAGACCGCCAGCACGCGCAGCAGCCGCAGCAGCCGGTCCAGTGCTTCCAGCGCGCCGCCTTCCAGTTCGATCCACGGCGCCACGCCGGCCAGGTCCGCCTCGCTGCCGGTGGCGTGACCGAGCACCAGGCGGTCCAGTGCGAACTGCCAGGTGTAGGCGTCGTCGGCCGGCGCCTGGTGCTGGTTGCGGTGCTTCGCATCCAGGCCCCAGCGTGCGCCGGCCTGCTGCAGCCAGCCGTGCAGGCGATCGAAGTCCACCGCCTCCAGTCCGGCCGCTTCGGCCAGCGGCGCGCTGGCCAGCAGGTCCAGCACTTCGTTCAGGCCGAAACGCGAGACCGGCAGGCCCAGCAGGTGCACGAACACATCGGCCAGCGGCTCTCCTGCCAGTGGGCTGCTGTCGGCCAGCGCGTAGGGAATGTGCTCCTCCTCGCCGCCGCGGCCGCCGAACACTGCCTCCAGGTACGGCACATAGGGATCGATGTCCGGCGCCAGCACCGCGATCTCGCGCGCCTGCAGCGGCGGGTCGAAGCGAGGGTCCTGCAGCAGGCTGCGCAGCTGGTCGTGCAGCACCTGAAGCTCGCGCAGCCGGGTGTGGCAGGCATGCACCTGCAGGCTGGGGTCGTCGCTGCGCAGCCCATAGCGCAGCTCGCCCGAGGGCAACGCGCGGCGATGGAAAAGATCGCGCTGCAGGCGATGCAGCAGGCTGTCGGACAGGCCGCCTTCGTCAAGGGTCGGCCGGGTGTCTTCTTCCGGATCCGAATACGCGGCAATCTCGCCGGCCGGGTGCACCACCTCGTAGCTGCCCAGCACCGCCATGAAGTCGCGGCCTGCCGCACCCCAGGCCTCCAGCAGGCGGTTCTCACCGGCCGCTTCACCGAAGGGATCGGGCGCGCCGCTGCGCAGGCGCTCGGCCAGCGTCTGCAGGTCACCCCAGTACGACTGCACCGGAGTGGGCATATAGAAGTGCAGCTCGCCCACCCGCGCCTGGGTGGCCATCACCCGCAGCACGTCGGGCGAGATGTTGAGCGTCGCGAACGCGGACATCCGCGGTGGCAGGCCCTGCGGCAGCGGCTGGCCGGCACCCTCGAAGCGATCCAGGTACGCCTGGATGCGGCGCGCGCGGTAGTCGCGGCCATGGGCGATGGTGCGCCAGAGGATCGCCTGCGGGTCGGCCGGGTCGGCGCCGGCCTCCCAGCGCAGCAACCAGTCGCGGCGCCAGGCCTGGTACTTCTCGAACACCGACGCCAGCTCACCGGCCAGTGCCCACGGCTTCAGGGCGTCGCCGCCGGCAAGATAGGACTGCAGCGCGCGCATCGGTGGCTGCGCCAGCAGCGCCGGGTCGCGCAATGCCTGGTAGAGCTTCCAGTGCAGGCCCGCGGCGTCCAGGTCGTCGCGTTCGCCCGGCACATTGGCATTGAGTGCTCGGGCAACGAATTCGCCCGGGGTCAGGAACTCGAGGTTGGCGGCCACGCCATATTCGGCAGCGAGTGTCGCTTGCAGCCAACGCCGCATCGCCACCTGCGGGATCAGCACCACCTCCGGCGCGAGCAACGGCTGGCCCGGAACCGGCACACGCACGTTGCGCGCCAGCAGCGCAGCCAGCACGTCCAGGGAGTTGGAATGGTAGAGGCGGAAATCGCTGCCCGGGTCACTCATCATGCACAGTGTGCAGCACGGCAGGCAGTATTCAATGGCCAGCCCATCGCCGGTACGGATTGTTCCGCGCTGCCGGCCGATTGTCCCGGCCTGGCAAGGGTCATGCCGTGCCACAATACTGGACCGTCCAGTCTGCTTATGTTCAGCCGATGGGCCCGATCCTTCGATGTCTAAAAAACGTTAATGGTGCCCATGTCGGCTTCCGCCTCCAGTCTGGTGCAGTTATCCAACGTCCGCATCGACCGGAGCGGGCGCACGATCCTGCGTGACGTGTCGCTGCAGGTGCCCAAGGGCAGCATCACGGCCGTGCTGGGCCCGTCGGGCAGTGGCAAGTCGACCCTGCTGGCGGCACTGACCGGCGAACTGCGTCCGGTCGCCGGCGAGGTCACCCTGTTCGGCAGGCCGGTTCCGCATGACAGCGGCGCGCTGCTGGAGATGCGCAAGAGCGTGGGTGTGCTGCTGCAGGGCAACGGCCTGCTGACCGATCTGACCGTCGCCGAAAACGTCGCGCTGCCACTGCGCACGCATACCCGCCTGCCGACCGCCGTGCTGCGCCGCCTGGTGGAAATGAAGCTGCATGCCGTGGGCCTGCTGGCCGCTGCCGATGCCTGGCCGCGCGAACTGTCCGGCGGCATGGCGCGCCGCGTCGCGCTGGCCCGCGCGCTGGCACTGGATCCGCCACTGATGATCTACGACGAGCCGCTGACCGGGTTGGACCCGATCGCCTCCGGCGTGATCATGAGCCTGATCCAGCGCCTCAACCACAGCCTGGGCCTGACCAGCATCATTGTCAGCCACCACGTGCACGAGACCCTGCCGATCTGCGACCAGGTGATCGCCATCGCCAATGGCGGCATCGTGTTCCAGGGCACGCCCGAGGCGCTGCAGTCCAGTCAGGACCCGCTGCTGCGGCAGTTCCTGCACGGCCAGCCCGATGGCCCCATTCCGTTCGATGCCGCGCCGCGCGCGAGGGTCGCCTGATGCCGTTCGTCCAAGCCACCCGCTCGCTGGGTCGCGCCGGCCTGTTCTCGCTGACCGTGCTGCGTGGTTCGCTGCCGACCCGTGATTTCCTGGCCGAGCTGACCCGCGAGATCTACAAGATCGGCGCACGCTCGCTGCCGATCATCGCCGTCGGTGGTGCCTTCGTCGGCCTGGTGCTGACCCTGCAGGGCTACCGCACGCTGACCACCTTCGGTGCGGCCGACGCGCTGTCGACCCTGCTCGGCCTGTCGCTGTACCGGGAACTGGCGCCGGTGCTGACCGCGCTGCTGTTCATCGGCCGCGCCGGCAGCTCGATCGCCGCCGAACTGGGCCTGATGCGCGCCACCGACCAGATCAAGGCACTGGAGCTGATGGCGATCGACCCGGTGGCCAAAGCCGTCGCGCCGCGCTTCTGGGCGGCGGTGCTGACCGTGCCACTGCTGACCGGCATCTTCTGCTCGCTGGCGATCAGCGCCAGCTACTTCGAAGCGGTGCATGTGCTGGGCCTGGACAATGGCGTGTTCTGGTCGGCACTGCGCAACAGCGTCGATTTCTGGGATGACTTCGGCGTGGCGATGCTGAAGTCGGCGATCTTCGGCGGCACCGCAGCGCTGGTCGCCGCCTATGTTGGTTTCCACGCCGAGCCGACCATCGAGGGCACCTCGGTGGCGACCACCCGTGCGGTGGTCAATGCCTCGCTGCTGGTGCTGATGTTCAACTTCGTGCTGTCGGCAATGTTGTTCACCTAACCCCTCCACCGGCGGTGCGCAGGCGCGCGCGGCCACCACGACTCGATCAGGTAATCCACATGGCCATCCGCGGTCCCAGACTCGAATTCTCTGTCGGCGCATTCCTGCTGCTGGCCCTGGCCTCGCTGATGGTGCTGGCCGTGGCCTCGACCAACCAGCGCTGGAGCTGGGGCAGCCAGGGCTACGAGCTGAAGGCGCGCTTCTCCCAGGTCGGCCAGCTGCGCAAGCAGGCGCCGGTGAAGATCGGCGGCGTCACCGTCGGCCAGGTCGCCTCCATCGACCTGGATCCGGTGAAGTTCGAATCCATCGTGACCCTGCGCATGGACAGCAAGGTCAAGGACCTGCCGGCGGACACCTCGGCGGGCATCTTCACCAGTGGTTTGCTCGGCGAGAGCTATATCGGTCTGCAGCCGGGCGGTGACCCGGACGTGCTGAAGGCCGGTGACGAGATCGTCTTCACCCAGCCGGCGGTGGACCTGATCCAGCTGGTCGGCAAGTACATGTTCAGTGGCGGCGCCGGTGGTGGCGCTGCCCAGAAGCCCAACGATGGCGCGCAGGCGCCTGCAACGGAACCGCAACCATGAAAATGAAACTGATTCCCGCCCTGCTCGCCTCGGCGCTGCTGATGGCCACCCCGTTCCTTGCCCAGGCCCAGGCGGCCGCCCCCGCCGCTGCCGCAGCGCAGGGCCAGGCCGGCAAGGTGGTGATCGATGCCAGCACGCGCATTCTCACCACGCTGCAGCAGCGCCGCAGCGAGTTCAGCAGCAACCCGGCCAGCCTGCGCAGCTACATCGACAGCGAACTGAACCGCACCTTCGACCGCGACTATGCGGCACGCCTGGTGCTGGGTACGCACGCCCGCGGCGCCTCGGATGCCGACATCAAGCTGTTCGCCGATGCGATGGCCGACAGCCTGATGCAGCGCTACGGTTCGACCCTGCTCAATATCCAGGGCAAGCCGAGCTTCCGCCTGAAGGGTGAAAGCCCGCTGCCGGGCAACCGTGGCGTGCGCGTCAGCACCGAACTGGTGCGCGCCGGCAACGAACCGACCCCGGTCGAGTACTGGATGCGCAACGTGAACGGCCAGTGGAAGATCTTCGACGTCAACATCGAAGGCATTTCCTACGTGCAGACCTTCCGCAACCAGTTCGATACGCCCTTGCGCCAGAAGGGCATCAAGCAGGTGGCCAGCGAGCTGCACAGCGGCAGCATGCAGGCCGGGCCGGCGGGCAATGGCAAGTAACGCACTGGCGCTGCTGGAAGGCGACACCCTGCGCCTGCGCGGGGTGCTCGACCGTGCCGCGGTGATTGCACTGTGGCCGCAACTGCAGGCCCTGCCAGCCAAGCTGGCGCGGCTGGAGCTGGGCGAGGTCGAGCGCGTGGACAGCGCCGGCCTGGCCCTGCTGGCCGAACTGGCCGCCCGGGCACGCAAGGCGGGCCATGCGCTGGCCATTTCCGGCGCGCCGGCCGGCTTCAACGAGCTGAGCGCAGCCTACCGGCTGTCGCCCGACCTGGACTTCAACGCTACTTCTGCTGCGAGCTGACATGAACGTCGTACGCACTTTCCCCCTGATCCTCCTGGCCACCGCCCTGACCGCCTGTGCCGGCAAGCCCGCGCGCAGCGACGCACCGGTCGCCAGCACCGTGGTCGCGCCCGGCCCTGCTGCCGAAGCGACGGCCGCAACGGCCGATACCGGGGTGGTCGGTACTGCTCCGGTCGCTCCCGTGGCCAACCCGGCAACGCCTGCCGCTGCGGTGCCGACAACTGCGCCGCAGGGCGCAGAGGCCAGCCCACCGAAGACCGCAGCATCCACCGCCGCCAGCGACGATGATTTCGACGCCCTGTATGGTGGCACCGGCAACACCGGCAGTGCCGCGGCCTACGATCCGTGGGAACCGTTCAACCGCAAGGTCCACAAGTTCAACAATGCGGTCGACCGCGGTGTGGCCCGCCCGCTGGCCACCGCCTATACCCACGTGGTGCCGCGTTTCGCGCGTACCGGCGTCAGCAACTTCTTCAGCAACCTGCGTGCGCCGGTGACCATCACCAACCAGCTGCTGCAGGGCCGCGGTGCCGATGCGTGGGACAGCCTCGGCCGCTTCCTGATGAACAGCACGCTGGGCATCGGTGGCCTGTTCGATCCGGCCAGCAAGGCGATGGTGCCGCGTCGCAATGAAGATTTCGGCCAGACCCTGGGAGCCTGGGGCTGGCGTCGTTCGCGCTACGTGGAACTGCCGTTCTTCGGCCCGCGTACCGTGCGCGATGTGTTCGGCCTGGCCGGTGACATCCCGTTGTCGCCGATCCGCCGCATCGAGGAAGACAAGGTCCGCATCGGCCTGCAGGGCCTGCAGCTGGTCGACACCCGCGCACAGCTGCTGGCGATCGATGATCTGCGCGACACCGCCGTGGACGAGTACTCGCTGGTGCGCGATGCGTGGATGCAGCGCCGCAACTACCAGATCGAGAACGACCTGCGCAGCAAGCGCGACCGCGGCCATGATGATGCCAATTCGCCGATCCCGGTCGATGCCATGCCGATGCCGAACTGGAGCAACTGATCGCTGCAGCCCGTGCATGAAAAAACCCCGCCTCGGCGGGGTTTTTCTTTTCCGGTAGGTGCCAACCTCGGTTGGCACGCTTTCCTCAGGCCGCCAGCGCGGCCTCGATGGCGTCACGCAGGCGCACGTCATCGGCCGCCACGTCCGGGGCAAAGCGTGCAACCACCTTGCCATCACGGCCGACCAGGAACTTCTCGAAGTTCCACAGCACCGCCGGTGCCGGGTGGATCGGGATCTCCTTGCTGGCCAGGCGCTCGCGCAGCGGGCCTTCGCCGATCGACTGCGGCTGCGCGGCGGTCAGCTGCTGGTACAGCGGGTGGGTGTCCTCGCCAGCCACGCTGATCTTGGAGAACATCGGGAAACTGACATCGTAGGTGAGCTGGCAGAACTGCTGGATCTCGGCCTCGCTGCCCGGCTCCTGGCCAAGGAAGTTGTTGGCGGGGAAGCCCAGCACTTCCAGGCCCTGCGCATGCTTTTCTGCATACAGCGCCTGCAGGCCCTCGTACTGCGGGGTCAGGCCGCACTTGGAGGCGACGTTGACCAGCAGCAGCACCTTGCCCTGGTAGTCGGCAAGCGAGGACGGCTGGCCGTCGATGGTGGTGAGGGGAATGTCCTGGATCGGGGTACTCACGGGGGCTCCGGCTACGTCGTGAAATGGCCGACCAGCATAGCGCCGCGCGCGCTGTTGTAGAGCCGAGCCCATGCTCGGCTGATGGCATGGCAGCCGAGCATGGGCTCGGCTCTACAGGACATCCTCAATCCACGCAGATCGTACCCTGCGCCTTGCCGTCCTCGATACGCTGGCGGCAACCGAAGTTCTGGCTGGCATCACGCTGGCAGGTACCGGACGCCGCATCACCGGCCACTGCCTCGCCTGCGGCCAGGCACTGGCCCGTGCAGTCGCTTTTGCGGCTGCAGGCCTTGCCGGCGTCGGCATAGGGAATCACGCATTGCTCGCGCTGCAGCCGGCCGAGCCGCTGCAGGGTGCCACCGGCGGCCTGGCAGTCGACGTCGCGTGCTTCACGGTAGGCCTCGACGGCTTCGGGGGTGCCGGAGGCGGCCTGCGTGGTCGTGCCCACGGTCGTTGGCGCGCTGCCGCAGGCGGCGAGCAGTGCGGTCAGGACAAGGCTGGTGAAGCGGGGCAGGCGCATGGCGGTACCTGGTCGAAGCGGACAGGCCGCCAGCATACCCATCGGCGATGCAGGCGGCGTGTCAGCGTGGCTCAGGCCTCGTCGCCCTCGCCGTTACTGCCTTCCTCCTCGGCCACCGCATCACCCTCGGCCAGGTCGCCGAGCAGCGACTGCGCCTGTTCGGACGCCAGCGACTCCACGCCACGCAGGCGGCGTTCGATGGTGCGGGTCTTGCGGCTGGCCTCGCCGATGCTGCGGCCAACGGTAGTGATCTGCTTCTCGGCTTTTTCCAGGATGCCGGCAAACTTCCCGAACTCGCTCTTGACCGCACCCAGCAGGCTCCACACTTCGCTGGATCGCTTTTCAATGGCCAGTGTGCGAAAGCCCATCTGCAGGCTGTTGAGCAACGCAGTGACCGTGGTCGGTCCGGCCACCACCACACGATGCTCGCGCTGCAGCAGGTCAACCAGGCCCGGGCGCCGGATCACCTCGGCATACAGGCCTTCGGTGGGCAGGAACATCACCGCGAAGTCCGTGGTGTGCGGTGGCACGATGTACTTGTCGCAGATCGACTTGGCCTGCACACGCACCGCGCGCTCCAGCTGGATGCCCTGCAGGCGCACGCCTTCGGCATCGCCCTGTTCCTGTGCGTCCAGCAGGCGCTCGTAGTCCTCGCGCGGGAACTTGGAGTCGATCGGCAGCCACACCGGCGTGTCGTCGCTGCTGCGGCCCGGTAGGCGCACGGCGATATCGACCATCTCGCCACTATCCGGGCGCACCCTCACCGCACGCGCGTACTGCTCCTGGGTGAGTGTCTGCTCGAGGATATTCTCCAGCTGCACTTCGCCCCAGCTGCCGCGGTTCTTGACGTTGGTCAGCACGCGCTTGAGGTCGCCCACGCCGGTGGCCAGCTGCTGCATCTCGCCGAGGCCACGCTGCACCTGTTCCAGGCGCTCGGAGACGAGCTTGAAGGAATTGCCCAGCCGCGTTTCCAGCGTGGACTGCAACTTCTCGTCCACGGTGTGGCGCATCTGCTCCAGCTTCTGCGCGTTGTCGTTCTGCAGCGCGCGCAGCTGTTCCTCCAGCGTGGCACGCATCTCGGCGATCCGCTGCTCGTTGCGCTGTGTCAGTTCCTGCAGGCGCAGGCCCAGACTGTCGGTCAGGCGCTGCTGCGACAGCGCGCCCTCCTCGCGGCCCTTGCGTGCATCGTCCACCAGGGTCTGGCGCAGCGCCCCGAGCTGGGTATCGGTGCGCGCAGTGAGCTCCTGCAGCTGCTGGCCAAACGCATGGATGCGTGCCTCCTGCTGCTGGCCGAAGGTCTCCAGCTGGCCGCGCAGTTCCTGCAGCCGCTGCCCCATCAATGCTGCGCCGCGCTGCTGGCTGTCGGCCACTTCAGCGCGCGCTTTGCGGGCATCTTCGCCCAGCGCTTCGCGCAGCAGGTCCAGGCGCTGATCGGTGCGGGTGGACAGATCGGTCAGCGCGCGGGCGAAGCCATCGAGCTGTTCGCGCAGTTCGCTGCGCCCGGCGCGCGCCTCCTCGCGCACGGCCTGTTCCAGGCGGTCATGCGGCGGGCGGCGCAGCAGGGCGACCAGCTGCAGGATGAGCACGGCCAATAGAAGGCCGGCAATGAGCAGGTATTCGGTTTGCATGGGGCAAGTGTAGGCTGGCCGAGTCTCAGCTGCTGCGTCAGGACCATGCTCGCTCTGTACGGAAAGCCCACCTCCATCAACGTGCGCAAGGTGCTGTGGCTGTGCGCCGGCCTCGACCTGCCACTCCAACACGAGCCAGAACCACCGGAGGACCTGCTGGCCACGTTGAATCCGAACCGGCAGGTGCCGGTCCTGCGCGATGGCGGCTTCGTGCTGTGGGAATCGAACAGCATCTGCCGCTACCTGGCCGTACGTGCTGGCCGTGATGACCTGCTGCCCGGCACGGCGCAGGGCCGCGCCCGGGTCGAGCAGTGGATGGACTGGCAGGCCAGCGACCTCAACAGCGCCTGGCGGCACGTGTTCATGGCGCGCGTGCGCCGGCATCCGGACTACCCGGACGATGCCCGCGCCGAGGCCAGCCTGGCGCAGTGGAACCACTTGATGGGCGTACTCGACACACAGTTGGCCGGTGGCCACTGCCACGTGACGGGCAACGCCTTCACTCTGGCCGACATCGTGCTCGGGCTGTCGGCCCAGCGCTGGCGCAGCACACCTGGCAACAAGCCCGTGCTGCCACACCTCTCGGCGTGGTTCGAACGGCTGCGCGAGCAGCCCGGTTTCGCCACCCACGTCGACAACGGCGTGGCCTGAGGCAGGGGTCAGATCCCTTTCCCTGGGGGGAAAGGGATCTGACCCCAAGGGCGCGCGGGAACCGCCGGTGTTACCAGCCTTCCAGCACGATCTTGCCCTTGGCGCGATGGCTCTCCAGCAGCGCGTGGGCACGGCGCAGGTTGGCTGCGTCGATGCGTCCGAAATGCTCGCCCAGGGTGGTCTGCAGCACGCCCGTGTCGATCAGCTCGGCCACACGGTTCAACAGGTCATGCTGGCGCTGCATGTCCGCAGTGCGGTACAGCGGCCGGGTGAACATCGACTCCCAGTGCAGTGACAACGCCTTGCGCTTGAGCGCCATCACGTCCACCTGGCCAGGATCATCGATCAGCCCCAGTTGGCCCTGCGGTGCCAGCAGTTCCACGATCTGCGCGTAGTACTGGTCGGAGTGGGTCAGGCTGGCGACATGCTGCACCTCGCTGATGCCGAGCCGCGCCAGTCCCTCGGCCAGCGGCAGGCTGTGGTCGATCACGTGGTGTGCCCCCATTGCGTACGCCCAGTCCTGGGTATCAGGGCGCGAGGCGGTGCCGATCACGGTCAGCTTGGTCAGCTTCCGTGCCAGCTGCACCAGGATCGAACCGACACCACCGGCAGCACCGATCACCAGCAGGGTCTGGCCTTCGCCACCACCCTCCGGGATGCGCAGGCGGTCGAACAGCAGCTCCCAGGCGGTGATTGCAGTCAGTGGCAGCGCCGCGGCGGCGGCATCGTCGAGACTGGCCGGCTTGCGGCCTACGCTGCGCTCATCCACCAGCTGGTACTGCGCATTGCTGCCCGGGCGGTCGATGACGCCGGCGTAGTAGACCGCGTCGCCGGGCTGGAACAGGGTCACCTCGCTGCCCACCGCATCAACAATGCCGACCGCATCCCAGCCCAGCACGCGCGGGCCATCGGTGGCCACGCCGCGGCGGACCTTGGTGTCGACCGGGTTCACCGCCACCGCGCGTACCGCCACCCGCAGATCACGCGGGCCGGGCTGCGGCAGTTCCAGTTCAATGTCGATCAGGGCCTGGGCATCATCGATCGGCAGGCCGGCTTGGGTGTAGGCAATGGCGCGCATGGCAGCGGTCCAGTGGGGAAGGAGGCGACAGGTTGCGCCGCGCGCGGTCCCTCGGAAAGGCGCAGAATCGGGCAGCACTTTCACTCTGGCGATGAAGATGATCCGCTTCGACGATCTGCAGCTGTTCGTCCGCACTGCCGCACTGGGCAGCTTCTCGCAGGCAGCCCGCGAAGCCGACCTGCTGCCGGGGCAGGTCGCTGCGGCGGTGGCGCGGCTGGAACGCGAGCTGGACCTGCGACTGTTCGTGCGCACCACGCGCAGCCTGCGCCTGACCGGCGAGGGGGCGCTGTACCTGCCGTATGCGCAGGAGGTACTGGCCACCCTGCGCGAGGGCCAGGCGCGCGTGCAGGGCGAAGACGCCGAACTGCACGGCACCCTGCAGCTGTCGGCGCCGTCGGACTTCGGTCGAAATCTGCTGCTGCCCTGGCTGAGCGCCTTTCGCGCCGCGCACCCGCGGCTGCGCCTGCACCTGCGCCTGTCCGACGAAGTGGCCGACGTGTTCCGCGACCCGGTCGACGTGGCCATCCGCATCGGCCACTTCGACGACGCCAACTACGTCGCCCTGCCCCTGCTGGAAGGCAATCGGCGCATACTCGCGGCGTCGCCCGACTATCTGCAGCGGCGCGGCATGCCCACGCGCCTGGAGGATCTGCGCGAGCATGATTGCCTGGTCTACCAGCTCAGTGGCCGCGCCTATGATCGCTGGTCGTTCGAGGTCGACGGGCGCCGCAGCGTGATTCCGGTGCGCGGCCCGTTGGTCTGCGATGACGCCGATGTGGTGCGGCGCTGGGCTGTAGCCGGCGAAGGCATCACCTACAAATCCTGGCTGGACCTGCGCGAGGATGTGCTCGCAGGGCGCCTGCAGCTGCTGCTCGATGGCATCGGCAGCCACATACCGTTGCAGCTGGTCTGCCCGCACCGCAAGCAGTTCTCGCCGGCGGTGCGGCAGCTGCACGCGCAGCTGCGCCAGCACCTGCAACCTCTGCTGTCTGGCATGCCCGAAGATCCTGCCGGCCCCCTGTCGCCAGTCCCGGCGCTGGCCGACAATGGCGGCCCCCCGTAAGAGAGAACACCGCCATGCCGTGGATGGGCATCCAGGACCTGTGGACGTTTCTGGTCGCCGTGCTGGTGTTTCTCGCCCTGCCCGGTCCCGGTACCTTCACCCTGCTGACCGCCACCGGCCGTGGCGGTGTGCGCGGCGGCTACACCGCACTGGCCGGCCTGCTGGTCGGCGACCAGATCCTGATGTGGCTGGCGCTGGCCGGCGTGGCCGCGTTGCTCAAGGCCAACCCGCTGGTGTTCCACGCCGTGCAGTACCTGGGTGCGGGCTACCTGGTGTGGGTCGGCATCGGCCTGCTGCGCACACCGAAGCACGAGGGCGGTGATGCCGGCCCGATCCGCATGCAGCCGGGCCGCTACTTCCAGCAGGCGATCCTGGTCAGCCTGCTCAACCCGAAGGCGATCCTGTTCTACATGGCCTTCCTGCCGTTGTTCATCGATCCCAAGGCACACCAGGGCATCGCCACCTTCGCGGCGCTGGCCGGCATCATCCTGGTGGTCAGCATCGCCTACTGCTCGATGCTGATCGGCGTGGGCAACCTGGCCCGTCGCCGGCTGATCCAGCACCCGCGGATCAGCGACGCGCTGCGCCGCGTGGCCGGCCTGTTCCTGGTGGGGTTTGGCATCCGGTTGGGGCTGAACGGATGAACGGGCGGCTGCCGCTGCTCGGCCTGGCTCTGCTGTTCGCCGGCACCGCCTCTGGCGCCACCGTACAGGACCATCGCTGCCTGACCGGCGGTCGCAACGGCAGCATCCACCTGGAATGGCGCTGGCTGGAGGACGGACAGTCCGACGTGCGCTACGCCGGCCAGCGCAAGCGCCTGCCCCTGCGCCGGATCTCGATGCAAAGCACGGTGCTGGCCGAAGATCGCCCGTACCAGTTCGACAGCGTCTGGGAAGAGCGCATCGATGGCCGCCTCAACGGCCGCTACCTGTTGAGTACCCAGGGCGCGCTGGTGCTGGACCTGCGCTATGAGCGTGCCCGTGACGGGCGCAGGAGCTCTTTTCACGACGACGTCGAGGCCTGGCAGGAAGACGGCTGCCACTGGCCCGCCATGCCCTGACGTCGCCCGGCGCGGGGGTCCGGCCTGCTTTATGCCGATTCCGGCAGCCTGATCGCGGTGCAGCGCGCGGCGCGTCGGGTATGACCCGCGTCAGTGGTAATGCTGCGCTGCGTTCGGTCACACTCGGGAACTTGTCGTTCTTAGTCACCCCTTCCGAGGCCTGCATGTCCCTGTTCCGGCGCAAGTCCCTAGATTCCGTCACCGTCCACGAAGCCGGCAGGCGTCTGATCCCGACGCTCAGCTGGCCGCACCTGATCGCGCTGGGCATCGGTGCCATCGTCGGTACCGGCATCTACACGCTGATCGGCGTGGGTGCCAACCTGGCCGGCCCGGCCGTGCTGATCTCCTTCGCCATCGCCGGTGCGGTCTGCGCCTGTGCGGCGCTGTCCTACGCTGAGCTGTCGACGATGATGCCGGCCGCCGGCAGTGCCTACACCTACAGCTACAGCGCGCTGGGCGAGGTGTTTGCCTGGGTGGTGGGCTGGAGCTTGATCCTGGAGTACTCGCTGGTGGTGAGTACGGTGGCGGTGGGCTGGTCCGGCTACTTCGTCGGCTTCCTCGAATGGGTCCACACCCAGTTCGGCTGGAACGTACACCTGCCGGCCTGGCTGGCAGCCGGCCCGCACGTGGAAGGCGGAATGATCAACCTGCCGGCGATCATCATCACCTGGCTGGTGGCCGGCATGCTGATGGCCGGCACCAAGGAAAGCGCCACGCTCAATGCGATCCTGGTGGTGTTCAAGCTGATCGCGCTGGCGATCTTCGTCGCCGTGGCCCTGCCCGCCTTCGACAGCGCCAATCTGCAGCCGTTCATGCCGTACGGCTTTGCCAAGTCGATGGGCCCCGATGGCGTCGAGCACGGCGTGATGGCGGCGGCAGCCATCATCTTCTTCGCCTTCTACGGCTTCGATGCGATCTCCACCGCCGCCGAGGAGACCAAGAACCCGGGCCGCGACCTGTCGATCGGCATCATCGGTTCGATGATCGGCTGCACCATCGTCTACGTGCTGGTGGCGCTGGCGGCCGTCGGTGCGATGAGCTACGCGGTGTTCGGCCACAGCGCCGAGCCGCTGGCGCTGATCATGCGCCAGCTGGGCCATCCGACCGCGGCAATGGTGATCGGCGTGATCGCGATCATCGCCCTGCCGACGGTGCTGCTGGCCTTCCTGTACGGCCAGAGCCGCATCTTCTTTGTGATGAGCCGCGATGGCCTGCTGCCGCGTGGCCTGTCCAAGGTCAACGCACGCACCGGCACGCCGGTGGCGACCACACTGTTCACTGCGGTGGTGGTGTCGGCGCTGGCTGGTGTGGCGCGCCTGGACGAGATCGCGGCGCTGGCCAATGCCGGTACCCTGGCCGCGTTCACTGCGGTGGGCATCTGTCTGGTGGTGCTGCGCCTGCGCGAGCCGAACCGCGAGCGCACCTTCCGCACGCCGGTGGCTTTCGTGGTCGGCCCGCTGGCCGCACTGGGCTGCATCTACCTGTTCATCAGCCTGCCGCACACCACTCAGCTGTACTTCCTGCTGTGGAACGTGGTCGGCCTGGTGTTGTACTTCCTGTACAGCCGCCGCCACGCACTGATCGCGAAGTAACCGGCTCGCCGGTAGTGCCGGGCGCTGGCCGGCACCTCGCATCCTGTTGATACGAGCAATGCCGGCCAGCGGCCGGCACTACCGCAGGGCGCTTCAACCGCCCTGCTTTGCAGCGTAATCCTGCGCCTGGCGCATCACCCGCAGCAGGTTGCCGCCCCAGATGCCGGCAATCTGCTTCTCGGTATAGCCCTTGCGCAGCAGCCACGCGGTGATCTTCGGCAGCTGGCTGACATCGGGCAGGTCACTCAGTCCGCCACCACCATCCCAGTCCAGGCCGATGCCCACATGTTCCGGGCCGACCACCGTGAGGATGTGCTCGAAGTGGGCGAAGAAGTCGTCCAGGCTGGCGTGGCGCACCGGGTGCTCGTGGTCCAGCGCCTGCTCGGCCTTCAGCAGCGCAACACCCTGCTCGATGCCCATGCGTTCCCAGCCGCCCAGCTGCTTGCTCAGCGCTTCCTCGGCCTGCTTGCGCTCGGGCGTCTTCGCCGTATCGATCAGGTAGCCGCCATAGGCGTTCACCTGGATCACGCCACCGGCCTTGGCCAGTCTGCGCAGGCGCGCATCGTCGAGATTGCGCGGATGGTCATAGACCGCCTTGGCCGAGCTGTGCGACAGCACGAACGGCACCGGCATCATTGCCAGCAGGTCGTCGAACACCGCGTCCGAGGCGTGTGACTGGTCGATCACGATGCCCAGCTTCACCGCCTCCCGTACCAGTTCCTTGCCGGCCGGGCTAAGCCCTTTCCATTCCGCGCCCTTGGGATCGGTGGCCGAATCGGCGAACTCGTTGTTGGCGAAGTGCACGGTGCTGAGCAGGCGCAGGCCGGCGCGGTGGTAGAACGACAGCAGGCTGGGGTCAGCCACCAGCGGGCTGGCATTTTCCATGCTGATGTAGACCACGCGCTTGCCGGCAGCCTTGATCCGCGCTGCGTCATCGGCGGTCAGTGCCAGCGCGAAGCGCTCGGGATTGGCCGCCAGCATCTCACGGATTTCCATCAGTCGCTGCAGGCCGTGGTCACGCTCGGCCAGATGGGCGGTAGCGGTGCGGTCGCCCTGGTCGGTGTAGATCGCCCAGAAACCGCCGTCCAGCGCGCCTTCGACCATGCGCGGGTAGTCGACCTGCGAAAGGGCGTTGCGGTCGTGGCGTTGCTCGATGTCGAAACCGCTGCGACCAAAGTTGGCCGGCGTATCCAGGTGGCTGTCGAGCGTGACCAGGCGTTGCTGCAGGGATTTGGCGCGGGCCAGTTCCTGCGCACTGAACTCGATGGCATGGGCCGACAGCGGCGCGCTCAGCGCCAGGGCAAGCACAACGGACAGACGACGCAACGATGGCATGGGCTCTCACCGGCATTGGGAAGAGCCCGACCATAGCGCTGCGGCCCTCGGATTTGTAGAGCCGGGCCGCGCCCGGCGGATCTTGAGGCTGTCAGGCAGATCAGCCGAGCATGGGCTCGGCTCTACAGCATCCCGCGGTCAGTCCACCACGCGGCAGAACACGGCCTTGAGGTAACGCGATTCCTGCACGTGGGCCATGAACGGATGGTCCGGACCAGCGCCGGCCACCTTCAGGATCTGGATCGTGCGGCCGGAGAAATAGGCCGCGCGGCGCAGCATGTCGAGGAACTGGTCCTCGGCCACCAGGCCGGTGCAGGAGAAGGTGGCGAACAGGCCGCCCGGCTTGACCACGCCCAGCGCCAGCTTGTTCATGTCCAGGTACTTCTTCAGTGCGGTGATGACCTGGTCGCGGTCGCGGGTCATCTTCGCCGGGTCCAGGATCACCACGTCGTACTGCTCACCGCGGTTGGCGGCGTCGCGCAGCCACGGGAAGATGTCGGACTGGATGAACTTCGGACGCACGTTGTTCAGGCGCGAATTGCCCTTGGCGATCTGGATCACGTCCTCGTCGATGTCGATGCCGATCACTTCCGAAGCACCACGCGCCGCCGCGTACACGGCAAAACCGCCGGTGTTGCAGCACAGGTCGAGCACGCTCTTGCCTTCCACCTGCTGGCTCAGCCACTCACGGTTCTCGCGCTGGTCGGCGAAGAAACCGGTCTTGTGCGCACCGGCCGGGTCGGCGCGGAACTTGATGCCGTACTCGGTGATCACCGACGCTTCGGTGGTGGTGTTGCCGTGGAAGTCGAAGCTTTCCTGCTTCTGCACGTGCTCGTCGGCGAAGCTGTGGAAGCGGCAGCCCGGGAACTGCTCGCGCAGCGCATCGTAGATCCATTCGCGGTGGCGGAACATGCCGGCGGCGAAGAACTCGACCACCACCAGGTCGCCGTAGCGGTCGACCACCAGGCCGGACAGGCCGTCACCTTCGCTGTGCACGACACGCCAGGCGTCGGACACCGCGTCGAGCTTGAGCACCTCACGGCGCAGCGACACTGCCTGGGCGATCTTGCGCGAGAACCAGCCGGCATCCACCGGTACGTTCTGGTCGGTTTCAAGGATGCGCACGGCAATGCGCGAGTGCCCGTTGTAGAACCCGCGGCCAATGAACTCGCCATCGATGCCGACCACGTCGACGATGGAACCGGGCTTGGGCCGGACGGTCGGCTTCTCGACCAGTTTCTGGAAGATCCACGGGTGGCTGGAGCGCCACGCATTCTTGAGGCGGACAATCGGAAGGGGGGTATTCATCCACCCATTGTAAACCGGGCGCCGGGGTCGGATCCCCGCAGGGGCTCCGACCCCAGTGCAGGGGCATTTGACGGCGGCCCGGCCAGACGGCAGAATCGGCGCCAGAAGGGGAGTAGCTCCCAGACGTTGTCGCCGTCATTTCGAGCCCGCAGGCTCCGGTGCAACGGCAGTTCCAGCCGACTGGAACTGCGAGCGAGACCTTCGCCGTACTGGCGAAGCTCTGTCCCTGGATCCCCTCCCGATCCTCCGTTGCAGATCCTCGCCGTCCGGCCTGGCATTCATCTTTCCAACGGACATTCCCAATGCAGACGATCGGTAACGTGTGGTTGTGGGGCGGCTTCGCAGCGGTGGTGGTCATCGCCCTGCTGGTCGACCTCGTGTTGATGCGCCATGGTGGACCGCACAAGGTCACCTTCAAGGAGGCCCTGTGGTGGTCCATCGGCTGGGTCGCGCTGGCCCTGCTGTTCAACGCCGGCCTCTGGTACTACCTGAATGAGACCGCCGGCCAGGTCGTGGCCAACAAGGTCGGCCTCGAGTTCCTGACCGGTTATCTGGTCGAAAAGGCGCTGGCGGTCGACAACATCTTTGTCTTCCTGATGATCATGAGCTACTTCGCGGTGCCGGAAGAGCAGCGCCAGAAGGTGCTGATCATCGGCATCCTGGGTGCGATCGTGCTGCGTACGATCATGATCTTCGCCGGTAGCGTGCTGATCAGCCAGTTCCATTGGCTGCTCTACGTGTTCGGCGCCTTCCTGCTGTTCACCGGTTGGAAGATGTGGTTCGCCGCCGGCCAGGAGCCGGACCTGGAGACCAACCCGGCCCTGCGCTGGATGCGCAAGCACCTGCGCCTGCTGCCGGACTACGCCGGCAACGCGCTGAGCGTGAAGCGTGATGGCGTGCGCTGGTTCACCCCGCTGTTCGCCGTGCTGATCCTGATCGCGGTCACCGACGTGATCTTCGCCGTGGACAGCATCCCGGCGATCTTCGCGATCACCACTGACCCGTTCATCGTGCTCACCTCCAACGTGTTCGCGGTGCTGGGCCTGCGTGCGATGTTCTTCCTGCTGGCCGGCATGGCCGACCGCTTCCACCTGCTGCCGTACGGCCTGGCGCTGGTGTTGGCCTTCATCGGCATCAAGATGATGATCATCGACCTGTTCAAGATCCCGACCCCGGTGTCGCTGGGCGTGGTCGCGGTGATCATCGCCGCCACCGTGGTGCTGAGCCTGAAGTACCCGCCGAAGGAAGGCGAAGGCCAGGCCTGAGCCTGATCCATTGAACGGCGCGGCCGGTGGGATTGTCCCGCCGGCCGCCTCCACTCTCCCGTTACGGTGGCCTTGGTTTCGCGCCAGTCACCGCCATTGCTGAGGTATGGACAACAACGCGCCCCTGCCCGCCGGCGACGTGCCGCCCCCCCGCAATGATCGCTCGCGCATCCTGCGGGCGTTCAATGTCAGCCTGGCCGCCGTGCTGGTGCTGGTGGCCGTGTTCGCCCTGCAGGGCACGTTCGACTGGCGACCGTGGGCGGTCGCACCGCTGGAAGCCAAGGGCCTGCTCGGCCTGATCGGCGGCCCGATGCTGCATGCCTCGGTCGAGCATATCGCCGCCAACAGCATCGCCATCCTGATCCTCGGCACGCTGGCCGGCAGCGTGTATCCGAAGGCCACCGTACGCGCGCTGCCCCTGCTGTGGCTGGGTTCGGGCCTCGGCGCGTGGATGCTGGGCAATCCGGGCAGCGTGCACCTGGGCGCCAGTGGCGTGACCCACGGCCTGATGTTCCTGCTGGCCAGCCTCGGCCTGCTGCGCCGCGACCGTGCGGCGATCGCCACCGGTCTGATCGGCATGCTGTTCTACGGCGGCATGCTGATGACCATCCTGCCGCACGCCGATGGTGTGTCCTGGCAGTCGCACATGGGCGGCGCCTTCGCCGGCATCATCGCCGCGCTGCTGTTCCGCAACGCCGACCCACTGCCACCGCGCCAGCGCTACAGCTGGGAAGACGAAGAAGACGAGGCCGAGCCGCTGTCCGACGACGAACTGGAGCCGCCGTCACCGCAGCGCGTGCCGGTACTGTGGCAGCCGCGCGAGGGCCAGGACTACGTGGTGATCCCGTTCCGCCGCCCGGACGAACCGCGCGGTTGAGGTGAGGGTGGTGCCGGCCGCTGGCCGGCAACGTCATGAATCGGTAGTGGCCGACCTTGGTCGGCGCGGTTGTTGTGTGCCAACCAAGGTTGGCACCTACCAGAGCACACCGGCCCCCGGGTAGCGCCGGGCCATGCCCGGCGCGTGGATCGCTCAGTTCCCCGCCGCGCCCATCCCATCCACCGCTTGCCGGCCGAGCGCCGGGTCATCGGTGAAGAACGCATCGATGCCCGTCGCCAGGTAAGCCCGCATCTCGGCGATCGATCCCTCGGCATTGCGCGCGCTGTCGGCACCCTTGCGCAGGTTGCTGGGCTGGAAGTGGTTTTCCGGGCGGAAGGTGTACGGAATCACCATCAGGCCAGCGGCATGCGCATCACGTACCAGCGAGGTCGGCGTGCCCAGCGCGCCCTTGGCATCCAGTGGAATGATCGAACGCAGCTCGGGGCCGATGCCATCGGCGTAGCCGGCAATGTCCTTCAGGCCGGCCGGGGCCATCATCTGCGCATAGGTCAGCGCGCCGCCGGCCTTGGCGATGTCAGCCGGCTGGGTATCGCCCTTCCACAGCAGCTGCAGCAGCCGGATGTTGCTGCCCCGGCCGATCCTGCCGCGCAGGTAGCGCAGGTTGGCGGTCTCGAACGACTGGATGGTGACCGGCCCGACATTGGTGTACGCGTTGCCACGCAGTGCGGCCAGCAGCATGTCTTCCATCGGCAGGCCGATGGACTGGAAGTAGGTCGGGTGCTTGATCTCCGGCACCAGGCCGATGCCGCGGTTGGCACGCCCGGCCTGCTGCACCAGGAAGGCCAGGATCTCGTCCAGGCTGGCGATGCGGAACTGCCCGTCGTAGGCGGTGCTGCGCAGTTCCGGCAGGCGCTCGCGCGCATAGAGGGTCTTCAGCTCGGCCAGTGTGAAGTCTTCGGTGAACCAGCCGTCGACCTTCTGACCATCGATCACCTTGCTGGTGCGGCGGCTGGCGAACTCTGGATGCGAAGCGACGTCGGTGGTGCCGCCGATCTCGTTCTCGTGGCGGGCCACCATCACCCCGTCCTTGGTCATCACCAGGTCCGGTTCGATGTAGTCGGCGCCATCGGCGATGGCCTGTGCATACGAGGCCAGGGTGTGCTCGGGCAGCAGTGCGCTTGCCCCGCGATGGCCGTAGACCGACACCTTGGGTGCGGCCGGGGTGGAGGATTCAGCACTCATGGCTACCGATGGTGCCACGGCCAGCGACAACAGCAACGCACAACCCCACGACTTCACTGCGACTTCCCCAAGTGGTATGTGATGGCTGTCAGTATGCGGCGGCAATGTGACAGGTGGGGGAAGCCTGCACCTGTAGAGCCGAGCACGGGCTCGGCTCTGCAGTTACTTGCCGATGCAGAAGCTCGAGAAGATCCTTCCCAGCAGATCATCCGCACTCATCTGCCCGGTGATCTCGCCCAGTGCGTCATGGGCCAGCCGCAATTCCTCGGCGGCCAGTTCCAGGTGCTCATGCGCCAGTTCGCAATCGGCGCGCTGCGCGTGTTCCTGCGCTCGCTCGATCGCGTCCACATGGCGCGTGCGCGCGGAGAACTCGCCATCCACCTGCTCCCCTGCCCCGGCCGAGGCAATCGAACGCAGGCGCGCATGCAGGTCGTCCAGCCCGGCGCCGGTGGCTGCCGAAACGAACACGCGGTCCGGGTCGTCCAGCGCCGGCAGCACACCGAGCAGGTCCGACTTGTTGTGGATGTAGATCTTGTGCGGCACCGCTGCCACGGCATCACCCAGCGCCGCCTGCCCGGCCGCCGGATCGCGCGCATCCAGCACGATCAGCGCCAGGTCGGTGCGCTCGATTTCCACGTGCGCGCGGCGCATGCCTTCGCGTTCGATGGCATCGCCACCGTCGCGCAGGCCGGCGGTGTCGACCAGGGTCAGCTCCAGGCCATCCAGGCGGATGGTCTCGCGCAGCGTGTCGCGGGTGGTGCCGGCGATGTCGGTAACGATGGCGCGCTCGCTGCCGGCCAGCGCATTGAGCAGTGAACTCTTGCCGGCGTTCGGCGGACCGATCAGCACCGCGTGCAGGCCATCGCGCAGGCGACGGCCGCGTTCGGCGTCGCGGCGCAGCAGGGCCAGATCACTGCGCGCCTGCTCCAGCCCACGCCGCACCTGCGCACCGCCGAGGGTATCCAGCGGTTCGTCGGCGAAGTCGATGGCTGCTTCCACGTGGATGCGCAACAGCACCAACTGCTCGACCACGGCGTCGATGCGCCGCGAGAACACACCATCCAGCGAACGTCGCGCGGCGCGTGCGGCGCGGTTGTCGCCGGCCGCGATCAGGTCGGCGATGGCCTCGGCCTGGGCCAGGTCGAGCTTGCCGTTGAGGAACGCGCGTTCGCTGAACTCACCCGGCCGCGCCTGGCGCGCACCGAGCGCAATGCAGCGCGCGACCAGTTGCTGCAGCAGTACCGGGCTGCCGTGCCCCTGCAGTTCCACCACCTCTTCGCCTGTGAAGCTGTTCGGCGCCGGGAACCACAGAACGATGCCATCGTCGATGACGTCGCCATCGGCGTCGCGCAGGCGCGCATAGTGTGCATGGCGCGGGCGCAGTGCAGGCGCACCCAGCGCGCGGGCGATCGCCGCAGCGCGCGAACCGGACAGGCGCAGAAGGCCGACACCGCCAGCGCCCGGAGCGCTGGCGATGGCCACGATGGTGTCGGTACGGATCGCGTCGTTCATGGTTCAGAGTTTCTCCAGCTGCGCGCGTGCCTGCGCGGCACCACTGCCCTGCGGCTGCAGCGCCAGGTAGGTCGTGTAGGCCTGCTTCGCCTTCGCCTTGTCGCCTGCGTTGAAGTAGGCATCGCCCAGGTTGAGATAGGCCACCGCGCGCGAGGGATCGATCTTCAGTGTGTTCTCCAGCCAGCGCGCCGCTTCGACATAGCGCTGCTGGCGGTAGTAGACGAAGCCGAGGTTGTTGGCGGCCTGGGCAAAGTCCGGACGCAGCTTCAGCGCTTCGGTGAACTGCGCGGCTGCCTCGTCGTACTGCTTCTCGCGGTACAGCTGCAGGCCACGGTCGTTGGCCTGCTGCGCGCGCTGGCGGTCGGACGCCGGTCCGGCGGAGGGCACTACCAGCTTGGCCTTGCCGCCCTGCAGGTCAGCCACCGTCACCGGTGCCTGGCTGCCCTTGGCCTCGCTGGCGGCCTCCACCTTGTTGTTCAGCGCGATCGCATCGGCGGTCAGCTGGCGCGTATCGGCATTGAGGAATTCCTGGCTGTCTGGCACCTGGAACACGAACTCGCCGCCCTGCGAACCGGGCAGGCTGCCGAAGGCCGGGGTCTGGTGCGAAACGGCTGAGACGGCCGGCGCCACGTAGGCGGCCAGCTCGGTACCGGTGATCAGGCCATCGCCGTTGAGATCGCCCTTGCCAGCCAGCGCCTGCAGCAGCACCCAGGTGAACACCGAGTGGCCGTTGGGGCCGGCATCGGCCACCTGCTGGTCGGCGCCGCCGGCGGTCAGCATCTGCCGCGCGCTGCGACGTGCGTTCTCGCGCAGGAACGACGACGACGACGGGCCGCCACGGGTCAGGCCCAGGCCGCTGTAGCAGGCATCCATCACGAACATCACATGCTTGGCCTGCATGCTTTCGGCGATGTTCTGGATGTCGGTCATCGCAATCGCGTCGGTGGCGAATTCCTTCGGATCCGAATCGACCGGGATGATGTAGCCGAGGTCGCGCCCGGAGGCGAGCTGGCGGGTCGCGCCGTGGCCAGCGAAGAATACGAACACGCGGTCGTTCTTCCCGGTGCGATCGTCAGCCAGGCGGTCGTGGAAGGCCGCGAGGATGTTGTTGCGCGTGGCCTGCTCGTTCTTCAGCACGATCACCTGCGAGGACGGGAAGCCGAACTGCCCGGTCAGGGTATCGGCCACCGCCTGCGCATCATGGCTGGCGTATTCCAGCTTCGGCCACTTGGCGTAGTTGTCGATGCCGACCACGATCGCCCACGACTTCTCGTAGCCGGTGGTGACGGTGGCGGCAGCGGCATCACCCTTGCGCGCACGGGCCACGGTGAAGTCGCGGCCGTTCCAGCCGGCAAACTGGTAACCCTCGGCGATCAGCCGGTCGAGGATCTGCGGCAGCGCCTTCACTGCGCGATCGTGGATGTCATGGAACAGGATGATGCCGCGCTGCTCCTTGTTCACCTGGTCGAGTACGCGCTGCACGATCGATTCCGGCACCGGGTCAGCCCAGTCCATCGAGTCGATGTTCCACATGATCGACTTCAGCCCGGCTTCGTTGAGCAGCTGCAGGCCTTCGGCATTGCGCGCGCCGTACGGGAAGCGGAACAGCGGCGCGCGCTTGCTGTCGACATCCTTCAGCAGCGTGTCGGTGTCCAGCACCTGCTGGCGCAGGGCGTCGCCGGTGGTGCGCGACAGCTGGGCGTGGGTCAGGCTGTGGTTGCCGACCGCATAGCCCTGTTCCATCAGGTTGCGGCTGATCTTCGCCATCGGGCCGAGGCTGACCTTGCCATCGGCCTCGACCTTGCCCAGGTTGCGGCCCACTTCGAAGAACACGCCCGGCACGTCGTAACGCTTGAGGATGGCCACCACTTCATCGGTGTAGGCCTTGTGCGGACCGTCGTCGAAGGTCAGCACCACGGTCTTGGCCGGCAGGTCTCGGCCGAAGATCTCGCGGTCACTGTCCTTCATCGACATCGGATACGGCTCGATCACCCCGTAGTCGCGCAGGATCGCTTCACGGCTGTAGTCCTTGTGCAGGTGGGCGATGTAGTCGTCCCACTTCTCGCGCTTCAGTTCGATGGCGCGGGTGCGCTCGAAGCGGCTGAAGATGCGGGTCAGTTCCTGGTTGTAGTTGCGCTCGATCTCATCGAGCGCTTCCAGATCCTCACCGATGCGCTGGTGCAGCTTCACCGCCGGCAGCGAGGAATCGGTGCCGACCCGCTCATGCAGGTCACGCAGCACTTCACGGAAGGCCAGGCGATCGGCGTCGAACAGTTCCGGCGCAGACTCGATGTAGTCCAGCACCGTGCCGAGAGTGGCAAAGCGCTGCGGGCTGGAACCGCGCAGCAGGGTGTCGAACTGCGCGGCGATGGTCGTGCGCTGTTCCAGGCCATCGTGGAACAGCTGCTGTCCCACACGCGTGGAGGTGCCGCGGTCGGCGGTCGACTGCTGCTCCTCGTCGGCCAGCAGCACGATGATCCGGCGGTAGCCATCGAGCTGCTTCTGCAGCGCCGCCAGCAACGGCGCAGCGGCAGGATCGGCGGCGGCCGCAGCCTGCGCGCTCGCCTGGGTGACGGTGGTCGCCGGCGCCTTCGCGTCCTTGTCGCCGCAGCCGGCAACAACCAGGGTCAACAACAGCGAGGGCAGGAACAGGCGGAACGACGACGCACGCGGCATGGCGGACTCGAAGGTGGGAGGAACGGTGTGCCGGCGATTCTACCGCCGCATGCGAAAAGCCCGCCTTGCGGCGGGCTTTTGCTGGGGTCAGCCGGCCAGCGGCCGGCTCTACCGATTACTTCTTCTTGACCGGGGCCGGAGCGGTGGTGGCCGGGACCGGCTCGCCGCCATGGCGCTTGGTCATCCACCACTGCTGCAGCAGGCCCAGGCCGCCGTTGACCACCCAGTACAGGACCAGGCCGGACGGCATGAAGGCCATCATGACGCCGAACACCAGCGGCATGAACTGCATCATCTTCTGCTGCATCGGGTCCATGCCCGGTGCCGGGGTCAGCTTCTGGGTGAACCACATCACTGCCACGTTGATCACCGGCAGGATGAAGTACGGGTCGCGCGCGGTCAGGTCCTGGATCCAGCCGAACCAGGGTGCCTGGCGCAGTTCGACCGATTCCACCAGCACCCAGTACAGGGCGAAGAAGATCGGCATCTGGATGAGGATCGGCAGGCAGCCGCCCATCGGATTGATCTTTTCCTTCTTGTACAGCTCCATCATCGCGGTCTGGAACTTCTGGCGGTCATCGCCATAGCGTTCCTTGAGCTGCGCGATGCGCGGCTGGAAGCGACGCATCTTGGCACCGCTCTTGTACTGGGTCGCCGACAGCGGGTACAGCACCAGCTTCAGCAGCACCACCAGGCCGACGATCGCCCAGCCCCAGTTGCCGACCAGCTTGTGTACCTGGTTCAGCACCCAGAACAGGCCCTGGCCGATCACCGCCATCATCGAGAAGCGGCTGTAGTCGACCACGCGGTCCAGGCCCGGCACGTCTTCCTTGGCAATCAGGTTGACCAGCTTCGGGCCGACCCACAGGCGGGCTTCGGTGCTGGTGGACTGGCCCGGGGCCACGGTGAAGGCCGGGCCACGCGCTTCGATCAGGTCACGACCGGCCACCTGCGACAGTACGTAGTGTGCGGTCTGGTCCTTCTGCGGGATCCAGGCGGTGAAGAAGTGGTGCTGCAGCATCGCCAGCCAGCCGCCGGTGATGTTCTGGTTGAGCGTGCCGTCTTCCAGGTAGTCCTTGAACGCACGACGCTGGTACTTCTTGTCGTTGTCGTACCAGGTGGCACCGTTGAAGCTGAAGGAGTCCGGGTTGGTCATGCTCCGCGACAGGATGGTCGGGGTGCGGTCCAGGGTGCGGTAGACGTAGCCGTTCCACGGCGCGGCGCCGGCATTGCTGACTTCGTCCTTGAAGCGCACGGCGTACTCGTTGCGCGAGACAGTCAGGGTGCGCTTGATGGTCACGCCGTTGTCGGCAGTCCACACGAACGGGATCTGCAGCTCGTTCTGGCCCTTGGCCAGCACGAAGTCCTTGGTGTCACCGACCAGCTTGAAGCCGTCGGCGCCGGGAACCGGGGTGTTCTTGTCTTCGCTGGCCCAGCCACTGATCGCGCTGTACGGATGCGCGGGGTCTTCGGTCAGCAGGCGAACCGGCGGGCTGCCTTCGTCCTTGGTCTGCGGGAACTGCAGCAGCTCGGCGTCGAGCACGCGGCCACCATCAAGCACCAGGCGCAGCACGTCGGTGGTGACGGTCACGCGCTGGCTGGCCGGGGTGGCACTGGCCTGCGCCTGCACAGCAGCCTGGCCCGGGGCGCCCGGGACCTGTGCACTGGGAATGCTGCCCGAGGCAGCGCCCGGAACACTCTGTACGGCAGCCGGGGCCGACGTGGTCGTCGGTGCCGGGGTCGGAGCAGCCTTTTCACGGCTCCACTCCATCCACAGCAGCACGGCCACCATCAGCCAGGCAAAAATGAGGAATACGCGGGTCTGGTTCATCAGCGGACAGGCTCGGCGGGGCCGGGACGCGATGCCGGCTCGGTCAAAGAAGGAGTTGCGATGCCATCAGGCGGCGGCATTGTGCCGTCCACGCCCGGCGCGGGCAATGCACGCAGGCGACGCAGCAGGCGCAGGAAGGCCTGGCGGATCTCGTCGTTGCTGGCGGAACGCGCAGCACTACGGGCCACGACGACGAAGTCGCCTGGCTGGATATCGGTACGTGTCTGACGCAGGATGTCGCGCAGGACGCGCTTGATCCGGTTACGCCCAACGGCGTTCGGATCGACCTTGCGGGAAACCGCCAGACCCAGCCTGGCCGGCCGGTCAGCCGGCAGCCAGTGCAGGGTCATCAGCGGATCGGACACACGGCGGGCGCCGTTGAAGACCGTTGAGTATTCGGCACGCGTGCGAACCCGCGCAGAGCGAGGGAATCGCTTGCGCGGGTCTGCAGTATTCACTGTCGAAGGGATTGCGTCTGCCGCAGGGTGCGGCATGGCAATCAGGCGCTCAGGACTTTGCGGCCCTTGGCGCGGCGACGCGACAGGATCTTGCGGCCGTCAGCGGTCTTCATACGGGCACGGAAGCCGTGGTCGCGCTTACGCTTGAGGTTGCTGGGCTGGTAGGTGCGCTTCGTGGCCATTGGGGGCCTCTCGTATGAATGGGACGGAAAGAACCGGAAATTCTAGAGAGGTCTCCCCCCTCACGTCAACCCCTGGGGACTACGCGAATTCACCGGGCTGTGCAATAGCTGTGGATGTTTTTGTGAATAAGTAGGGGACAAGCATTCCGAAGGCGGGCGCTCGGTGGTAGTCTGAGCCATCCATTTCCCCCCTTTCCGGCCTGTGTTTGGGCGCCTTGTCGCGTCCATGCCCCGGCCACCGGACGATTATTGCTGATGGATGCCTGGTCCCGTAGTCTCGAGCGCCTCGAAGCGGAGTTCCCGCCGGAAGACGTTCATACCTGGTTGAAGCCGCTGCAGGCCGATCTGCGCGTGGACAGCCTGGTGCTGTATGCACCGAATGCCTTCATCGTCGACCAGGTCCGCGAGCTGTACCTGGCCCGGATCCGTGAACTGCTGGCTCACTTCGCCGGTTTCAGCGACGTTTTTCTTGAAATCGGCTCGCGCCCGCGCCCCGTGGAGGCGCAGAACGCGCCGGTTTCCACGTCGTCGGCGCCTGTGTCCAGCGAACCGCAGGTGCCGTTCGCCGGCAACCTGGACAATCACTACACCTTCGCCAACTTCGTCGAAGGCCGCAGCAACCAGCTGGGCCTGGCCGCTGCCTTCCAGGCAGCGCAGAAGCCGGGCGACCGGGCCCACAACCCGCTGCTGCTGTACGGAGGCACCGGCCTGGGCAAGACCCACCTGATGTTCGCCGCCGGCAACGCGATGCGCCAGGCCAATCCAGGCGCGAAGGTGCTGTACCTGCGTTCGGAACAGTTCTTCAGCGCCATGATCCGGGCCCTGCAGGAAAAGACCATGGATCAGTTCAAGCGCCAGTTCCAGCAGGTGGACGCGCTGTTGATCGATGACATCCAGTTCTTCGCCGGCAAGGACCGCACGCAGGAAGAGTTCTTCCACACCTTCAACGCGTTGTTCGATGGCAAGCAGCAGATCATCCTGACCTGCGACCGCTATCCTCGCGAGGTCGAAGGCCTGGAAGCGCGCCTGAAGTCGCGGCTTGCCTGGGGCCTGTCGGTCGCGATCGAACCGCCGGACTTCGAGACCCGCGCCGCGATCGTGCTGGCCAAGGCGCGCGAACGCGGTGCCGAGATTCCCGATGATGTTGCGTTCCTGATCGCCAAGAAGATGCGCTCCAACGTGCGCGACCTCGAGGGCGCGCTCAATACCCTGACCGCCCGCGCCAACTTCACCGGCCGCGCGATCACCACCGAATTCGCCCAGGAAACCCTGCGCGACCTGCTGCGCGCCCAGCAGCAGGCGATCAGCATTCCCAACATCCAGAAAACCGTTGCCGACTACTACGGCCTGCAGATCAAGGATCTGCTGTCGAAGCGTCGGACCCGCTCGCTCGCTCGCCCCCGCCAGGTCGCCATGGCCCTGACCAAGGAACTGACCGAGCACAGCCTGCCCGAGATCGGCGACGCCTTTGCCGGTCGCGATCACACCACGGTGCTGCATGCCTGCCGCCAGATCCGGACCCTGATGGAAACCGACGGCAAGCTCCGCGAAGACTGGGACAAGCTGATCCGGAAGCTGAGCGAATGATGCACGGATGCCGATGAGGCGTCATCGCACAAAACGGTGCAGAATCCGGTAGCAAGCGCGGGACACGTTGTGGATAAGAATGGCGTCTGAAATCCCGTCGAATTTATCCACAGCTTTCCCCACCCCTTGGGGGTCGGTAATACAGAGGGTTTCGATGCCTGAAACTCCTTTATTTACAAAGACTTAGCATTGTTTTCCAGCGATTCTGTCTCTACCAGCACCACCAAGCTTTTGATTTATTCCACATTTTTTAAAGCATAGGGGCACGGAACCACATGCGTTTCACACTGCAGCGCGAAGCCTTTCTCAAGCCGTTGGCACAGGTCGTCAACGTGGTCGAACGCCGCCAGACCCTTCCGGTTCTGGCCAATTTCCTGGTCCAGGTGCAGAACGGCCAGCTGTCGCTGACCGGTACCGACCTGGAAGTGGAGATGGTGTCGCGGATCGCGGTTGAAGACGCCCAGGACGGCGAAACCACCATTCCCGCCCGCAAGCTGTTCGAGATCATCCGCGCCCTGCCCGATGGCAGCCGGATCACCGTCTCGCAGACCGGAGACAAGATCACCGTGCAGGCCGGTCGTAGCCGCTTCACCCTGGCAACCCTGCCCTCCAATGACTTCCCGTCGGTTGACGAAGTGGAAGCCACTGAGCGCGTGGCCATCGGCGAAGCGACCCTGAAGGAGCTCATCGAGCGCACCGCGTTCGCGATGGCGCAGCAGGACGTGCGCTATTACCTCAATGGCCTGCTGTTCGATCTGCGCGGTGACGCCCTGCGTACCGTTGCCACCGACGGCCACCGTCTGGCGCTGTGTGAAACCGACCTGGCCAAGCCGAGCGGTTCCAAGCGCCAGATCATCGTGCCGCGCAAGGGCGTGACCGAGCTGCAGCGCCTGCTGGAAAGTGGTGATCGCGAGATCGAGCTGGAAGTCGGCCGCAGCCACGTCCGCGTCAAGCGCGACGATGTCACCTTCACCTCCAAGCTGATCGACGGCCGCTTCCCGGATTACGAAGCGGTGATTCCGATCGGTGCCGACCGTGAAGTGAAGGTTGATCGTGAAGCGCTGCGCGCCTCGCTGCAGCGCGCTGCGATCCTGTCCAACGAGAAGTACCGCGGCATCCGCGTGGAAGTGTCGCCGGGCAACCTGAAGATCAGCGCGCACAACCCGGAGCAGGAGGAAGCCCAGGAAGAGATCGAAGCCGATACCACGGTCAGCGATCTGGCCATCGGCTTCAACGTGAACTACCTGCTGGATGCCCTCTCCGCCCTGCGCGATGAGGAAGTCATCATCCAGCTGCGCGATTCCAACTCCTCGGCGCTGGTGCGTGAGTCCAGCAGCGAAAAGTCGCGTCACGTGGTGATGCCGCTGCGTCTCTGACAGCAGCGTTGTTCCACGTGGAACCGAACGACGCCCGGGATTTTCCCGGGCGTTTTTTTTACGTTCCACGTGGATCATCGGGCTGAACCCTTTCCAGCACGGATTTCGAACGGACACCATCTTCCTTGATGGACCCGGTTGCGTGCGCTTTGCTTCCCAGGCCGAACTGGCGACGGGACTTTGAGTCGATGCCAGGGACTGCCTCCGAATCATGTTTGATCGGGGCCGGTACCTGGGGTCTCAACGCAGTTGCTATGGACCTGTCTGGTCGGATGCCGAAGCGCATCCACGCTGCGGCGACCGTGCTCGCTGTTCCTGAAATCCTCTCTGTCCACAGGACCCATTCGGGACAGATCGGGCCAAGCCTAGCTTCTAAATCTGGGTATAAATCTAAAGCATGGTGGTGATGGTAGAGCCAGATTTCGTGGAAAATTGTGTTATCTGCATGATTTAAAAGGAATTTATGATGGTGAAACCCCCTGTATAGAGGCGCCTCAGGCTGGGGGGGAACCTGTGGATAGTTTCCAGACCCAGGCAGAAGGGCTTTTTTATCCACAAATTGCCCATACCTTGTGTATAAGTCATACAGTCCCGCTGTGGACAGCGTGAAACGAATGGTCCGGATTCTTTGAAATCTGTGGAACCTCCCAGGGCATCGGATCTCAGATTTGGAGGAATCCGGGCGCCCGCCCGCTCACCCGGCCGGGCAAGCGCTCATCAAACACCTGCGGCAGTGGTCCTGAAATCGTTGAAATCTGGCGGGCCACGCCCCGCAACCCTGTGCAGAATTGAAGGAATTTCAGCTGCGTCCGGAGCTGGAAACGGGCATGCCGGTGAACCGGTGCCACTTGGAACCCGCGATCAGTTGGTGCGCGGGAGCTTCTGCTCCGCATCGATGCGGGTGCAGCGCGTCCGGCTTGACCGATGCAGTAAGCTGATGGATTCCCTTCCCCTCTACCGCCTCGAGCGGATGGTCGTTCGCGCCCCATGCTTATCCGCCGCCTCGCCTTGCACCAACTGCGTCGCTTCAGTGCGGTGGATCTCTTGCCCCAGCCGGGGCTGAACCTGCTCACTGGCGAGAACGGTGCCGGCAAGACCAGCGTGCTGGAGGCCCTGCATCTGATGGCCTATGGCCGGAGCTTCCGCGGCAGGGTTCGCGATGGACTGGTGCGCCAGGGCCAGGAGGCGCTGGAGATCTTCGTGGAATGGGACGAACAGCGTGCCGACCACGCGCCGCATCGCCGAAAGGCCGGCCTGCGCCACAGTGGGCAGGACTGGAAGGGACGATTGGACGGTGAAGATGTGGCTCAGCTCGGCAACCTCTGCGCAGCGCTGGCGGTAGTGACGTTTGAGCCCGGCAGCCATGCGCTGGTCAGCGGCGGTGGCGAGCCCCGCCGTCGCTTTCTGGATTGGGGTTTGTTCCACGTGGAACCTGATTTCCTGTCCTTGTGGCGCCGCTATTCAAGGGCGCTGAAGCAGCGCAATGCCCTGCTCAAGCAGGGCGGCCCGTCGCGGATGCTGGACACCTGGGATCACGAGTTGGCTGAGGCCGGAGAGCCCCTTACCAGCCGGCGTCAGCACTACCTGGAGCGGCTGCAGCAGCGTGCCGTGGCGCTGGCTGCCAGTTTGGCGCCGCAACTCGGCATCCAGGCCCTGGAACTCAGTCCGGGCTGGCGTCGGCATGAGCTTCCCCTGGCAGATGCTCTGCTTCTGGCCCGGGATCGTGACCGCCAGGCCGGGTACACCTCGGTTGGGCCGCACCGGGCGGACTGGAGCGTGGATTTCCACAGCATTCCTGGTCGCGATGCATTGTCACGCGGTCAGGCCAAGCTGACCGCATTGGCGTGCCTGCTGGCGCAGGCCGAGGACTATGCAGAACAGCGCGGCGAATGGCCGGTGATCGCACTGGACGATCTGGCCTCCGAACTGGATCGGACCCACCAGGCGCGGGTATTGGAGCGCCTGCTCACCGGCCCGGCGCAGATCTTCGTCACCGCTACTGAGCCTCCGGCGGCCCTGCAGGAATTGACCCAGATCGCCCGGTTCCACGTGGAACATGCACAGATCGTGGCTGTGCCATAGTGGGCACATCAGGGCCACTCGACCCCGGCTGGTATAATTCGGGTTGGAATCCTTTCATTCTCGGCACATCGCCCCAAGCGGTGCCCGACCTGCGGAGCCTACGGCAAGCGCAATGAGCGACGAACAGAACACCCCGGCAAACAACGGCAATTACGACGCCAACAGCATTACCGCCCTGGAAGGCCTGGAGGCTGTCCGCAAGCGACCCGGCATGTACATCGGTGACGTGCATGACGGCACCGGTCTGCACCACATGGTGTTCGAGGTTGTCGACAACTCGATTGACGAAGCGCTGGCCGGCCACGCCGACCATGTCGCGGTGACGATCCACGCTGACGGCTCGGTCTCGGTGTCCGACAACGGCCGCGGCATTCCGACCGGCAAGCACGAGCAGATGAGCGCCAAGCTCGGTCGCGAGGTCTCCGCCGCCGAGGTGGTGATGACCGTCCTGCACGCAGGCGGCAAGTTCGACGACAACAGCTACAAGGTTTCCGGCGGCCTGCACGGCGTCGGCGTCAGCGTGGTCAACGCGCTGTCGCAGAAGCTGCTGGTGGACGTGTTCCAGAACGGCTCCCACTACCAGCAGGAATTCAGCAACGGCGCAGCCGTGACCCCGCTCGCCAAGCTGGAAGCCACCACCAAGCGTGGCACCACCGTGCGCTTCTGGCCGTCCACCGTTGCCTTCCACGACAACGTGGAATTCCACTACGACATCCTGGCCCGCCGTCTGCGCGAGTTGTCGTTCCTGAACTCCGGCGTCAAGATCGTCCTTGCCGACGAGCGTGGCGACGGCCGTCGCGATGACTTCCACTACGAAGGCGGCATCCGCAGCTTCGTGGAGCATCTGGCCCAGCTGAAGACCCCGCTGCACCCGAATGTCATCTCCGTCACCGGCGAGCACAACGGCATCGTCGTGGAGGTGGCGCTGCAGTGGACCGACTCCTACCAGGAGACGATGTACTGCTTCACCAACAACATCCCGCAGAAGGACGGCGGTACCCACCTCGCCGGTTTCCGCGGTGCGCTGACCCGCGTGCTCAACAACTACATCGAGCAGAACGGCATCGCCAAGCAGGCCAAGATCAACCTGACCGGCGACGACATGCGCGAAGGCATGATCGCGGTGCTGTCGGTGAAGGTGCCGGATCCCAGCTTCTCCAGCCAGACCAAGGAGAAGCTGGTCAGCTCCGACGTGCGTCCGGCGGTGGAAAACGCCTTCGGTGCGCGCCTGGAAGAGTTCCTGCAGGAAAACCCGAACGAAGCCAAGGCGATTGCCGGCAAGATCGTCGACGCCGCGCGTGCACGTGAAGCCGCCCGCAAGGCCCGCGACCTGACCCGCCGCAAGGGCGCGCTGGACATCGCCGGCCTGCCGGGCAAGCTGGCTGACTGCCAGGAAAAGGATCCGGCGCTGTCCGAATTGTTCATCGTCGAGGGTGACTCGGCAGGTGGCTCGGCCAAGCAGGGCCGCAACCGAAAGAACCAGGCGGTGCTGCCGCTGCGCGGCAAGATCCTCAACGTGGAACGCGCGCGCTTCGACCGCATGCTGTCCTCCGACCAGGTCGGTACGCTGATCACCGCGCTGGGCACCGGCATTGGCCGTGACGAGTACAACCCGGACAAGCTGCGTTACCACAAGATCATCATCATGACCGACGCCGACGTCGACGGCGCCCACATCCGCACCCTGCTGCTGACGTTCTTCTACCGTCAGATGCCGGAGCTGATCGAGCGCGGTTACGTCTACATCGGCTTGCCGCCGCTGTACAAGATCAAGCAGGGCAAGCAGGAGCTGTACCTGAAGGATGATCCGGCGCTGGACAGCTACCTGGCCAGCAGTGCGGTGGAGAACGCCGCGCTGGTGCCGGCCACCGGCGAACCGGGCATCGAAGGCCTGGCACTGGAGAAGCTGCTGCTGGCGTACGCCGCCGCGCTCGATTCCATCGAACGCAACGCGCACCGCTATGACCGCAACCTGCTCGAAGCGCTGGTCGATTTCGTGCCGATGGACATGGACAGCCTGCGCAATGCGGGCGAAGGCGAAGGCCTGGATGCGCTGGCCAAGCGACTCAACCAGGGCAGCCTGGGCAGCCCGCGTTTCAGCCTGGAACTGCAGGACGCCAACGAGGAACGCCCCGCCGCTGTGCTGGTGACCCGTCGCCACATGGGCGAGGAGCACATCCAGGTGCTGCCGATGTCGGCGTTCGAGAGTGGCGAACTGCGTGCGATCCACCAGGCCTCCAAGCTGCTGCACGGCCTGGTGCGCGAAGGTGCAACGATTTCCCGCGGCGCCAAGTCGATCGAAGTCGACAGCTTCGCGAAGGCGCAGAACTGGCTGCTCGAGGAGGCCAAGCGCGGCCGCCAGATCCAGCGATTCAAGGGTCTGGGTGAAATGAATCCGGAGCAGTTGTGGGATACCACGGTGAACCCGGAGACCCGTCGCCTGCTGCAGGTGCGCATCGAGGATGCGGTCGCTGCCGACCAGATCTTCAGCACCCTGATGGGCGATGTCGTCGAGCCGCGTCGCGACTTCATCGAAGACAATGCGCTGAAAGTCGCCAACCTGGATATCTGACACAATCGGGACCTGGCCGGTGCGCGGGGAGCTGCACCGGCCTTCGTCCCTTGAACACAGGTACCTGATGTCCGCATCCACCCCGGTCTCCGCCGCCCCGCCCCCGGTTCCGCCGGTGTCTACCCCACCGCGCGCCGTGGCACCGCTGGCAGGCTTCTTCATCGACCTGGGCATCGCCGCCGTTACCCTGGTCGGCCTGAGCATGGTCTCCGGCCTGTTCTGGGGCTTCTACCGTGCAATCGTGGTCAGCCGCGCCAACGCCGAGGCCAATGGCGGACTGACACCTGACGCTGTCGGCGCGGCAGTGGGCCAGCCCGGTGCCCTGGCGCAGATCCTGATGGCCCTGATCGCCACCGGTGGCGCCGCGCTGCTGCTGTACTTCTGGCGACGCCCGGCAAGCGCCGGCGAACGCATGGCGTCGCGACAGGCGTTGCTGCGGCCGTCCACCTGGGGCTGGACCCTGCTGGTGGCCACGCTGATCGTGCTCGGCAGCAACGGCATCGCCTTCCTTTCCAAGCAGTTCGGCATCGAGCCGGTGCCCACCAACGTGGAACTGATGCAGAGCGCGATCGCTCGCTTCCCGCTGTTCCTGGTGCTGTTTGCGGTCGTCCTCGCCCCCGCCTACGAAGAGCTGCTGTTTCGCCGCGTCCTGTTCGGGCGCCTGTGGCAAGCCGGCCGCCCCTGGCTGGGCCTGATCCTCAGCAGCCTGGCGTTCGCCCTGGTCCATGAAGTGCCCGGTGTCAGCAAGAACTCGCTGCTCGGCATGGCGCAGCTGTGGCTGGTGTACGGTGGCATGGGCGCCGCCTTCTGCTGGCTGTACCGCCGCACCGGCACCCTGTGGGCGGCGATTGCCGCGCATGCGCTGAACAACGCGGTTGCGCTCGCCGCGATGGTGTTCCTGGGGTCAACGTAACGCCGTGCCCGCTTGACGAAAGATTAAGCAGGTACGCTACACACTGCGCACATGAACACGGGGGCGGACCCATGAAACAACTGCTGCTGGCTCTAGTCATCACCACCTTGGTCAGTGCCTGTGCAACCACCACCTCGCCAACCGGACGACGGCAGATGGTGGGCGGTGTGTCGCAGGCACAGCTTGACCAGCTCGGTGCGCAGGCGTTTGCCGAGACCAAGCAGAAAGAGAAGATCAGCACCGATGGCCGCCAGAACGGCTACGTGCAGTGCGTGGTCAATGCGCTGGTCGCACAGCTGCCGCCTCAGTACCGTGGGGTACGGTGGGAGACTGCCGTATTCGTCGACAAGGAACCCAACGCCTTTGCCCTGCCCGGCGGCAAAGTGGGCGTGAACACCGGCATCTTCACCGTCGCCAGGAACCAGGACCAGTTGGCTGCCGTGATCGGTCATGAGATCGGCCACGTGATCGCGCGTCACCACGAGGAACGCATTACCCGGCAGATGGGCGCGCAGACCGGCCTGGCCGTGCTGGGCGCGCTGGCCGGTGCCGCCTATGGCGATGGTGCCGCCAATACGGTCAATCAGCTGGGCGGCATGGGCGCGCAGGCGGCCTTCCTGTTGCCCGGCTCGCGGACCCAGGAAAGCGAGGCGGACGTGATCGGCCAGCGGCTGATGGCGCAGGCCGGATTCAACCCGGCCCAGGCCGTGGATCTGTGGCAGAACATGATGGCCGCCAGCGGCGGTCGAAGCCCGCAATGGCTGTCCACGCACCCGGATCCGGCCAACCGGATCCAGGAGCTGCGACGCGATGCGCCGGGCCTGGCGCCGGTCTATCAGCAGGCCCAGGCGGCCGGGCTGCGGCCAAAGTGCGGATGAGTGCGCAGTTCTATGCTGTATTGCAGCACATAAAACGATTTCTCACGCCATCTGTTTCTGATACGTTTGGCGGCTCAGATTTTTCTGACAGTCCGACTTTGCCGCTATCCGGCGGTTCGATCGAGGTGAACGATGATTTTCCGTAACCACAAAGCTGTGCTTTCCGTCCTCGTCGCGACCGCCCTGACCGGCGCCGTGGTCACCGATGCCTTCGCGCAGTCCTCGCGTTCCTCCGACCGTGGCAGCCGCGGCGGCAGCAGCAAGCAGGCCAAGGCCGAACCGCTGTACCCGAATGCGACCCGCCAGGAGCCGACCGCCAAGGCCTCGGCCAAGATGGGCAGCAAGCTGCAGAAAATGATCGACAGCTACAACAAGGAAAAGTTCCCGGAGACGCGCACGCAGGCTGACGCGATCCTGGCTGACAGCGCCTCCAACGAGTACGACAAGTCGCTGGCCGCGCAGCTGGCCTCGCAGGCCGCCTACCAGACCGACGACACCCCGGCCGCCATCGCCTACCTGAAGCAGGTCATCCAGTTCAACGGCCTGGACAACAACGGCCACTTCCAGTCGATGCTGATGCTGGGCCAGCTGCAGCTGCAGGAAGACCAGACTGCCGAAGGCCTGGCCACCCTGGACAAGTACTTCGCCGAGAGCAAGTCGACCAAGCCGGAAGAGCTGATTGCCAAGGGCCAGGCGCTGTACCAGCTGGAGCGCTACCAGGAAGCGATCCCGGTGCTGAAGCAGGCCATCGCGGGCGCTGCCGAGCCGAAGGACAACTGGAACCAGCTGCTGATGGCGGCCCTTTCCGAAGCCGGCCAGACCGGTGAGGCCGTGCAGGCCGCAGAAGCGCTGGCGGCCAAGAACCCGTCGGACAAGAAGGCCCAGCTGAATCTGGCCAACATGTACATGCAGGCTGACCAGATGCCGAAGGCCGCCGCGGTGATGGACAAGCTGCGCAGCAGCGGCCAGCTCACCGAAGAGCGCGAGTACAAGCAGCTGTACTCGATCTATGCCAACACCGAGAACAAGGAAAAGGACGTCATCGCGGTCATCAACGAAGGGTTGCAGAAGGGCATCCTGAAGCCGGATTACCAGGTCTACCTGGCGCTGGCCCAGTCCTACTACTACTCCGACCAGGTGCCGCAGGCGATCGATGCGTGGCAGAAGGCCGCCCCGCTCTCCAAGGACGGTGAGACCTACCTGAACCTGGCACGCGTCCTGCATGCCGAAGGTCGCGTCCCCGAGGCCAAGCAGGCCGCCCAGCAGGCGCTGGCGAAGGGCGTGAAGAACCAGGCTGATGCCAAAAAAATCATCAACCTGAAGTAAGTAGGAATAACGCCTGAATGCCTGCTCAGTTGATGCGCAGGCGCTCAGGATTGGTATAAGCTTGGAGGTTCCTGCGGTGTCATGCACCGCTGATCAGGGATCCCGCCCCCGGGATTCCGGCCCCACTATTGAGCTCTTGGCGCATGACGGAACAACTAGTCGTTCACCGGTACGAACAACCCGATGACAAGGGGCTGAGCTGGCCTCGCATCGTCGGCATCGCGTTTGTAATTGCCCTGCATCTGGCCGCCTTCATGATGCTCCTGATTCCCGCCGTGGCTCCCAAGGCCGTCGCGGAGAAGGAGCGCAACGTCATGGTGACCATCGTCGACGCGCCGCCGCCGCCCCCACCGCCGCCGCCGCCGCCGCCGCCGCAGGATACTCCGCCACCGCCGGTGAAGAATCTGTCGCCGCCGAAGCCGTCGCCCGTACCGCCGCCGCCGCAGGCGCCGGTTGTCGACGTGCCGGAGCCGCGCCCGAACGATATCGTCACCCCGCCGTCGCCTCCGGCGCCGCCGGCACCGCCGACCTCGATCGAGGCCAGCGTGGACATCTCGTCGAAGGCCATGAATCCGCCGCGCTACCCGCCGGCAGCCTTCCGCGCAGGTATCCAGGGCGAAGTGATCCTGATCATTGATGTCGATGCCAGCGGCAACGTCACCAATGTCACGGTGGAAAAGTCCAGCCGTAACCGCGACCTGGACCGTGCTGCGATGGAAGCGGCTCGCAAGTGGCGCTTCAACGCCGCTGAAGCAGGCGGTAAGAAGACGGCAGGTCGCGTTCGCGTCCCGGTCAACTTTGCGCTGAACTGATGCGCCCGGGTGGCCGCCTGGCCACCCCCGCTCCCGGTTCGATTGTTTAGCTTAGCTACACCCTTTATCACCACACACAACAAAGGTAAGCGTCATGCTGCAGGAAATTTTCATCGCCGCTGCTGCCGGGGGCAATCCGTCCAACGCCCTGTCGCAGATGGGCTTCGAGCACCTGATCCACGAAATGACCACCAAGCCGGGTGATTTCGCGGTTTCCTGGGTCGTGCTGCTGACCCTGATCGCCATGTCGGCCATGTCCTGGTACTGGACCGTCATCAACATCTTCCGTGCCACCCGCCTGAAGAGCGCCGCTGATCGCGTCGTCAGCCTGTTCTGGGACACCCCGAACGCGCAGGACGCCATCCGTGCGATGGAAGAGCAGCCGGCTTCGGAGCCGTTCTCGAAGATCGCCCTGGACGCTGCCCAGGCAGCCGCCCACCACCAGCGCGCTGAAGGCGGTGCTACCGGCGGCGTCGGTGAGAACCTGAGCCGTTCGGAGTTCGTCGACCGCGCTCTGCGTCAGGCCGTCACCCGCGAAAGCAACAAGCTGCAGTCGGGCATGACCCTGCTGGCCACCGTCGGCGCGACCGCTCCGTTCGTCGGTCTGCTGGGTACCGTGTGGGGCATCTACGGCGCGCTGATCAAGATCGGTGCCACCGGCTCCGCTTCGATCGACGCCGTTGCCGGCCCGGTGGGTGAAGCGCTGATCATGACCGCGATCGGTCTGTTCGTCGCAATCCCGGCCGTGTTCGCCTTCAACTTCTTCAGCAAGATCAACAGCGCGACCATCAGCAAGTTCGATACCTTCGCGCACGACCTGCACGACTTCTTCGCCACCGGTTCGCGCGTCCGCTGATTGCGGCGCGCGTCACCCAGCGACGAAGTAAGTAGTCACCAAGATCTAGACGGAGCCCGTTATGGCTTTCAGTAGTGGTAACAGCGGCGGCCCCATGGCCGACATCAACGTTACGCCCCTCGTGGACGTGATGCTGGTGCTGCTGATCATCTTCATCATCACGGCGCCCCTGATGTCCCACAAGGTCAAGGTGGATCTGCCGGAAGCCAACCTGATCCAGAAGCCGGAAGATGCTGAAAAGCGTCCGAACCCGATCACGCTGGCAGTCAAGGAAGACGGCTCGATCTACTGGAACGACGAAGAAATCAACAAGCAGACTCTCGAGTCCCGCTTGGCGACCGCCGCACAGCAGACCCCGCAGCCGCCGCTGAACCTGCGTGGTGACCGCACCACCAAGATGCGCGTCATCAACGACCTGACCAAGGTCGCGCAGGAACAGGGCATGCTGGACGTCGGCTTCGTTGCGACCAAAGAAAAGGGGCAATAAGCCATGGCATTCAGTAGTGGTGGTGGCAAGGGCCCCATGGCAGACATCAACGTCACGCCCCTCGTGGACGTGATGCTGGTTCTGCTGATCATCTTCATCGTGACCGCGCCGATCATGACGTACCCGATCGCCGTGGACCTGCCGCAGCGCGTGCTCAACCCACCGCCGCAGCTGGTCGAACCGCCGCCGCCGATCGAACTGAAGATCGACGCCAGCAACCAGGTCTCGTGGAACAACAGCCCGATCAATACCAGCGAGCTGCAGCAGCGGATGGAGCAGGAGGTCCAGCGTGACCCGACCAACCAGCCGGAACTGCGCATCGACGCCAGCCCGGATTCCGAGTACGACGTGATGGCCAAGGTTCTGGCCGCCGCGAAGAATGCTCAGATGAAGAAGATCGGTTTTGTGCAGCAGTAAACGCGACACCGCAACACAACAGTCATGACGCGACTGCAGACGCCCCTGGAGACAGGGGCGTTTTTTTTGTCCTCGTCCTGGCACATGGGATCTCGTCCTGGCACATGGGATGGGGTCAGAACGCCTTTCCTTCGGAAAAGGGATCTGACCCCATCCGGCAGCATGCGCCGCTATGATCGGCGCATGCTTGCCCTCTTCGATTCCCTGCGCCATTGGCTCGACGGTATCGCCCACCTCGGCACGATCCTGGCGGTGGCTTACCTGCTGTACCTGTTCGCGCTGGCGGGGTGGATCATGCTGCAGAAGCGCGAGCCGGTGGCCACGCTGAGCTGGATCCTTTCGTTGGCACTGCTCCCCTATCTCGGGCTCTTCATCTACTACCTGCTGGGCCCGCAGAAGGTGAAGCGGCAACGGCTGCGTCGTGGCCGTGCACGCTCGGGCATGGAGCACTACAGCGATGTCTGCCCGCCCGATTCGGACTGCACCGAACTGGCCAAGGTTGCCCAGGCTACGACCGGACTGGCCCCAAGCAGTGCCACCGAAGTGACGTGGCTGGTGGACGGTGCGGCGACCTACGCGGCCTTGCTGGAAGCCGTTGCACAGGCGCACGATCACATCCATCTGGAGTACTACATCTTCAATCCGGATCACGCAGGCACCGCCCTGCGCGATGCCCTGGTCGAGCGCGCACGCGCCGGTGTGCAGGTGCGCCTGCTGCTGGATGCGGTGGGCTCATCCGCCCTGCCCCGCCGTTTCCTGCAGCCCCTGCTCGAGGCTGGCGGTGAAGCGATCTGGTTCCACCCACGGCAGCTGCTGAAACCGTTCAAGCGCCCGTGGCTGAACCTGCGCACGCACCGCAAGCTGGTGATTGTCGATGGCCGCCTGGCCTTCACTGGCGGCATCAACATCACCGACGAGGAAGACGAAAGCCGCAGGCCCGACGCTTATCGCGACCTGCACATGCGCATCCGCGGTCATGTGGTGCGCAGTCTGCAGCTGGTGTTCGCCGAGGACTGGCTCTACGCCAGTGGCCAGGAACCCTCGCGGATGGATATCGCCCGCCTGTGGCCGGCCGATATGCCGCTGCGCGGGGATGGCGCGATCAACGCGCAGGTATTGGTGTCCGGCCCGGATTCGGGCTGGGAGACGATCCACCGGCTGCACGTCGCCGCCATCCAGGAAGCGCACGAGCGGGTGTGGCTGGTGACGCCCTATTTCGTGCCGGGTGAAGCGGCGCGGATGGCGCTGACTTCGGCCGCGCTGGGCGGCCTGGACGTGCGCCTGCTGGTACCGAAAATGAGCGATTCCTGGTTCGTCACCCAGGCCGCGCGCTCGTACTTCGACGAACTGTTGCATGCCGGCGTGAAGATCTACGAGTACGGCCCGCGCATGCTGCACACCAAGGCGTTCATCGCCGACGACGACGTCTGCATTGTCGGCAGTGCCAACTTCGACCACCGCAGCTTCCGCCTGAACTTCGAGCTGTCGATGATGATCAGCGACCGGGACCGCGTGGCGGCCCTGGCCGAGCTGCTGCAGGGTGAATTCGATCGCGCCACGCGGGTGCATGACCAGGCCGGGCGCTCGCTGTGGCTGCACCGCCTGCCCGAGGCCTTCGCCCGGCTGGCCTCGCCGCTGCTCTGACGCAGCGCTACACTGCGGCGATCATCCGGGGAGCCCGACTATGTACTGGTTGTACCTGCTGCTGGCGCTGGGCTGCTTTGCCTTCGCGCTGAAGACCCCAAGCGCGGGGTTGATGACCCTGTGCCTGCTGGCTGCGCTCGGCTTCCTGCTGGCCTGGGTACGCGGTCGTTACGTGGCCCGTTTCGGCGACCTGCAGCGCGACCCGGCCACCCTGATCGATGCCGAGGAACTGCGCCGCCTGCGCGAGCAGGCCCAGGCGCGCCGCAACGATGACGCCAACGACAACGATCCGTCCCCTCTTTCCAAGTAGTTCCGTTCCATGACCCAGCTCAGCGTCAACGTCAACAAGATCGCCGTCCTGCGCAATTCGCGCGGCGGTGCCGAACCGGACGTGGTGCGCGCCGCCCAGGCCTGCCTGGATGCCGGCGCGCATGGCATCACCGTGCATCCGCGGCCGGACCGCCGCCACATCACCGCCGAGGACGTGCTCGCCCTGTCCACGTTGACCCGCGCCCGTGGCGTTGAATTCAACATCGAGGGCAATCCATTTGCGCCCCCGCGCGAGGGGTACCCGGGGCTGCTGCCGCTGTGCGAACAGACCCGTCCGGCGCAGGCCACCCTGGTGCCCGACGGCGATGGCCAGATCACCTCCGACCACGGTTTCGACTTCGAACGCGACGCCGAGCGCTTGCGCCCGTTGATTGCCCAACTGAAGGCGATGGGCTGCCGGGTCAGCCTGTTCGTGGATGCGGGCAACCCGTCGCTGGAGCAGGCCGCCGAGGTCGGTGCCGACCGCATCGAGTTGTACACCGGCCCCTACGCAGAGGCGCATGCGGCGGGCGACGCTGCGGCAATGCTCGAACTGTTCGCCACTGCGGCGCGGCGGGCGCAGGCGGTGGGCCTGGGCGTCAACGCCGGCCATGACCTGTCGCAGGACAACCTGCGCGATTTCCTGGGCCACGTGCCGGAGGTGCTGGAGGTGTCGATTGGCCACGCGCTGATCGGCGAGGCACTGTATGACGGGCTGGATGCCACCGTGCGCGGCTACCTGGCGCTGCTCTGATGCATTGCAGCCGAGCGTAGGCTCGGCTGTACAAGGTCTCTGCATCAACTGTAGATACCGTGTTGCCCTTGCCTAGGCAAGGGCGCCGTCAGGCTCAAATGGGCGGCCGCTTTTCAGTACGCCCCAAACCAGATGGATGAGCTTGCGCATCACCGCACACATGACGACCTTGAAGGGCTTTCCTTTCG
>NZ_JCAFTE010000011.1:0-86644 GCF_059369975.1 Stenotrophomonas sp. YJH_SMC_32 | reverse complement strand
GCCCGAGCGACTCGGCCAACTCCACGGCTTGGTGCTTGAACTCATCGGTATAGCTACGACGGGTGATACGGGACATAAGGGACCTCCAAGTGCGATCAAAGTATCGCTTCTTGGCGTCCGCTGACGGGGGGCCAGATCAGTCACCCCGCAATCCGACACCGCCCCACCTCTGACAGATTCCTGCGGCTGTTGGTAGGTGTCGACCTTGGTCGACACGATTTTTCTGTCAGATATCGAAATGAATCCGGGGTCAGATCCGTTTTCCTGCGGAGAACGGATCTGACCCCAAGAGCCGTTCCAACAGATCGCTGGAAACTGTCGAAGGCGGGGTGGGTCCGGCTGCGGGGGTGTCCGCGGCATGGATGCCGCGGCCAAGCCCCCAAGGACGGGTTTACGGCGTCCCCCGCAACCGGACCAACCCTGCCATCCCACGGAATGCCAGCTTTTGACGTTGCTCTGGCTCTGGCTCCGGCGGGTGCAGGGCTGCAAGCCCTGCAGACACCCCCTCGTGCACAATAGAGCCGACCCCGCCTGGACACCGTCCTGATGTCGAGCAAGCCGCATTCAGAAGCCTGCGAGCGCAACCGCGAACCCATCGCCACCGCACTCGACCCGTGGATGGGCGACCGCCATCGGGTGCTGGAGATCGGCAGTGGTACCGGCCAGCACGCAGCCTTCTTCGCCGAGCGCTGGCCGTGGCTGCGCTGGCAGCCCAGCGACCATCCGGACCATCTGCCCGGCATCGAAGCCTGGCGTGCGGAGGCCGCGCTGCTGAACCTGCTGCCGCCGGTGGCGCTGCAGGTGGAGCTGCCGCCGGCAGTGGGCCTGACCCTGCCGGAGGGCAGCTCGTTCGATGCGGCGTTCACTGCCAATACCCTGCACATCATGGGTTGGGAGCACGTGCAGGCGCTGTTCGCCGCGCTGCCGCCGCTGATGCGCCACGGTGCGCTGCTGGCGATCTACGGCCCGTTCAATTACGGCGGCCGCTACACCAGCGACAGCAACGCGCAGTTCGATGCCTGGCTGAAGGCACGTGACCCGCACAGCGGCATCCGCGACGCGGAAGCCGTGCAGACGCTGGCCGAGGACAACGGCTTCACGCGCCTGCGCAACGTGGCGATGCCGGCCAACAACCGCCTGCTGCTGTGGCGGTTGGGGTGATCAGGTAGCGGATTGTTCGAATTGCCGCAGGCAGCGCTGGCAGCTTGCACTGATGCCATCCACTAAACGTTCCAGAACCGGGTGGCGCATGCCCTCTGCCTGCAGTTCCGCAAGCAACGCCCGGGCGATGCCGGGCAGCTGTGTTGCCATGTCGAACAGGCCCGACAGTGCTTTCTGCGGGTCCAGCGTCATTCCATCAGCGGTGGCCTCCCAATCCGCCAGGCGGACATCCCACCAGCGGTAATGGCTGCCGATCTTCATGGCCATCTTGATCTTGCGTTGCTGCAGGTGTGCATAGGGCAGTGCACTTGAGATGTCATACAGCGGGGCAAGGCGAACGTTTCCTTGTGCGCCGATCAGCAGCGAATAGTTCTTGGCATGCGCGTCGGTGCCGCCAATGAGATAGTTGAACTGCAGTGCCTGCAGCAGCCTTTCGACATCCGCTCGCGGCTTGCTGGAATGTTCCCAAAGCACGCGCGCCAGATCGGCCGGCCCCGGTCCGCCTTGGTTCTGGTACTTGATGTGTGGCATGACACCCAGCGCTTGGCAGAAGTCTTCCTGGTGAACGCGTTGCCAACCCTGTGCTGTTCGTACGCGGTCGAAGCGCGTCACCGCAATGGCCTGTGCGTCCTCCATGCAGATCATTTCAGTGGACGCAGCCGACATGCCGAGTTGACTGGCCAGGCGCAGACAGAAGACCTCGTTCTCCACGAATCCGTCATAGTCGCCACTGGGGGGTTTGAGGATATGCGTGGTGGGGATGCGACCGGCCGGAATTGCCCAACCTCCGTCGTCGCGTTGCATCAGGGCGATCTTCGGTTGCGCCCCGGCCAGGCTGAACTGGCCGACATCATCGGGTTGCCGCGCTGCAATCTGGTCCACTCGGATCCGCTGAAGGCGCTGGGCGACCTCATGGAGGGACAGCGCCTCCTGCCGATCGTCCTCACCGGCAAGTACGGCGGCGAGCCGTTCGCGTCGTACGAACTGGACCGCACCGGCACAGTCTTCACCGACATGTGACAGCAATGCGACCGGGTTGCGGGACGAAACTTGGAACCGGGAAGCCCATCGCTGCAGAAGGGCCTCGTTGTCGGGCAGCAGCCCCCACAGGACCGCAGAGAGCGTGGCAGCGGGCGCGCTGTTCTCTGTCAATGGAAGTGCAAGTGACAAGGGATAGGCGCCCGGCGTCTGGCGCCAACTGTCTGCATACCGGAATGTCGGATGGCCATGTGCATCCTGTCCCAGGTATCCAGCCAGTCTGTTGGAAAGGAGTACGTTGAGGTCCATGCGGGAGGCACGATGTCCGGGAGGAAGGGGCTGTCAGACGGCCTTTTGGGGCTTTCTACGCCCCAACGTCATGGCAGTCGCGCGGTGCTCGTCCGGGCGCAGCCCGTTGCCATCCACGATAGTGTCGATATCAGGCAGTTCCAGAGGCATTTCCGACGATGCAGCGGAGGAGGCCATTCCCTCGACAGTGCCCGTAGCCAGTATCAGGCCGAGGACGTTGAGCGTCCGCAGCACCAGTTGCAGCTCCACCCGTGGCTTGCCCTTCTCCATTTCGATGACCCATTGCCGACTGACGCCTACGCGTTCGGCCAGCTGGGCCTGATCCCAACGGAGTGCTTTGCGACGCTGGCGGATGACCAGGCCCAGGTCTCGGGACGTTCGCAGGATGTCCATAGGCGGAATGTATGCGCTCGGCAACATTTAATCAAAAGTCGCCGTTCGATAACATTTCGAGAATGTCATGGAACGGCGACAATTTCTGAAATGTCGACGTTCGCTGGCATGGATCGCCAGCGCTTCCGGCTCTAGATCCTTTCGGGCAGTCGGCCAAGGGCCGGTAGGGCCCTGCTGCCGGTTACGCCACCTGCACGATATGCAGCGCCTTCGGATTGCGCCACTGCGCCAGCAGGGCCGCTTCGCGCGCCTTGGCCTGCTCGAAATGCGCTTCCTTGACATGGCCGAAGCCGCGGATGTGCTCGGGAATGCTGGCAATCTCCACCGCCAGCGACAGACGGTCATCCTCCAGCCCGTCCAGCAGCATCTGCACCGTCGCCTCGTAATCAGCAATCAGCTTGCGCTCCATGCGGCGCTCCTCGGTGCGCCCGAACACATCGAAGCGGCCGCCACGCAGGAACTTCAGCTTCGCCAACAGACCGAAGGCCTTGAACATCCATGGGCCGTATTCCTTCTTCAACAGCCGTCCCTGCTCGTCCTTCTTCGCGAACAGCGGCGGTGCCAGATGGAAGCGCAGCTGGTAGTCGCCCTCGAACTGCTGCTGCAGGCGGCGCTGGAAGTCGCCGCTGGTGTACAGGCGCGCCACTTCGTACTCGTCCTTGTAGGCCATCAGCTTGAACAGGTACCGCGCCACGGTCTCGGTCAGCGCAGTGGAACCGCCGATGCGGTCGGCTTCGGTGGCGCGTACGCGCGCTACCAGGTCACGGTAGCGCTTGGCGTAGGCGGCATCCTGGTACTCGACCAGGAACGCGGCGCGGCGCTCGATCATTTCATCCAGCGAGCGCGACAGGCGGGCGTCGTCCAGCGGCAGGAACGCCACGTCGCCACCGTGCGAGGGCAGGCCACGCAGTTCGCGTTCGTCGCCGGTGTTGCGCGGTGCCGCAGTGGCACCCCATTCATTGCCCTCCCACTCGCCTGGCGGCAGCGGATGCAGCGGGCCCGGGGTGGATTCGGTATCGGTATGGCGGTTGCGCACCAGGCCGGCCGCCTGCTGCACGGCCTGCGGATCGACCACGGCCAGGCGGCCCCAGGCGAACGCCTGCTGGTTCATCGCCACGGCGGCGCCATTGAGCTCGATGGCGCGCATCAGTGAATCGAACGAGAGCGGCACCAAGCCCTGCTGCCAGGCGTAGCCGAGGATGAACAGGTTGGCGGCAATGGCGTCGCCCAGCAGCGCGGTGGCCAGCTGGGTGGCATCGAGCAGCAGCGGCTCCTGGCCGCCCAGTGCCACGCGCACGCCGGCGATGATGTCGGCAGCGGGGAACTGCATGTCCGGGCGGGTGGTGAAGGTGCCCGGCATCGCTTCGTAAGTGTTCAGCACCACCTGCGAACGGCCGGCACGCACCTTCGACAGCGCCCAGTAATCGTTGACCACCACCATGTCGCAGCCCAGCACCAGGTCGGCCTCGCCAGCGGCGATACGCACGGCATGGATGTCTTCAGGGCGACGGGCAATGCGGATATGCGTGGTCACCGCGCCGCCCTTCTGCGCCAGGCCGGTCTGGTCGAGCACGGTTGCACCCTTGCCTTCCAGGTGGCCGGCCATGCCCAGCAGCGCACCGATGGTCACCACGCCGGTACCGCCGACGCCGGTGATCAGGATGTTCCAGGGCTGTTCCAGGCTGCCGCGGAGGGTCGGCGCCGGCAGGTTGTCCAGCAGCGTGGAGGCGTCGCGCTTGCTGCCTTTGCGCGGCTGGCCACCGTGCACGGTGACGAAGCTGGGGCAGAAGCCGTTCACGCAGGAATAGTCCTTGTTGCAGTTGGACTGGTCGATCTCGCGCTTGCGTCCGAACTCGGTTTCCTTCGGCAGCACCGACACGCAGAAGCTCTTCTTGCCGCAGTCGCCGCAGCCTTCGCAGACCAGCGAGTTGATCATCACCCGCTTCTGCGGGTCTTCCAGCTTGCCGCGCTTGCGGCGGCGGCGCTTCTCGGTGGCGCAGGTCTGTTCGTAGATCAGGATCGAAACACCCTTCACTTCGCGCAGGCGCTTCTGCACCTCATCCAGTTCGCTGCGGTCATGGAACTCGACGTCGCTTGGGAAGTGCTCGCGCTGGCCGGTCCACTTGCCGATGTTGTCCGACAGCACCACGATGGTGTGGATGCCTTCGGCGCGCATCTGCTTTGCAATGTCCGGCACGCTCAGCGGACCGTCCACCGGCTGGCCGCCGGTCATCGCCACCGCATCGTTGTAGAGGATCTTGTAGGTGATGTTGACGCCAGCGGCGACCGCCTGACGGATCGCCAGCGAGCCGCTGTGGAAGTAGGTGCCGTCGCCGAGGTTCTGGAACACGTGCGGGGTATCGGTGAACGGCGCCTGCCCGGCCCAGGTCACGCCTTCGCCGCCCATGTGGGTGAAGGTGTCGGTGCTGCGGTCCATCCAGGTCACCATGTAATGGCAACCGATGCCGGCCAGCGCACGCGAGCCTTCCGGCACCTGGGTGGAGGTGTTGTGCGGACAGCCCGAGCAGTAATGCGGCACGCGCGGGAAGCTGGCGCGCGGCAACGCAAGCTCGGCTTCCTTCTCCTGCATCCACTGCAGCCGCTGCTCGATTGATGCGTTGTTGAAGAACTTCTGGATGCGGCGGCCGATCACGCCGGCGATGGTGGCCGGGGTCAGCTCGCCGGTGGACGGCAGGATCCATTCGCCGCTCTCGTCGTACTTGCCGACGATGGACGGGCGCTGGCCCCAGCTGGCCGGCCAGTTGAAGAACTGTTCCTTCATCTGGCGCTCGATGAAGGCACGCTTCTCCTCCACCACGATGATGTCTTCCAGGCCCTGCGCGAAGCGGGCGATGCCCTGCGGCTCCAGCGGCCAGGTCATGCCGACCTTGTACACGCGGATGCCGATGTCGGCGCAGGCGGCTTCGTCCAGGCCCAGGTATTCCAGCGCCTGCAGCACGTCCAGGTAGCTCTTGCCGGTGGTGACGATGCCCAGCCGCGCGCGCGGCGCGTCCATCACCACCTTGTCGATGCCGTTGGCGCGGGCGAACGCCTGTGCGGCCTTCACCGCATAGCGGTGCAGGCGCATTTCCTGGTCCAGCGGCGGGTCCGGCCAACGGATGTTGAGCCCGCCCGACGGCATTTCGAAGTCTTCCGGCAGCACGATGCGGCGCGCCATCGGGTCGACCTCGACCGAGGCCGACGATTCGACTGTCTCGGCGATGGTCTTGAAGCCGACCCAGCGCCCGGTATAGCGGCTCATCGCCCAGCCCAGCAGGCCCATGTCGAGGATGTCCTGCACACCGGCCGGATTCAGCACCGGCATCATCGCGCTGACGAACTCGTCCTCGCTGCCATGCGGCAGGGTCGAGCTGCGGCAGGCATGGTCATCGGCGGCCAGTGCCAGCACGCCGCCGTAGCGCGAGGTGCCGGCGGCATTGGCGTGCTTGAACACGTCGCCGCAGCGGTCCACGCCCGGGCCCTTGCCGTACCACATGCCGAACACGCCCTGCACGTTGGCGCCGGGGAACAGGTTGGTCTGCTGGGTGCCCCACACCATGGTGGCGCCCAGGTCCTCGTTCAGGCCGGGGGTGAACTTCACCTTGGCCGCGTCGAGGTGTTTGCGTGCGCGCCACAGCTCCAGGTCGAAGCCGCCCAGCGGGCTGCCACGGTAGCCACTGACGAAGCCGGCGCTGTCGATGCCCTGGTGCGCGTCGCGCAGCCGCTGCATCAGCGGCAGCTTCACCAGCGCCTGCACGCCACTCAGATAGATCCGCCCCTCGTTGCGGGTGTACTTGTGGTCGAGCGTGTAGTCACGGTCGATCAGGTCGGTGGAGGAGGGCGACGTGAGTTGCGCGGTACTGGTCATGGCTGGCCCGGTCAGGATCGGCTGGCACCGGCCGCGTGCAGGCACGCGGCGGGAAAGGCGCGAATTGTAGCAGCGAGGCCCGGCCGCCCCGGCACTCGCGCCGGCGGCCATGCTGGGGTTAGGATCGGGGAGAGAGAGAGGGAGGCTGCAGTTGCGGCCTGGGGAGAAGGGATGTCAGTTGCAGGAAAGATCCTGGGCAGCATGCTGCTGGTCTCGGGAGCGGCCCCGGTGTGGGCCGCGCCGGCGGTGCCGGCACCACAGGAGTTCTACTTCGACAGCGATGCGGCCGCCGTGCCCATGATCGTGGTCCAGTCCGACGGGGATGCGCTGGTGGCGCAGCTGCTCAAGCAGCGCGAGCGCGGCCGGCGGACCGTGGAGGCCACCGTGCAGCTGGCGTCGGTGGCCATCGCCCAGGGCCGTACCGAACTGGGTGAACAGCTGTATCGCGAAGCGCTGAAGGATGCGCCGGTTCAGGGCAGCCTGGGCCGTGGCGTGCGCTGGAACTACGGGTGGGACCTGCTGCGTCAGGGCCAGCCCGAAGCCGCCCTGGAGCAATGGCAGGCGGCTGCCGGTGGTTCGCTGAGCAAGCCGGGCTGGTTGCCACCGACCTATGCGCTGGCGCTGTGGCGGGCCGGGCGGAAGCAGGAGGCGGTGCAGTGGTATGCCGCCGCAGTGCGCACCGAGCCGACGCAATGGAGCGACAGCAGCCGCTATGCGCAGTTGTTGCCGTTGTGGCGCGAGGACGAGCGTGCTTCGCTGGCGGAAGTGCAGCAGGCCTGGGCGGCCGCCCCGCCGGCCTGGCCCTGAGGGAAGGGGGGGCGGGTTGCACCCGGCACCCGCAGAAGCAAGGGCTGGAGCCAAAGCCAAAGCCAAAGCCAAAGCGGGTTTCCTGAGGGATGGCGGGGCACTGTGGGTTTGCGGGGCCGCCGTAAACCCGTCCATGGGGGCTTGGTCGCCGCATCCATGCGGCTCACACCCCGCAAATCGACAGTACCCCGCCCCCGACAGGTTCCGTGACTGTTGGTAGGTGTCGACCTTGGTCGACACGGTAGATCCACGCTATGCGTGGATGAGATCTGCCGGGATAGAAATCGAACTGGGGTCAGATCCGTTTTCCAGAGGAAAACGGATCTGACCCCATGCGCTCAAGAGCGGCCAGCCAACGCGAATCCACCCCGCCCGGCCAAGCGCGGCTTTTGATGTTCACAGCCAACCAGCCGCCACGAGGGGCTGCGCCGTTCCCGGGAAACCTCAATCGTCCGCGGAAACCGTCCGCCCCGACGCCCACGCACGCAAGGCCTCGACCTGCTCGGCCATCAGCACCGACAGCGGCCTCGTCGCGCGGATCTCGTTCATCAGCAGCTCGGTGTCCAGCGGCCGGCCTTCGGCGTGCGCTGCGTACAGTCCGGCCACGATCGCCTGCTCGATCTCCGCGCCGGAGAAACCATTCGCCGCGGCCGCCAACGCCGGCAGTGCAAAGTCGTCACCATTGAGCTGGCGTCGCCCCAGATGCAGCCGCAGCAGTTCCACGCGCACTTCGGGGGTGGGCAGGTCGACGAAGAAGATCTCGTCGAAACGGCCCTTGCGCAGCAGCTCGGCCGGCAGTTCGTGCACCTGGTTGGCGGTGGCGACGATGAAGACCGGCGCCTTGCGTTCGGCCATCCAGGTCAGCAGGTAGCCGAGCACGCGGCGCGATACGCCACCGTCCTCGCCACCACTGGCCAGGCCCTTCTCGATCTCGTCCATCCACAACACGCAGGGCGCCAGCTGCTCGGCCGAGGCCAGCGCCTGGCGCAGGTTGGCCTCGGTCTCGCCGTGGTACTTGTTGTACAGCGCACCCACGTCCAGGCGCAGCAGCGGTACACCGAAGCCGGCGGCGGTGGCCTTGGCCAGCATCGATTTGCCGCAGCCCTGCACGCCCAGCAGCAACATGCCGCGCGGCGGGTCCAGGCCGGCCGGTGCCGAGCCGGCGATGAAGGCCACCCGGCGCTGGCTGATCCAGCGCTTGAGCCGGTTGGCGCCGGCCACGTCGCCGAAGCGTGCGCTGTCGTGCTCGAAGAACAGGTGGCCGCTGCGGTTGAGCAGCTCGAACTTAAGCCGTGCCAGCTGCGGCAGGTCGTCGTCGCGCAGCGCGCCATCGGCGTAGATCAGCTGGCGGGCAATGCGGCGGGCATCGACCAGGCTCAGGCCCTGCAGGTTCTTCAGGATCTTCTTCACCGCCTCGCTGTCGACCTCGACACGGCGGCCGCCGTGCTCGCGTGCGTAGGCGTCGGCCTCCTCGCGCAGCATCTTCAGCAGGGCGTTGGCATCGGGCAGGCGCGGGTTGAAGCGCACCGCCAGTGCTTCCAGCTCGGCCGGCAGCTCGACCTTGGCGCCGATCAGCACCAGCACGTGCGGCTCGCTGTGGCGGCGCTGGATCAGGTCGCGCAGTGCGCGCTGGTGGCTGGCATAGCCCAGGTAGGGGTGGAAATCGAGCAGCAGGTAGACACCGCGCTGATCAGCCTGGCGGATCATCTGCAGCGCGGCGCTGGCATCGGGCGGGCCGACCGGCGGATCCTCGCGGTCCAGGTCGATGCGGCGCAGGCCCTCGGTGATGGACCAGCGGTGCAGGGCCCGCCACACGTGCATCAGCGTCTGCCGGAACAGTTCAACGATGCGCCCCTCATCCTGGGTCTCGATCACGATCAGGGGGGTATTGGCGCGGATCAGTGCGCTCAGGTCCTGCAGTTCGCTCATGCCGGTTCGATCCTTCGGGGGCGCCACGATAGCAAAGGCGATGGCCACGGGTTCAGCACGGCGCTACCTCCCGTCACCACCGCCGGTGTACGCTCGGGGCACGTACCCGGAAGCGAGGCTGGCATGAAGACGATCCTGGTGGCCGGTTCCAAGGGCGGGGTGGGCAAGACCACCGTCGCCACCCACCTGGCCGCGTACGCGGCATTGCAGGGCAAGGCCACGGTGATCGCCGATGCCGACCCGCAGGGTTCCAGCACCCGCTGGGCACAACGGCGTGCCGGGCTGGAAAGCGCGGTGCTCCCCATCGATGTGTATCGGAAGAAGCAGTGGGCGCAGAAGCTGCCCGACGGTACCGATACCGTCATCATCGATGCACCCGCCGGTGCGCTGGCCGACGATATCCCCCATTTCCTGGACGCGGCCGACGCCGTGGTGGTGCCGGTGCTGCCCTCGGCGCTGGATATCGAAGCCATCGTCGGCTTCCTCAACAGCCTGGCCCAGAACCCGCGCGTGCACAGCCGCAAGCTGCCGGTAGGGCTGGTCCTCAACCGCACCAAACCCTGGACCCAGACCTCGCAGCAGGCATTGCAGATGCTGGCCGAATGGCCGTACCCGGTGGTCGCGCAGCTGCGTGACAGCCAAAGCTACGTGGTCATGACCGGCCTGGGCCGCAGCCTGTTCGACTATCGCTCCGCCCAGGTGCGCGAACACCAGGCGGACTGGGAACCGCTGCTGTCCTGGCTCAAGCTTTGATGCCTGCCTCACTTCTCCTGCTGCATCCTCTTCTCCATGGAAACCCGCGATGCGTGAACTGATCCTGCTGCGCCATGCCCATGCCGAACCCGCCGTTTCCGGCCAGGCCGACCTCGACCGGCCGCTGTCGCCGGTGGGGCTGGCCGAAGCTGAAGCCGCCGGCAAGTGGTTGAAGGAAAACAACCTGCTGCCGGACTGCGTGCTGTGCTCGCCGTCGCGACGTACCCGTGAGACCCTGGAAGCGGTGATGACGGCCATCGGCTATGTCGAGAAGCGCCTGGAAGACCGGATCTACGAAGCCACCCCGGGCACCCTGGCGGCGCTGGTGGACGAACGTCGCGACCTGGATCGGGTGCTGATCGTGGGCCACAACCCGGGCCTGGAGCAGCTGGTGGCCCTGATGACCGACGGCACCAGCAGCGACTACCGGGGCATGCCGCCGGGCGGCGTGGCCGTCCTCGGCTTCCCGCGCGAGGTCTCGATCGAGCCGGGCGTGGCCAGCCTGAACGCGTTCTGGTGGCCGTGATCCGATGAGCCAGGCGCGGCGCAGCCGCTTCCTGCTGCCCGCGTTGCTGGCGCTTGGCCCGGCCTGGGCCGCTGTGCCCCCACCAACCCCGTTGCCGCCGGTGTCCGCCGAAGCACCGCGGGTACTGCGCCTGGATACCCAGCGCTCGCGGATCGGTTTCGAGGTGCGGACCCGTTTCGGCCAGCGCATCGAAGGCGTATTCCCGCACTTCGAGGGGCGCATCGAGATCCTGTCCGACGGGCGCCACCAGGTGCACCTGAAGATGTTCACCCGTTCGGTGGAGATCCCTGGCAAGGCGCGCTACACCGGCTGGATGCGCGGCGAAGAGTTCTTCGATGCAGGGCGCCATCCGGTGGTCGAGTTCGACTCGCTGCCGTACTGGCCGGAGACGGTGGAACAGGGCGGCGACATCAACGGCCGGCTGACCCTGCGCGGCGTCAGCCACCCCGAGTCGCTGCGGGTCGAGAAGGCGGAGTGCGCCCGACCCGGCTATGATTGCGATGTCGTCAGCCGCGGTACCGTGCAGCGAGGCCGGTATGGAATGGACAGCTGGCAGCTAGCCCTGAGTGACCGAGTGACCTTCGTATTACGTGCGCGCCTGAGCGAGGCGCCGAAACCGTGAACCTCCTGCTGCGTATACTGGCGCTGGCAACGGTGTTGCTGGGCAGCGGTTGTGCATCGCTTTCGCATGCCGAGCGCGACCGTGCCGAAGCGATCGCCGTGCAGGCGCGCTCGACCGTGGTCGGCTGCCAGCGCGCCGACCGCTGCGCGCAGGACTCACCGCTGCGTGCGCTGGCCGGCCGGGCGTTCACCGAATCCACTCCCGAACAGCCGCGCCACTACGCCACCCTGCTCGACGAGGGCGAAGGTGCGCTGGTGGCGCGCCTGAACCTGCTGCGCAGCGCTACCCGCAGCATCGACCTGCAGACCTACATCTTCGACAAGGACGACAGCGCCCGGCTGGTCATCGACGAGCTGCTGGCTGCATCGCGGCGCGGGGTGAAGGTGCGCGTGCTGATCGATCAGCTCTCGGCGATCTCCGACCTGCAGATCCTCGGCGCGCTGTCCGGCGCGCACCAGAACTTCCAGCTGCGGGTCTACAACCCGACCTTCGGCAAGGCCCGGCTGAACTACTTCGACTATGCCGGCAGCGTGCTGTGCTGCTTCCGCCGCTTCAACCAGCGCATGCACAACAAGCTGCTGGTGATCGACGATGCGATCGGCGTGGTCGGTGGCCGCAACTACCAGGACGACTATTACGACTGGGACCGCGAGTACAACTTCCGCGACCGCGACGTGCTGATCGCCGGCCCGGAGGCGCGGGCGATGGCCGCCAACTTCGATGCCTTCTGGCATGCCAGGCGCAGCGTGCCGGCCGAGCGCCTTAACGATGTCGGCCGCACCCTGCTGCGCGAGGGCGTGCCGACCCTGCCGCCGGCCAGCTTCCGCCGCCCCGAGCGGGTGCAGCGGGTCAGTGCCGAAGCCAATGACATAAACTTCGTCAGCCGTTCCTTCGTCGATACCGCCTTGCCGGTGGCCTCGGTGCGCTATGTCGCCGACCTGCCGCGCAAGCACCGGCGCGAGAAGGCCGATGCGCCACTGGCGGGCCAGCACGTGACCGAGCCGCAGCTGGATGCGCTGATCGCCGGCGCGCAGGAGGAAGTGATCCTGCAGACGCCGTACCTGGTGTTGTCCAAGCCGGCGCAGAAGCTGTTCCGCGAGCTGCGCAAGCGCCCGCAGCCGCCGCGGGTGGTGGTGTCCAGCAACAGCCTGGCGGCCACCGACAACCCGATCGTGTATGCGCTGTCGTACAAGTACAAGCGGCGCAACATGCGCGAACTGGGCTTCAACATCTTCGAGTACAAGCCGTTCCCGCTGGATGCACCGGTCGACTACCGCAACCTGTTGCCTGATCCGATCGCCGCGCCCGGAGGTGACGACGACGGCGGGCGCAATCCGCTGATTGGCGGCAGCGCCGCGGGCAGCAATGCCGGCGACAGCCGCGATCGCGATGAGCATCCGGCACCCACCGGCAAGCAGGGGCCGGTGAACCACCCGCGCACCGGCAGTGCCTACCAGAACGCGCGCGAGCGCCGCCGCGCGGCCGGCAGCGAGGTCGAGACCCGCCTGCTGCGCACCGAGACCCGGCCCTCCTTCCTGGGCAGCAAGGCGGTCAACAAGCCGTTGCCGGTCACCCGCAAGGGCGCGCGCATGGGCCTGCATGCCAAGTCGCTGGTGGTCGACCGCCGTATCGGCGTGGTCGGCACCCACAACTTCGATCCGCGCAGCGAGAACTACAACACCGAAGGTGCGGTGATCATCGACGACCCGGCCTTCGCCGAGCAGCTGGCCGAGAGCATCCTGCGCGATACCCACCCGCAGAACTCGTGGACGGTGGCGCCGCGGGCCAAGCCGCCGGTGCTGTCCGGGCTCAACTACAGCGTCGGCAAGGCCTCCGAGGCACTGCCGATCCTCGACTTCTGGCCGTGGCGCTATGCCACCGACTACGAGTTCAAGCCCGGCCCGGACTGCCCGCAGCCGCTGCCCCGGCAGGACCCGGACTTCCACCGCTGCTATGTCGCCGTGGGCGATTTCCCCGAGGTCAATGTCGGCCCGAAATGGCTGCTGGTCCGAATGCTGACCGCATTCGGCGCCGGCCTCGTTCCCATCCTCTGAAGGTGCCCGCATGACCCTGGTGTTCCGCGAAGCCGTTTCCCTCGAGCAGCTCAACACGCTCAGCCGCAACACCGCGATCGAGTCGCTGGGCATCGTCTTCAGCGCGGCCGGCGACGATTGGCTGCAGGCCACCATGCCGGTGGACGAGCGCACCCGCCAGCCCTACGGCATCCTGCATGGCGGCGCGTCGGTGGTGCTGGCCGAGACCCTGGGCAGCAGCGCCGGCAACCTGTGCGTGGATACGGCCAAACAGATCTGCGTAGGGCTGGAGATCAACGCCAACCATGTACGCGCCGTGCGCTCGGGCACCGTGACCGGCACCGCTCGTGCACTGCACGTCGGCCGCAGCACCCAGCTGTGGGAGATCCGCATCGAGGACGAGCAGGGCCGCCTGGTGTGCATCTCGCGGCTGACCCTGGCGGTGGTGGCGGCCGGCCACGGCTGAGTCCCGGACGGCCGGTGACGGCAGCGGAACCCAGCGTTCCCCGCCGATTGCCCCGGTCGATGGGTGTTATGGCCTAAATCGGCTGGCAGCGATGACGGCCCTCCGGTATCGTGCGCGGATGACTTCCCCCACTCCGGCCCCCCGCGGCGGCGTGGCGCGTGTGTGCCGTTACCTGTACCGCGTACCGCTGCTGTTGGTCCACATCATCGTGTTCCTGCCGCTCATCCTGATCGGCATGCTTCGGCCGTGGGGCGAACTGCGCGTGGGCGAGGCGACCCTGGGGGCCAAAGTGGTCAACTGGTGGCAGGGCGGGCTGATGTGGATCTTCGGCTTCCGCCTGGTGCAGATCGGCACGCCGCTGCCCGGCGCCGTGCTGTTCGTCGCCAACCACGTCAGCTGGGTCGACATCTGCATCCTGCACAGCCAGCGCATGATGGGCTTCGTCGCCAAGCGCGAGATCGCCAGCTGGCCGCTGGTCGGCTGGCTGGCCGCGCGTGGCCAGACCATCTTCCACCAGCGCGGCAACACCGAATCGCTCGGTGGCGTGATGCAGGTGATGGCCGATCGCCTGCGCGAAGGCAAGGCGGTGGGCGTGTTCCCGGAAGGGCGCACCCGCGGCGGCCACGAAGTAGGCCCGTTCCATGCCCGCATCTTCCAGGCCGCGGTTGAAACCGGCGTGCCGGTGCAGCCGGTGGCACTGGTGTACGGGCTCAAGGGCGATGCGCAGACCATTGTCGCGTTCGGCCCCGGTGAGAGTTTCTTCGCCAATTTCCTGCGCCTGCTCGGTGAGCCGGCGCGGCGTGCAGAAGTGCACTTCCTGGCACCGATCGGTGCGCAGGACCTGGAAGGCCGTCGGCGCATCGCGGAGACGTCGCGCGCGCGCATCGTGGCGGCCATGAGCTCCGAGTGAGGGTGCGGTGGCCCTGATCCCGCCACCCGTCCTGGACGCCGGCACGCCGACGCTGCACGCGGCTGACTACCAGCCCCCGCGCTGGCTGCGCAATCCGCACCTGCAGTCGATGCTCAGCTCCAGCCGCATGCGCCTGCAGCGCGGCCTGCTGCTGCTGGCCGCGACCGGTGCGATCAGCGAAGAACTGATCCTCGACGGCGGTGATGGCGTGCGCCTGCAAGGCTGGCACAGCCACATCGAAGGCCGCGAACCCAAAGGCATGGCCCTGCTGCTGCACGGCTGGGAAGGCAGCGCCGAATCCAGCTACATGCGCATGGCGGCCGCGCGCATGCTCGAACAGGGCTTCGACGTGGTACGGCTGAATTTCCGCGACCACGGCAATACCCATCATCTCAACCCTGGCATCTTCCACTCCAACCTGATCGACGAAGTGGTGCATGCCGCGGGCGATATCGCCCAGCGCTGGCCGCAGTTGCCGCTGGTGGCCGCCGGTTACTCGCTGGGCGGCAACTTCGTGCTGCGCCTGGCCCTGCGCGCGCCAGCGGCCGGCGTGCCGCTGCTGCGCGTGGCCTCGGTATGCCCGGTGCTGGACCCGGCGCTGACCATGGAGAGCATCGAGAACGGCCCGGCAATGTACGACTGGTACTTCCGCCGCAAGTGGGCCGGTTCGCTGCGGCGCAAGCGCGACCTGTTCCCCGAACTGAGCGACTGCGACGACCGCGTACTGAAACTGGACATCCGCGCGCTGACTGCCTGGCTGGTCGAGCGCCACACCAGTTTCGGTTCGTTGCAGGCCTATTTCGATGGCTACTCGATTGCCGGCGATCGGCTGTCCACGTTGCAGGTGCCGGCCGACATCCTGATGGCGCAGGACGACCCGGTGATCCCCTACGCGACCTTCAGCGACTGGCAGCTGCCGCACCAGGCGCATCTGGAAACCGCCAGCTGGGGCGGACACTGTGGCTTCCTGGAAAACTGGCGCGGTGACGGCTTCTCCGAGCGCTGGGTGGCGCAGCGCCTGCAGCGCGTGCTGCAAGGCTGAACCGGCACGGGCGCGCAGGCCGCTACAATGCGGGTTTGCCCTTGAACCGGACCGCCATGCAAGACCAGATCATCCAAGCGTTGCGCCAGAACGAGGCCGACCAGGCCGTGCAGCTGGCCCAGGCGTGGACCCGTGATGAACCCGGCCAGGCCGAGGCCCACCGCTGGCTGGCGCTTGCGCTGCAGCAGCAGGGCAAGGCCGAGGACGCGATGGAGGCCCTGCAGCAGGCGCTGCAGCTGGCCCCGGACAACGCCCAGCTGCACCTGCAGCACGCTGGCCTGCTGCTGGCCCTGCGCCAGTTCGACGGCGCCGGCGAAGCACTGACGCGCACCACCGGGCTGGACCCGAACGCATTCGCCGCGTACCTGATGCAGGCCCACCTGGCGATCGGTCGCAACGATTTCGATGAAGCGCAGCGCCTGTCCACGCTGGCCTCGCGTGTCGAACCGGACCACCCGGAGCTGCTGACCATCGATGGCATGATCGCGCTGCGCCGCGATGATGCCGATCGCGCGCTGACGCTGCTGTCGGCCGCCAACCAGGCCCTGCCCAACGACATCCGCGTGCTTTACGCACTGGGCTTCGCCTACCTGGGCAAGAACATGCTGGCCTTCGCCGAGCAGGCGTTCCGCCGCGTGCTGGAACTGAACCCGACCATCGCCTCATTGCATGGCCTGGTGGTGCAGCTGGCCATGCGCCAGGGCAACCTGGAAGCTGCGGCAGAGGCGATGCAGATCGCGCTGCAGCAGGAAGGCCTGGATACGCCTTCGATGCGCCGCCTGGCCGGCGAACTGGCACTGCGCAGCGGCCAGCCGCTGCAGGCGCTGGAGCACCTGCTGCCATTGCTGGAATCGCTGCCTGATGACCGCGACGTGCTGCAGCTGCTGCTGATGTCCTGGCAGCGCCTGGGTCACGAAGACGAGGCCCGCGCACGCCTGGATGCCGCCCTGGAGCAGCACCCGCAGCTGCACGACCTGTGGCTGGCACGCCTGGCGGTGGAGGAGGTCGGCAGTGCCACCGCCGCCGCCACGGTCGAGCGCTGGATGGACGCGATGCCGGGCCACCTGCCGGCGCTGGAAGCGCGCCTGCGGCTGCACGACATGGTGGGCGAACACGCGCAGGCCGAAGCGATCGCCGAGCGTATCGTCAGCCTTGAACCGGGCCGCGTCAGTGGCGAAACCCGCCTGGTCGAAGGCCTGCTGCAGCGCGATCCGGCCGCTGCCGTCGCCCGCGTGCAGGCGCTGATCGGCATGGCGCCGGAAGGCCACCGTGCCGACCTGCGCACCTGGCTGGGCGAGATCCAGGATCGCGCCGGGCAGCACGAAGACGCGCTGCAGACCTGGCTGGCCCTGCAGGCCGACCAGGCCCCGCAGCGCCTGCCGCTGCCGCCGCAGGCCAAGGCACCGCCGAGCTGGCCGGACAAGGGCGAGATCGACGGCGATGCCACCTCCGCGCCGATCTTCCTGTGGGGCGCGCCAGGGTCGGGCGTGGAGCGCGTGGCGACCGGCCTGGCCGCGGCCAGCCCGGTGCTGCGCAGCGACCGCTATACCTCCAACGCACCCGACGACGCGTTCCAGAACTACCACACGCTGCAGGACCTCGCTTCGGGCGTGCTGACGCCGGAGCGGCTGGTGCAGCGCTGGCGCGAACAGCTGCCGTCGCGCGGCGTGCAGGACGACGCGATCATCGACTGGCTGCTGTGGTGGGACAACGCGCTGCTGTGGGCGCTGCGCCCACAGTTGCCGCAGGGCCGCCTGCTGGTGGTGCTGCGCGACCCGCGCGACATGCTGCTGGACTGGGTGGCCTATGGTGCCGCCGCGCCGCTGGCAATGACCTCGCTGGCCGAAGCCAGCGAATGGCTGGCGCGCGCGCTGGCCCAGGTCGCCGCTTTGCACGAGGACGATCTGTACCCGCAGGTGCTGCTGCGCATCGACCAGATCGGCAACGATCCGCAGGCGATGGCCGAACTGCTGGGCCGACTGTTCGAGCGGCCGATGCCGCCGGCCGCGCAGCTGGGCGCGCCGCGTTTCCCGCCGGGCCACTGGCGCAACTACCGCGACGTGATGAGCGCCGCCTTCGCCAAGCTCACCCCGATCGCGGTGCGCCTGGGTTACCCGGAAGAGTGAGGACACGCCGATGCAACTGAGCAGCCACAGCCTGACCAACGGTGCACCGATCGACCGCGAATTCGCCGCAGGCGATGCGGCGGGCTTCGCACCGGACCGCAATCCGCACCTGGCCTGGAGCGATGTGCCGGAGGGCACCCGTTCGTTCCTGCTGGTATGCGTCGATCCGGACGTGCCGACCGTGCCGGAGACGGTCGGCCGCACCGACATGAGCGTGCCACGCGACCAGCCCCGCTGTGATTTCGTGCACTGGGTGATGGCCGATATTCCGGCTTCGGTGCGCGAGATTGCCGCAGGCAGCTGCAGCGACGGCTTCGTGGTGAAGGGCAAGACCACGCCGGCCGGGCCGGCCGGCAGCCGCCAGGGCCTGAACGACTTCACCGGCTGGTTCGCCGGCAACCCGGACATGGCCGGTGACTACCTGGGCTACGACGGCCCCTATCCGCCGTTCAACGACGAGCGCGTGCATCGCTACTTCTTCCGCGTGTTCGCGCTGGACGTGGCATCGCTGCAGCTGCCGGCACGCTTCACCGCCGCCGACGCGTACCGGGCCATGCACGGCCACGTGCTGGCCGAAGCGGCACTGCACGGCACCTACACGTTGAATCCGGCGCTGGGCTGAGGCGGCATAACGGGTCGTGCCGGCCGCTGGCCGGCAACGCCCGTGTGCTGCCGGATCCGCGCATGGCAGCCGGCCAGCGGCCGGCTCTACCCACAACGAAGAAGGGCGGCCTTGCGGCCGCCCTTCAAGTGCCAGCCGACTGACAGTCGGCTCTACATCACTTCTCGATGGCCGACTCGACCACCATGTCCAGCACATACGCCTGCGACGGCGCATCGGCCGGCGGGTTCTTCACTTCGTAGCGCTTCACGCGCACTACGTTGTGCACGCCGTCTTCGTGGGTGTAGCCCTCGATGTTGCCGTAGAAGTTCTCGAACTTGCCCGGCTCACCCTGCTTCAGGCCCTTGTCGTCGAACTTCACTTCGCGCACCTGCAGGCACTGGTAGTCCGGGATCAGCGGGTGCGAGCACTTCTCGGTCTTCGCGGCCACTTCCAGGAACACGGTTTCGCCGGCGCCGCCGTAGCGGGTTTCAGCGGTCGGTTCCGGGTTGAACACCAGCACGTCGCCCTTGGCATTGGTCAGGGTCAGCTTGCCATCGGCATCCTGCTCGGCCTTCAGTTCGCCCTGCAGGCGGCTCGACACGGCTTCGTCCAGCGCCATCAGCGCCTTGTCGGTGCAGGCCATCATGGTCGAGGCCATCGCACTGACCGTCAGCTTGCCGTCGGCCAGGGTGTAGCCGCCGCCCATGCGGTTGCAGGTGTTGCTGACCGACAGGCGGCCATCAGCGAAGTCCAGGGTGACCGGCTTGTCTTCGCGGGCGAACAGCGCGTCGATGCGCTTGCCGTCGGCGCCGGTGGCCTGCTGCAGCAGCCAGTGCTGGCTCTGCAGGCGCTGCGCATCCAGGTGCGCCAGCGTCTGCTGGTCCGCTGCCTTGGTCGCGGCCGGGGCCACGTCGTCGCCGCCATTGCCGGCCGGGGCCGGGGTCTGACTGCAGGCGGCCATCAGGGCCAGCGGGAGGAGCAGGGTGAGCTTGCGGTTCATGGTGATTCTCCTTGGGGAACCGTGGGGGAAACGGGGTGGGGCCGGCCATGGGGTTACCGTGCCCCAGTGCTGTTCAGCTGCCGGAGGGCAACCACAGCAGCAGCGCCGCGCCCAGCGCGATGCGGTAGAGGGCGAAGGCGGTGAACCGGTGCGACTTGATGTAGCCCATCAGCCACTTCACTACGACGAAGCCGGTGATGGCCGCGGCAAGGAAGGCCACGCCCACGTCGGTCCAGTTCTCGCTGCCCAGCTGCCCGGCCTTGGCCATTTCCAGGAAGGTGTAGGCGCTGGCGGCGAACATGGTGGGAATGCCGACCAGGAACACGAACTCGGCGGCAGCGGCGCGACGGCTCAGGCCCAGCAGCATGGCCAGGAAGATCGCCGAGGCCGAGCGCGAGGTACCGGGGAACACGCCGGCCACGACCTGCGCCAGGCCCACGCCGATCGCCACTGTCCAGGTCACCTGGTCGCGGTCGGGCAGGCGCGCGGTGTAGGCCTCCACCAGCAGCATCCAGACGCCACCGATGATCAGTGCCCAGGCCACCGGGCTGACCGTCTCCGGCAGCGACCAGCCGGCCTTGCGCACCACCAGGCCGACCACGGCGGTGACCAGGAACGCAGCGCCCAGCTTGAACACGTACTCACGGTTCTCGCGTTGGTTCAAGCCGGTGGCCAGCTGCAGCAGGCGCTGGCGGAACACCAGCACCACGGCCACGATCGCGCCGGCCTGGATGACGATGTTGAAGAAGTCCGAGCGGGCACCCAGCCAGTGCTGGGCGATGAGCAGGTGGCCGGTGCTGGAGATCGGCAGGAATTCGGTCAAGCCTTCGAGGATGCCCAGCAGCAGGGCGGAGAGCAGGTCGGACATGGACGGTGCGGGCACGCGCGGCGGAAGGAAGAAGGTCGAGAGGATAGACGATCCCTGCTGCACCAAACGGGTGCGTCTGTTGGCGGGCGCACCGGTTTGGTGCGCACCGTTCTGCACCGGCGCGGGGCAGCCATATTGAAATCAACGACTTGCGGGTATCGAAAAGTTGGCACGGTCATTGCTGTACCTCAGCAGGCATTCATCCCCATCCGAGGTCGTACCGATGTCCGTGGAAAACGTTGAGAAGCTGATCAAGGACAACCAGATCGAGTTCGTCGATCTGCGTTTCGTGGATATGCGTGGCGTCGAGCAGCACGTCACCTTCCCGGTCAGCATCGTCGAACCGTCGCTGTTCGAAGAAGGCAAGATGTTCGACGGCAGCTCGATCGCCGGCTGGAAGGGCATCAACGAATCGGACATGGTGCTGCTGCCGGACCCGTCCAGCGCCTACGTCGACCCGTTCTACGCCGATCCGACCATCGTGATCAGCTGCGACATCCTCGATCCGGCCACCATGCAGGCCTATGGCCGCTGCCCGCGCGGCATCGCCAAGCGTGCCGAGGCCTACCTGAAGTCCTCCGGCATCGCCGAAACCGCGTTCTTCGGCCCGGAGCCGGAATTCTTCATCTTCGACTCGGTCCGTTTCGCCAACGAAATGGGCAACACCTTCTTCAAGGTCGACTCGGAAGAAGCGGCGTGGAACAGCGGCGCCAAGTATGACGGCGCCAACAGCGGCTACCGTCCGGGCGTGAAGGGCGGCTACTTCCCGGTTCCGCCGACCGACACCCTGCACGACCTGCGCGCGGAAATGTGCAAGACCCTGGAACAGGTCGGCATCGAAGTGGAAGTGCAGCACCACGAAGTGGCCACTGCGGGCCAGTGCGAGATCGGCACCAAGTTCAGCACCCTGGTGCAGAAGGCCGACGAGCTGCTGCGCATGAAGTACGTCATCAAGAACGTCGCGCACCGCAACGGCAAGACCGTCACCTTCATGCCCAAGCCGATCGTCGGCGACAACGGCAGCGGCATGCATGTGCACCAGTCGCTGTCCAAGGGCGGCACCAACCTGTTCTCCGGTGACGGCTACGGTGGCCTGAGCCAGCTGGCGCTGTGGTACATCGGCGGCATCTTCAAGCACGCCAAGGCCATCAATGCCTTCGCCAATTCGGGCACCAACAGCTACAAGCGCCTGGTGCCGGGCTTCGAGGCGCCGGTGATGCTGGCCTATTCGGCCCGCAACCGTTCGGCCTCGTGCCGCATTCCGTGGGTGTCCAACCCGAAGGCGCGCCGCATCGAAATGCGCTTCCCGGATCCGATCCAGTCCGGCTACCTGACCTTCACCGCGCTGATGATGGCCGGCCTGGACGGCATCAAGAACCAGATCGACCCGGGTGCACCGAGCGACAAGGACCTGTACGACCTGCCGCCGGAGGAAGAGAAGCTGATCCCGCAGGTCTGCTCCTCGCTGGACCAGGCGCTGGAAGCGCTGGACAAGGACCGCGAGTTCCTCAAGGCCGGCGGCGTGATGAGCGATGACTTCATCGACGGCTACATCGCGCTGAAGATGCAGGAAGTGACCAAGTTCCGCGCGGCCACCCACCCGCTGGAATACCAGCTGTACTACGCCAGCTGACCGGGCGCGATGGCGGTGGGTCCCCCCTCCCACCCGCCGCCATCGCTTCCGTTCTCGCGGCTGGGGAGCCGCGGTTGTAGGGGTCAGATCCGTTTCGCGCCGCGAAAGGGCTCTGACCCCACCCCAGGGGCAAGAGAGAGACCGGATACGCGACCAGGGCCGCCCTCCCTCCCGCGTCGGTCGTGCAAGGAGAGAGGCACGGCCGTCCCGGCCCTGTACGTGTCCGGTGCAACAGCCACGGTCATCGCCCTGATGACCTGTGGTTGCCTGATGCCAACGCGCGCTGGCGCGCTGGCCCCATCCACCATCGGGACATGCGCATGAAACTGATCTCCGCCATCATCCGACCGTTCAAGCTCGACGAGGTCCGCGAGGCCCTGTCCGATGCAGGCGTGTCGGGCATCACCGTGACCGAAGTGAAAGGTTTCGGTCGCCAGAAGGGCCACACCGAGCTGTATCGCGGCGCCGAGTACGTCGTCGATTTCCTGCCCAAGATCAAGATCGAAACGGTGGTCACCGACGAGCGTGCCGACGCAGTGATCGAAGCGATCCAGTCGTCGGCAGGCACCGGCAAGATCGGTGACGGCAAGATCTTCGTCACCGCCGTCGAACAGGTCATCCGCATCCGCACCGGCGAAATCGGTGCCGACGCGCTGTAACCCCCTTCCGGAGACTCCCCCAATGAAGATGCGCCTTCTCACCGGGTGGCAAGCCCGGTTCCACCTGGTGTGCCTGTTGATGCTGCTCAGCGCGCTGGCCGCCGGTGCGTGGCCGGGCAGCGCCCATGCCCAGGCACAGGTGTCGCCGCTGCCGAGCGAAACCGTGGCGGTCGAGCCGCTGCACGATCCGGCCGCCACCGCCGCTGCGCCGGCCGTGGCCGAAGCGGCCGCCGCCTATGATCGTGGCGACGTCGCCTGGATGCTCACCTCCACGTTGCTGGTGCTGCTGATGGTCGTGCCGGGCCTGGCCCTGTTCTACGGCGGGCTGGTGCGTTCGAAGAATGTGCTGTCGGTGCTCAGCCAGATCCTGGTGGTGTTCTCGCTGGTGCTGCTGCTGTGGGTGGCCTACGGCTACAGCGCGGTGTTCAGCGCGGGCAATCCATTCTTCGGTTCGTTCACCGAATTCGCCTTCCTCAAGGGCTTCACGCCCGACTCGGTGGGCAACACGCCGATCAAGGGCCTGCCGGACTACCTGTTCGTCGCCTTCCAGTCGACCTTCGCCGGCATCACCACCGCGCTGATCGTCGGTGCCTTCGCCGAGCGCATCAAGTTCCGTGCGGTACTGCTGTTCTCGGCACTGTGGTTCACCCTCAGCTACATCCCGATGGCGCACATCGTCTGGGGCGGCGGCTACCTGGGTGAGCTGGGCGCGATCGACTTCGCCGGTGGCACCGTGGTGCACATCAATGCGGGCGTGGCCGGCCTGGTCGGCGCGTGGTTCGTCGGCAAGCGCCTGGGCTACGGCCAGACCGCGCTGAAGCCGCACAACGTGCCGTTTACCTACATCGGCGCCATGCTGCTGTGGGTGGGCTGGTTCGGCTTCAATGCAGGTTCCGCCGCCGCCGCCGATACGGTGGCCTCGCTGGCCTTCCTCAACACCGTGCTGGCCACCGCTGCCGCGGTGCTCGGCTGGACGCTGGTGGAAGCGATCGGCAAGGGCAAGCCGTCGGCACTGGGCGCGGCCTCGGGTGCGGTGGCCGGCCTGGTCGGCATCACCCCGGCCTGCGGCACGGTCGGCCCGCTCGGCGCGATCGTGATCGGCTTCGTCGCCGGCGTGGTCTGCGTGTGGGGCGTGACCGGCCTCAAGCGCCTGCTCAAAGTGGACGACACGGCCGACGTGTTCGGTGTGCATGGTGTCGGCGGCATCGTCGGCGCGATCCTCACCGGCGTGTTCAGTGCACAGTCGCTGGGCGGTACCAAGGCCGATCTGGATATCGCCCACCAGGTGTGGGTGCAGGTGGTCAGCGTCGGTCTGACCGTGGCGTGGTCGGCGGTGATGACCGCGGTCATCCTGCTGGTGGTCAAGGTCGTGGTCGGCCTGCGCGTGACCGAAGAGGCCGAACGCACCGGCCTGGATGTGACTTCGCACGGCGAGTCTGCCTACGAGGCCTGATGCATGACGGGCGGCCCTGCGGGGCCGCCTTTTGCGTTTGGTCGGTGCCAGGCTTGCCTGGCACTGCTCCTGCTCTGGTGGGTGCCGACCGTTGGTCGGCACGGCCGGAGTGGCGCATCCACGCATGGCGTGGATCTACCGCATCCTCTCTGGTGGGTGCCAAGCTTGGTTGGCACGGCGGCATGCATCATCGGGCCTGATCGCGCACAATCGGGCCATGCACCCGATCCGCACGTCCCTGATGCTCTCGGCCTGCCTGCTGGTGGCCGCCTGCGCCTCCACGCCGCAGGAAACCCGCAACCCGCTCGCCACCTGGGTGCCGTCACCCAACCAGAACGCGCGCACGCCGGTCATCATCGTCATCCACCACACCGAGCAGAAGTCGGTGCAGCAGAGCCTGCATACGTTGCGCACCGCCAACAGCGGTGGACCGGTCAGTGCGCACTACCTGATCGGCGCCGATGGCCATCGTTACCAGCTGGTCGCCGATGAGCGCCGTGCCTGGCACGCCGGGGCCGGGCGCTGGGGCACCATCACCGATCTCAATTCGGCCTCGATCGGCATCGAACTCGACAACGATGGCCGCAGCCCGTTCAGTGCGGCACAGATCGAATCGCTGATCGTGCTGCTGCGCGACCTCACCACGCGCCTGAACATCCCGCCGCGCCAGGTGATCGGCCATGCCGACCTGGCGCCGACGCGCAAGCAGGATCCGAACCGCTTCTTCCCATGGCAGCAGCTGGCCGAGGCCGGCTTCGGCGTGTGGCCGCGCGCGGCCGACGGCGCGGCACCGGAAGGATTCGACGCGTGGAATGCGCTGACCCGCTTCGGTTATCCGCTCGACAACCGCGAAGCCACCGTCGCCGCCTTCCACCGCCGCTTCCGTGGCCGCGACGACCTGCCGAAGACGCTGGATGCCGAGGACGCCCGCATCCTGCATTCGTTGCTGCTGCAGATACCGTGACCCCGCGCATGAACGCTTGACCCCGCGCTGGGTTGCCGCCCAGCGGCCGGCACTCCACCATGGCGGCATGATCGATTCCGCTACCTTCTTCAAGCGCATGCACTGGACCCTGTTGGCAGCGGTGGTGCTCGCAGGCTGCTCCACCACCGCTCCGCGCGCAGGCTCCGAAGCGCCCACGCCGACCTCGCCGCCGGCGGCCACTTACGCCAAGGTCGACTGGAAAGCCCTGCCCGCAGTCTCCGATGCTGATCTGCAGGCCGGCTTCGTGGCTTGGCGCAGCAGCTGCGCCCGCCTGAAGAACGACGCTGTCTGGGCCAAACCCTGCGCCACCGCCGCCGCGGTGTCAGACAAGGACCCGGCCGCGATCCGCCAGTTCCTGCAGCGCGACCTCGATGCCTACGCGCTACGTGCCGGTGGCCATCAGGCCGACGGGCTGATTACCGGCTACTACGAGCCGATCTACCCCGGCAGTCTTACCCGTACCGATAAGGCCACGGTGCCGGTGTACGGCACGCCGGATGATCTGGTGGTGGTGCAGCTGGAGAGCCTCTACCCGGAACTGAAGGGCAAGCGCCTGCGCGGGCGCGTCGAAGGCAAGGTGCTCAAGCCCTATGACGACGCCGGCACCATCGCGGCCAAGGGCGCCAAGGCGCCGGTGCTGGCCTGGCTGACCGACCCGATGGACCTGCAGCTGCTGCAGATCCAGGGGTCCGGCCGCGTGCGCCTGGCCGATGGCAAGCAGGTGCGGCTGGCCTACGCGGAACAGAACGGCCACCCCTACCGTGCGATCGGCCGTTGGCTGGTGGACCAGGGCCAGCTGAAGAAGGAAGACGTCACCATGGACGCCATCCGCGCCTGGGCACGGGCCCATCCCGCGCGCGTACCGGAACTGCTGCGCAGTAACCCCAGCTACGTGTTCTTCGTGCGCAACCCGGACAGCCCGGAGGGGCCACGGGGTTCACTGAACGTGCCGCTCACTGCGGGCTACAGCGTGGCGGTGGACCGCACCGTGGTGCCGCTGGGCAGCCTGCTGTGGCTTTCCACCACGCGCCCGGACGGCAGTCCGGTGGTGCGCCCGGTGGCCGCGCAGGACACCGGCGGCGCCATCGCCGGCGAAGTGCGCGCGGACCTGTACTGGGGCAGCGGCGATGCCGCCGGCAAGCTGGCTGGCGACATGAAGCAGAAGGGCAACATCTGGATGCTGTGGCCAAAGGGCGTGCCCCTGCCGAACTGAACCAGCAGGGGTCGGATCCCTTCCAAAGGAAAGGGCTCTGACCCCGGATGCCTGATAATGGCGCCATTCCGTACTTTCCGGCCGCGCCTGCGGCCAGGGCTCCTGCAATGACCTACGCAAAGCACACCGCAAAATCCGGCGCGAAATCGGCCGCAAAGAAGTACTACAAGCACTGGGCCGAATCGGGCCTGGGCAAGGGCAATGTGCTGATGGAAGCGCGCGGCGAGAAGATCGTGCGGCAGGTGGAAATCTACGGGACCAAGATGGTCTGGGCCGACGAGCATGCCCACAGCGACGACCGCTTCCTGCTGGCCGACCAGCCAGTGTCGTTCCTGGATTTCGACGAGGACGACGAAATTTCCGCGCGTGAATTCGAAGCCGCCTGGAAGAAGGCACGGGAAGCCACCGGCTACCCGGTGTAATCCCCCCGGCACCCGCCCTTGTAACGCCGAGCCTTGCTCGACGCCGCAAAAATCGGGCGCGTGAAATGTTATATGATTACATTTCACCGTATCCGCCCCTTCCCATGAAGACTCCTACCCTGGTGGCCGCCCTCGCGGCCGCACCGTTCGCCCCTGAAGCCTTCGCACAGTCGGCCGACGCCGCGCTCACTCTCGGCAAGGTGCAGGTGCACCAGCACGGCGAAGGCCAGCTCAGTGCGCATCAGGTACTGACCTCGGTGGATGTCCTGGGTGCAGACCAGATCGAAAACCGCAACGTCTCGCACAGCTGGGAACTGCTCGGGCAGATGCCCGGCATCCAGCTCACCGAAACCCGGCAGGGCGCCGAATCGGGCAAGGTCAGCTTCCGCGCCTTCAACGGCGAGGGCTACCTCAACGCCATCAAGACGCTGATCGACGGCATCCCCAGCAACGTCAACAGCGGCAACCAGCGCTTCATCGACATGCTGTTCCCGTTGGACATCAGCTACATCGAAGTAGTGCGCGGTACCAACGATCCGCGCTATGGCCTGCACAACATCGGCGGCAACGTGAACTTCGGCACGCGCCAGGGCGGCAGCTACACCGATGCGCGCCTGGCCTACGGCAGCTATAACACCCGCGATGCGCAGCTGGCAGTCGGCCGTGAAGCCAATGGCTTCGCGCAGAACTATTTCGTCGGCACCCAGGCCAGCGACGGCTACCGCGACCACGACACCTCGAAGAAATATTCGCTGGGCGGCAAGTGGTTCTACGGCTCGCTGGACGACGGCCTGCGCGTGGGCCTGACCGCCCGTGCGTACCACCACGAAGCCGACGAACCCGGCTTCATGACCGCCGACGAGCTGCGCACGCAACGCCGTGGCAGCGAGCTGCGCAACGGCAACGATGGTGATGACCGCGACATGCGCCAGCTTGCCGCGCACTTGGACATGAAACTGTCCGACGCACTCACCCTTGGCACGCGGCTGTACTACAACCGCTACGAAGACGACCGCCGCGTGACCTTCAGCGACCTGCCCACCGGCAACCTGCCGCGCCAGCGCCGCGTATGGGACGAGCGGCAGCATGGCCTGCTCAGCACGCTCACCTGGCAGGCCAGCCCCACGCTCACCGTCGAGGGTGGCCTGAACTACGAGCAGCAGGACAACGGCTACCTCCGCGAGCGCTACGCCTACGCTGAACCCACCGATTTCAGCCAGCCCCCCGCGCGGGTGCAGAACAATGATCGCCACAGCTTCGACAACTGGGGCGCCTACGTGCAGGCCGTCTACCAGCCCGTCGAGGCCTGGAAGATCGTGCCGGCCTACCGCGTCGACCGTTTCAGTGGCCGCACCCACCTGATGAACGGCCTCAGCGGCCGCCTGCAGGATTACGGCAGCATCGGCCAGCCCAAGCTGAGCATCATCCACACCCTGGGCCAGACCACCCACGTCTACGCGAACTGGGGCCGCACCTTCCAGGTGCTGACCGGCTCCACCGCACCGGCCTACCTCACCCCGGGGCAGGCGCCCTTGCAGCCGTCCACCAACACCGGCATGGAGCTGGGCCTGAAGTTCCAGCCGTTCGCGGGAAGCCAGGCACGCCTGGCGGTGTGGCAGCAGGATGCGGAAAACGAGGTGTCCAACATGCCAGCCACCGGCACCACGGTCACCCTGGGCAAGACCCGCCGGCGCGGCGTGGATGCGCAGCTGAGCCTGCAGCTGGGCGAAGACTGGACGGTGTGGGCGTCGCACGCCTACCAGGAAGCGAAGATCACCCGCGACGACCGCGATGCCAGCATTTCACTGCAGGGCCGCGAAGTAGCCGCCACCCCGCGCCATATCAGTAACCTGGGCGTGGATTACCGCGCCTGTGATGCGCTGCGGTTGGGCCTGCAGGCACGTGCACAGGGCGATTACTACCTGGAAGAGCGCAACGTGGCCGGCAAGTTCGGTGGTTTCGCCGTGCTCGACCTCAGTGCTGCCTATCAGCTCACCCCGCGTTTCAGCGTGGACCTGCAGCTGAAGAACGTGACCGGCCGCGAGTACGCCTACGCCTGGTACGACAGCTTCTTCTGGGACAGCGCCCGCCCGATGTTCTCGCCGGCGCCGGGCCGCAGCGTGTTCGTCGGCCTGAACATGAAGCTGTAATCGGCCACGCACCCGGTAGTGGTCGAGCCTGCTCGACCTGCGGCAGGGGTCAGAGCCCTTTCCAGGCGGAAAGGGATCCGACCCCGGACCCCGCAGCGCATGCGGTCAGATCCCTTTCCGCGAGGAAAGGGCTCTGACCCCGAACCCCGCGTTTTGCACTACATTGGTGCAATGTCCGACCCCTCTCCCCCGCCGTCCCTCGATGCCCTGGGCACGCCGCTGGCCTGGGCCGGGGCCGATGGCTGCATCGCCGGCTGCAATCCGGCGTTCGCCCGCTGGCTGGGCGTCAGCGCCCGGCGACTGCTGGGTCGCCCATTGGCCGCGCTGGAAGTGCAGGGCGAGGCACTGGCCCATTTCCTGGCCCGCGATGAGCGCGACAGCCTGCGCCTGAACCGGCTGGCGCTGGCGGTGCCCGGCGAAGCGCCGCGCTTCGCCGAGGGCTGGATGAGCCGCCGCGACGATGGTGGCTGGCTGCTGGAGGCGCATCCGGTCGATGAATTCCCCGGGCTGGACCCGACCCAGGCCCTGCCCAGCGCGCTCAGCGCGGCGCTGAAGGGCTTGGCCCACGAGCTGCGCAACCCGCTGGCCGGGTTGAAGGGTGCGGCCCAGCTGCTGGCCCGCCGCGCGGCCCAGCGCGAGGCCAGCGAACGCGAGCTGATCGAGCTGATCGGCTCGGAGATCGAGCGCCTCAACGGCCTGCTTGACCAGCTGTTGTCGCCGGCCCCGGCCGCGCCGCATGCGGAACTGAACATCCATGCCGCGCTCGAGCGCGTGCTGCGCCTGGCCGAGAATGAGGCCGGCTGGGCGGTACGCCTGCAGCGCGACTACGACCCCAGCATTCCCGAATTCCACGGCGACGCCGACCGCCTCACCCAGGCGGTGTGGAACCTGGTGCGCAACGCGATCCAGGCCGGTGCCGGCGGCATCACCCTGCGCACCCGCGTGGAGCATGGCGTGCGCATCGCCGAGCAGCTGCACACGCTGGCGTTGCGCCTGGAGATCGCCGACGACGGCCGTGGCGTGCCGGAGGAACTGGCCGAACACCTGTTCCTGCCCTTGGTGAGTGGCCGCGCCGAAGGCACCGGGCTGGGCCTGGCGCTGGCCCAGCAGGTGGCGCGCGAGCATCGCGGCACGCTCACCTACCGCTCGCGCCCGGGCCATACCGTGTTCACCCTGCTGTTGCCGATCGGCAACGGCACCGCCCCGGCCGAGGAGGCCCCGCGCGATGTCTGAGTTCCCCACCACCGCGCAGCGCATCTGGGTAGTCGATGACGATCGTGCCGTGCGCTTCGTGCTGTGCACCGCGCTGCGCGAGGCGGGCTACCAGGTTGTCGATTTCGACAGCGCTGCGGCTGCCCTGCAGGCCCTGGGCGAAGGCGCGCCGCCGGCGCTGCTATTCACCGATGTGCGCATGCCTGGCGACGATGGCCTGGTGCTGCTGGACAAGCTCAAGGCCGCGTTGCCGCAGCTGCCGGTGGTGGTGATGTCGGCCTATACCGATGTCGCCAGCACGGCCGGTGCGTTCCGCGGTGGCGCGCATGAATTCCTGTCCAAGCCGTTCGATCTGGACGATGCGGTGGCACTGGCGCAGCGGGTGTTGCCGGCCGTTGCACCGGCACTCGCGGCACCCGCACCTGCGGCGGAAGCGCATTGCGACCAGCCGCCGCAACTGGTGGGTGATACGCCGCCGATGCGCGCGCTGTTCCGCGCCATCGGTCGCCTGGCGCAGGCACCGCTGGCGGTGCTGATCACCGGCGAGACCGGCACCGGCAAGGAGCTGGTGGCCAATGCGCTGCATCGCGAATCACCGCGCGCGCTGGGTCCGTTCGTCGCGCTCAATACCGCTGCAATCCCGTCCGAGCTGCTGGAAAGCGAGTTGTTCGGCCACGAGGCCGGTGCCTTCACCGGTGCGCAGCGCCGCCACATCGGCCGCTTCGAGCAGGCCAACGGTGGCACGCTGTTCCTGGATGAGATCGGCGACATGCCGTTGCCGCTGCAGACCCGCCTGCTGCGTGTGCTGGCGCAGGGTGAGTTCTTCCGCGTCGGTGGCCGCGAGCTGATCCGCGTCGACGTGCGCGTGGTGGCCGCCACCCACCAGGATCTGGAGGGACTGGTCGCGCAGGGGAAGTTCCGCGCAGATCTGCTGCACCGCCTGGACGTGGTGCGCCTGCAGCTGCCGCCACTGCGCGAGCGCCGCGAGGACATCGCGCAATTGGCCAGCACCTTCCTGGCTGCCGCCGCACGCAAGCTGGATACGCCGCCGAAGCGCCTGACCGCCGCGGCCCTGCAGGCGCTGCGCGAGCACGACTGGCCGGGCAATGTGCGCGAGCTGGAGAACGTGTGCTGGCGGATGGCCGCGCTGGCCGCCGCCGACACCATCGGCGTGGCCGATGTCGATACCGCGCTGAACCGCGCGCGTGGGCGCCGCAGCAGTACCAGCGCAGCCGATCCGGGGCAGTGGGAAGCGCTGCTGGCCGAATGGGCGCGCCGCCAGCTGGCCGAAGGTGTGGAAGGGCTGCATGCGCAGGTGCGCGAGCGGGTCGACCATGCCCTGCTGGAGGCCGCGCTGCAGATCACCCACGGCCGCCGCGCCGAAGCCGCTGCCCGTCTCGGCCTCGGCCGCAATACCCTTACCCGCAAGCTGGGCGCCGGGCGCCGTCGCGGGGGCCATTGAACGGTCCCTGCACGCGATCCTCGCACCGGCTTGCCGAACCGTTGATCGTTCATGGACGATGCCGTCCGTAGTGTCACCTGCAAGGAGTCTTCGATGCGTCTGTCCTTTGCCATCCTGCCGTTGTCCGCCGCCGTGCTGCTGTCTGCCTGTGGCAGTGCACCGAAGAAGGCCGAACCCACGCCGCCACCGCCGACCGTGGTCAGTGCTGCGAAGCAGGGCGAGGCCAATCTCGCGCCGGCCTCGGCCAGCATCGTCAGTGGCCGCATCGCACTGATGGTGGAGCCCGGTGGCATCCACATCACCGGCCTGGTCGGTGGCCTGCAGCCGATGCAGCAGGCCGGCTTCCACATCCATGAGCGCGGCGACTGCAGTGCGGTGGATGCCAGCAGTGCCGGCAATCACTTCAATCCCGGTGGCACTGCGCATGGCCGCGCCGGCACCGGCAAGCACCACCTGGGCGACATGGACAATCTGCGTGCCGATGCCCAGGGCCGCGCCAACGTCGATATCCACCTCAAGGGGGTTACCCTTGGCGGAGGCGCCGCCACCGATATCGCCGGACGCGCACTGGTCGTGCATGCCAACGCCGACGACTATCGCAGCCAGCCCGCCGGCAATGCCGGCGTCCGCATCGCCTGTGGCGTGATCCGGGTCGTCCGCTGATCACTGCAGGCATCATCGAGGGAGAGATTCCAATGCGTCTGATCCACACTTCGCTGTTTGCGGCCATCGCCGCGCTGGGCCTGGCGGCCTGCAACCAGCAGCCCGCCGCGCCGCAGACTGAAACCCCGCCGGCCGCGCCGGCTGACGGCGCCACCACCGAACCGGCTGCAGCGCCGGCACCGGCGGCTGCACCGACGGGCGATGCTTCGGCAACGGCCGAACTGGCACCGACCCAGGGCAACGAGACCAAGGGCAGCGTCACCTTCAAGGTGGTTGATGGCAAGGTCCACGTGACCGGCCAGATCACCGGCCTGAAGCCGGGCAGCGAACATGGCTTCCACATCCACGAGAAGGGCGACTGCAGCGCGCCGGACGGCATGAGCGCCGGCGGCCACTTCAACCCGGGCAAGCAGGATCACGGCAACGTCGCCACCGATCCGCACCACGGCGGCGACATGCCCAACATCAAGGCCGACGACAAGGGCGTGGCCACCATCGACGGCCCGGTGTCGAGCAACGTCAACATCGGCAAGGGTGATGACTTCGACATCATCGGCCGCGGCCTGATCGTCCACGCCGACGCGGACGACTACAAGACCCAGCCGACCGGCAACGCCGGCGCGCGCCTGGCCTGTGCGGTGATCCAGAAGGCCCCGTAAGAAACAAAGAACGCCGGCACAAGCCGGCGTTTTTCCTGATGGGTAGTGCCGGCCGCTGGCCGGCAATCACAGATCCGGAGGGTGCCGGCCAGCGGCCGGCACTACCCACATATCACCCGGATCAGCGCGCCAGCAGTTCGCGCGCGTCCTGCCCGGCCTCGCAGTGCACGAACAGTACCGGCACGCCATGTGCTTCCAGCACCGCGGCCATCTGTCGCTGGCGCATCAGGAACTGCTCGTAGATACCCTTCAGGCGATCGCAGTCGTTCTTGCTGTGGCTGTAGTGCGCGCACCAACCGGCCGGGTCGAACAGCGCCATGCGTGCTTCGCCATGCGTATAGCGCAGCAGCGGCTCGGGCGCGGCATTGAGCCACTCGTCCTCGCCCGGCGCCATGATCGCGGTCTCGATCAGCGGCCACAGTGCGGCCAGGCCCTGGTTGTCGTACTGCATCGACATCATCGCGGCCAGGTCGTTCACGGTGAAATAGCGCGCGTGCTCGATGCGGGCACCGAAGGTGTTCTGCGCCATCAGCGCGGTGTCGGCGTGCGCCATGCCGTTGGCCAGCAAGGTTTCTTCCAGCGCATCGGCGACCGCGCTGGTGGTGGCCACGTCGCTGCCGGTCAGCAGGAACGGCACCACGCGCAGGCCACCGCCCACCAGCGTGGCATCGGCCTGGAACGGCAGTGGCACGTCACCTTCGGCATCGCTACCGAAGGCCAGCAGGCGCGGGCCCTGGTTGCGGCCCGGGGCACGCATCTGCAGTTCTTCCAGGCGGCGATGGATCGGCCAGCCCGGACGCAGCACTTCGGCCGGGTCGAAATGCGCGGCGGCGAACACCAGGTCCAGCTCGGCCACCTGTGGCACCAGCTTGGCCAGGTCACGGCCGACGCGTTCGGCCAGTTCACCGGCCTGTTCAGCGCTGAGCACCGCCTGGCGGGGGATTTCGCCGCCGGCCAGTTCCAGGGCCAGCACGCCAAGGGCATTCATCGCGGGGTCGGGTTTGCTCATGGTTCCACGGTTGGCCCATCACAGGGCGGCAGCTACACTTGGCTCCATTATGCCTGCTCCGTCGTGCAGGCCATGTTGCAGACACCCTCATCCATGCCAGGTATCTCCATGCCCAACGCTCGTCCCGTCGCCATCCTCGGTGGCGTCCGCATTCCGTTCTGCCGCCAGAACACCGCGTATTCGGATGTCGGCAACCTCGGCATGTCGGTCCGTACGCTGGGTGCGCTGGTCGAACGGTTCGGCCTGCATGGCCAGCAGCTGGGTGAAGTGGCGATGGGCGCGGTGATCAAGCATTCCAGCGACTGGAACCTGGGCCGCGAAGCCACGCTGTCGTCCGGCCTGTCGCCGCTGACCCCGGGCATCACCCTGCAGCGTGCCTGCGGTACCTCGCTGGACAGCATCATCACCGTGGCCAACAAGATCGCGCTGGGCCAGATCGAATCGGGCATCGGCGGTGGTTCGGACACCACCTCCGACGTGCCGATCGTCTACGGCAAGAAACTGCGTGCACGCCTGCTGGCGGCCAACCGCGCCAAGAGCACCGGCGACAAGATCCGTGCGCTCACCGCCGGTTTCAAGTTCTCCGAGCTCAAGCCCGAGTTCCCGGGCGTGGCCGAGCCGCGCACCGGCAAGAGCATGGGCGACCACTGCGAGGACATGGCGAAGGAGTGGAACATCTCGCGCGACTCGCAGGATGAGTGGGCGGTGTCGTCGCACAAGAAGCTGGCCGCCGCCTACGAGCGCGGCTTCTTCAACGACCTGATCGCACCGTTCCGTGGCGTCGAGCGCGACAACATCCTGCGCCCGGACACCTCGCTGGAAAAGCTGGCCACGCTGAAGCCGGCGTTCGACAAGGTTTCCGGGCGTGGCACGCTCACCGCCGCCAACTCCACCCCGCTGACCGACGGTGCCGCTGCAGTGCTGCTGGCCAGCGAAGAGTGGGCACGCGCGCATGGCCATGAACCCCAGGCTTACCTGCGTGACGCGCACGTGGCCGCGGTGGACTTCGTGCACGGCGAAGGCCTGCTGATGGCACCGACCATCGCGGTGCCGGAGATGCTCAAGCGCAACGGCCTGACCCTGCAGGACTTCGACATCTACGAGATCCACGAAGCCTTTGCCGCACAGGTGTTGTGCACCCTGCGTGCGTGGGAGAGCGAGGACTACTGCCGCAACCGCCTGGGCCTGGACGCGCCGCTGGGCCGCATCGACCCGGACAAGATCAACCTGCTGGGCTCGTCGCTGGCCACCGGCCACCCGTTCGCCGCTACCGGCGCACGCGTGATCGCCACGGCAGCCAAGCAGCTGGCCGAACGTGGCGGTGGCCGCGCACTGGTGTCGATCTGCACCGCTGGCGGCATGGGCGTGGTGGCGATCGTCGAACGCTGATCGCATCCATCGGTGGGTGCCGACCGTTGGTCGGCACGATCCGGCCGGCACTCCTGGAACTGAAAACGCCGCCCATCGGGCGGCGTTTTTTTTGTTCGGATTGTTGCTCTGGTGGGTGCCAAATTCACCGGTGGATGCCGGCCAGCGGCCGGCACTACCCATCAGGGCAACCGCGGGTTGCCGAATTCGTCGCGCTCTTCGTTGGCGTCATACACCGGCGGCTGTGCAACGATGGGCTGCTCCTCCACCGTGGCGCGCAGCGGCGTCTCGGTGCCACGCACCAGTTCCACGCTGTCCTCGCCGCGCTGCAGGCGCAGCGCATTGGCCAGGCACTGCGCGGCCAGCGCGTGTTCGCCACGTTGCGCGAACACTTCACCCAGCGCTTCCCACGCCGGTGCACCGGCGCCAGCGGCAATGGCCTCGTGCAGGAACGCATCGGCGGCATCCCATTGCTGCTGGCCCAGGGCCACGCGGCCCTGTGCCAGGCGCAGGGCGGCCGAGCCGTCATGCACGTTGCGCCAGCGCGCCAGATTGGCCTGGCGGGTGGCCAGGCGCTCGGCGGGCAGGCGGCCATACAGCGTCACCAGATCGTCATTCCAACGCTGGTCCAGTGCCTGTTCCAGCGCCAGCAGCGCCGGCTCATCCCAGTCCAGCGCCACCGCACGGCTGGCATAGGCGCCCACCACGTCCGGGGTGGGGCGCAGCGCCTTCGGGGTGGCCTCCCACTGTGCGGCCAGCGCGTTGACGTCGGCCGCTTCCAGCAGCGCCTGTGCGGCCAGGCGTGCCTCCAGTTCGCTGTTCGCGTCGGCCGGCAGCACCTTGCTCTGGCGCAGCGCACCCAGCTGGCCATACGCTTCGTGGGCGCGGCCGGCCTGTGCCAGCGCTTCGGTACGCAGCCACAGGCCGCGTGGTGGCAGCGGCTGGATCGCCGCTACGTCCAGCGCGTTGATCGCATCGACCGGCAGATCGCGCGCCAGCAGCTGTTCGGCGCGCAGCAGCGCCTGCAGGGTGGCGTCGCTTTCACCCAGGCGCTGCAGCAGCGCCTCTCCGGCGGGGCCGTCGGCGCGTGCCTGCGCGCTGCGCACGGCGGTGGCCAGTGCCACCGCGCTCACTTCCGGGTCCCTGGCGGCGCCGTCCAGCAGCTTCTCCGCACGCTGCCACTGGCCATGCTCGTAGGCCTGCAGGCCGTCGATCAGGCGCACCCGGCCCTGCTTGCGGCGGTAGCGGCCCCAGGCACGGAACGGTGCAGCGATCAGGCTCCACAGCAGCCACAGCACCAGCACCGTGATCACTGCCAGCAGCGCTACCTTCGGCAGGTTGCTGTGATAGTCGTAGCCGCCGTAGCGCAGGGTCACTTCGCCGAAGCGGTTCAGGTCATCGGCGCCGAGCCATTGCGCGGCGACCACGCCGATGGCCACGGCCAGCAACAGCACGACCAGGGATTGCAGGGGTTTCATGCGGGCTTACCTCCGGTCGGTCTGGGTGCGCAGTTGTTGCAGGGTGCTGCCAAGAACAGCGTCGCTGGCCTGCAGCGGAAGTTCGCGCAGGGCCTTCAGTTCAGCACGTTGTGCGCGCAGGGCCGGTGAATCCGGCCAGCGCCGCTGTGCCCAGTGCTCCACGCGGTCCAATGCGGTGTTTCGGCCCGGGCGGTCGCCGCGCTCGATCGCGGCACGCGCCAACGTCAGTTCCAGCTGCAGGGCATCGTCGGCGTTGCGCTGTTCGGCGGCAGTCAGTGGGCCGTTCTGGCGGCTCGGGGTGATGTCCACGAACGGTGCCAGCGTGGCCTGCCACCAGGGCTTGGCGGTGCTGCTGCCGGTCGTGCCGGTGATCTGCGAGGGCAGGCCCTGCAGCGCCCGGGCCACAGCATCCAGACGCTGCAGCGACTGCACGCGCGGGCCACTGCCGAGCGCATCCAGTGCCTCGCGCTCCTGCACCAGCGCCTGGCGCAGGTTCAGGCCGTCGGCGTCGGGCAGATCGGCCAGCGCGGTGGCGGCCTGTGCATACAGGCGGCGTGCGCCGTCCACGTCGTCGGCGTAGTTCAGACGCTGCGCAGCCTGGGTCAGCAGCAGCTCGGCCTCGTCGCGCTGCACCGCCTGGCGGCCCTGGTTGGCGCTGTCGGCCAGCTTGGCCAGGTTCTCTTCCAGCAAAGCGCTGCGCTGCGAGAGTCCCAGCATCTCGTCGCGCAGCACGCGGTTGGTGGTCGCCGCGTCCTGCAGGCGCTGGCTGGTCGCACGCTGGTCACGGCGCAGCGCATCCAGCGTGGCCTCCAGGCCCTTCAGCTGTACGGCCGTGGTCTGTGCCTGCGCTTCCTGTTCGCGCTGTTGCTGCTGCCAGACGTACCAGCCGGCATAACCGCCCGCGCCGAGCACGACCACGGCGGCCAGCGGCAGCAGCCAGCGCACGGGTCGACGGGGTGGGGGTGCGGGCGGCGTATCGTTCATCGGGCTTCCTTGTCGGCAACGGCGCCGGTCGGGGTGCCGGCAGGCTGCGTTGTGCACAGCATCACCGTTGCCGACGGCAGCGGCAAGCGTGATCCACGTCCCTGTTCAGGTCGCTGCCGGGACGGTGAGCGTGGCGTGTGCAGCGGCCACCAGCTGCGCAGCGGTGGGGCCGGCGCTGCGTGTGATGCGCTGCAGGCCGAGCGCCTGCGCCTGTTCGCCGAGGCGGTCACTGGCAACCACCACGCGGGCAGACGCCCGCAGGCGCTGCTGCCCGGCCGGCGGAAGCTGTTGCCAGAAATGCTGCAGGGCTTCGCCACTGCTCACCGCCAGCACCCACGGCTGTGCTGAATGCGCCAATCGCGCCAGCGTTCGCGGGGGCAGTCGCAGCAGGCGACGCTGGTAGACATCGGCACGTTCGATCGTGGCGCCCGCCGCCTGCAGCTGCGCGGCAATCAGGCCACGCCCGCCGGGGGCGGTCACCAGGCCGATGCGCTGGCCCTGTACGTCGGCCAGCACCGGCAGCGCCAGCAGCCCCTCGCTGTCCATCCGCTGCGGCGCGTGCACCTCGGCGATGCCGTGTGCCTGCAATGCGCGCGCAGTGCCTTCGCCCACGGTCAGCCACGGGCTGCGCTGCACGTCGGCCAGCGGCAGCAGGGACGCGGCTGCGGCCACGGCGGCCGGGCTGGTGAACACCACCCGGTCGCAGTTCAGCGCGCGTTGCAGCTGGCGCACCACAGCCGTGCCATGCAGGCGCTGCAGGCGCCAGGGCGCCAGGGCCAGGACATTCCCGTCCAGCCCGGCAACGGCGCGGCGCAGCGCCACGTTCTGGCCCCGCGGGCGCAGCGAGATCAGGGTCCAGCGTGGGCCGGAACGGGTGGCGCCAGTGGGTATCGTATGGTCGACCATTGCCTGCATTATGCGGGCCCTTCGTTGTCGTGGTCGCTGCTCCGATGTCCGTTGATGCCCTGACTTCCTCGTTGGCCGCCCTGCAGGACGTGCTGGACTGCATGCCGGCGGTCCGCGCCATGCAGATCCAGCTCGACGGCTATGCCGATGGCGTGCTGCGCATCACCGCGCCGCTGGCGGCCAACGTCAACGACAAGGGCAACGCCTTCGGCGGCAGCCTGGCCTCGGTGCTGACCCTGTCCGGCTGGGCGCTGGTCAGCCTGCGCCTGCGCCTGGCCGGCCACGATGCCGAGGTCTATGTGGCCGACAGCAACCTGCGCTATCTGGCGCCGGTCTATGAGGACCTGCACGCCCACGCCGAAGCGGCCGAAGCCACCGGCTGGGACGCCTTCCTGAATACCTTCCGGCAGCGCCGCAAGGCCCGCATCAGCATCATCGCCACCCAGCCCGGTGCCGATGGCAAGCCCGCCGCCGAATTCAGCGGTCGCTTTGTTGCCTTCGCCAAAGGGTAGGATGGCAGGCTGACGTTCTGGGGAAACCACCGATGCGCCGCCTCATCCAGTTCCTGATGTATTCCCTGCTGCTGGCCAGTGCCGTGGCCTCGGCCGACGACCTCAGCCGCAAGCAGCGCAAGCTGCTGGAAGAGACCCAGGTCGCGTATGGCGCGACCATCCGCTGGGGCAGCATGGACGATGCCATCGGCTACCTCGACCCCAAGCTGCGCAAGGAAAAGCCGCCGACCGAGTTCGAGCTCAACCGTTACGCGCAGCTGCGCGTGTCGTCCTATCGCGAGCGCAGCAGCGCCTCGCTGGACGGTGGCCTGGTCGAGCGCCGGGTCGAAATCGGGGTGATCAACCAGAACACCCAGGCCGAGCGCACCGTGGTCGTGGTCGAGCGCTGGCGCTGGGACCCGGAGGCCAAGCGCTGGTGGCAGACCGCCGGCCTGCCGGACCTGTGGAAGGGGCAGTGACGGGCCGCGTCCGGCTTGTGCGACAATCGGCGCCCGCTTAATCGACCCGTGACCTGAGTGAATTACGAAGAGTTGCTGGCCTTTGCAGGCCGAAACCCGATGCTGTCCGCGGCCCTGGTCGGCCTGACCGTGGCCATCATCGTCACCGAGATCCGCCGCCTGTTCCGGGGCTTCAAGGGCATCAAGCCCGCCGAACTGACCCAGCTGATCAACGCGGGCGGCACGGTGGTGGTCGACCTGTCGGCCAGCGGTGACTTCGAGAAGGGCCACATTGCCGGCAGCCGCAATGCCCAGGCCAGTGCCTTCGGCCCGGAAAACAAGCTGGTGGCCAATGCCAAGCAGTCGCCGGTGGTGCTGGTGTGCCGCAGCGGCAACGCCTCGGAAACCGCCGCCAAGGCGCTGAAGAAGGCCGGTTTCGAGAAGGTCTACGTGCTCGACGGCGGCATCCCCGCCTGGCAGCAGGCCGAGCTGCCGCTGGTCAAGGGCCGCAACTGATTGTCGCAGGTGGCGGATCCGGCCTTGTCTGGGCCGGGTCCCGCCCCCATCGCAGTAGTTCGACCATCGTTTTCATTGCATTCACCTGGAGTTACTGGAAATGTCCGAAGAGATCACCAACGGCGCCGCTGCGCCGGTCGATGCCGCTACCGGCCCCGCTTTCACCGTCGAGAAGATCTACGTCAAGGACGTCTCCTTCGAGTCGCCGAACGCGCCGACCATCTTCAATGACCAGGTGCAGCCGGAGCTGCAGCTGAACCTGAACCAGCAGGTGCAGCGCCTGGGTGAGAACGCCTTCGAAGTCGTGCTGGCCGTGACCCTGACCTGCCAGGCTGGTGAGCGCACCGCCTACGTGGCCGAAGTGAAGCAGGCCGGCGTGTTCGGCCTGGTCGGCCTGGACCCGCAGTCGATCGACGTGCTGCTCGGCACCCAGTGCCCGAACATCCTGTTCCCGTACGTGCGCCAGCTGATCAGCGACCTGATCCAGGCCGGCGGCTTCCCGCCGTTCTTCCTGCAGCCGATCAACTTCGAAGGCCTGTACGCAGAAACCCTGCGCCAGCGCCAGGAGCAGGGCGACGCACCGTCGCTGGCTGACTCCGAGCCGGCCGGCAACGCCTGATTCCTGCCGCGACGTCACGGATGAGCACTCCCGCTGACAAGATCGCCGTGCTCGGCGCCGGTTCCTGGGGAACCGCGCTGGCCAGCCTGCTCGCACGGCACGGTCACCCGACCGTGCTGTGGGGGCGCGATGCTGCCGTGGTCGAGGCCATCGACCAGCGCCACGAGAATCCGCGTTACCTGCCGGGCATCCCGCTGCCGGACAGCCTGCGTGCTACCACCGACCTGGCGTCGGCGGTGGAAGGCGCGGCCTGGATCCTGGTGGTGACCCCCTCGCATGCCTTCGGCGAAACCGTGCGTGCGCTGGCGCCGCTGCGTCCTGCCGGTGCCGGCGTGGCCTGGGCCACCAAGGGCTTCGAACCCGGTTCGGGCCGCTTCCTGCATGAAGTGGCGCGCGAAGTGCTGGGTGAGGACGTGCCGTTGGCCGTCGTCACCGGGCCGTCGTTCGCCAAGGAAGTCACCCAGGGCCTGCCGACCGCGATCACCGTGCACGGCGACGTGCCCGAGTTCGCGCAGACGGTGGCCGAGGCGATGCATGGCCCGGCGTTCCGCGCCTACACCGGCGACGACATGGTCGGTGCCGAGCTGGGCGGCGCGATGAAGAACGTGCTGGCGGTGGCCACGGGCGTGGCCGATGGCATGCAGTTGGGCCTCAACGCCCGTGCCGGCCTGATCACCCGCGGCCTCAACGAAATGCTGCGCCTGGCCGCTGCGATCGGCGCCAAGCCGGAAACGCTGATGGGCCTGGCCGGCCTGGGCGATCTGGTGCTGACCTGCACCGGCGACCTGTCGCGCAACCGCCGCCTGGGCTTGGCCCTGGGCCGCGGCCAGACGCTGCAGGATGCCGTGCGCGAGATCGGCCAGGTGGTCGAGTCGGTGCAGACCGCCGACGAAGTGATGCGACAGGCACGCCGCCATGGCATCGACCTGCCGATCTCCGACGGTGTGCGTGCCGTGCTGCATGGCGAGCAGACCCCCGAAGAAGGCTTGCGCGCACTGCTGGCGCGGGAACAGAAACCGGAGTATCCGGACACGCTGTTCAAGTGAATCGAAAAACCCCGGCCAGGTGCCGGGGTTTTTTCTTGTGCGCCTCATCCACGCATGGCGTGGATCCAGGACGGAACCCGCTTCTGGTAGCGGCCAACCTTGGTTGGCGCCCAGTAGCGCCGGGCCATGCCCTGCGGAATCCCTCACCGCGCCCGCGGCGGCGCGTTGCTGTTGTCCATGTCCGAAAAGATCAGCCACGGCCCATCACGCTCACGCTTCAGCGTGAGCGTGAACTTGCCGGTATCGCCCACGTTGTTGCCGTAGCTGTACGCACCGACGATGTAGCCCGTGTTGCCCTCCATCGAATACGCCAGCGCACGCAGCCGCAACGGGCTGCCGCCCTGGCCGGCATACGCGGCCTCGATCGCACTGCGGCCGCGCACCGGCGGCTGGTTGCTCTGCAGCACAAAGCCATCCTCGGCGAACAGCGCAGCCAGTGCCTTGGCATCACCCGTGCGCCACGCCTGCTCGTAGTCGCGCAGTACACGGTCCAGCGGTGCGGGCAGCGCGATATCGGGAAGCGGCTGTGCGGGCTCCGCGCCTTCTGCATCGTGGACATTTGCCGGCGATGCCATCAGCAGGGCACTGCAGAAGATCATGGCGAGTGGTGTACGGCGCATGCGTCCGGCTCCAGGCGATGACGGGAAGCTGCGAACGCATCCTGGCGCGGCGCTGGTTAGAATCACGCGGCCGCCGATTCGGCGGACGCAGCGCAGATCAGACAAGGACACGCGATGAAGACGCGAATCACAGGGATGGCGATGATGGCCACGCTGCTGGCAGCCTGCGGACAGGCACCGGAGAAGACTGGCGGGACTGCACCTGCTGCGGCGCCAGCGCCGACCTCCGAAGCACCGGCCGCCACGGCCACGGTGGTCGAGAAGGAACCGTCCATCGAAGACAGCGTGGATCCCGCGGTGTGGGACAACGAAGGTGAACCGGAAGACCTGGGCGCCGGCGGCGAACTGACCTGCGCGGACAACCCGCTGGCGACCCACTTCTTCACCCTGGTCGGCGGCAGTACCGTGGACGACTGCGGCCGCAAGGACCCGAAGGTGCTGGCGGCCTTCAACGCGCTGATGAAGGACACCGCGGCAGCCGAATCCAGCGACAAGGAGATTCCCACGCTGCGCGAGCGCCTGTTGAGCGGACCCAGCGGCCCTGGCGAGCTGGTAGTGCTGCAGGGCGAGCCGTGGTGGTTCTACACCGCCTGCCAGGCCCACGACTGCCCCGGCACCGCGTTGGCGATGCTGTACTCACCCACGCAGGCGAAGATGGTCGGCCGTCTTACTGCGCGCTGCCGTGTGTGGTGGCTGGGCGAGCCGACGGCGGAACAGCGTGTGCAGATCGAGCAGCGCCAGCCACTGCAGGATGCCGCGCTGAAGGAAGACAGCGCGCTTTGCGAGTGATGTGGCGCCGGCGTCACCCGTCCGGCTGCATGCGCGCGCTGGCCTGTGCGTTCATCGTCAGGCACGCCATGATCAGCCCTTCCATCACCCGGTCGCCCACGTACTCGGCCTCCGCGCCGTTCTGACGCACGCGCTCGGCCGCCAGCAGCAGCTCCAACGTCACGCGTTGGCCGGCCAGTGCACAGTCCGCATCGGCCAGCGCCATGCAACGGCCCGGCATCTGGTGACGCTCCGGCCAGGGCTGGCCATCGGCGGCCGCGCCTTTGCCGATGCGGTGAAGCGTGGCGATGAAGGCGTTCGGGTCGGTCGCAGCCGCGTGCTCTGAGGGCTCACCGCCAGTGGCGGACGAGCGATGCGGATGCAGGCGGGGGAAGTCCGGTGAGGTCATGGCAGTGCTCCGTGCAGGACAGACGGTAGCCGCCACGCAAAGGTGGCGGGCGGAGACGTGGCTCGAAAACCGGGAGATCACGAACAAGACCGGCAGGCGCAAGGCCTCCACGCTCCGCCCGCCATAGCCGGCAGACGGAATGCCAGCCGGCGCCACGCGGGGTGACGCCGGCTGGCAAGCGCAAACAACGTTCGTGATCTGACGGGTTTTCGAGGCCCGGCCACCCATCTTCCGGTGGCCCGCCATCTGTACCGCTGTCGCTGCGCAACGCCAATCAGACGAGTTGCAAACAGCGTTTGATCGAAGACGCTTTCAGCATTCTTGCACGCTGTTAAGCCGTCGCGGACGCAGGTGCCGCAACGTCCGTAGCAGCATGGGGAATATGCGACATGGTTCGAACTTGATGACAGGGATGTGGGTACCCCACCAAGCCGATGACGACAGTGCGCAGCGAAGAACGTAAATCGAACTCGCCCCACTCTGGTTGTCAGCGCTCTTTGGGTCCTTCGTACCAAGCCTGAGTACGGTTCACGATCCGCACCACGGACAGCATGACCGGCACCTCGATCAGCACGCCCACCACCGTCGCCAGCGCAGCACCCGAATGCACGCCGAACAGTCCCACCGCAGTCGCCACCGCCAGTTCGAAGAAGTTGCTGGCGCCAATCAGTGCTGACGGGCCTGCCACGCAATGTGCCACGCCCAGGCGGCGGTTGAGCAGGTAGGCCAGGCCCGAAGTGAAATAGACCTGGATCAGGATCGGCACGGCAATCAGCGCGATCACCAGCGGTTGCTTCACGATCTGCTGGCCCTGGAACCCGAACAGCAGCACCAGCGTCAGCAGCAGGGCGGACAGCGACAGCGGCCCCAGCCGTCGAAGCGCACGCTGCAGCCCCGTCTCACCGCTGCGCGAAAGGATCCAGCGCCGCAGCAACGCGGCCACCAGCACCGGCACCACGATGTAGAGACCAACCGACAACAGCAGGGTGTCCCACGGCACGGTGATCGCCGACAGGCCGAGCAGCAGTGCAACCACCGGTGCGTAAGCGACCACCATGATCGCGTCGTTCAACGCCACCTGGCTCAGGGTGAAATTCGCATCGCCACGGCACAGGTTGCTCCACACGAACACCATGGCGGTGCAGGGCGCGGCTGCCAGCAGGATCAGCCCGGCGATGTAGCTGTCGATCTGTGCTGCGGGCAGCCAGTCGGCGAAGGCATGGCGCAGGAACAGCCAGCCCAGCAGCGCCATCGAGAACGGCTTCACGGCCCAGTTGATGAACAACGTGACGCCGATGCCTTTCCAGTGCTGCTGCAACTGGCGCATCGCAGTGAAGTCGACCTTCAGCAGCATCGGGATGATCATCAGCCAGATCAGCACCGCAACCGGCAGATTGACCTTGGCCACTTCGGCGGAGGCCAGCGCCGCGAACGCACCGGGCAGGACGTGGCCCAGCAGCGTGCCCATCGCAATGCACAGCCCAACCCACAGCGTCAGGTGTCGCTCGAACAGGCTCATGGCAGTGGCACCGTCACTGCGCGCCGTCGGTCGGCAGCAACTGGCCGATCCGGTCCAGCGCGTGCTGCAGCGTTTCGCGTTCGGACCACGCCGATTCGGGCAGTGCGAGCAGCGCACGCAGGCGCGTTTTCACGATGGCATGGGCCAAAGCGAAGGCTGCGGCCTTGTCGGCATCGCTGCCTGCTACGGCGGCCGGATCAGGCAGGCCCCAGTGGCTGCGGATGAAGTCACCGAACACCACAGGGCAGGCTTCGGCAGCGGCCGCATCACACACGGTGATCACCAGGTCCATCGGGGCTGCACCCACGAACTCATCCCACGACTTGCTGCGCAGCCCTTCAATGGGCATTCCTTCGGCCTGCAACTGGGCGAGCGCGAAGGGATTGATCTGGCCAGTGGGCTGGCTGCCCGCACTGAATGCGCTGAAGTGATCGCCGCCCCAGGCGCGCAGGGTGGCTTCAGCCAGCACGCTGCGCGCGCTGTTGCCGGTGCAGAGGAACAGGACATTGCGGGTCATGTGGCTTCCGTGGTCAGTGAGTGGCTTGGACATGCACAGCGCGCTGGCCGGGCAGAGACTAGTGAACTCGGCAGAGCTGCGGATCGCCTCCGCTATCTGCGCGCGATCGCATCCGGCATAGCCGTGCCGCGCGAACCATGGGCCTGCCGACGTTGTCAGCAGCACCAGTTCCCTGACCTGCATGCGGCGGGCCATGTCCTCGGCCGCTGACAGCAACGCGCGCCCAAGGCCGGTATTGCGTCGGTCGTCGGACACCACCAGCGAGCGAAGCAGAGCCGACGCGCCGAAGATCTGCAATCCAACAGCACCCACGGGTACGCCGTCGAGGTCTGCGACGAGAAACGCCACCTCGCTGCTTTCCAGATCGGCCACGGGCAACTGCGCCTGCTGCAGAAGGTCGCGGACGGAGCACAGGTCGTCGCGCGTGCCTGCACGAATCACCGGGTCGGGTTTCATCTCAGCACCTGCATGCCGGTTCGCTCACCGCGCACCGCTCATCCGGGGAGCCCGCGCAGCAGTTGTGCGTCAGGTACTGGATCAAGCCGTTCATCGCATCGAAGTTGGCGCGGTAGCAGACGTGGCGGCCTTGGCTTTCGCTCTCCACCAGCCCGGCCTGCACCAGCTCCTTCAGGTGGAAGCTGAGCGTGGCGGGAGGCACCTGCAGGGCCGTGGCGATGTCGCCCGCCATGCGCCCTGCCGGGCCGGCCTCCACCAGCAGCCGGAAGGCAGCCAGACGGGTGGCATGGCCGAGGGCGGTCAGGGCAGCGATTGCATTCGACGTTTCCATATTTCTAGAATAATCGAATGAATAAGCCAATCACAAGCCTGGACCTGCCCAACCTGGTGGAATCGTCATTGCCCCAGCCCGATCATCACCAGCTCGCCGCGGCAGATCTGGGGCCGCCACGCATTCTCCTGCTCTACGGCTCGCTGCGGCCCCAGTCGTTCAGCCGCAAGCTTGCGCTGGAAGCCGAGCGGCTGCTGCGCCACCTGGGGTGCGAAACCCGGGTGTTCGATCCGCATGCGCTGCCGATGCTGGACAGCGTGGACAGGAATCACCCCGAAGTGCAGCGACTGCGCGAATGGTCACAGTGGTCGGAAGGGCAGGTCTGGGTCAGCCCCGAGCGGCATGGCACGGTCACCGGCGTGTTCAAGAACCAGATCGACTGGTTGCCGCTGGAAGATGGCAGCGTGCGGCCCACGCAGGGCAGGACGCTGGCGGTGATGCAGGTGAGCGGCGGCTCGCAGTCGTTCAATACCGTCAACACGTTGCGCGTGCTCGGCCGCTGGATGCGCATGCTGACCATCCCCAACCAGTCGTCGGTGGCCAAGGCCTGGCAGGAATTCGATGACGACGGCCGGATGAAACCCTCGCCGTACTACGATCGGGTGGTGGACGTGATGGAAGAACTGGTGAAGTTCACGCTGCTGACGCGGGGCCGGTCGGACTACCTGGTGGACCGCTACAGCGAGCGGAAGGGCGACGCGCACGCCGCGGCATTGGCGCGGGCTGCAGGGGCTACGGCTTCCTGAGTTCCAGCACGCGCGCTACCTGCTCGCGCGCTGCGCGCCCTTGCTGTTCTCGTCCTTTGCATCGCCACGGCTCTGCGCGAACGCGGGGAAAGTCTTTGCGATCGAATCCTTGTCCGGCAGGATATAGAACACGCCGCCCTTCTCGAACATGGGCTGCACGATCTGCCCGTAGAACGCGGGCGAGACGTTGATGCAGCCGTGGGTGACGCGGTTGTCGTCCGGCGTCGGCGTCGCCAGTCGTTCGGCGCGCTTTTCCTTCGGGCTGCCCGGTGGCAGCGGATGCATCGACACGGCGGAATCGTAGTCCACCCACAGCACGCGCCCGGCATCGTCGGAGGGGCCATAGGCGCCAATGAAGCGGCCCGCAGGCGTGGTGCGGTCGTGGCCGGGAATCGCGCTCAGGGCAAGCTTGGCGACGCCGGGTGCGGAATGATCGCCGATGGCCGAACCGAACAGCGCCGGCGCGGCGCCGCGCAGCTTGCCGTCGCCGCCGAAGACCAGGACCTGCGCGGCGGCCTTGTCCATGATCGCGAACGGATAACCCTGATTGTCCTTGCTGGCGACCACCCAGCCGGCCAGCTCGATCACTGTTTCGGAGACGCTCTGGTCGGGCGGAAGCTCATCAACGGCGGCCGCCGGTGGTGCGGGTGCGTCCTTGTCCCTGGCGTTGGCTACGCCGCTGCATGCAACGGCCAGTGCCACGGCCAGAGTGGCGTGCAGGGCGCGGTGTGCAGGGGAGGAGGAGGTACGAATGGGACGGCTCCTGGCAATGCAGATCTGAGGTGGAAGGACGCCAGTGGCCGGCGAGGGCCACTGGTTCCCGATACAGAGGTGGATCAATTCAAACAGTGAGGGAGCGATCAGCCGCGCGGCTTGCGACCGGCCGGTGCCCTTTCAAGCTGCTGCACGCGGCCTTCGATCTGGTCCAGGCGCTGGTTGGCCTGCTGTGCCGACTGGTTGGCGGACTCGGCACTCTGTGCAGCGCCCTGCACCTTTACATCGAGCTGATCGAGGCGCGAGTTGATGGTTGCGAACTCGTCCTTGTAGGTGGCACAAGCGCCAAGGCTCACGGTGGCGATGAGCGCTACAGCAAGTGCGCGGGCCGTCTTCATGTGTTGCGGGTTCAGGTTCATTGCACTCCCTCCTTCGTCTGGGGAAGCTGGAATATAGCGGCGTTTGTTCCCCGCGCTGACAAGCCCTTTCAGCTGAAGTTGGAAGACGTGGAAGGGTTGTGAAATATGTTCGTCAGCGAAGCTTAACGAGTGAGATCAGGCGAGCTGATGTGCACAGAGGCGATGGCCTTGCGGTTGCTCGAATCGCCCAATTCATCAGCCTGAAGACGGCTTCATTCCTACCGGTTTTCCACAGACCCACACGCCGGGCGCCATTCACTTGCGGCAAACAGTGCCGGCGCAATTTCCGGGCGCACCGCCAGCAGCGTGGCGACGGCACCGGCTTTATCATCGGCGCGGGCAACGTAGTCAGCGGCAATGCGGTAGCCGATCCAGTAGCCAAGATCGCCGCGGCGCGTTTCGTCGCCGGCTCCGTTGTAGAGCCATTGCGTCAGATCAGTACCGGCGCTGTCCCGGGCGAACTGGCGTTCCAGGGCGCATTCGCGGCCCTGCGTCCAACGACGCAGATGCGCGTTGGCCGGTTGCCCCGAGATCAGTTCGCCCACGTACTCGGCGCCGCCTTCAAGCAACGTCTGATAGAGCAGGGTCGGCTGCGCGACATCGACGCTCGCACCGGGCTGCTGCACGTGCACGTACTCATGGGCGATCAGGTGCACGAAACGATCGCCGATGTCGGGCTGCATCCAGTCGGCATTGCACAGCGCCTCCAGTCCGATCACCACGCCGTCGGGCGTGGTGACACCGCCGCTGTTTCCCCGACCCACCAGCACGGTGACCGGCGGAAAACGTGCGGAGGGAAGCAGCGTGCCCAACCGATCGAGTGCCTTGGCAGCCCGCTCGCGGATCTCCGGCAGCGCAGTCGCACAGGTACGGGCTTTGGCAAACAGCGCAGGTTTGTGCTGGATCGCATTTGCAAGACGATCCATCGAGCCGATACGGCTGTCAGTGAAGCTGCGTAGTGCATCCGTACCCGCATGCAGATAGCCGCGCTGCAGATCGTCGGCACTTGGCTTCCCTCCGCTTGCATCCAGCACGCTGAAGAAGCGCGCGACATCGTCGGTCTGAATCACGATGCGCCCGGAAGGGCGGGTACGTTCGGCTGCGTTGGCTACCTGCAGCATCATCGGCAGGGCGAAGAGCAGCAAAGCCCGCACTGTGCGCCGGGCATGAAGCGGAAACAGCAGTGACGCGATGGATGCGTGCGGCATGAGGAGTTCCCTGAACGCCAGCCTTATTTATACACCAGTCAGTTCAATATTCAGGGTCGATTAGACCCCCTAACGGATAATTCACACCTGTCGACCGCCTCCTCTCTCTCCCCCTCCCGGGAGGCGGGCGACGAAACCAAAATAATTAAAGGTGTGTCCCGATGAACAAGAATTCGCTGCTCGCCCTGGGTCTTCTGGCTGCCCTGCCGTTCGCTGCATCGGCAACCGATGGCCTGTCGTACAACTACGTTGAAGGCGGCTACGTGAACACCGATGCCAAGGGCGGCGACGCCGATGGCTGGAAGGTGAAGGGTTCCGTGGCGGTGCACCCGAACTTCCACATCTTCGGCGACTACAGCGCGCAGGAGACCGACACGTTCAAGAACGACGTCGACCAGTGGCGCATCGGTGCCGGCTACAACTACGGCATCGCACCGAACACCGACCTGGTGGCCCGTGTCGCGTACCAGAAGTTCGACATGAAGCACGGCCTGGACTTCAACGGCTACTCGACCGAAGTCGGCGTGCGTACCGCGTTCAACCCGTACGTGGAAGGCTACGTGATGGCCGGCTACGAGGACTACGCCAAGAAGCACGGTATCAACCCGGACGGCGAGTTCTACGGCCGCGTCGGCGCCACCGCCAAGTTCAACCAGAACTGGGGCCTGAGTGGCGAAGTGAAGCTGGCCAAGGCCGGCGACCGCGAGTGGTTCGTGGGCCCGCGCTTCACCTGGTAACAAACGCCTGTCGTTAGAGCGTGTTGTGCTGGCGTGTGACTCTCTCTCTCTCTCCCACACGCCAACCGAAGCCCGGCCTCGCGCCGGGCTTCTTCTTTTCTGTGCATCCGGTAGAGTGCAGGGCCGCAGGGCGGTCCTGCAGAGCCTGGCGCGGCGGATTCCAGCGCAATCACGATCAAGGGACATGATGAAGATGAAGGCGATCACCGCTGTGGCAGCACTGCTGCTGCTGGGAACGACGCAGGCGCGTTCGAGCGCCGAATGGAATCTGAAAGGCGCCAACCGTTCGGAAGGCCGGGTTGTGCTGACCCTGGTGAGCAAGACGCCCGAACTGACACCAGCCAACCGGCAGGCGGCCGAACAGACCGCAACGCGCCAGTGTGCAACCTGGGGCCTTCCCGCTGCCGAACTGAACGGTGAGATCGAGCGTGCGTGCGATGGGCGCAGCCGTTTCGGCAAGTGCAAGCGGTGGCAGTTCACCATGCCCTTGCAGTGCAGTGCCGCGGTTTCACAGTGACGTCGTGTCGTTTGCCGCAGGGCATGGGGGTGCCCCGACGAGGTGTTCGACTGGCTGCGCGAACGCGGTCTGCCAAGCGGTCGCTGCCAGCGTATCGCCCGGAGTGGGCCGCAGCAGTTCCATGTAGCGCAGGAATGCACGGTGCTGCGCGCAGGACGGAACGAGAACTGCTCCGTCGCCGGTCAGGCGGTTCCGCTATGATCCCGGCACGTCGCCATTGACGATGCACCCGCCTCAAGCCAGCAGGAACTGCCGTGAATTCCCAGCCCGCACCGATCACCGCTCTCAACCACACGCTCGACAACGAGCCGCAGCAGATCACCGCGCCACTCACCCATTCGGCGGCGTTCCTGGTGCTGAAGGTGAAGGACGACGTGGCGTCGATCGCCAAGGCGCGCGAGGTGCTGGCCAGTACCGACGATCTGATCAAGAACACCGCCATCCGCGAGATCGAGCGCACCTTCACCTGCAACGTGGCCATTGGCCATCGCGTGTGGCAGCCGCTGGTAGGGTCCACGCCGCCACGCGAGCTGAAGCCGTTCCGCGAGATCAAGGGCGCGACCCACACCGCTGTGTCCACGCCCGGTGACCTGCTGTACCACATCCGCGCACGTACGATGGACCTGATCGTGGCGTTCGAGCGCAACCTGCTGATGGCCTTCGGTGATGCGGTCGAAGCGGTCGATGACGTGGCCGGCTTCCGCTACTTCGATGGCCGCGACCTGCTCGACTTCGTCGACGGCACCGCCAACCCGGAAGGACTGTCGCTGCCGGAAGCCACCATTGTTGGCGATGAAGACCCGGAGCATGCCGGCGGCAGCTACGTGGTGGTGCAGAAGTACCTGCACAACCTCGATGCCTGGCGCGCGCAGAAGACCGAGGCGCAGGAGGCGATCATCGGCCGCACCAAGCACGACAACATCGAGCTGGACGATGCGCCGGCCGATGCGCAGAAGTCGCACAAGACGCTGTGCACCATCGAAGACGCCGATGGCGAGCACGAAATCCTGCGTGACAACATGCCGTTCGCCAACCCGGGCCGTGGCGAGTACGGCACCTACTTCATCGGCTACACGCGCCGCCTGTGGGTGATCGAGAAGATGCTCGAGCGCATGTTCATCGGCAATCCCGCGCCGCTGCACGACCGCATCCTCGACTTCTCCACCGCCACCACCGGCGTGACCTTCTTCGCGCCGTCGCGCAAGGTGCTGGCCGACCTGGGCGAGTGATCGCGGCTCCCGTCCTTGCGCATGCTACGGACCGCTCTGTTCCAGTAGATCCACGCCACGCGTGGATGGTGCGCACGCTGCCCGTAGCAGCCACGCATGGCGTGGCTCTACTGTGCCGCCATCCGCCTGTCATCTACCGCGCCGACCATGTCGTGCTGGATGGGAGTGCAGGAGGCGGGCGATGACCATGACCGGAAACAGGAGCGGCGCACGCCGCGGGTGGAAGCGGCTGGCAGCGTGGTTCGGTGCGCTGGCACTGGGGAGTGCCGCAGTGTCCGCACACGAAGCCCCTGCACACTGGATGGCCTACGCCACCGCCGTGGGTGGCCAGCTGCAGCAGCGCCTGCAGCAGGAGCAGGACCCGCAGGCGCAGCGCGTGCTGCAATGGCTGCAGGCACACCCGGACACGCCCACGCCGCTGCCGGTGAGCGTGTGGATCGCGGCGGATGGCCATATCTCGAAACTGGAATTCGACAGCCTGGGTGATGCCCGGGTCGACGCCGACCTGCGCGCGACGCTGCAGGCCGCGCCGTTGCAGGCCGCACCGCCGGCCGACATGCGCCAACCGCTGCGATTGGGTCTGGTGCTTGACCGGTAGATCCACGCCATGCGTGGATGGGCCTACCGGTGACCCTTCAGCCACGCATGGCGTGGCTCTACTGTGGATGGCCAGCGCACAGCCCGGCCATCCGCATCAACGAACCGGCGCCACCTGCGGTTCGCGCGCGGCCGCGCTCCATGCGCGAAGGCCGAACACGGCCAGGCCGAGGAAGAACACGTACAGCGCGGCGGTCACATGCAGCGACTTGAACAGGTACGCACCCACGTACACCACGTCCACGGCGATCCATACCCACCAGCAGGCGACGTGGCGGCGCGCCTGCCACCACTGGCCGACCAGGCTCAGTGCGGTCAGCATCGCGTCCAGCCACGGCAGCGCGGCATCGGTGAAGGTGTGCATGGCCGCACCCAGCGCCACGCCACCGCACAGGCCGAAGGCCAGGTCGCGCAGCAGCTTGCCTCGCGCCAGTGGCACGATGCGGATGCTGCCCTCATCGGCGGCGTGCTGGCGCCAGTTGAGCCAGCCGTAGACCAGGAAGCCACCGAAGGCGACCTGCAGCAGGGTGTCCGAGTACAGCTTGGCCTCGGCGAACACCAGGCCATACAGCGTGACCGACAGCAGGCCCACCGGCCATGCAGACAACCGGCGCCGGGCCATCAGCCAGACGCCGAGCACGCTGCACAGCGCGGCGGTCCACTCGAGTACGACGCCGTTCACAGCGCGAACGTCACCGACAGGCGCGCCTGTCGCGGTGCGCCGGGGAACAGGTAGTAGTCACCGCCGCTGCTGCCGGTGTCACGCCAGTAGAAGCGGTTGAACACGTTGTCCACCGACAGGTTCCAGGTCACCGCACGCTCGTGCAGCCGGTGCTGGAAACGCAGGCCGGCATCGAACACCGAGTAGTCCGGTGCACGCACGGCGCCGTCGGCGCGTGCCACGTTGGCACCGGCATAGCGCCACCCGCCAGTGACATCCAGGCCCTGCACGAACGGCAGTGCATAGGCCACGTGCACGCTGGCACGCACCTTCGGCACGTTCACCAGCTGATGGCCTTCATAGGCTGGCGTGCCGGTGTCGCGCGCACGCGCCTGCAGCACGCTGGCGCTGGCCACGATCTGCAATGCATCCGTCAGCTGACCGTTGGCGGTCAGCTCCAGCCCGGTGTGGGTCTGTGTGCCTTCCTCGACGAAGGTGTAGCCCACGTCGCTGTTGTCCGGCTTGGCGTACTGGTACGGCTGCGAAATGCGGAACACGGCTGCGCCCAGCGTCAGCGCCTCGACCGGCACGTACTTCAGGCCCACTTCCAGCTGCCGCGACTGCACCGACGGCAGGAAGGTATCGGCATTGCTGGTCCAGAACGGCGCTTCCTGGCCCAGCGAAATGCCGCGCACGTAACTGGCGTAGGCGTTGAGCTGGTCGGTGGCTTTCCACACCACGGCGGTCTGTGGCAGGAAGCGCGACAGGCGGCTGTGGCGTTGCGGGGTGCCGCGCTTGTCATAGGCGCGCTCGTCCAGGCGGACGAAGCGGCCACCGGCCAGCCACTGCCAGTCGTCACCGAAGCTCATCCGGTCCAGCGCGAAGAACGCGGTCTGGCGGCTGTCCAGGCGTCGTGCGGATGGGCCCGGCATCTTCGGCGATGGCGCGAACACCGGCACCGGTGCCTCGTGGATGTTGCTGGTACCGACGTACTCGTTGACGCTCGGGCGCTTGTCCACGGTGCGGCGGAAGTAGTCGGCGCCGACGGTCAGCTGGTGACCGACGCTGCCGGTCTCGAAGCGGCCGCGCAGTTCGGCGCGGGCCTGCTGGTTGCGGCGGGTGTCGTCCGGGCTGCGGTAGTCGTAGATGTCATAGTCGCCGTTGGGTGCGAAGTAGTTGCCCGGCACGCTGCCATCGGCACATTGTGCGGCGTAGTAGCAGCCGTAGGCGAAGGCGACGTTGTCATCGATCACCGAACGGCTATGGCCCACCGATACACGTGATTGCCAGGCGTCGTTGAAGTCGTAGGTATGCAGCGCGGTGATGTTGGTGCTGGCGATATCCACCGGGCGCTGCCACGGCTGGTAGCCGAGCAGATGCTCGCGGTCGACACCGCGCGGCAGGTCACGCGCGCCCAGCAGCTGGTAGCCGGACACCGAGCGCTGCGAGCTGGTCTGGTAGTTGGCATCCACTTCCAGCTTGCCGCGCTCGCCGATCAGCCAGTCGGCGGCCAGCGAGTAGAAGTTGCGGCGGCCATCGGCGTGCTCGACGTAGGAATGGCTGGAATCCCATGCGGCATTCAGGCGCACGCCGAAGCGCGGGGTGATCCAGTGGCCGACATCGACGGCAACGTAGCGCGAGCCTTCCGAATCGGTGCCGAGCGTGGCGGTGCGCACTTCCGCCGGGCGCTTGCCGATGTAATTGATGATCCCGCCCGGCGCCATCACGCCTGCCGCCAGGCCGGCTTCACCCTTGAGGATCTCCACCGACTGCACGTTCTCCAGCGCCAGGCGTTGTTCGCCGGCGATGGACAGCCCGTTGAAGCGGTAGCCGGTGGCCGCGTCCAGTGCGAAGCCTCGGATGGCGATGTTCTGGTAGTAGCCCACCGGCGCGTAGGCATCACCCAGCGAGGCATCGTTGCTGGCCAGCTCGGACAGCGAACGTACCTGGCGGCGGTCGAGGTAATCGCGCTCGAGCACGTTCATCGACGCGGGCGTGTCCTTCCAGCTGCCGCCTCCGAAGGCATTCACGCGCGAGGTATCGGCCTTCGGTTTGCCGGCCTGCACGCGCACCGCCGCCAGTTCGGTCGGCGAGCGCTCGGCGCCGGTGGCAGCCGCATCGGGGGACGCTTCGGCCTCGCTGGCGTGCAGCGGCAGCGTGGCGCAGAGTGCGAGGGAGAGCAGGGTGGGGCGCAGGCAGCGGTTCATTCGGTTCGTCTTCGGACAACAAGGGAGACGAAGCGACGGCGCGCAGGTGCACCGGCCCATGACGGGGGTGTGGCTGCGGCTCAAAGCTCCCTACGCCGGTGCAAACCGGATCAGGTTCCAAGGGACTCTCTCAGCCTGGCAGATCCAGGCACCCCCGCTTCAGGTGACCATTTCACTACAAATGGTACGGATTTGCGAGCGCCACCCAGGGTCAGATCCCCTTCCTGCGGAAAGGGATCTGACCCCAACGCTGCGTCAACCGGATCACGCGGCGGCGTGCAGGGCCTGCAGCAGTGCCTGCCCCGGGGCGGTATGGAACCACGCCGGATGGCCAAGCATGAAGGGCTGCCACGCCACGTCGGCATTGGCGGTCGAGCCTGTGACGCCCTCGAAATACTCCACTTCGGACAGTGCGAAGTCGAAATGCACCATCGGCAGCAGGTCGGCCAGCAGGTGCACGCGTGCCGCCGACAGCGGCAGCACCTGGCGGTAGCCATCGAGCAACGCCAGCGCGATATCGATGCGCACCGCCTCCATGCCGCGCTCCAGCTCCAGCCATGCCACGGCGTTGCGCTCGATTGCGGTAGCCAGGTCGAACAGTGCACTGGTGGGCGAGGCCAGGCCGAAATCCAGCACGGTGCTGACCTGCCCGTCGCGCCACAGCAGGTTGGAGACATGCCAGTCGTTGTGCGCCCACAGCCGTGGTTCGTCGCGCAGGCGCTCGGCCAGTCCCGTGTGCCACGGCAGCACGTCACGCCGCAGCTGTGCTTCCCACGGAATGCGCGCGAGATAGCGGGCCAGGCCGGGGCGCGCGTGCAGACCTGCCTTGATTGCGGCGATCGGATCGTCGGCGCGGATCAGGTCGTCGCGCGCCACCAGCAGATGGGTGCTGCGCTGGGGCGCGTGGTAGCTGGCTGCGGCGCGGTGCAGCTGTGCGAGTGCGCGTCCGGCTTCGTGGGCCTGCGCGACATCGGTCAGCAGCGACCACGACACCGCGTCGCGGTACAGGTCATCGCCTGCGCCGACGTCGTGCAGTTCAAACGTCCAGTCACCGTGTTCGACCGCGGTGTGACCATCGGTCGCTGCCAGCACCTGTGCCACCGGCACGCCAGCAGCGTCGAGATGGGCGATGAAGCGGTGCTCTTCCTCCAGGCAGGCCGCGTTGCGCACGCTGTGGTGATGGCGCTTGATGAACACCGCGCCGCGCGTGCCATCGACGATGGCGGCAGCCGACAGCGGTCGCGGGCTGTGCCAGCGCGGCTGGCTGCCGCTGTGCAGCTGCGGATAGCACTGCCGCAACCACGCGATGTCCGCCGCGCTGATCGGTGGCCAGTCGGCAGCGACCTCGTCGTTGTTGAGGCCCTGCACGCGGTGGGAGGAAGACGTCATGCCGCAGCCCGAGAGGGGAAAGTCACATCCAAGGCTGCGCATTCAACGCCATGCGCGCGGCCAACGCAAACGGGCGGGTCATCGACCCGCCCGTTTCTGCCATCGGCAGGGTAACGCCGCCGTGCCGCTTACCAGCCGCGATGGCGACCGCGGTCGTGGTAGTAGCGGTTGTCGTAGTAACGCTCGCGCTGCCAGCGGCGGTCGTCGCCACGGTTGTAGTAGCCGCTGCGGTAGTAGCCACGATCGTAGCGGCGGTCGTAGCGATTGTCGTAATAGCGACGGTCGCGGCGGTCGGAGGTGGTCAGATTGCCGATTGCGCCACCGGCCACGGCACCGCCGACGGTGGCCGCAGGGTCGCCGTTGGAGAGCAGGTTGCCGGCCACGCCACCGACCACGGCGCCGACCAGGGTGCGCTTGTCCTTCCTCGACATCGCGCTGGCATCGCTGACCACGGCGACACCGGCAACCAGCGCCAGGGCCATCGCCAGACCACGGAAGCTGAGTGTGGAAGTACTGAGCATGTTCGTTCTCCTGTGAGGTGCATGCCACGCTGGGCAGGGAGGGCGCGGGGCGCCCCGGCTGCCGTGATGTCCACGCTGGCGTTCCAACATTGCCGGAACATTGCCTGGTGCACCGAGCGGCTTGCGCATTCATCTAGCGGCAGGCGGCATGAAGCAAGGCTGAAAGCGGCTGCGGCCGCTCAGCTGGCGGAAAGGAAAAGGGCCGCGGAGGTGGCCCCTCCCTTCTCTGCCAAGGCGTTGGCATGTCCGACGCCCATCGCTTTCTGGGCCTGCCGCGCCTGCTCCTGCGGGGTCTCCTGCTGCGGCCGCAGCACGTCAGGCGCGCTCTGGCACCGCACCGCGGCGAAGCGCCAGGCTCTGCCCGCTGGCGGCCCGCGTCTCCACGGTGACGCGGCTGGCGGCCGGACATGCGCCGGTCGATTCCTTCGACCTCGCATTGTTGCCGGTGCGATTATGTGAATCGCGTCTCAAATTTTCCCGTCACGCAGATAGTCGAACAATTCGGCATCGCCCTTCAGCCCCAGCTTGAGCATCGCATCGCCCTTCTGCCGGCTGATGGTGCTGACGCTCTTGTGCAGCAGCAGCGAAATCTCCTTGACCGTCATGCCGGTGCCGAGCAAGCGCAGCACCTCCACCTCGCGCGGGGACAGCGGCTTGCCGTCGCCCTCGCGCATGCGCCAGCTGCCGGCCGCCTCCACCCGTTCGCGCAGGCTGCGGCTGATGTAGGGCTGGCCGCGGTAGACCGACTGGATGGCCTGTGGCAGTTCGTCCATCGACGAACTCTTGTCGACCAGGCCGAGCACGCCGCTGTCGAGCACCATGCGCAGGATCGCCAGGTTGCTGGAGACGCTGAGCATCAGCACGGGCAGGTCGGGATGGCGGCGGCGGATCATGCCGATCATGGCGAAGCCGTCGGCCTGCGGGCTGCCCGGCATGGAGTAGTCGGTGACCAGCAGGTCACAGGGCTGGCTGGCGAGCAGGGTCATCAGCGCCTGCGCGCTGTCGGCCTCGCCGACCACGCGGCCGACGCCGCTCGACTCGATGACGGCGCGGGTACCGATACGGACCACGGGGTGATCGTCTGCGATGATGATGCGCAAGCTCATGCTCTAGTATGGCCATCGGGCACGCCGGACCGCGACCATCGCGGTCCCTGGCAGGATTCTAGGAGATCGACGCAGATGCGTAGGTGGGCTGTTCGCGGGCTGCTCCTGCTGCTGGCGGTGCTGGCGCTGCCCGTGGCCCAGGCACAGCCGGCCCCTGGCCTGCTGCCGCTCAGCCCGTTGCAGCGCGAATACCTGGTGGCGCATCCGACCATCGTTGTCGGGCAGTATGACAGCGGCTGGCCGCCCTTCGAGTCCCTCCGTGATGGCGAGCAGGTCGGGCTGGGACCGGACTACCTGTCGCATCTTGCTCGCCAGCTCGGTGTGAAGGTCGAGGCGCGCCGCTATCCGGACTGGACATCCGTGCTGGATGCGGCATGTCGTGGCGAGATCGACGTGGTGATGAATGTCGGCCTCAGTGCCGACCGCACCCGCTGCATGGTCTATACCGCCGCCTACAGTGAGGCGCCGCTCGCACTGGTGGGCCGGCCCGATGACCTGCGTGCCTCCGACATGCCGGACCTGGATGGGCTGAGGGTGGTGATCGAACAGGACTTCCTGACCGGTCCGCAGGTGCGCGCCCGATTCCCGCGTGCCCGCCAGCTTGTCGCAAACGACACGTTGAGCGCATTGCAGATGGTCAGAGACGACAAAGCGGACGTCTACATCGGCAATGCCTTCGTCGCCACCGAGCTGATTGCCAGCCGGCGCCTGCAGGGCGTGGCGCTGTTGCGGCCAAGCGACCTGCCCCCTGAACGGTTGCACTTCGGCATTCCCAACAGCAAGCAACCCCTGGCCGAAGCCCTGGACCTGGCGCTGGCCGCGACCAGCCAGGCCCAGCGCGATGCCCTCGCACAACGCTGGTTGTCACCGCCGCACTGGTCGGCATCGGCGCAGCTGGCGCTGAGCCAGGCCGAGAAGCGTGTGCTGGAGCAGCCGCTGATGATCGGTTTCGCGCCGAATGCCGCGCCCCTGTCGTTCACCGGCGAGGATGGCCGGCCCAGTGGCTTGGCCAGCGAGTACCTGCAGCGCCTGATGCAGGCCGGCGCCAACCTGAAGGTCGAGAACAGCCACGACTGGTACGAGGTGCGTGAGAAGGCCCGCCGCGGTGAACTGCAGGCGGTGATGGGCATACCCGTTGATTCGCGCTACCTGGGCCCGGACTGGGTGTTCAGCCAGCCCTTCATCAGCGTGCCGAACGTGATTGTGGTCAGGAGCGATGGCGAGTCGCTGCTGGGGCTGGCCGACCTGCAGGGCAAGCGCGTGCTGCTGTCCGACCCGGAGCGCGTGCGTGGCTATGTGCAGCAGCAGGCGCCGCAGGCCCGGATCATTGCTGCGCGGAGTGCCGAGCAGGCGCTGCAGCGCCTGCTCGAGGGTGAAGCCGATGCCTATGTCGGCAACCTTGCCGTGGTCGATCACTTGCTGCGCAGCCGTTTCCCGGGGCGGATGCAGGTCTCGGCTCCGGCCGGTTTCAACGACCAGCTGGCGCTGGCAGTGGATCGCCGCCATGCGGCCCTGGCCACGACCTTCGATCGCCTGCTGCTGCAGATGACCCCACGCAAGCGCGAGGCGCTGCGCAGCGCCTGGCTGGCGGTGGAGTACCGCAATGGGGTCGACTGGAGCAATCTGCTGCGGTGGGGCGTGCCCGTGCTGATGGTGCTGCTGACCGCACTGCTGGTGCATGGCGTGGGCCATTGGCGGCTGCGCCGTGAGGTGGCAGGACGCCGCCAGCTGGAGCAGCGCCTGGCCGAGGTGACCGACAACCTGCCGGCGGTGGTCTACCAGGCCCGCCGCGATGCCGATGGCACGCTGAGCTTCCCGTTCATCGCCGGCGACCTGCCTGCGTTGTTCGGCATCACCCGGCAGCAGGCCGAACAGGATGCGAGGGTGTTGCTGGAACGCGTCGAGCAGGAGGACCGCGCGCGCATCCTGCATTCCATCGAGCAGGCCGCGCACCAGTTCGCGCCGTTGATCCTGGAGTTCCGCCTGCGCAGCGACGGGGAAGGCGTGCGCTGGGTGCGCAGCCAGGCCCATCCCTACGCCGCCGAAGAAGGCGCGGTGATCTGGAGCGGGTACTGGGTGGATGTAAGCGAAGCCCGGATGCAGGCCGATGCACTGGCGGCGGCGAAGGCGGACGCCGAGCAGGCCGCTGAGGCCAAATCGCGTTTCCTGGCCACGATGAGCCACGAGATCCGTACGCCGATGAGCGGCGTGCTGGGCATGCTGGAGGTGCTGGCGCACTCACCGCTGGACAGCGAGCAGCAGCGCATCCTCGGCGTGATCGAGGATTCGGCGCAGATGCTGCGGCAGATCCTCGACGACATCCTCGATTACTCGCGGCTGGAAGCGGGTGCACTGCGCCTGGAGCCGGTGCCGCAACCGCTGCGGCCCCTGCTGGAAAGCGTGTGCCGGTTGATGTCGGCGCAGGCCAGTGCACGCGGGCTGGAGCTGCACGTGCAGATCGACCCTCAGCTGGCGGCAGCGCACGAAGTGGATGGCGTGCGCCTGCGCCAGATCGTGTTCAACCTGCTCAGCAATGCCATCAAGTTCACTGCACGCGGCGAAGTGCGGCTGCAGCTGGAGGTACTGGGCCCGACCGCCGAAGACGGCAGCCAGCCGCTGTGCCTGAGCGTCACCGACACCGGCACCGGGATCGCACCGGAACAGCTGCGGCACCTGTTTGCGCCGTTCACCCAGGCCGGTGCCTACATCCAGCGCGACCATGGTGGTACCGGCCTCGGCCTGAGCATCTGCCAGCGCCTGGTGCAGATGATGGGCGGCGAGCTGGAGTTGCACAGCACGCTGGGCGAGGGCACCCGCGCCGAGGTGCGGCTGGCGCTGGTGGAGGCAGGCAGGGGTGACGTTGAAGCGCTGGTTGCGGAGCAGGAGCAGGCGGCGCTGCTGCCGCCGGCGCTGCGCGAGGCACGCGTGCTGGTGATCGAGGACCACCCGACCAACCAGGCGATGATGGCGTGGCGGCTGCAGCAGCTGGGCGTACCCCATGTGCTGCTGGGCGATGGCCAGCAGGCACTGGACCGCTTGTCATCGGAGGCCTTCGACCTGGTCATTACCGACTGCCGCATGCCGGTACTCGACGGCTTCGGTTTCACCCGCCTGTTGCGCGAGCGCGAGGGCCGTACCGGCCAGCCGCGGCTGACGGTGCTGGCGCTGACCGCCAGCGTGCTGGACGACGATGCGCGCCGCTGCCGCGAAGCCGGCATGGACGAGGTGCTTGCCAAGCCGCTGTCGCTGGCCACGCTGCGCACCGCGCTGCTGCGCTGGCTGCCGCAGGCACAGGGCCAGTCATTCGATGCGCCGGTGCAGGAGACTGTCGCCGACGACGCTGAAGTGCTGCCTGATCTGGCCACCCTGCAGCAGCGCTATGGCTCGCGCGCCGTGGCTGAGCAGCTGCGCGACAGCCTGTTGCAGGCCAGTGAAAGTGATCTGGCGGCGGTGCAGCGCGCCGTGCGGGCCGGTGACCGCGCGACTGCGGCGCTCCACCTGCATCGCCAGGCGGGCGGTCTGGGGGCGATCGGGGCAAGCGCACTGGCCGGGCAGGCCAACGCGCTGGTCGAGCGCCTGCAGGATGCGACCGAGGCCGATCCGGCACCGGTATTCGCCGCTGTAACGGCGTTCGTGGCAAGGCTGCAGCATCAGCTGCAGCGACTGGCTCACTGAGCCGACTGCTGTTGCAGGTAGGCGATCACCAGCGCGCGGCGTTCGGCGCTGGGAAAGGCGTTGTACATGCGCGTGCCGGGCACCACGTGGGTGGGCGACTGCAGGAACGCGTCCAGGGTCTGCGCGCTCCAGGTGATGTCGGCGCGGCGCATGCCGTCGGAATAGCCGTAATCGGGCAGGCTGCCGGCGCGACGGCCGATCACGCCGTGCAGGTTGGGGCCGAAGCGGTGGATGCCGCCAGGCTGCACGGTGTGGCAGCCGGCGCACAGTTCGAACGCGCGCTGCATGGCCTGCTGGCGGGCCTGTTCGGGCGTCGCCGGCGCCGCAGGCGGGCGCTGGCAGGCCGTGGCAAGCAGGGCCACGGCAACGGTGGTGAGCAGGCGGGAGGCACGCATGGGCGGGCAGGATAGCGGTGCGGTGGAGCGGCCGGGCTGCGACACGCGGTCGCAGCCCGGGGCGATCACATGCCCGAGTAGTTCGGGCCGCCGCCGCCCTGCGGGGTCACCCAGACGATGTTCTGGGTCGGATCCTTGATGTCGCAGGTCTTGCAGTGCACGCAGTTCTGCGCGTTGATCTGCAGGCGCGCGTCGCCGGCGTCGCCGACGAACTCGTACACGCCGGCCGGGCAGTAACGGGCTTCGGGACCGGCGTACTCGGCCAGATTCACCTTCACCGGAATGCTCGGATCCTTCAGCGTCAGGTGGCTGGGCTGGTTCTCGTCGTGGTTGGTGCTGCTCAGGAACACCGAGCTGAGACGATCGAAGGTCAGCACGCCATCGGGCTTGGGGTAGGCGATGCGGGTGTGCTGCGACGCCGGCTCCAGGCAGGCGTGGTCCGGCTGGGTGCGGTGCAGGGTCCACGGCGGGTTGCGCACGCCCAGCTTCGGCAGCAGCCACTGCTCCACGCCGGTCATCAGCGTGGCAACGGTCTGGCCCTTCTTGAACCACTGCTTGAAGTTCTTGGCCTGCTGCAGTTCGGTGAACAGCCAGCTGGCTTCGAACGCCTTCGGGTAGGCGCTCAGTTCATCGTGCTGGCGATCGGCGGCCAGCGCGTCGAACGCGGCGTCGGCGCACAGCATGCCGGTCTTGATCGCGGCATGGCTGCCCTTGATGCGGCTGGCGTTGAGGTAGCCGGCTTCGCAGCCGACCAGCGCCCCCCCGGGGAACACCGTCTTCGGCAGCGACAGCAGGCCGCCGGCGGTGATCGCACGCGCGCCGTAACCGATGCGGGTGCCGCCCTCCAGGTGCTTGCGGATGGAGGGATGGGTCTTGAAACGCTGGAACTCCTCGAACGGGCTCAGCCACGGGTTCTTGTAGTCCAGGCCGACCACGTAACCAATGGCGACCTTGCCGCCGTCGGCGTGGTACAGGAACGCGCCGCCGTAGGTGTCGCTGTCCAGCGGCCAGCCAGCCGCATGCACCACCAGGCCCGGCTCATGCCTGGCCGGGTCGATCTGCCACAGCTCCTTGATGCCGATGCCGTAGGCCTGCGGGTCCTTGCCTTCGTCCAGTTTGTAGCGGGCGATCAGCTGGCGACCGAGGTGGCCGCGCGCACCTTCGGCGAAGATCGTGTACTTGGCGTGCAGCGCCATCCCACGCTCGAAGGCCGGACCGATGCTGCCGTCCTTCTCGATGCCCATGTCGCCGGTGGCCACGCCGATCACCTCGCCGTTGTCGCCGTACAGCACTTCTGCAGCGGCGAAGCCCGGGAAGATCGCAACCTCCAGCGCCTCGGCCTGCTGCGCCAGCCAGCGGGTCACTTCGCCCAGGCTGATGATGTAGTTGCCTTCGTTGTGGAAGCACTCCGGCAGCAGCGCATTGGGGGTGCTGCGCGCGCCGGTCTCGCTGAGGAACAGGAATTCGTCGCGGGTGACCTTCTGCTTCAGCGGTGCGCCGCGCTCGGCCCAGTCCGGGAACAGCTCGGTCAGCGCGCGCGGATCCATCACCGCGCCGGACAGCACGTGCGCGCCCGGTTCGGAGCCCTTCTCCAGCACGCACACCGACAGCTCGCGGCCGGCTTCGAGCGCGCGCTGGCGCAGGCGGATCGCGGTGGCCAGGCCGGCGGGGCCGGCGCCGACGATCACCACGTCGAACTCCATTACTTCACGCGGGGGCAGGGCGTTGGCTTCAGCGCTCATCGATTGCATGACTCGTGGGTAGGGCCGGCATCGGGGCCACCGGCGGTGCCTGGGAATCGCGCGTGCGGCCACGGGCGAAACGGTTGTTTGAATGTGTCAGGGTACCGGGCCGCGCGTGATCGAGCTAGATCGACGATGTTCACGTCATGATTGCTGCATTGCAGCGAACGCGGCTTCGGTGGTCGCCAACCTTGGTTGGCACCGGCAGAAAATACCAGCGCCGACCAAGGTCGGCCTCTACCCGTGCACCAACGCTGCGCGGATGACCGACAATGGCCGGGTCCTGACTGCGTGTGAGTGCCATGGCTTTGCATCCGTACGATCTGTTCGATGTCCGTTCCCTGCTCAACGAGGAAGAGCGCGCAGTGCAGGAGAGCGTCGCCCGCTTCACCAACGAGCGCGTGCTGCCGATCATCGGCGATGCCTTCGACCAGGCCCGCTTCCCCAATGAACTGGTGCCTGAGATCGCCTCGTTGGGCCTGCTGGGCGCGACCCTGCCGGCCGAGTACGGCGGCGGTGGCCTCGGCGCGATCAGCTATGGCCTGATCTGCCAGGAGCTGGAGCGCGGCGATTCGGGCCTGCGCAGCTTCGTGTCGGTGCAGAGCTCGCTGTGCATGTACCCGATCTACGCCTATGGCAGCGAGGAACAGCGCCAGCAGTGGCTGCCGGCGATGGCGCGCGGCGAACTGATCGGCTGCTTCGGCCTGACCGAGGCGCACGGCGGTTCCGATCCGGCCAGCATGAAGACCCGCGCGGTGCGCGACGGCAGTGACTGGCGCATCAGCGGCAGCAAGATGTGGATCACCAGCGGCCCGGTGGCCGACCTGGCCATCGTCTGGGCGCAGACCGAGGACGGCATCCAGGGCTTCGTGCTGGAAAAGGGCATGGCCGGCTTCACGACGCAGGAGATCAAGCACAAGATGAGCCTGCGCGCGTCGCTGACCGGCGCGCTGTTCTTCGATGACGTGCGCGTGCCCGACAGCCATCGCCTGCCGAACGTGAAGGGCCTGAAGGGGCCGCTGGGCTGCCTGACCCAGGCCCGTTACGGCATCAGCTGGGGGCCGATCGGTGCGGCGATTGCCTGCCTGGATGAAGCACTTGGCTATGCCAAGGAGCGCGTGCTGTTCGGTCGCCCGCTGGCCGCCACGCAGAGCGCGCAGATCAAGCTGGCCGAGATGGCCCGCCGCATCACCACCGCGCAGTTGCTGGCGCTGCAGCTGGGCCGGCTGAAGGAAGCCGGCCAGCTGCAACCGCAGCAGGTCAGCCTGGCCAAATGGAACAACTGCCGCATGGCGATCGACATCGCCCGCGAGTGTCGCGATCTGCTGGGCGGTGCGGGCATCACCACCGAGCACGTGGCGATCCGGCATGCGCTGAACCTGGAATCGGTGATCACCTATGAAGGCACCGAGACCGTGCACCAGCTGGTGATCGGCCGCGAACTGACCGGCATCAACGCGTTCTGAGTGCACCGGTAGTGCCGGCCGCTGGCCGGCATTGCCGAGTAGGGTGGGCGGCAAGGGACGTCTATCCGGAGATGCAAGCTGAATGAAGAACAATCCCGCTGTAAGGCTGCTGTGCCTCCCGCTGCTGTTCCAAGCCTCCGTGCTGCAGTTGGTGTGGGCAGGCAACATGGATAATGGGGCATGGGCGGGCAGCTATTCGCAGGCGAGCGATCTGTGTACCGAACCGGGCAGCGGACGTAGTTGCCGTGATGGGTTCAGGGACAGCCTGTCGATTGTCGAAGAATCACTGGGCTATAGGGTTGAGCTGCACAGTACCCAGGCGATGCAGCACGTCTGCTCTTTCGTGCTGCATATGAAGCCAGAAGGCGGAAAACTGATTCATCAGTCCGAACCAGGCACAGTGGCTATCGAGAAACATGCAGGTGTACTGAGAGTCTCATCCGGCGGGATCGACCCGACGCCAACGGGCTTGGGCATGTGTGGTGCGCATGCCGATATTGATGGCCTGGAGTTTTCTTCTGTGGGCAATCGCACGCGTTCCGGGCAACGCGATGGCGCGCGCCCCTGATTGATCCAGGCGGAACGCATCCACGCATGGCATGGATCTACTGCGCGGCTGTCGGGTCCGCCTTGAAGCGAGCCGAGCACCGCAGGTCCGGCGGGGGCGAAGAGGCGCGGGTGTCTGAGCGCAGCGAGTTCCGCGCCGTCCCCCGGCGGGCCGAGGAGCGCAGGGTACCGGTGCGCAGCACCGGCTCGCAGACGGCGGCGCGTTTCTTTTGGTTACTTTTCTTTCCGCGTGGAAAGAAAAGTAACGCCATGAACGCATGCGCCCGCCACAGCAACAATCAGGCAGAAGAGAGACGCGTGGCGCTACGCCCCACCGGCAAACCCATGCTGCCGCCACGCCTCGTACATCACCACCGCAACGGTGTTGGAAAGATTGAGGCTGCGGTTGTCCGGCCGCATCGGCAGGCGCAGGCGGCGGCCGTCGGGCAGGGCATCGAGCACCTCCTGCGGCAGGCCACGGCTTTCCGGGCCGAACAGGAACGCATCACCGTCTTCAAAGGCCACGCTGTCGTAGCGCACGCTGGCGCGGGTACTGAGTGCGAACAACCGATTCGGTGCGATCCGCGCCAGCGCGGTGTCCAGGTCGGGGTGCACCTGCAGGCGCGAGTACTCGTGGTAGTCCAGGCCGGCGCGCTTGAGCTGCTTGTCTTCCAGTGCGAAGCCGAGTGGCTCGACCAGGTGCAGCTGCGCGCCGGTGTTGGCGCAGAGCCGGATCACATTGCCCGTGTTGGGCGGGATTTCCGGTTGGAACAGGATCACGTGGAACTGGGGCGCGGCATTCATCGGCGCAGTGTACCTGCGACGACCGCCGCCTTTACGGCGCACGCCCTGCGCGGGGCAGGGCGGCACCGGTTACGGGCGCAGCAGGACCTGGGCGGTTTCGGTGGCCAGGGCCTGCAGGTCGGCAGCGCTCGGACGCACCTGCAGGGCTGGCAGGTTGACGATGACCGAGTTGGCGACGTTGGTGGCAGCGGCAGCCAGGGTGGCGGCGTAGCGCTGGGCTTCCAGTTCGGCGGCCAGGGCGACGCGCTGTTCCAGGCTCGGGCGCACTTCCACCGAGGCCAGCGTGGTGATCGGCATCGCGGCGGCGACCGGGGCGGCGACGTAGCCGTTGCGCTCGGCCAGCTGGTCGGCGCTCGGGCGCACTTCCACGGTGGCCAGGGTCGGGATGCCGCTGGCCTGTTCCCAGGCCTGCTGGGCCAGCTGGTCGGCGGCCGGGCGAACCTGCACGGTGGACAGGGTCTTGATGGATTCGGAGGCCTGCACCGACGAAACAACCGCGGTGCCGGCGATCAGGGCGATGGCGATGGCAATGGTCTTGGCGTTCATGACGGGGCCTGTTTGGTGTTGGTGAGCAGTGGTGTGGTAGTAAGGTAGTACACCAGTTCTGGGCATGCAAGAGAAATTTTCGATTTCCTGCATTTGTTCAGTCTTCAGTCAGCTTTTGTCTGAAGCCCTTCTTGGCGCAGGAAGTACCAAGCAATCCGCGTGCCAACTTTTAGTTATTGATTTGCAAGGCTTTTATGTGGTCCCGAAAGTGTCCGCTGGGCGGACACCTGTCCATTCGATAAGCCGCGGACACTGTCCGGACGCCTTCAGCCGGCGTCTGTGACGTTTCAAGAGCGCCCCTGGGCGTCGGGCTGGATGGCCATCTGGGCAAACACCCCCAGTGACTGGCGACCGATTCCGGCCGCCGCGCGCGCAGGCTAGGATCGGGGTTCACCTTCGTGACCAAGGATCCGGATATGTCTCTCGCCCTTCGCCCGCGCGCTGCACTGCTGGCCGTCGCCCTCAGCACCGCCCTGGGCACGCTCGCGCCCACCCATGCGCTCGCCGCCAAGCCGGCGGCACCGGCCAAGGTCGATATCCCGTACGAGCAGTTCACCCTGCCCAACGGCCTGCGCGTGATCGTGCATACCGATCGCAAGGCGCCGATCGTTGCGGTCAACGTCTGGTACCACGTGGGCAGCAAGGACGAGCCGGCTGGCCGTACCGGCTTTGCGCACCTGTTCGAACACCTGATGTTCCAGGGCAGCGAAAACCACGACGGCGAATTCTTCGAACCGTTCAAGCAGGTGGGTGCCACCAACCAGAACGGCACCACCAACACCGATCGCACCAACTATTTCGAAAACGTGCCGACCACCGCGCTGGACATGGCGCTGTGGATGGAATCGGACCGCATGGGCCATCTGGTCGGTGCGATCGACCAGGCCGCGCTGGACGAGCAGCGTGGCGTGGTGCAGAACGAGAAGCGCCAGGGCGAGAACCAGCCCTACGGCCAGGCCTGGGACCAGCTCAACAAGGCGCTGTACCCGGTGGGCCACCCGTACCACCACGGCGTGATCGGGTCGATGAACGATCTGAACGCGGCGTCCCTGGATGACGTGAAGACCTGGTTCCGCACCTGGTACGGCCCGAACAATGCGGTGCTGGTGCTGGCCGGCGACATCGACCTGGCCACCGCCAAGGAAAAGGTCGCCAGGTACTTCGGCAGCATCCCGGCCGGCCCGACCATGGCGCAGCCGGCGGTGAACGTGGCCAAGCGTAGTGCCGACACGCGCGAGACGATGACCGACAAGGTGCCGCAGGCGCGCATCTACCGCGCCTGGAACGTGCCGCAAGTCGGCACCACCGAGGTCGATCAGCTGCAGTTGTTCGCGCAGGTGCTCGGCGGTGCGAAGTCTTCGCGCCTGAGCCAGCGCCTGCAGCACCAGGACAAGCTGGTGGACAGCATCGCGTCGGGCCTGTCGACCTCGCAGTTGGGCTCGAACTTCGTGATCATGGCGACGGTCAAGCAGGGCCAGGACCCGGCCAAGGTCGAGAAGATCATCGACGAGGAACTGGACCGGCTGATCAAGCAGGGCCCGACCGCGGCCGAACTGGAGCGCGCCAAGACCGGTGCACGCGCCGGTTTCATCCGCGGCATCGAGCGCATCGGTGGCTTCGGCGGCAAGGCCGACGCACTGGCCGAGTGCGCGGTGTTCACCGGCGACCCGGGTTGCTTCCGCACCTCGCTGGCCAACATCGAGAAGGCCAGTGCTGCTGATCTGAGCCGGCTGGGCGCGCAGTGGCTGGACAAGGGCAGTCACACCCTGGTGATCGCACCGGGTGAGCGCGTGGCGCTGAAGGAAGACCCGAGCCAGGCGCCGAAGCCGTTCACCGTGCCGGCAGTGGACCCCAAGTACAGCACCCTGCCGGAGCAGGTCGACCGCAAGGCGGGCGTGCCGCAGACCCGCGAGTTCCCGCAGCTGAAGTTCCCGGCGTTGCAGCGCGCCACGCTGAAGAACGGCACCCAGGTGATCCTGGCCGAACGCCATGAAATTCCGGTGGTGCAGTTCAGCTACCAGTTCCCGGGCGGCTTCAGCGCCGACCAGGGCCGCAAGCCGGGCACCGCCAACTTCACCATGAGCCTGATGACCGAAGGCGCCGGCAAGCTCGGCTCGCTGGCCTTCGCCGATGCCGCGGATGCGCTGGGCGCCAGCCTGGATGCTTCGGCCGGCCTGGATTCGATGAGCGTGGACCTGTCGGCGCTGAAGGAAAACCTGGCACCGTCGCTGGCGCTGTACCGCGACCTGCTGCGCGAGCCGCGCTTCGAGCAGGGCGAGATCGACCGGGTCAAGGCGAGCTGGATCGCTGGCATCCAGCAGGAGAAGGTGAACCCGGGTGCGGTGGCGATGCGCGTGCTGCCCCCGCTGCTGTATGGCAAGGGCCACCCATATGCCATTCCGTTTACCGGTAGCGGTGACGAGGCGGCGATCAACGGCCTGACCCGCGAGGACCTGGTCGACTTCCACCACGACTGGCTGCGCCCGCAGAACGGCACCCTGATCGTGGTCGGCGACACCACCCTGGCCGAGATCGTGCCGCTGCTGGACAAGCAGCTGGGCGACTGGAAGGCCAGTGGCGAGGCCCCGCAGGTGAAGGCGACCACCGACGTTGCGCTGCCGAAGGGCCCGCGCGTGTTCCTGATCGACCAGCCGGGCGCGGTACAGGCCAACCTGTTTGCCGGCCAGGTGGTGGCACCTTCCAGCGCCACCAGCTCGACCCGCTTCGACATCGCCAACGGCGTGATCGGCGGCGACTTCACCTCGCGCCTGAACATGAACCTGCGTGAGGACAAGCACTGGTCGTACGGTGCGCGCAGCAGCGCGGTCAATTCGGTGGGCCAGCGCCCGTGGATGGCCAGCGCGCCGGTGCAGATCGACAAGACCGGCCCGGCATTGGCGGAAATGCGCAAGGAAATCGCCGCGTTCGCCGATGGCAGCAAGCCGGCCACCGCTGCCGAGGTCAACCGCATCCGCAACATCCAGACCCTGAGCCTGCCCGGTGCCTACGAGACCGCCAGTGCGGTGGCGTCGACCATCGGTTCGATCGTGCAGTTCAAGCGCCCGGACGACTACGTGCTGCGGCGCAAGGCCGAGATCGAAGCGATGACCCCGGCGCAGGTGCAGCAGGCCGCCGCCGAGATCAAGCCGCAGGCCCTGACCTGGGTGGTGGTGGGTGACCTCAAGCAGACCGAAGCGGCCGTGCGCGCGCTGAACCTGGGCGAGGTGACGGTGATCGACGCCGAAGGCAACCCGGTCAAGAAATAAGGCAAGACCCGGCCCGCCATGTGGCGGGCCGGCTCCCCCCGGGTAGTGCCGGCCGCTGGCCGGCAACTCCGTGACCCGAAGGCTGGGTCAGAGCCCCCTGCGGGGGATCCGACCCCTCTGCCGATCTGGGGTCGGATCCCCCGCAGGGGGCTCTGACCCCGGCCCCGGCTACCCCCGATTCAGGCTGTTCAGGCAGAATCCCCCCCATACCCTTCCAGGATCTGCCCATGCGCGTTCTGCTGCTTTCCTCCCTGCTGCTCACCGTCACCGCCTGTACCTGGGTGCCGATCGAACCGGCCGGCAAGGCAACCCGCGTGCTGCCGGCAGGGCCGGTGCCGGCCGGCTGCATCGCCAAGGGCGAGGTGGTGGTCACCGTGAAGAGCAAGGTCGGCTTCTACAACCGCAACCCCCTGCGGGTGCAGGAAGAGCTGGAAACCCTGGCCCGCAACGAGGCCCCGACCGCCGGCGCCAATGCCGTCCAGGCCGCTGCGGCCCCCGCCGATGGCAGCCAGCGCTTCGCCGCGTTCCAGTGCCCGCCGCGCTGAACGCTTCACCATACGGCCGAGGCTGAATTCGTAAAGATGCGGTGAAAGCGCGGGGGTTATAGAATAGCGCCCCCTTTTGCCTGAGCCTTGGCGCTAACCTCGATGCTCTTCAAGAATGTCTCGATCGCCGGCCTGGCACACGTCGACGCACCGCATACGCTGACGACCAAGGAAATCAACGAACGCCTGCAGCCGACGTTGGATCGCCTGGGTATCCGTACCGATGTGCTCGGCGACATCGCCGGCATCCACGCCCGCCGCCTGTGGGACAACGGCGTGCTGGCGTCGGACGCCGCCACCATGGCCGGCCGCAAGGCACTGGAAGACGCGGGCATCACCGCGACCCAGGTCGGCCTGCTGGTCAACACCTCGGTCAGCCGCGACTACCTGGAGCCGTCCACGGCCTCGATCGTGTCGGGCAACCTCGGTGTCAGCGACGAATGCATGACCTTCGACGTCGCCAACGCCTGCCTGGCCTTCATCAACGGCATGGACATCGCGGCGCGCATGATCGAGCGCGGTGATATCGACTACGCGCTGGTGGTGGACGGCGAGACCGCCAATCTGGTGTACGAGAAGACCCTGGAGCGCATGACCGCCCCGGACGTCACCGCCGATGACTTCCGCAACGAGCTGGCCGCGCTGACCACCGGGTCGGGCGCCGCCGCGATGGTGATGGCGCGCGCGGAGCTGGTGCCGGACGCGCCGCGCTACAAGGGCGGCGTGACCCGCTCGGCCACCGAGTGGAACCAGCTGTGCCTGGGCAACCTGGACCGCATGGTCACCGACACCCGCCTGTTGCTGATCGAAGGCATCAAGCTGGCGCAGAAGACCTTCAGCGCCGCCAAGATCGCACTCGGCTGGGCCGTGGAAGAGCTCGACCAGTTCGTGATCCACCAGGTCAGCCAGCCGCACACCGCCGCGTTCATTAAGAACTTCGGCATCGACCCGAAGAAGGTCATGACCATCTTCGGCGAGCACGGCAACATCGGCCCGGCCTCGGTGCCGATCGTGCTGAGCAAGCTCAAGCAGCTGGGCAAGCTGAAGAAGGGCGATCGCATCGCGCTTCTGGGTATTGGCTCGGGCCTGAACTGCTCGATGGCTGAAGTGGTCTGGTAAGCAGCCCGTTGCCCGACCTCCTGTAGAGCCGAGCCATGCTCGGCTCACGCGCGCAGCGCGGCTCTTCCGCAGCGGACCGGAGAGCAGCCGAGCAACGGCTCGGCTCTACATTGCGCCGCGACTCTCCTTAGGTGCTCCGCATGCGCGATCTTCCCGGTTACCCCGCCCACCCGCAGCGCTTCGAGGTCCGCCCCGGCCTGTCGATGAACTATCTCGACGAGGGCCCGCGCGATGGCGAGGTGGTGGTGATGGTGCACGGCAACCCGTCGTGGAGCTACTACTGGCGCACGCTGGTGGCCGGCCTGTCGGACACCTACCGCTGCATCGTGCCGGACCACATCGGCATGGGCCTGTCGGACAAGCCGGACGACAGCCGCTATGAGTACACGCTGCAGTCGCGCGTGGACGATCTTGATGCGCTGCTGAAGCACCTGGGCATCACCGGCCCGGTGACCCTGGCCGTGCACGACTGGGGCGGCATGATCGGGTTCGGCTGGGCGCTGTCGCACCACGAGCAGGTGAAGCGCCTGGTGGTGCTCAACACCGCTGCCTTCCCGATGCCGGCGGCAAAGAAGATGCCGTGGCAGATCGCACTGGGTCGCCACTGGAAGATCGGTGAGTGGATCATCCGCAGTTTCAACGCGTTCTCGTCCGGTGCCTCTTGGCTTGGGGTGGAGCGCAGGATGCCGGCCGATGTGCGCCGCGCCTACGTGTCGCCGTACAACAGCTGGGCCAACCGCATCAGCACCATCCGCTTCATGCAGGACATCCCGCTGTCGCCGGCCGACAAGGCCTGGTCGCTGCTGGAACGCGCCGGCAAGGCGCTGCCGTCGTTCGCCGACCGTCCCGCCTTCCTCGGCTGGGGCCTGCGCGACTTCGTGTTCGACCATCATTTCCTGAAGGGCTTCCAGGCCGCGCTGCCGCAGGCCCAGGTGCATGCCTTCGAGGACGCCGGCCACTATGTGCTGGAAGACAAGCACGAAGTGCTGGTACCGGAGATCCGCGCGTTCCTGGACGCCAACCCGATCTGAGCGGTGTGCCGACCAACGGTCGGCACCCACAAGTGGAAGGTATGGGTGGGTGCCGACCGTTGGTCGGCACACCGGATTATGCGGCGACCGGTGCCTGCGGCGGCGAGGACGGGCTGTTGCCGTTGTCGTCCGGATGATCGTCGTCATTGTCGGCGTCATCGCGCCAACGCCAGTCGGCCGGCGTCAGCGGATCCAGGCCATAGGCAATGCGCGCCTTGTCGCACTGCGGGCTGGCCTTGCCGTATTCCCACGATGCATCCACCTCACGGCACACGCTGGGCCGGTTGGGGTGGATCGTGCAGCGTGAATACACGCCGATCTGCGCATCCAGCGCGACGCAGCGCACCGGCTTGGAATGGGTGCCGCGCATGCACAGGCGATGCGGGTCCAGCACCTCGGTAAGCTGGTGCGGCACGCCGCCGGGGGTGACCTCGTCCGATTCCATCCAGTGGAAGGCCACGCGGTACTGGGTGCAGCAGGCGCCGCAGGTCATGCAGGGATGTTGCATGGGCAAGCCGCCTCGGGCGGCAGTCGGAATCGGGAACGAGGGTGCGGATTTTCCACGAAGTGGGCCGCCGCGCAAGAAATTCCGTAAGCGGCGACAATGAACGGATGAACCGACCCTGCAACATTGCGGCCCGTTTGCCTGAACTGGCGCGTGAACGCCCCGACCAGATCGCCATCCGCTGCCCGGGCCGCCGCGGCGCCGGCAACGGCATGGCCGCCTACGATGTCACCCTCGATTACCGTCAGCTGGACGCCCGCAGTGATGCCATGGCCGCCGGCCTGGCCGGCTACGGGATCGGCCGTGGCGTGCGCACGGTGGTGATGGTGCGGCCTTCTCCGGAGTTCTTCCTGCTGATGTTCGCGCTGTTCAAGCTGGGCGCAGTGCCGGTGCTGGTCGATCCGGGCATCGACCGGCGCGCGCTGAAGCAGTGCCTGGACGAGGCGCAGCCGCAGGCCTTCATCGGCATTCCGCTGGCGCATGTGGCGCGGCTGGTGCTGCGCTGGGCGCCGTCGGCCACCCGGCTGGTGACGGTCGGCCGCCGCCTCGGCTGGGGCGGTACCAGCCTGGCCGCGCTGGAACGTGCCGGTGCCAAGGGGGGGGCCATGCTGGCCGATACCGATGGCGAGGACATGGCGGCGATCCTGTTCACCAGCGGCTCCACCGGCGTGCCCAAGGGCGTGGTCTACCGCCACCGCCACTTCGTCGGCCAGATCCAGTTGCTGGGCAGTGCCTTCGGCATGGAAGCGGGTGGGGTGGACCTGCCGACCTTCCCACCGTTCGCGCTGTTCGACCCGGCGCTGGGGCTGACCTCGGTGATCCCGGACATGGACCCGACGCGGCCGGCGCAGGCCGACCCGGGACGCCTGCACGATGCCATCCAGCGCTTCGGCGTAACCCAGCTGTTCGGCTCGCCAGCGCTGATGCGGGTGCTGGCCCGGCACGGGCGGCCACTGCCGACGGTGACCCGGGTGACCTCGGCCGGGGCACCGGTGCCGCCGGACGTGGTCGCCACCATCCGCAGCCTGCTGCCGGCCGATGCGCAGTTCTGGACCCCCTATGGCGCCACCGAGTGCCTGCCGGTGGCGGTGGTCGAAGGCCGCGAACTGGAGCGCACCCGCGCGGCGACCGAGGCCGGTGCCGGCACCTGCGTGGGCAACGTGGTGGCCCCCAACGAGGTGCGCATCATCGCCATCGACGACGCACCGTTGGCCGACTGGTCGCAGGCACGTGTGCTGGCCACCGGCGAGGTGGGCGAGATCACCGTGGCCGGGCCGACCGCCACCGACAGTTACTTCAACCGCCCGCAGGCCACCGCCGCCGCGAAGATCCGCGAGACGCTGGCCGATGGCAGCACCCGCGTGGTGCATCGCATGGGTGACGTTGGTTATTTCGATGTGCAGGGCCGCCTGTGGTTCTGCGGGCGCAAGACGCAGCGCGTGGAAACCGCGCGCGGGCCGCTGTACACCGAGCAGGTCGAGCCGATGTTCAACACCGTGGCCGGCGTGGCGCGCACTGCGCTGGTTGGCGTGGGTGCCGCCGGTGCGCAGGTGCCGGTGCTGTGCGTGGAACTGCAGCGTGGCCGGTCCGACAGCCCGGCACTGCAGGAAGCGCTGCGTGCCAAGGCCGCCGCATGCCTGGCCGGAGCCGGGCTGGAGCACTTCCTGGTACACCCTTCGTTCCCCGTCGATATCCGTCATAACGCCAAGATCGGCCGCGAGAAGCTCGCCGTCTGGGCCAGCGCCGAACTGGAGAAGCGCGCATGAAGATCCTGGTCACCGGTGGCGGTGGTTTCCTTGGGCAGGCGCTGTGCCGCGGGCTGGTCGAGCGTGGCCACCAGGTGCTGGCGTTCAACCGCAGTCATTACCCGGAACTGCAAGCGATGGGCGTGGGCCAGATCCGCGGTGATCTGGCCGATGCGCAGGCGGTGCTGCATGCGGTGGCCGGCGTCGATGCGGTGTTCCACAACGGCGCCAAGGCCGGCGCATGGGGCAGCTATGACAGCTACCACCAGGCCAACGTGGTCGGCACCGACAACGTCCTCGCGGCCTGCCGCGCGCATGGCATCAACCGGCTGGTCTACACCTCCACGCCCAGCGTGACCCATCGTGCCACGCACCCGGTGGAAGGCCTCGGGGCTGACGAGGTGCCGTACGGCGAAGATTTCCAGGCGCCGTATGCGGCTACCAAGGCAATCGCCGAACAGCGCGTGCTGGCCGCCAACGATGCGTCGCTGGCGACGGTGGCACTGCGCCCGCGCCTGATCTGGGGCCCGGGCGACCAGCAGCTGGTGCCGAGGCTGGCCGAGCGTGCGCGGCAGGGCCGCCTGCGCCTGGTGGGGGATGGCAACAACAGGGTGGACACCACCTACATCGACAACGCCGCACTCGCGCACTTCCTCGCCTTCGAGGCACTGGCGCCGGGCGCTGCGTGTGCGGGCAAGGCCTACTTCATCTCCAATGGCGAGCCGCTGCCGATGCGCGAGCTGGTCAACAAGCTGCTGGCCGCTGTTGGCGCGCCGACGGTGGACAAGGCGATCAGCTTCAAGACCGCGTACCGTGTTGGCGCCATCTGCGAGCGGCTGTGGCCGCTGCTGCGCCTGCGTGGCGAGCCGCCGCTGACCCGCTTCCTGGCCGAGCAGTTGTGCACGCCGCACTGGTACAGCATGGAACCGGCGCGCCGTGACTTCGGCTACGTGCCGCAGGTCAGCATCGAAGAGGGGCTGCGCAGGCTGAGGGCTTCATCTGCTGCATAGATCGCCGTCACTGGTTGCACACCGCAGGATCGGGAGGATGGACCCACGCCATCCAAGGCTCGACCACCCGCGAGGAGCGCCATGCTGCACTACGCCATCATCTTCTTTGTCATCGCCATCATCGCCGCTGTTCTGGGTTTCTCCGGAATCGCCGGCGCCGCAACCAACATCGCCTGGATCCTGTTCGTGGTGTTCCTGATCCTTGCGGTGATCTCGATGTTCCGCAAGCGCGGCTAGCCGGTAGTGCCGGCCGCTGGCCGGCATCGCTTTCCGCAGAGTCGAGCTATGCTCGACTCTGCGGGCGATCACGACGTTACACAGCGCTCTGCAGCCCGCGATCGGCCTCATGGCGCTCCAGCGCCAGCTCGATCAGGCGGGTGATCAGCGTGGTGTAGTCCACGCCGCTGGCACCCCACAGCTTCGGGTACATGCTGATGCGGGTGAAGCCCGGCAGCGTGTTGACCTCGTTGATGATGATGTCGCCGCCCGCAGTGAGGAACACATCCACGCGCGCCATGCCGGCACACTCCAGCGCCTGGTAGGCCCGCAGCGCGATCTGCTGGATGCGTGCCTGGATTGCAGCATCGATATCCGCGGGTACCACCACTTCGGCACCATCGGCGTTGATGTACTTGGTGTCGTAGGCGTAGAACTCGTCGTGCACCACCACCTCGCCGCACAGGCTGGCCTGCGGATGTTCGTTGCCCAGCACCGCGCACTCGATCTCGCGGCCGATCACCGCCGATTCCACCAGCACCTTGTGGTCGTAGCGCAGCGCCAATGCCAGCGCTTCGGCAAAGCCCGCCGCATCCTTGACCTTGCTCACGCCTACCGACGAGCCTTGGTTGGCCGGCTTCACGAACAGCGGCAGGCCAAGCTGGGCAATCACCGCATCGACATCCACTTCCGCCACCTGGTGGCGGCGGATGCACAGCCACGGCGCCACCTGCAGCCCGGCGTCGCGCAGCAGGCGCTTGGTCACGTCCTTGTCCATCGCCACTGCCGAGCCCAGTACCGGCGAACCGACGAAGGGCAGGTTCGCCATGCGCAGCAGGCCCTGCAGCGCACCGTCCTCGCCCAGAGGCCCGTGCACGATCGGCAGCACCACATCGATCTGGCCCAGCACGCTGGCCGCATCGGAGGGCTGCAGCTGTGCCTGCTCGGCACCGGGAAGGACCGCCAGCGACTGGCCGGAGCGATGCAGCGCGATGCGTGCCGGATCATCGGCATTGAGCAGGAAGGTCGCAGGCTCGCTCAGATGCCACTGGCCCTGCTTGTCGATGCCGACCAGCACCGGCTCGAAGCGCTCGCGATCAAGCGCATCGAGGATGTTCTTCGCCGACTGCAGTGAAACTTCGTGCTCGGAAGACTTGCCCCCGAAGATGATGCCGACCCGGGTCCGTGCCATGGGGAATGCGATGTCCTGTGCGTTGCGTGGCCCCATAGCATGAACCTTCATCGGCCCACCGCGTGAGGCACAGATGAACCAGAAATCCATCCACGCATGGCGTGGATCTACCGTCCTCATGGCCCATCAACAGGGGTCGGAGCCCGTTGCGCAACAACGGGATCCGACCCCACGGACGACAGGAAACTGTCGAAGGCGGGATGGGTCCGGTTGCGGGGGTGTCCGCGGCATGGATGCCGCGGCCAAGCCCCCACGGACGGGTTTACGGCGTCCCCCGCAACCGGACCCATCCCGCCAACCCACGGAATGCATGCTGTTGCTGTTGGTGTTGAGGTTGCCGGCCAGCGGCCGGCACTACCGCGGGTGCCGGGCGGCAGCCCGGCCCAAGCCCCCCACCCACGCAGGTAGAATGCGCCCATGGCTCTTTCCCTGCTCAAGTCCCTCAAGCCGGTCGCTGGCCGCGCCCTGCAGATCTCCCTGAACCGCGCGCTGGCGCTGGATCCGGATACCCGCCATGCCCTGGCCAGCCTCGATGGCCGGCACATCGACCTGACCCTGGAAGCGCCGTCGCTGGCGATGCGCATCAGCGTCGACGGCGACCAGCTGCGGGTCGGCCCGGTGGATGCGCAGGAAGCCGACCTGGCCGTGCGCAGCAGCCTGGCCGGCGTGCTGGCGCAGCTGCCGCTGCTGGCCAACGCACGGCGCGGCGAGTCCAACAACAAGGGCCGTGTACGCGTGGCCGGTGACGCCGAACTGGCGCGGCGCCTGCAGCAGCTGGCCAAGGGCTTCGACCCGGACTGGCAGCAGCCGTTCGTCAGCGTATTCGGCGAGGTACTGGGCGTGCAGGTCGCCAACACCCTGCGCAGCGCCCTGCAGCACGCGCGCCAGGGGGCGATCGACCTGGCCCAAAGCGCCGCCGAATTCATCACCGAGGAATCGCGCGACGTGGTGCCGCGCGCCGAACTGGATGCCTTCCATGATGATGTGGACGTGCTGCGCGATGACGTCGAGCGTCTTGGCGCGCGCGTGCAGCGCCTGCGGGGTGCCGCATGAAGGCCGTGCTGCGGGCGAGCCGCATCGGCCGGGTGATCCTGCGTTACCGCCTTGACGACCTGCTGCAGGGCACGCCGGCCGAGCGTTGGCTGCGCCTGGCCAAGCCGTTCGTGCCGCGTGCCTCGGCCGACATCGCCGCACAGTCGCGCGGTGCGCGCCTGCGCCTGGCGCTGCAGGATCTCGGCCCGATCTTCGTCAAGTTCGGCCAGATCCTCTCCACACGCCGCGACCTGGTGCCGCCGGATGTGGCCAATGAGCTGACCCTGCTGCAGGACCGGGTCAAGCCGTTCGACGGTGACACTGCGCGCCGCATTGTCGAGGAAGCGCTTGGCCTGCCGGTCAGCGAGGCGTTCGCCAGCTTCGATACCGAACCACTGGCCTCGGCTTCGATCGCGCAGGTGCATGCGGCCACGCTGGCCGATGGTCGCCAGGTGGTGGTCAAGGTACTGCGCCCCGGCATCGAGAAGCAGATCGATGCCGACATCGCCCTGCTCAACTCGCTGGCCGCGCTGGTCGAGCGTACCCATCCGCGTGCCGACAAGATCCGACCGCGCGAAGTGGTGGCCGAAGTCGAGAACACCCTCGCCGCCGAGCTGGACCTGCAGCGCGAAGGCGCCAATGCCAGCGTGCTGCGCCGCTTCTGGGAGAACAGCGACGACCTGTACGTGCCGGAAGTGATCTGGAGCCATACCGCCGAGCGCGCGCTGACCCTGGAGCGCGTGTGGGGCATTCCGTCCGACGACATCGCCGCGCTCGACAAGGCGGGCATCGACCGCAAGGCACTGGCCGCCAAGGGCGTGCGGGTCTTCTACACCCAGGTGTTCCGCGACAACTTCTTCCATGCCGATGCGCACGCCGGCAACATCTGGGTCGACACCGATCCGGGCCGCCGCGCCAACCCGCGCTTCATCGCGCTGGACTTCGGCATCATGGGCCAGCTGTCGCAGGAGGATCAGTACTACCTGGCTGAGAACTTCATGGCCATCTTCAACCGCGATTACCGCCGCATCGCCGAACTGCACGTGCAGGCGCGGTGGATGCCCGATCACGTACGCATCGATGATCTGGAAGCGGCCGTGCGTTCGGTGTGCGAGCCGTACTTCACCCGCCCGCTGTCGCAGATCTCGCTGGCCGAAGTGCTGATGAAGCTGTTCCGCGTGGCGCAGCGCTACCAGCTGACCCTGCAGCCGCAGCTGATCCTGCTGCAGAAGACCCTGCTGAACATCGAAGGTGTTGGCCGCCAGCTGGATCCGCAGATCGATATCTGGGCGGTGGCCAAGCCGGTGCTGGCGAAGATCCTGCGCGAGCGCTACAGCCCACGCCGGGTGGTGCGCGAGATCGGCAAGCGATTGCCGGAAATCATGACCCACGCGCCGGACATGCCGCGCCTGGTACACGCTTGGCTGACCCAGCAGGTGGAGGGGCGCCACGAGCTGGCGATGCGCTCGCGCGATCTGGTTGCGCTGGATGCCAGCGTGCAGCGCCTGCAGAGGCGCGCGGTCGGCGCGATCACCGGCGTCGGCCTGCTGGCCATCGCCGCGCTGATGTACGTGCTGCAGCCACCGGGCTGGTACTGGGGCGACCTGCCGATGTGGAGCTGGGTGTCTGGTGCCGTCGGCGCGGCGGCGCTGGCGCGCGCGTGGTGGAGATAGACCCGGTGCTGCAGACGCTGAAGAACGAACTGATGCACTTCGGTGCTGAAAACGACGCGCATGAAACCGAGCGCGCTCGGCGCATGCTCAACATCACGCCGGACACCGGTGAATTCCTGTCGGTACTGGTGCGTTTCGGCACCGCGCGCCGGGTGCTGGAAATCGGCACCTCCAATGGCTACTCCACGCTGTGGCTGGCCGAAGCCGCCGCCGCCATCGACGGCCACGTGACCACGCTGGAATTCGCCGAGGACAAGGTGGCGATGGCGCGATCCACGTTCGCGCGCAGCGGGTTGGCCGCGCACATCACGCTGGTGCATGGCGATGCCGGGCAGTGGTTGGCAGAGGCCGGCGAAGGCTGCATCGACCTGTTGTTCCTGGATTCGGACCGCGGGCAGTACGCCGGCTGGTGGCCGCAACTGCGCCGCGTGCTGCGGCCAGGGGGCCTGCTGGTAGTGGACAACGCCACCTCGCACGCGGAAGAGATGGAGCCCTTGTGCCTGCTGCTGGATGCCGATCCGGACTTCAGCACCAGCGTGGTGCCGGTGGGCAACGGCGAACTGCTGGCCGTGCGCAACGCCTGATTGCCACGCCACAGACCCGGGGTCAGATCCCTTTTCCCGTGGAAAAGGGATCTGACCCCATACAGGGCACCCTTATAATCCTGCGGTGAGTACCGAACCTGACACCCTCGCCGCGGTCGAGACTGAAACCGCGCCCCTGCAGCTGCTCCACCTGGATGAGCGCCTGGCCGTGGTCAACAAGCCTGCCGGGCTGATGGTCCACGACAGCAAGCTGGCCCGTGGCGAAGATGATTTCCTGGCCGACCGCCTGCGTGAGCAGCTGGGGCGGCCGATCTTCCTCGTGCACCGCCTGGACCGGGCCACCAGTGGCTGCCTGCTCCTGGCCTTTGACCGCGAAACCGCCAGTTCGCTGGGCAAGGCACTGATGGGTGGCGAAGTGGCCAAGGACTACCTGACAGTCTGCCGAGGCTGGCCGGCCGAGCTGTCCTGGCGGGTGGACCATGATCTGGACGGTGGGCCGGGCAAGCCGGTGAAGAAGCCGGCGATCACCGATTTCCAGCGCCTGGCCACTGGCGAGCTGTCGGTGCCGGTGGGCGAATTCAGCAGCTCGCGCTACGCGCTGCTGCGCTGCCAGCCGCAGACCGGGCGCTTCCGGCAGATCCGCCGTCACCTCAAGCACCTGTCACATCACATGATCGGCGATACCAGCCACGGCGATGGGCGCCACAACCGCATCTTCCGCATGCAGGGCGTGCACCGCATGCTGCTGCACGCCGAGCGCCTGCGTTTTCCGCATCCGGAGGGCGGCAACGTGGATGTCAGTGCGCCGCTGGACCGCCAGTTCCAGAAGGCACTGGACCTGTTCGGCTGGCAGGTGGACGCAGTTTGACGGTAGTGCCGGCCGCTGGCCGGCAGCTGCGTGATTCCAGGTGTACTGGGGAGCCGGCCAGCGGCCGGCGCTACCTCATTCTCGTTTCTTTTCCGGCTCGTTGACGATCGCTTCCAGGTCTTTCTGCAGGTCCGCGAACAGCGGCTGCATGCGCGCCTGGATCGCCACCATCACGTTCTGCATCAGCGCCGGGGTCTTGTCCAGCAGGCTCTGGCCGGCCGCGCTCTCGTAGAACTCGGCCATTGCCAGCACGTCTTCCTTGCTGAAGGTCTTCTTGTACAGGTCCACGTACATGGGCCGCAGCTGTTGCCACGACATCGCCTGGCGCAGGGTCTGGCTGGTCCGGGCCTGGATCCGCTTCAGCTGTTCCTGCTGCTGGGGGGTGAGCTGGCGCTGCGCGGCCACCTGCTGGAACTGCTGCTGCTGCATGGCTTCGATCTGCGGCACCATGGTGTCGATCATGCTCTGCGCGCGCGAGGCCGACAGCAGGCGGTTGATGTCGCCGTCGGTCGGCGGGGCGGCCAGGGCCGGAACGCTGGCCACGGCCAGCGCCAGCAGCAGGGCGGCGCGGCGCAGCAGGGACGGCAGGGCGGGTGTGGAGCGGGTCATGCGGGGCTTCCTGCGGTACATGGGACCGCCAGCATACCCGCAGCCCAGGCGAAGGCGGCGTGTTCGGTGCCTGATCGGCGGCATACGGGGCGCGATGGCGTACTTCACCACGTGCCTGCCGCTACAATGCGCGGATGGGCAGTGGACCGGTCACCATCAGCGCGCAGCTTGAAATCCCCGACGGCGAGATCGTCGAGCGGTTCGTGCGCGCCAGTGGCGCCGGCGGCCAGAACGTCAACAAGGTGTCCACCGCGGTGGAACTGCGTTTCGACGTGGCCAACTCGCCCTCGTTGCCCGAACCGTTGCGCGCGCGCCTGCTGGCGCGGCGTGACCGGCGCATGACCGGCGAAGGCGTGCTGGTCATCGACGCGCAACGATTCCGCACCCAGGATCGCAATCGCGAGGATGCGCGCGAGCGGCTGGCGGCCTTCATCCAGGCCGGGCTGAGCGTGCCCAAACCGCGCAAGGCCACCAAGCCGACCCTCGGGTCGAAACTGCGTCGTCTGGACGCCAAACGCGGGCGCGCGCAGATCAAGCGCGGGCGCTCATCACGTGACTGGGAGTGATTGCTTGAACAACCCGACTTCGTTGCTGCCGGCCGTGCCGCCGCAGATGCCGCAGGTCAAACCCAACGCCTTCCTGCGCTGGCTGGCGCGCTGCACCCTGCGCATGGGCGGCTGGAAGGTGACCGGCACCCTGCCGGACATCCCCAGGCTGGTCTTCATCATCGCCCCGCATTCGTCCAACTGGGACGGGCTGTGGGGCATGGCGGCGAAGATCGCGCTGGGCATGAAGGTGAAGGTGCTGGGCAAGGCCTCGCTGTTCTGGTGGCCGCTGGGCCCGCTGCTGCACAAGCTGGGCGTGATCCCGCTCGATCGCAGCTCGCCGCAGGGCACCGTCGGCCAGGCCGTGGACCTGCTGCGCAACAACGAGAAGATGTGGTTCGCCATCACGCCCGAGGGCACCCGCAAGGCGGTGAAGGACTGGAAGGCCGGTTTCCTGAAGATCGCCCGGATGGCTGACGTGCCGATCTTGGCGGCGTATTTCCACTATCCGGAAAAGACCATCGGCATCGGTCCGCTGTTCACCCCGAGCGGCGACGATGTGGCCGACATGGCTGCCATCCGCGAGTTCTACCGGCCCTGGATCGGCAAGACCCGCGGCACGGTCTGAGCCGGTTGCAGGCCGCCGCATAGACGCCACGTCCGGCACATGCCGGGCGAGCGCGACAGGAGTAGGGTGGAGGGCTGGTATCCATACCGTCTGCCCAAGGAGCGTTTTACATGTCGCGTACCGTAGTCCTGGCCGCCGCCATCAGCCTGGCGCTGGCGGCCTGTTCCGGCAAGGAGTCCACCCCCGTGTCCGATGCCCAGAAGACCCCGGCCCAGCAGCCGGCCGAAGCCTCCACCAATCCGCTGCTGAGCGCGAGCACGCTGCCGTTCCAGGCACCGCCGTTCGACAAGATCAAGGACAGCGACTACCTGCCGGCGTTTGAAGAAGGCATGCGCCAGCACCTGGCCGACGTGCGCAGGATCGCCGACAGCAGCGAGCCGGCCACCTTCGACAACACCATCGTGGCGATGGAGCGCAGCGGCGAGACCCTGACCCGCGTGTCGCGCATCTTCTTCGGCCTGGTCCAGGCCGATACCAACGATGCGCGCCAGAAGATCCAGGAAGAAGTGGCGCCGAAGCTGGCCGCGCACCAGGACGAGATCAACCTCGATCCGAAGCTGTTCGCGCGCGTGAAGTCGCTGTACGACCAGCGTGACACGCTGGAACTGGACCCGGTGCAGAAGCGCCTGGTCGAGCACTACTACGACGGCCTGGTGCGCGCCGGTGCGCAGCTGTCCGACGCCGACAAGGCGAGCCTGCGCAAGCTCAACGTGGAAGAGACCACGCTCTCCACCCAGTTCCATACTCGCCTGGTGGCCGCCACCGCCGCTGCGGCCGTCGTCGTCGACGACAAGGCCAAGCTGGCCGGCCTGGACGAGGGCGCTATCAACAACGCTGCGGCCGCCGCCAAGGACCGCAAGCTGGATGGCAAATTCCTGCTGCCGCTGCAGAACACCACCCAGCAGCCGGTGCTCGGCTCGCTGAGCGATCGCGACCAGCGTGCCGCCGTTCTGAAGGCCTCTGAAACCCGCGCCGAGCGCGGTGATGCCAACGACACCCGGCAGACCGTGCAGCGCCTGGCCCAGCTGCGTGCGCAGAAGGCCAAGCTGCTCGGCTTCGACACCTTCGCCGACTATCAGCTGGGCGACCAGATGGCCAAGACTCCGGCTGCCGCGCTCAAGCTGCTGACCGACACCGTGCCGGCCGCCACCGCCAAGGCGCGCGCCGAGGCCGGTGAGATCCAGAAGGTCATCGACGCGCAGAAGGGCGGATTCCAGGTCGCCGCTTCGGACTGGGACTTCTACGCCGAGCAGGTGCGCAAGGCCAAGTACGATCTGGACGAGTCGCAGATCAAGCCGTACTTCGAACTGGACAACGTGCTGCAGAACGGCGTCTTCTACGCCGCCACCCAGCTGTACGGCATCACCTTCAAGCCGCGCACCGACATTCCGACCTACAACCCGGACATGAAGGTGTACGAAGTGTTCGACAAGGACGGCACCTCGCTGGCCCTGTTCTACACCGACTACTTCAAGCGTGACAGCAAGTCCGGCGGCGCCTGGATGGACGTGTTCGTCGAGCAGGACGGCCTGACCGGTGCCAAGCCGGTGGTCTACAACGTCTGCAACTTCACCAAGCCGGCCGCCGGCCAGCCGGCGCTGATCAGCTTCGACGACGTCACCACCATGTTCCATGAGTTCGGCCATGCGCTGCACGGCATGTTCTCGAACGTGAAGTACCCGTCGATCGCCGGCACCGCCACCTCGCGTGACTTCGTCGAGTTCCCGTCGCAGTTCAACGAGCACTGGGCACTGGACCCGAAGGTGTTCGCCAACTACGCCAAGCACTACAAGACCGGCGAGGCGATGCCGCAGGAACTGGTCGACAAGATTCTCAAGGCGCGCAGCTTCAACCAGGGCTATGCGACCACCGAATACCTGTCGGCCGCGCTGCTCGACCTGGCCTGGCACACGCAGAAGGCCGATGCACCGCTGCAGGATGTCGGCGCCTTTGAAGCCAGCGCGCTGAAGAAGTTCAAGGTCGACCTGCCGCAGGTGCCGCCGCGCTACCGCACCACCTACTTCGACCATATCTGGGGTGGTGGTTACTCGGCCGGTTACTACGCCTACTTCTGGGCCGAAGTGCTGGACCATGACGCCTACCAGTGGTTCACCGAACACGGTGGGCTGACGGCGGCCAACGGCCAGGAGTTCCGCGACAAGATCCTCTCGCGCGGCAACAGCGTGGAGCTGTCGACCCTGTACCGCGATTTCCGCGGCAAGGACCCGTCGGTGGAACCGCTGCTGAAGTTCCGCGGGCTGAAATAAGAAAGCGGAAACGGCGGGGGCAACCCCGCCGTTTTTCTTTGTGTAGAGCCGAGCCCATGCTCGGCTGGCTTTTTCTGGAGACGCAGCCGAGCATGGGCTCGGCTCTTGTGTCTCGGATGGTGCCCTGATCAGGCACAATTCCCCGGTGACCCGGGAGGCTCCGATGACGCTGCCTCGGCTCTTAAGCCTTTGAGCTTGCAAAGTAGATTCAGCGCGTCGGCG
>NZ_JCAFTE010000010.1:0-104687 GCF_059369975.1 Stenotrophomonas sp. YJH_SMC_32 | reverse complement strand
GATCAGCGCCCGCAGCCGGTGCCGTTGAGTAGATCCACGTCATGCGTGGATGAAGGGACATCGGCGGTGGCAGCCACGCATGGCGTGGCTCTACTGCGTCGATCAGCGCCCGCAGCCGGTGCCGTTGAGTAGATCCACGCCCTGCGTGGATGAAGGGACATCGGCGCTGGCAGCCACGCATGGCGTGGCTCTACTGCGTCGATCAGCGCCCGCAGCCAGTGCCGTTGAGTAGATCCACGCCCTGCGTGGATGAAGGGACATCGGCGCTGGCAGCCACGCGTGGCGTGGCTCTACTGCGTCGATCAGCGCCCGCAGCCGGCGTCGTTGAGTAGATCCACGCCATGCGTGGATACGGGAGCATTGGTGCCGCGTCGGCTCAATACACCGTCGCGCGGCCCTGCACGAACGAGTAGAAGAACACCGCATTCGGGTCGTTCTGCACCAGGCGGAACTCGCGGCGCATGCCTTCCACGGTTTCCTCGTCCACCGAGCCGGCCTGCAGCAGCTGGTCGGCCGCCGACAGCAGCAGCTGCTCCCAGAACGCGATCATGGTCTTGCGACGGGCAGGCTCGCGGTTGTCCAGGTGGATGGTCTTGATCTCGGTATGCACGTCGCGGAAGCCGCCGGCCAGCAGCAGGTTGCCCAGCTTGGCGCCGACGAACGGGTCGCCACCGTGGTCGTACTGGAAGTCGTTGAAGGCCATCCAGTAGCGCCAGATGTGCGGCGAGTACGGGTCAAGCAGGAACGAGGCATTCATCACCTCGGTGATGTAGACCGGTGAACCCGGCGCCAGCACGCGGCGCACTTCACTCAACACGCGTGCCGGTGACGGAACGTGTTCCAGCACCCAGCACAGGAAGGCCGAATCGAAGCTGCGCGCCTCGAACGGCAGTTCGCCGGCATCGGCCTGCTGCAGGGTGTAACGGTCGCTGCACCACGGGGTGCGCGCCAGGTTCTCGCGCGCGGTGGCCAGCTGGGTCTCGCTCAGGTCCACGCCGGTCACGTGCAGCTCGGGGAAGCGGCGCAGCAGGATCTCGGTCTGCGCACCCACGCCGCTGCCGACTTCCAGCAGGCGCCGTGCACCGCTGTAGTCGATCTGGCCGAAGATGCTCGATTCCAGCAGGCGCGCCTGGGTCATCAGGCGCTGCTGTTCGGTGCCGGAAAACCCGTGCAGGTAGGTCGGGGAGGAAATCGGCGGGGTCATGGGGCGGGCTCTCGGAGTTCAATTCGGTCGAGCAGGCTCGACGTTGCGACGCGGCAGGGCGGTCAGGCCGCCGAAGACAGCGCCGGTTCCCCGGCAATCAAGCGGTCGAAGTACTCGGTGGTCAGCGCGATCTGGCTCTGCGGATCCTCCGCGCGGTTGACCACCGCGCGGAAAGCGGCATTCTCCGGCCGGTCCTTGGCATACCAGCCCAGGTGCTTGCGCGCGATGCGCACGCCCTGCGGTTCGCCATAGAAGGCATGCAGTGCGTGCAGGTGGCCAAGCAGGATGTCGCGCACTTCGGCCAGCGACGGTGGCGGCAGTTCCTGCCCGGTGGCCAGGTAATGCGCCACTTCGCGGAAGATCCACGGCCGGCCCTGTGCGGAACGGCCGATCATCACCGCGTCCACGCCGGTTTCCTTCAAAACGTGGGCAGCCTTCTGCGGCGAATCGATATCGCCGTTGGCGATCACCGGAATGCGCAGTGCGGCCTTGATCTCACCGATGGTGGCGTACTCGGCCTGGCCGGTGTAATGCTGGTCGCGGGTGCGGCCGTGCACGGCCAGTGCAGCGATACCGCTGTCCTCGGCGATGCGCGCGATCAGTGGGCCATTGCGGTGGTCACAGTCCCAACCGGTGCGGATCTTCAGCGTGACCGGCACGTCCACCGCGTTGACCACGGCTTCGAGGATGCGCGCCACCAACTGCTCGTCGCGCATCAGCGCCGAGCCGGCCCAGGCGTTGCACACCTTCTTGGCCGGGCAGCCCATGTTGATGTCGATGATCTGCGCGCCGTGGTCGACGTTGTAGCGCGCCGCCTCGGCCAGCTGCTGCGGCTCGGTACCGGCGATCTGCACGCTGATCGGTGCCGGTTCGCCCTCATGGTCCATGCGGTGGATCGACTTGCGCGTGTTCCAGAAGCGCGGGTCGCTGATGGTCATTTCCGAGGCGGCCAGGCCCGCGCCCAGCCGTTTGCACAGCAGGCGGAAGGGCTTGTCGGTGACGCCGGCCATGGGCGCCAGCACGACGTTGGGGGCGATGGTGTACGGGCCGATCTGCATGCGCCCATTGTAGGGCGCGGGCGGCGGTACGGCCGTGTCGGGTACGGTCCGGTTCAGGCCGATCGGCACCGACCTCATGCCGTACCGGCATCAGCAGATGCTTGACGGTTGCTTCCGCTGCCCCCAGGGGCGGGCGATGGTGGCGGCTAACCCAGGCTCTGCCAGGCCTGGCGGGTACCCAGGGCGAAGGCCAGCCCCAGGCCCAGGCAGGCCAGCGAACTGACCACCCAGAAGCGCCGGCCGTTGTACCCCGGCCGGAACAGTGCCAGGCCGAAGCCCGTCGCGGCGCGCAGCAGCAGCAAGGCAGCGATGGCGGGCAGGACCAGGCGGCTGGCCGGCAGCGGCGAATGCCAGCCCGCGGCGGCCAGTGCGTACAGGGTCCAGGCCACCAGCACGGCCGTGATGCCGGCGGTCATCAACGGTGGCCACCAGTGCCCCGCATGCGCGAGCCCGACCACGCGCTGGCCGGCACCGAAGTATCTGTACCACGCGGCGCCGAAGGCGATGCAGCCGATATGCAGCAGCGCCGCAGCGGCACTGCCTGCGGCCGCGACCAGCAACCAGGGGAATCCGTCCATGTCCTGCCCGTGCAAGGAAGCTGCGCGGATCGTGAGCGAGGGGCAGGATGTGGGCAATGTGACAGGCGGTCGCAGGGGCTGGGCAATGGGCAAAAGAAAGGCCCAGGTGCCTGTGCACCCGGGCCTTGTCATCCACGCGTGGCGTGGAATTACTTGGCTTCGGCGTCGGCCGGGGTGAAGCGTGGCATTGCCGCTGCAGCGCCTTCCTTCTCGGTCGAGCGACCGGCGAACTGGTTGGCAAAGCGCACGTGGCGGGCGAACGGGGCGTCGGCCACCTGCGCCAGCGACGCGGCCAGCGCACCGTTGAAGGCATCACCGGCACCGGTGGTGTCGATGGCCTGCACCTGCTCGGCGCCGACGCGGTAGTACGGCTGGGTATCGCCGCGCAGGTTCTCGTCGGCATGCGAGACGAACACGCCCACCGAACCCAGGGTCACCACCACGGTACCGTTGCCGACCAGCTTGCGGCAGAGCGCATGCAGGCTGGCGCCATCCAGCGCGGCGACATCGTTGGCATCCACGCGCTCACCGACATGGCGGCCGAGCAGCGCGGCGAACTCGGTCTCGTTCGGGGTGATCACATCGGCCAGCTTGAGCAGGCCGATGGTCGAGGGCGCGTCGGCCGGTGCGGTGTTGAGCACGGTGGTGACACCGGCCTCGCGGGCCGTGGCCAGCGCCGCTTCAATGGTCTGCACCGGCGATTCCAGCTGCACCAGCACCACCTTGGCGCTGGTGAGCAATGCCTGCTGCTGTTGCAGGAAGTCGGTGCTGAGCGCGGCGTTGGCGCCCGGGCCGATCACGATGGTGTTGCGGCCACGCGCGTCCACGTAGATGCCCGCAGTGCCGGTTGGCTCGCTGCTGGCTTCGGCAATCAGGCCGAAGCCATCCTGCGCGGCCAGTTCGCGTGCGGTGGCGCCGCCGGCGTCATCGCCCAGCGCGCACACGAAGTGCGTCTCGGCGCCGGCGCGGCAGGCGGCCACGGCCTGGTTGAAGCCCTTGCCTCCCGGGCCGGTGCTGTAGCGGCCGGCAATGGTCGCACCCGGTGCCGGCAGCGACTCGCACCGCCACACGTGATCGACATTGAAGGAACCGACGACAACGACACTGCTGCTCATAGGAAATCTTTTCTCAACCAGGGGTTCAACTGAAGTGCGTCAGCACGCCGGCGATGGTCGCCGTCATGAAGGTGGCAATGGTACCGCCCAACACCGCGCGCAGGCCGAACTTGGCCAGATCGTGGCGACGTTCCGGCGCCAGGCCGCCGATGCCGCCGATCTGGATCGCGATCGAGCTGAAGTTGGCAAAGCCGCACAGCGCGTAGGTGGCGATCAGGCGGCCTTCGTCGGACAGGCTCACGCCCGCCACCTGGCCGTTCACGATCTGCGACAGCTCGGTGTAGGCCACGAACTCGTTGATCACGACCTTCTGGCCGATCAGCGAACCGACGGTGGTGGCATCAGCCCACGGGGTACCGATCACCCAGGCAATCGGGGCCAGCACGTAACCGAAGATGGTCGACAGGTTGGTCGGCTTGCCGATGGCAGCGGCCAGGCCGGTCACTTCGCCGAACCAGGTGAGCGGTGCATTCAGCAGCGCGATCAGGGCGATGAAGGCCAGCAGCATCGCGCCGATGTTCAGCGCCAGCTTCAGGCCGTCACCGGCACCGGCAGCGGCCGCGTCGATGATGTTGCTGGAGGTCTTCTCCACTTCCATCTTCACCGTGCCGCGGGTCAGCGGGGTGCCGGTTTCCGGAATCAGCAGCTTGGCCACGACCAGGGTGGCCGGTGCGGCCATGATGCTCGCCGCCAGCAGGTGCTTGGCGTAGAAGGCCTGCTGCACCGGGTCGCCACCGCCGAGCATGCCCACGTAGGCCGCCAGCACGCCGCCGGCGATGTGCGCCATGCCGCCGATCATCATGGTCAGCAGCTCGGACTGGGTCATCCTGGCGATGTACGGGCGCACGGTCAGCGGCGCCTCGGTCTGGCCGATGAAGACGCTGGCGCAGACGCTGGTGGTTTCCGCGCCGGACACGCGCATCACCTTGGTGATCGACCAGGCCATCACGCGCACGATCGCCTGCATGACGTTGAGGTGGTACATGACCCCCATCAGCGCCGAGAAGAAGATGATGGTCGGCAGCACCTGGAAGGCGAAGATGAAGCCGTAGTTCTTGGTGTCCATCAACGAGCCGAAGATGAAGCCCGAACCCTCGTTGACGAAGCTCAGGACCTTGACGAAGCCCTTGCCCAGCGCATCGAACACGTCGCGCCCGCCCGGCACCAGGATCACCAGCGCCGCGAAGGCGATCTGCAGGGTGATACCGGTGGCAACCAGCTTCCAGTCAACCGCACGCTTGTTGTTGGAAAACAGCCAGGTGATGCCGATCAGCACCGCCAACCCGAACAGGCCGAAGCCGATCCTGCCCAAACCTTCGACCATGTGAGTGACTCCCCTGGGGCGTCGCGAAAAACGGGAAGCCTAGTGCAGGGCAGGGGCCGGGGCAAGAAAAAGCAGCGTGCGCGCGCCCATCGGTACCGATCAGGCCAGCAACGGCAAGGGCTTGCGGCCGGCGGCGGCAGGTAGAATGGGGCTCGATCCCGGCCCGGATGCGGGCCCGCAGCAGGAGATTCGCATGCTATACCGTCGCCTGGGCTCCACCGGCCTGCCGATTTCCGCCCTGTCCTTCGGCGCCTGGGTGACCTTCGGTGACCAGATCCCGCGCGACGAGGCCCGCAACCTGGTGGCTGCCGCCTGGGACCACGGCGTCAACTTCTTCGACAACGCCGAGGGCTATGCCAACGGCCGCGCCGAACAGGTGATGGGCGATGTGATCGCCGACCTGCGCCTGCCGCGCGATGGCATCTGCGTCTCCAGCAAGGTGTTCTTCGGCAGCGCCAAGGACCCACGGCCGACCCAGCGCGGCCTGTCGCGCAAGCATGTGACCGACGCCTGCCATGCCGCGCTCAAGCGCCTGCGGGTGGACTACCTGGACCTTTATTACTGCCATCGCCCGGATCCGGACGCGCCGATCGCCGAGACCGTGCATGCCATGGATACCCTGGTGCGGCAGGGCAAGATCCTCTACTGGGGGACCTCGGAGTGGTCGGCGGTGCAGATCCAGCAGGCGCTGGACATTGCCGAAGCACGCAACCTGCAGGGCCCGTCGATGGAGCAGCCGCAGTACAACCTGCTGCACCGCGAACGCGTCGAGGTCGAGTATGCGCCGCTGTATGCCGGTGCCGGCCTGGGCACCACCATCTTCTCGCCGCTGGCCTCGGGCCTGCTGACCGGCAAGTACCACCAGCGCATTCCGGCCGATGCGCGGCTGGGCCGCGAGGGCATGGAATGGCTGCAGGCGCTGGTGCTGGGTGACGACTCCGAGGCCCGCCTGGCCCAGGTGCGCCGCTTCAGCGAAGCGGCGCGTGAGCTGGGCCACGCCCCGGCCACGCTGGCGATTGCTTGGTGCCTGCGCAACCCGAACGTCTCCAGCGTGATTCTCGGCGCCAGCCGGGTCAGCCAGCTGCTGCAGAATCTGCAGGCGCTGGAGGTGCTGGAGCAGGTCGATGCGGCTGGCTGGGCGCAGGTCGAGGCCGCCTTCGCCTGACAGCCCTTTGCGGAGTCGAGCCATGCTGGACTTCAGATTGACCAGGTCTTTGTAGAGTCGAGCCATGCTCGACTCCGCGCGCAGCGCGTGCGTTTCCAGGCGACGGTGCCAGGAGCAGTCGAGCATGGCTCGACTCTACAAAAGCGCTGTGCCCGTCTTTTGATTGATGGTGGCTATCGAATTTTCGAATTCGATCATTAATCCCATCAATCAAATTGAGAATGGTTGTTGATTGTCAACTGAGAATCATTATCATTTGACTTGTCCCTCGCACGAGTCCAGATGCTCATGAATGCTCAACCTGTACTGCTGCGCCCCGAAACGCTGACCCTCCGCGATCGTCCGGTCCGTGTCGTTCCGCCGGAAGAGGTCATCGACAGCGAAGCCCTGCTCAAGGGCCGTCGTGAAATCCTGATCCAGCACGGCGACCGCTTCTACCGCCTGCGGCACACCAGCAACGACAAGCTGATCCTGACCAAGTAATCGCGGCCTGGTCGCCCGCCTCCCTCCCTCCTGCCGGCAGCGCCGGCAGGGTGGGCGACCCGTCCGCGCCTGCTCTCTCCCCCTCGGTCTACCGCGTGCACCTCCCGGGTGTGCCGGTAACCGGGGGTTCCCCTGCCTGACCGAACGAACCCGATGACCCGCCCTACCGCCCTTTGCCTCGCCGTCTGGATGGCCCTGCCGCTGTCCGCCCATGCTGCTGCCGCGGCCACCGCCGCGCCTGATGCGCGCGACTTCGACCGCGTGCAGGTCACCGCCACCCGCACCGAGCGGGCAGTGAGTGACGTGGCGGCCACCGTGGATGTCATCGACCGCGAGCAGATGGACCGGCACCTGGTGCAGGACATCAAGGATCTGCTGCGCTACGAGCCGGGCCTGTCGGTCAGCCGCAGCGCCGCGCGCTTCGGCCTTGGCAGCATCCGCATCCGTGGCCTGGACGGCAACCGCGTGCGCGTGCAGACCGATGGCATCGCCATGCCCACCAGCTTCAACATCGGCTCGTTCTCCAACGCCAACCGCAACTTCACCGATCTGGACACGCTCAAGCGCGTGGAGATCGTGCGCGGCCCGGCCAGCTCGCTGTACGGTTCCGACGCGCTCGGGGGTGTGGTGGCCTTCGTCACCAAGGATCCGGCCGATTACCTGAAGGATGGCAAGGACAGCTACGTCGGCCTGAAGTTCGGCTACGACGGTGAGTGGAAGGGCCTGCTCGGCGGCGTGACCAGCGCGTTCGGCGGCGAACACTGGAGCGGCATGGTCAACATCAACCATCGCCAGGGCCAGGAAACCGGTAACAAGGGCGATGTTCGCAGCCTCGACAACACTCGTACCGCGCCCAACCCGCAGGACCGCGACGGTCGCAGTGGCCTGGCCAAGCTGGTCTATGCACCGAGCGAGGACCAGCGCTTCCGCCTGACCGTGGAAGGCAACGAAGACAACACCGATACCAACGTGCTGTCCTCGATCGACCGCACCACCACCACCGGCATGAAGGCGCGCGACACGCAGAACCGCACCCGCGTGTCGTTCGCCCATGAAATGGATGCGCTGGACAAGGGCTTCGCCGACAACCTGCATTGGCAGCTGTATACCCAGCACAGCGAGACCAACCAGATCACCGACGAAGACCGCGCCAACCGCAGCCGCCGCCACCGCGAGTTCAACTTCGACCAGCGCGTGTACGGCCTGCAGGCACAATTCAACAAGGCGTTCAGCACCGGCAGTGTCGAACACGCGCTGACCTACGGCTTCGAAGGTGCGCGTACCGAGATCCGCCAGAAGCGCGACGGCTATCAGGTTCTGGCCAATGGCCAGACCAGCACCACCATCCTGCCCGACGCCTTCCCGGTACGCGATTTCCCGATCAGCAAGACCACCGAGCTGGGCCTGTACGCGCAGGACGAAATGCGCATGGCCGGCGGCAAGCTGTCGCTGGTGCCGGGCGTGCGCGTGGATCGCTACGAGCTGAAGCCGGAAGTGGACAGCATCTTCGCCGACGACAATCCCGGCGTTGCGGTGGCCAGGCTGACCAAGACCAGCGTCTCGCCGAAGCTGGGCGTGGTCTATCGCTTCACCGACGAATGGTCGCTGTTCGCCGGCTACTCGCATGGTTTCCGCTCGCCGCCGTACAACGACGTCAACCTGGGCTTCACCAACTTCGCCTTCGGTTACACCGCCATCCCCAATCCGGACCTGAAGCCGGAAACCAGTGATGGCATGGAGCTGGGCCTGCGCTTCCTGTCACCGGCCGCCTACGTCAGCGTCAGCGGCTACTACAACGAGTACAAGGATTTCATCGAGTCGCAGTCGCTGGTCGGCACCAACGCCCAGGGCCTGATGGTGTTCCAGTCGCGCAACATCGCCGATGCGCGCATCTACGGTGCCGAACTGAAGGCTGGCGTTGACTTCGGCCAGATCAACCCGGCGCTGCAGGGCTGGGCGCTGCGCAGCTCGGTGGCCTGGTCGCGCGGCGACAACAAGACCGAGGACACTCCGCTGGATTCGGTCGACCCGCTGCGCGGCACCGTCGGCCTGATGTACGACACCGACGCCTGGGGCGTCGAACTGGCCGGTACCTTCGTCAAGCGCAAGGACCGCGTCACTGCAGCGACGGTGTACCGCCCGGCCGGCTACGGCGTGGCCGACCTGATGGCGCACTGGAACTTCGCCCCGGGCGCGACCTTCAACGTCGGCGTGTTCAACCTGGGCGACAAGCGCTACATCGATTGGTCCAACGTGGGTTCGACGCTGTCTGCGACCAGCCGCGTGCTGGATCGCTACACCAGCCCGGGCCGCACCCTTTCCGCCAGCCTTGCCGTTTCCTGGTGACCTCATGAGCCGCGCCTTGTCCGCACGCAGGAATGACGCTATCGCCGTGCAGGGCAGCGCGGCCTGGCCGACCCCGGCACAGCTGGCCACGCTCGGCACCGTGTTGTGCCTGTACCACGCCGACGGCAACGAGCTGGGTGGCTGGCGCCAGGCGGTGCGCGTGCACGCCTGCCAGGGCGTGGACAGCGAGGGCATACGCGAAAGCCTGTGTTTCCTTGATACCCGCGGCCGCTGCGTGTGGCGCCTGTACCTGCTGCCCGACAGCGATTTCCTGGCCTGGGACCGGCTGGTCGCGGCGCTGCCGCCGGGCCCGGAGCACGACAGAGATGGCAGTGTCGGCGAACGCCTGTGGCGGCGCCTGGCCGGCCATCTTGGTGGCCAGCGCTGGCGCCTGTGCACGCTGCGCCTGCATGCCGCGGACGAGGGCCGCACGCTGGCAGCCAGCCTGTCGACCCTGTCCTCGCTGGGCGCGGCCACCGCGCGTCGCATCGCTCGGTTGGAAGGTGCCGAAGGCGAGCTGGCGATCGACGATTGCTGCTGCGCCGACGCCGCGCGCCGGCCGACACCCCGTATTCCCGGCGACCTGCCGCTGATCCGCCTGTGATCCTTTCCTGATGGAACGCCCGCCGGCCCTGGAAGGCCTCTCAACGAACCTGCAACCCCGAAGGAAGACCCGATGAAGTTCCAGACAGCCAGCGTCATGCTGTTGCTCGCTGCCAGCGGCGTGGCCAGCGCGCAGCCCTCCGACATCGCCCGCGACCACGACAGCATCCTCGCCATGCAGGGCGAGTACACCGTCGACTTCGCGTTCGACGAGACCGTGCTGCTCAAGCCCGGCTACGAGCGTGCGCCGGCGATGCGCAGCGGCGGCAGCGAAGTGGTCATCGTGGTCGAGGACACCCCGCAGCGCATCGTGCTGCAGCACCTGTTGCTCGATGAGAAGAGCGGCCACATCACCAAGCACTGGCGCCAGGACTGGGTCTACGAAGCGCCCAGCCGTTTCGAGTTCAGCGCCGACCAGACCTGGCAGGTACGCCGCATACCCGCAGCGGTGAACCAGGGCGCCTGGACCCAGTGCGTGTATGAAGTGAGCGATGCACCGCGCTACTGTGGCACCGGCAAATGGACGTACACCAACAATGTGCCGAGCTGGACCAGCGACCTGAGCTGGCGCCCGCTGCCGCGTCGTGAATACACAAAGCGCAGCGACTACAACGCGCTGGCCGTGGTCAACCGCCACACGCTCACGCCCAATGGCTGGACCCACGAGCAGTTCAACACCAAGGTGCAGCGCAACGCCGACGGCAGCCAGGTGGAGATCGCCCGCGAGTTCGGCTTCAACGACTACGTCAAGACAACCGAGGTCGACTTCACCCCGGCCCGCGCCTACTGGAAGGCCACCGCCGGCTACTGGGCCAAAGTGCGCCAGCGCTGGGACGGCTTCCTCGGCCAGGCCCCGGGCGTGCACCTGAAGACCAAGCTCGATGGCATGGCGATGATCATCCCGCTGTTCACCCAGGCCGAAGAGATCCAGTCCGGCAAACAGGTGAAGGACGCGCAGATCGACGAGGTCTTCGCCAAGTACGTGGAAAAGGCGCCGAACTGAGGCCACGTGTGGAGTCGAGCTGTGCTCGACTCCACAACCGCATCCACTCACGGCGTGGCTCTGTCGGGCCGTCCATGTGCTCTTGGTAGGTGCCGAGCTTGCTCGGCACGCTTTCGGTGGTGATGCGATTCGGTGTCTGCGCGCGTCGCCGAACGGATTGGTGCCTTGTGCGCATAAACATGACGCATTTCGCTGGATTTTGTCCGAGTCCGCTTTCCGGCTTCTGCGCATGGGGTAGGGTGGCCGCCCACGCAGTCATTGAACGTCGTCGCAGATGAAGCTTTCCGCCTTGTGCAGTCAAATGTTGTCCGGCGAAGCCTGCGATGATATCGACAGCTTCTTTCTCGAAATCGATGACTTCGAGGAAGCCGCACTTGTTTCGCGAACCCAGCGGATAGACGGGCTGCTCGCGCGTCTTGGGCCTCGATGGACATCGGCTTATCTGTTCAGTCTCTGCATGCATGTTCTGGCGACCGTTCGTATTGCCGGCAGCGCACGCGATCCAGCCGGAGCGAAGATGTTTCTGGCATTGAGCTTCACGGATTTCGAGCTGTATGCGGAAGAGGGCGTGCTGCTCCCCAACGTTTTCTACTATCCAGGTTCGGAGGGGGTCGCATTTGGAGCCCGGCGCTGGCACGAAAGTGGCAGCAACACCTCGACGGAAATCGACGCCGTGCGCTCCGTTGTCGAAGATGCTGGCCTGCTCGCGGGTTTTCGCTTCTGCGAAAGCCGCACTGATGGCCCTCCCGGTTACGAAGTTGTTCGTGTCTTTGCGATTCCAATGCATGGAAATGAGGCTTGCTGATGGTCGTTCCAGAACGCCAGATGTTCGATACCTATCTGTCTGATCCGCAGGTCTACGATCGTCTTGAACAGCATATCCACGACCACTTCATGACGGGAATCAACGCGGCAAGCCTGCGCATTGAAGACTTCCGCAGCCCGCACTACAACACGTTCTTCGTCGATGGCACTAAGGATCGCGGTGCCAACCCGATCTTCTCCGCCAAGCACCTGCCCAGCGGCAACATCATCCGGGTCGTCATTTTCGACAGCCCGCCTGAATACAGCGAAGTCCGTAAGCGGGTAGGGGATAATGAGGAGAAGGACGAGCTCTGCCTGTTCATAACGCTTCTGGGCGTGCAGCGCGCGATGAGCGCGACCGTGGCCTGGGCGCAGCAACAGGCGTCCGTCATCCCGGCCACTCGTCAGTAGACCCACGCCATGTGTGGATGCGCTTAGGTGGGGCGCGCAGCGTACAGCCGGCCCCACCCGCAGCGTGTCACGGTCGCCTCAGGCCTCGCGCAACGCCAATGCCGGCGGCGTATGCAGGATCGCCCGCGTGCCCCACCAGCCCGCCAGCAGGCTCAAGCCGATGCCGACTACGCCGCCAATCAGCAGCCCCGGCCACGGCGGCAGCAATGGCAGCTCGAACACCTTCTGCGAGACCGCCACGCCGATCGCAGCGGCCGCCCCCACCGCCAGCATCGCCGCCAGCGTGCCCAGCGCGCCGAACTCCACCAGTACCGCGCCACGCAACTGGCGCCGGGTCGCACCTAGCGTGCGTAGTACCGCGCTGTCGTAGCGGCGCTCGCCGGCGGTGGCCTGCAGCGCGGCCAGCAGCACCAGCACGCCGGCCAGTAGGCTGAACACCATCACCAGCTGCACCGCCTGCGCCACGCGCTCCATCACATCGCGCACCTGCGAAATCACCGCATCCACGTCCAGCAGCGACAGGTTCGGCTGCGCGCGCACCAGTTCGCCCAGGCCCGCCGCCTTGCCGGCCGGCAGATGGAAGGCCGACAGCAGGTTGTGCGGGGTTTCGCCCACCGCATTCGGGTTCAGCAACACGAAGAAGTTCGGCCGGAAGGTGTTCCAGTCCGCCTTGCGCACGCTGGTGACGGTGAACTCGCGTTCCTGCTCGCCCACTGCAATGGTGATGCGGTCGCCCGGGTACAGGCCGTAACGCTTGGCCCAGCCGATCTCCACTGATGCCTCCGGCGCCGTGCTGTCGTTCTTCCAGAAGGTGCCGTTGACCAGCGTGTTGGCGGGGGGGAAGGTGCTGCGCCAGCTGAAGTTCAACGGCCGGTTCTCGTCGTCGTCATCGCGCTGACCTTCGCCTTGTGCCGCTTGTCCGTCCTGACCGGGCTCGCGGTCCACGCGCTGCGGTGGCTTGCCATTGATCGCGATCAGGCGGCCGGTGGCCATCGGTTCGATGCTGGCGTCACCGGCGCCCAGTCCACGCAGCGTGGTCAGCACGCTGTCGCGCTGTTCGGGCTGGATGTTGATCAGGAAGTAGTTGGGCGTGTCCGCCGGCAGGCGCTCGCGCCATTGCTGCAGCAGGCCGGGGCCGGTCACGGCCAGCAACAGCAGCGCGCACAGCGACAGCGACAGCCCGACCAGCTGCATTACCGCCAGCATCCGGCGCCGGGTCAGCGCGGCCAGGCCCAGCCGCCAGTGGCCATGCAGGCGGTGCTGCAGGCCGCGCAGCAGCTGCAGCAGCACGAAGCCGACCGCACCGGCCGCCAGCGCCAGCGCGGCCAGGCCGCCGAGCACCCACAGCGCCAGTTTCACATCGCCGGTGACCTGCACCGCCAGCAGCAGGCTGGCCGCCAGCGCCGCCACATAGGCCAGCAACGACGCCGGCGGCAGGGCGGCGAAGGAACGGTTGAGCACGCGCATCGGCGGTACCCCGCGCAGGCGCAGCAGCGGCGGCAGGCCGAAGCCGAACAGCAGCAACAGGCCAATGCCCGCGCCGGTCAGTGCCGGCATCGCTTCCGGCAGCGGCAGGCGCTGCGGCACCAGGCTGCCCAGTACCTGCACCAGGCCTTCCTGCGCGGCCATGCCCAGGCCGATGCCGAGCGCACAGGCCGGCACCGCCAGCATCAGCAGCTGCAGTGCCAGGCCAAGCAGGATGTCGCGCTGGCGCGCACCCAGGCAGCGCAGGATCGCCACCTGGTCGATGCGGCGCAGCGCGAAGCGGTTGGCCGCCAATGCGGTGGCCACGCCCGCCAGCAGCACCGCCAGCAGCGCGCTCAGGCCGAGGAAGCGCCCGGCCAGATCGAAGGCCTGGCGCACGCCGCGCTGGGTGTCATCCACGCTCAGCAGGCGCAGGCCCTTCACCTGTGGCAGCAGCCACTCACGCAGGGACGCGACCAGCCCGGGCGGTCCTGCAAACATCAGCCGGTAGTTGATGCGGCTGCCGGGGCCAAGCAGTCCCGTGCCTTCCACATCGGCGCGGTTGACCAGCAGGGTGGGGGACAGCGTCAGCAGGTCGCCACCGGTGTCCGGCTCGGCCTCGATGATGCCGGCGATGCGCAGCGTGCCGGCGCCGAACTCGAGATCATCGCCGGCCTTCAGCCCGAGCCCCTGCAGCAGGCGTGGGTCGGCATAGGCCTGGCCCTTGGGCGGCATGCCGGCATCGGTGATCAACGTACCGCCGGGCGTGGCCCGTACCCGCAGCGTGCCGCGCAGTGGATAGCCCGCCTGCACCGCCTTGATGCTCGCCATCTGGCTGGCCTCGCCATGGAACAGCACGCTGCCGAAGCTGGCGATGCGGGTGTAGGCCAGTCCACGCCGTTGTGCCTCGTCGGCGAATGCCTGCGGCGGGTCATCACGCCCGGCGATGCCGAGATCGCCACCGAGCATTTCCGCCGCGCTGCCGGTCAGCGCCAGGTTGACCCGGTTCACCAGCGTGCCCACCGCGGTCATCACCGCCACGCCCAGCACCAGTGCGGCGAACACGGTGAGCAGGTCGCCGGCCAGCGCCTCGCGACGCAGCGCGCGCCACGCGTGCCGCAGCAGGTTCATGCCTGGGCTCCGCGCTCAACCGGCAGCAGGCGGCCGTCGTCGATACGATGGATGTACTGGCAACGCTGCGCCAGGCGCATGTCGTGGGTGACCAGTACCAGGGTAGTGCCGCTGCCGGCGTTGAGTTCGAACAGCAGATCGCTGACGTGCTGGCCGGTGGCATGGTCCAGCGATCCCGTCGGTTCGTCGGCGAACAGGATGCGCGGCCGGGTGACGAAGGCACGCGCCAGTGCCACGCGCTGCTGCTCGCCACCGGACAGCTGGCGCGGGTAGTGGCGGGCGCGATGGGAGAGGCCGACCTGCGCCAGCACTTCATCGACCCGCGTGCGATCCTCGCGCCCGGCGAGTTCCAGTGGCAACGCGACGTTCTCGGCGGCGGTCAGCGCCGGCAGCAGGTGGAAGCTCTGGAACACGAAGCCAACCTCGCGCGCGCGCAGCTGGGCCCGCGCTTCTTCATCGAGGTCGCCCAGGTCCTGGCCCGACAGCGCAATGCGGCCCCGACTGGGCAGGTCCAGCCCGGCCAGCAGGCCGAGCAGGGTGGTCTTGCCCGAACCGGAGGCGCCGACGATGGCCGCGCTGGTGCCTTCATGGACGGTCAGGGTGATGTTGTCCAGTATGTGGACTTCACCCTCCGGGCCCTGCACGGATTTGCCGACCTGGTCGACGGCGATGGCGACGGGCGCGCTGCGGGGGGACAGGCTGTCGATGAGGAGACTCCAATGCGCAAGACGGGATGGAGCCGGCGAGCCGGCGCGATGATGGTGCTGCTGCTAGGGTTCCTGCTGTTGCCGGGGCTGGCCTGTGCCAAAGGTCCGGCTGGCACCGTACTGGTGCTCGGCGACAGCCTCAGTGCCGCCCACAATATCCCTGCCGACGCCGGCTGGGTCAGCTTGCTGCAACAGCGGGTCAGGCAGCAGTCGAAAACCCCGGCGCGCATCGTCAACGCCAGCATGAGCGGGGAAACCACCGCCGGCGCGCTGACCCGCCTGCCGGGCCTGCTGGCCAGGGAGAAGCCGACCGTGGTGGTGATCGCGCTGGGCGGCAATGACGCGCTGCGCGGGCTGACCCCGGCGCAGGTGCAGGGCAACCTGGAAAAAATGGTGCAGGCCAGCCAGAAGGCCGGTGCCAAGGTGCTGCTGCTGGGCATCGACGTGCCGCCCAACTACGGACCGGCCTACCGCCAGCGCCTGGCCGCGGCCTACAAGGCGCTGGCCACGCAGTACAAGGTGCCGCTGCTGCCGTTCCTGCTGGAGGGCGTGGCCCTGCAGCCGGGCATGATGCAGGGCGACGGCCTGCACCCCACGGCGCAGGCGCAGCCGAAGGTGCTGGACAACGTCTGGCCGCTGCTCAGGCCGCTGCTCTGAACCGTTTGTGTACCTCTTGACGGAACTTCACATCGCGTCCACCGTCGATCCGGCATGTTTCACAAAGCTGAAGTTAGAGGGAATCACATGCGTCAGACGAAGGAGACCTCCGGCTTGGTGCTGGTGGTCGAAGACAACCGCAACATCTCCGAGATGATCGGGGAATACCTGGAAGGTCGCGGCTTCGAAGTCGACTATGCACAGGACGGCCTGGATGGCTACCGCCTCGCGGCGGAGAACAGCTATGACGTCGTGGTGCTCGATCTCATGTTGCCGCGCCTGGATGGCATCGAAGTGTGCCGTCGCCTGCGCAACGATGCGCGCAAGTCCACGCCGGTGCTGATGCTCACGGCACGCGACACGCTGGACGACAAGCTCACCGGCCTCGGGTTCGGTGCCGATGACTACCTGACCAAGCCGTTCGCGATCCAGGAGCTGGAAGCCCGCCTGCGCGCGCTGATCCGTCGCGAACGCCGCCAGGTCGGTTCGGAGGTGCTGAAGGTCGCCGACCTGGTGCTCGATCCGGTCAGCATGCGGGCTACCCGTGCCGGTACCGAGCTGCAGCTGTCGCCGATCGGCCTGCGCCTGCTGACCATCCTGATGCGCGAATCGCCGCGCGTGGTCACCCGCCAGGAGATCGAACGCGAGATCTGGGGCAATGGCCTGCCGGATTCGGACACCCTGCGCAGCCATCTGTACAACCTGCGCAAGATCATCGACAAGCCGTTCGACCGTCCGCTGCTGCACACCGTGCAGAGCGCCGGCTATCGCATTGCCGATATTGCCCAGCCGATGGCCTGATCGGGGCCCGGCCTGTGCAGCATCAGGCCCGGCCGGGCAACGACCCCGCACCGGGCACGGATGACCGGCCGGCGCTGCCGCCGGTCAGCGTCCGTGCACGACTACGGCGCAGCGCGCTGCCTATAATCGCAGCGCTCTGACCGGGACCCCGCAATGCCGCACGGCCTGCCGCGCAAGATCCGTATCGCCTTCATCCTGCAGGCAGTCCTGGCCAGCCTGGGCATCCTGCTCGGTGCCTGGCTGGTCTCGCTGGTGATCAAGCACAGTCTGGTCGGCGCCGCCCTGCGCGAGGAAGCGGCCTATTACTGGACGCTGCACGAGGCGTCGCCGGTGCAGCCGCCGCCCAACACCCACAACATCCGCGGCTACCTGCTGGAAAGCGGGCAGTCGGCACTGTCATTGCCGGCCAACCTGCGCACCCTGGAGCCTGGCTTCCACGAGCTGCCCCAGGACGACCAGCTGGTGCTGGTCGACGTGCGCCCTGCCGGTCGCCTGTACCTGGTGTTCCTGCGCTCGCGCGCGGAGATGCTGGCGTTCTGGTTCGGCATCGTGCCGGTGCTGCTGACCCTGTTGGCGGTGTATGGCGCCAGCTGGGTCACCTACCGTGCCTCGAAGCGACTGGTGTCGCCGGTGAACTGGCTGGCGCGGCGCGTCTCGCGCTGGGACCCGGGCCACCCCGAAGCGGCCGATCTGGAGCCGAACAAGCTGCCGGCGGACATGCAGGGCGAGACCCGCCAGCTGGCGGCCGCACTGCATTCGCTGGCCAACCGGGTCAGCGCGCACGTGGCGCGCGAGCGCAACTTCACCCGTGATGCCAGCCATGAGCTGCGCACGCCGTTGACCGTCATCCGCGTGGCCAGCGACATGGCCCTTGGCGATGAAACCCTGCAGCCGCGCCTGCGCCGCAGCCTGCAGCGCATCCAGCGTGCAGGCCGTGACATGGAGGCGGTGATCGATGCGTTCCTGATCCTGGCCCGCGAGGCCGATGTCGAACCGCAGATCGAGCTGTTCGACGTCAACGACATCGTCCGCTACGAGGTGGACAACGCCAACGAGCTGCTGGGCAACCGGCCCGTATCGGTGCACCTGCACGGCGAAGGCCCGGTACAGCTGCACGCACCGCCGCGGGTGCTGCAGGTGGTGGTCAGCAACCTGGTGCGCAATGCCTGCAGCTACACCGACGAAGGGCGTATCGACGTGCACGTGCTCAATGACCGGGTGGTGGTGCGCGATACCGGCATCGGCATGTCCGCCGAGGCGCTGTCGCGCGCGTTTGAACCGTTCTACCGCGCCGAGCCGAGCCGTCCGCAGGGCACCGGCCTGGGCCTGTCGATCGTGCGCCGGCTGTGCGACCGCTTCGGCTGGAAGGTCAGCCTGGCCAGCGAGCCGGGCAAGGGCACCGAGGCCACGGTGATCTTCCGGTAGAGGGATTTTGCCGGGCTGCGCCCGGCACCCGCCGAGGCAACATCAACATCAGAAGCGGGCATTCCGTGGAATGGCGGGGCGGTGTGGGTTTGCAGGACACGCCGTAAACCCGTCCATGGGGGCTCGATGGCGCCATCCATGGCGCCAACGGTCCTGCAAACCCACACCGCCCCGCCTTCGACAGTTTCCCGCGATCCGCAGTAGATCCACGCCATGCGTGGATGGGGTTGCTCAGTTGCAGTTGACCTTCGGCGCCAGCGCCCTGGTCCAGATCGCATAGCCGGCCGGGGTCATGTGCAGCATGTCCTCGCGGAACAGCGTCGCATCCGGCTGGCCGTTGGCGCCGAGCATCGGCGTGTAGATGTCGGTGAAACCGGTGTTGGGCAGCTTGGCCAGCGCGGCCTTGATCAGCGTGTTGGCCTCGTTGATCGCCGGCAGCAGGTGCGCGCGCGACGGGCTCGGCTTGATCGACAGGTACTCCACCTTGGTCTTCGGCAGGTCGCGGTGCACGCGCTGCACGAAGGCAACCACGTCGTCGCGCACCTGCACGGCGCTGCGGCCACTGTTAAGGTCGTTGTCGCCCGCGTAGAAGAACACTTTGCATGGCGCATACGGCACCACGATGCGGTCGGCGTACCAGGTGCTGTCGCGCACTTCCGAGCCGCCGAAGCCGCGGTTGAACACTGGCTGGCCAGGGAAGTCGGTGGCCAGGCTCTCCCAGAAGCGGATCGAGGAGCTGCCGATGAACTCGATACCACCGCGCGGCGGCGGGGTGGACTGGTCGGCGCTGGCGAAGCGGGCCATGTCGCCGGCCCAGGCCACGTTGGAGACCTGTTCTGGCACCCGGGGCGACTCGGCCGGGCTCAGCGCCTGGGCCAGCGGTGCGGCAGTCAGCAGGCCCAGCATCAACAGGCAGGTACGGCGACGGGACATCAGGCGCTCCAGCAGGCAAGGGGCATCCATCATAGGAGCATGCCCGGGCCGTTGCTTGCCCCTGGCAGGCCGTTCAGCGGGCCGGCGCGGGCTGCGGTTGGCGGCCTTGTGGCAAAATGGCCGCCATCTGCCTATTCCTGTGCACCCATGATTCCCTGCCGTGCGTCTGAGCGGTCGCTGCGCCGCGCCCCCGTTGCTGGATGTTCCACCCGTGGCTGATCAGTTCGGCCACCTGCCGCGCGGCCCGCGCCGCATCTTCCAGGCCGCCCGCTGGTCCTGGCAGGGCCTGCGCGCTGCCTGGCTGCACGAGTCCTCGTTCCGGCTTGAGGTCTACCTGCTGATCCTGCTGACGCCGATTGCGATCTGGCTGGGCCAGACGCCGGTCGAACGCGCGCTGCTGATCGGCTCGATGCTGCTGGTGCTGGCGATGGAGCTGGCCAACTCGGCCATCGAAGCGGTGATCGAACGCTACGGCAGTGAGATTCACGAGCTGGCCGGCCGCGCCAAGGACATGGGCTCGGCGGCGGTGTTCGTGCTGATGATGAACGTGTTGCTGTGCTGGGCGCTGGTCGTGGTTCCGCACGCGCTGGCCGGCAACTACGGCTGAAACCCCATTCCCCCACTGCCTTGAAGAGTTTCCATGTCCTTTGAGTTCCTCGCCGACCCCAATGCCTGGGTGACCCTGTTCACGCTCAGCGCGCTGGAAATCGTGCTCGGCATCGACAACCTGGTGTTCATTTCCATTGCTGTCAGCAAGCTGCCGGAAGAGCGCCGCCCGTTCGCCCGCAAGCTCGGCATCGCGGTGGCCTGCATTACCCGCATCGGCCTGCTGGTATCGCTGGCCTACCTGGCGCACATGGCGGCAAACCTGTTCACCGTGGCCGGCATGGGCATCTCCATCCGCGACCTGGTGCTGATCGTTGGCGGCCTGTTCCTGATCATCAAGGGCTGCATGGAGATCAAGGAACTGATCAGCGGTGGCGAGGATGAAGATCCCAGCACCACCAAGGCCTCGGCCGTGTTCGGCTACGTGATCGCGCAGATCGCGGTGATCGACATCGTGTTTTCGCTGGACTCGGTGATCACCGCCGTCGGCATCGCCGACCACATTCCGGTGATGGTCGCCGCGATCCTGCTGTCGGTGATGGTGATGCTGCTGGCCGCCAACCCGCTGGGCCGCTTCATCGATGCCAACCCGACCGTGAAGATGCTGGCGCTCGCCTTCATCCTGATGATCGGCGCGGTGCTGATCCTGGACGGCCTGGACGTGCACGTGCCCAAGCCCTACATCTACGCCGCGATGGGCTTCTCGGTGCTGGTGGAGTGGCTGAACCTGCTGATGCGCCGCCGCGCCCGCGAGCACAACGTGCCGGGCGCCGGCAACTGGTAAGCGCGCCACTGGCGTGTGAGTCCCTCAGAACCCCCGGCATTCCGGGGGTTCTGCGTTGTGGGGGCGAGGTCGGTTCTGCAACGGCATTGTGGTTTTTGCACTTGTGGCTGCGTTCCGGCTTCCACTTGTGAACCAGGATCAACAGTGTTTTCCCGGGGCGAGGCTTAATCCGGCGCAGCAAAGCGCGCAGGCTACGCACTCCCGATTCCCGCCCCCAGGACCCCCCCCCATGAATTCCAGAGCCGCCTTGCTGGCGCTTGCCGTTGGCGCCTTCGCCATCGGAACCACCGAGTTTGCCCCGATGGGCCTGTTGCCGGTCATCGCCGACGGCGTCGGCGTTGGCATCCCCACTGCGGGCATGCTGATCACCGCCTATGCCGTGGGCGTGATGCTGGGCGCGCCGGTGATGACCCTGCTGATGGGGCGTTTTGGCAAGCGCACCGCGCTGATGCTGCTGATGTCGATCTTCGTCGCCGGCAATCTGTTGTCTGCGCTGGCGCCGAACTACGGGATGCTGCTGCTGTCGCGCCTGGTCACCAGCCTCAACCACGGTGCCTTCTTCGGCATCGGTGCGGTGGTCGCTGCGAGCCTGGTGCCGAAGGAAAAGCAGGCCGCTGCCGTGGCCACCATGTTCATGGGCCTGACCATCGCCAACATCGGCGGCGTGCCGTTGGCGACCTGGGTGGGGCAGCAGCTGGGCTGGCGCCTGTCCTTCGCCGGTACCGCAGTGCTGGGCCTGGTTGCGATCACTGCGCTGGGTTTCGCGCTGCCGGCATCTGCACCGGGGCCGCGCCCGGACGTGCGCCGCGAACTGAAGGCGATCCTGCAGCCGCAGGTGCTGCTGGCGATGGCCACCACCGTGCTTGGTGCGGGTGCGATGTTCACCCTCTATACCTACGTCGCACCGGTGCTGACCGAATTGACCGGCGCCTCCAATGCCTTCATCGCAATGTCGCTGGCCCTGATCGGCATCGGCTTCACCTTCGGCAACGGCATCGGTGGACGCATGGCTGACTGGTCGCTCGATGGCGCCACACGGATCCTGCTGGCCGTCCTGGCGGTGCTGATGTTCGTGCTGCCGCTGGCCTTCATGAGCCACGCCACCGCGGCGCTGGGTGTACTGCTGTTCGGTGCGGCGACCTTCGCCCTCGTGCCGCCGCTGCAGATCCGGGTGATGCAGGTGGCCAGCGAGGCGCCGGGCCTGGCGTCGTCGATCAACGTGGGTGCATTCAACCTGGGCAATGCGGTAGGTGCTGCGCTGGGGGGGGCGGTGATCAGCTCGGGACTGGGCTACGCCGCGATTCCGGTGGCCGGTGGCCTGCTGGCCGCGTCGGGCCTGCTGCTGGCATGGCTGGGGCGTCCGCGCACTGCGGTGGCTGAAGCCTGCTGAGGGTGAGGGGTTCCGGCAGGGCTGCGCCCTGCACCCGCAGAGGCAACGTCAAAAGCTGGGCTACTGAGGGATGGCGGGGCGGGTCCGGTGGCGGGGGACGCCGTAAACCCTTCCCTGGGGGCTTGGCCGCGGCATCCATGCCGCGGACATCCCCGCCACCGGACCCACCCCGCCTTCGACAGTCTTCCGCGATCTGTCGGAACGCGTTCTGCGCTGCTGTTGGTAGGTGTCGATCTTGGTCGACACGGTAGATCCACGCCATGCGTGGATGGCAGACACCAGGAATGTCTGAAGGGTCGGCTTTTGCCTTTGATTTTTCTTTTGATCTTCCCGCGGTGCGCAGAAAACTGTCCATGGCCGGGAGGGTGGGTCGGCTGGGGGCGTGAGCCGCATGGATGCGGCGACCGAGCTTACATGGACGTACTTGCAGCGGCCCCCAGCCGACCCACCCTCCCGGCCCATCCCCGAGCTGGCTGGACCACACCGCGGAGGGGGCGGCGCCCGATGGCCGGTCTTTCACCCGAACCATGGCATGCTCGGCGCCAAGCCCACCCGGAACCTCCGCCATGCGCCTGTTCACCCGTGTCCTGCCCCTGATGCTGCTGGCCTCCCTGTTGTCCGGCTGCGGTTACAACGCCATCCAGCAGAAGGATGAGGCGGTCAAGGCCAGCTGGTCCGAAGTGCTCAACCAGTACAAGCGCCGCGCCGACCTGGTGCCCAACCTGGTGCAGACCGTCAAAGGTTTCGCCAGCCAGGAAGAGCGCGTGCTGACCGAAGTCACCAACGCCCGCTCGCGTGTCGGCCAGATCAACGTCAACGCCGATGACGAAGCCTCGCTCAAGCAGTTCCAGCAGGCCCAGGGTGAACTCGGCAGCGCGCTGTCGCGGCTGCTGGTGGTGACCGAGAACTATCCGGTGCTGAAGTCCGACCAGAACTTCCGCGACCTGCAGGCCCAGCTGGAAGGCACCGAGAACCGCATCACCGTTGCCCGCGGCCGCTACATCCAGCAGGTGCAGGACTACAACACCTACATCCGCTCGTTCCCGCAGGTGATCACCGCCAAGATCTTCGGCTACAAGACCAAGCCGAACTTCACCGTTGACAACGAAGCGCAGATCTCCAACGCACCGGCGGTGGATTTCGGCAACGCGCCGCAGCAGCAGCCGGCACCGCAGCCGGGCCACTGACCGATGCGCCTGGCCACTGCGCTGCTGGCCCTGCTGCTGTGGCTGCCGCTGGCGGCGCAGGCCCAGCAGTTGGCGCCGATTCCGGCGCTGGATTCGCCGGTGGTCGACACCACCGGCACGCTGGAGGCTGCGCAGAAGCAGGCACTGGTGCAGCAGGCGCTGGACCTGCAACAGCGCAAGGGCAGCCAGCTGCAGGTGCTGGTGGTACCCACCACCCAGCCGGAGGACATCGCGCAGTACACCACGCGGGTCTTCGATCAGTGGCAGATCGGCCGCAAGGGCGTCGATGACGGCGTGCTGCTGGTGGTGGCCAAGGACGACCGGCGCGTGCGGATCGAGCCGGGTTACGGCCTGGAAGGCGCGATTCCCGATGCCATCGCCAACCGGGTCATCCAGGAATACCTGGTGCCGCGTTTCCGCGCCGGCGACTACGCCGGGGGCATCACCGATGCCACCGCCGTGCTGGTCAAGCTGATCGATGGCGAAACGCTGCCGGCACCGGTCAGTGGCCATCGTGGGCGCGAGCCGGGTGGCGGCGGCGATGCCTGGTTTCTGGCGCTGTTCATCGGTGTGTTCGCCGGCAGCATCCTGCGCGGCGTGTTCGCGCGCGTGCCGCGCCCGCTGCGTGGCCTGCTCGGCGGCGCTGGCGCAGCCGTGGCGGCGTTCCTGTTCACCTCCACCCTGCTGGCCAGTGGCCTGGCCGGCGTGGTTGGCCTGATCGTGGCGATGCTGTCCGGCCATCCGGGGCGCTTTGCCGGCGGTGGTGGCTGGGGCGGTGGCAGCTGGGGCGGGGGAGGCGGCTTCGGCGGTGGTGGTGGATTCGGCGGCGGAGGCGGCTGGGGCGGCGGCGGTGGCCGTTCCGGTGGCGGTGGCGCTTCGGGAGGCTGGTGATGATCCAACGTCTGTTCCGCCATGTATGTTCGCCGTCGGTACGGCGCGCGTTCCCGCCAGCCACGCTGCAGGCGATCACCGAGGCCATCGCTTCCGGTGAGCAGCGCCACGGCGGTCAGGTGATGTTCGCGGTGGAGGCCGATCTGCCGCTGGCCGCGTTGTGGCACAAGGTCACCCCGAGGCAGGCCGCCGAGCATGCCTTCGCACGCCTGCGCACCTGGGACACCGCCCACAACAACGGCGTGCTGATCTACCTGCTGCTGGCCGACCATGCCATCGAGATCGTCGCCGACCGCGGCCTGCATGGCCGGGTCAGCCCGGCGCAGTGGCAGCGGGTCTGCACCCATCTGCGCGAGGGCCTGCGTGGTTCCAACCCGGTGGAAGCGCTGCAGGATGCCATCGACGAGGTCTCCAGCCTGATCGAAGGGCACTTTCCGGCCTCGACCCGGTCGAACGATGACGCGTTGCCGAACTCGCCCCAGCTCCTTGGTTGAGCCGGGGCGGCACTGGCCCGAGAATAGGCGTTCAACCGCAAGGCACCTTCCATGATCTATTTCCACGACATCGACCCCATCGCCCTCTCGCTGGGGCCGATCAAGGTGCACTGGTACGGCATCATGTACCTGCTCGGCTTCACTGCGGCCTGGCTGCTGGGCCGCACGCGCATCGCCGCCGGGCGCCTGCCGGGCGTCGATGCCAACGGCTTCTCCGACCTGTTGTTCTACGCCATGCTCGGCGTGGTGCTGGGCGGCCGCATCGGCTACATGCTGTTCTACGCGCTGGGCGATTTCCTGCACAACCCGCTGCTGCTGTTCAAGGTGTGGGACGGCGGCATGAGTTTCCATGGCGGCCTGCTGGGCGTGCTGGGTGCCTGCTGGTGGTGGTCGCGCAAGCACGCGCTGCACTTCTTCGACACCATGGATTTCATGGCGCCGCTGGTACCGCTGGGCCTGGGTTTTGGTCGCATCGGCAACTTCATCGGCGCCGAGCTGTGGGGCAAGTACACCGACGGCACGTGGGGCGTGGTGTTCCCGTCGGGCCTGCCGGCGCCGCTGAACCAGTTGGACCATGCGACCCTGCAGGCGCAGTTCGCCACCGGCGCGCTGAACCAGTTCGCCCGCCATCCCTCGCAGCTGTATGAAGCGTTCCTGGAAGGCCTGGTGATGTTCGTGGTGCTGTGGACGGTGTCGGCCAAGCCGCGCCACCGTTACCTGGTCGGCGGCCTGTTCGCGCTGATGTACGGCCTGTTCCGCTTCGCCGTCGAATTCGTACGCATGCCCGACAACGGCGTCTATGTGGCCTTCGACTGGCTGACCCGTGGCCAGATCCTCAGCCTGCCGCTCATCGCCTTCGGCCTGGTGCTGCTGGCGATGTCGCGCCGCGCGCCGGTGCTGCAGCCGCAACCGGTGATGGCTGCGGAGGGCAAGGCATGAAGGCCTACCTGGATCTGCTCGCGCATGTGCTGGAACATGGCGCGGAGAAGAGCGACCGCACCGGCACCGGCACCCGCAGCGTGTTCGGCTGGCAGATGCGCTTCGACCTCAATGAAGGTTTCCCGCTGGTCACCACCAAGAAGCTGCACCTGCGCTCGATCATCCACGAGCTGCTGTGGTTCCTGAAGGGCGATACCAACATCGGCTACCTGAAGGACAACCAGGTACGCATCTGGGACGAGTGGGCCGACGAGAACGGCGACCTCGGCCCGGTCTACGGCAAGCAGTGGCGCAGCTGGGCCACCGCCGATGGCCGCGAGATCGACCAGATGCAGTGGCTGGTGGACGAGATCAAGCGCAACCCCGATTCGCGCCGGCTGGTGGTCAGCGCCTGGAACGTGGGCGAGCTTTCGCAGATGGCGCTGATGCCGTGCCACAATCTGTTCCAGTTCTACGTGGTGGACGGCAAGCTCAGCTGCCAGCTGTACCAGCGCAGCGGCGACATCTTCCTCGGCGTGCCGTTCAACATCGCCAGCTATGCGCTGCTGACCCACATGGTGGCGCAGGCCACGGGCCTGGGCGTGGGCGACTTCGTGCATACGCTGGGCGACGCGCACCTGTATTCGAACCATTTCGAGCAGGCGCGCGAGCAGCTTTCGCGTGAACCGCGCGCGCTGCCGAAGCTGTGGTTGAACCCGGAGGTGAGCGACCTGTTCGGCTTCCGGTTCGACGACATCCGCATCGACGGCTATGACCCGCACCCGGCGATCAAGGCGCCGGTGGCGGTGTGAGTGCCATGAAGCTCTCGATGATCGTGGCGCTGGACCGCAACCGTGGCATCGGCCAGGGCAATGCCATGCCCTGGCACCTGCCGGATGATTTCAAGCACTTCAAGGCGCTCACCCTGGGCAAGCCGATCCTGATGGGGCGCAAGACGGCCGAGTCGATCGGCCGCGTACTGCCGGGGCGCACCAACCTGGTGCTGACCCGCAGCGGCCAGGGGCCGTTCGCGGGCATGCGCGCGGTGGCGTCGCTGGACGAGGCGAAGGCGATTGCCGAAGGCGAGGGCGCCAGCGAGCTGTGCATCATCGGCGGCGGCGAGATCTTCCACCAGCTGCTGGACCAGGCCAGCGACCTGTACCTGACCTGGGTCGATGCCGAAGTCCCCGCCGACACCCATTTCCCCGAGGTGGCCGTGCAGGACTGGCGGGAAGTGAGCAGCGAGCCGCATCCGGCCGATGACCGCCACGCCTATGCGTTCCGCTTCGTGCATTACGTGCGCCGCTGAGGATGGTTTTCTGTAGAGCCGAGCCATGCTCGGCTGCTGTTGCCTGATACCTCCCGTAGCTGAGCATGGCCCGGCTCTGCAGGTGCCTACGGCATCCGGTAATGCCCGATGATCGCGTGCTGGAACAGCAGGTTCTCTTCACGCGTGCCGCGCGCGATGTTGTGCAGCACCAGCGGTGTGCCATTGGCCAGCCTCCGGTCGGAGACGATGCCGACATGCAGCAGACCGTTGCCGTTGAGCTTCCAGGCCACGATGTCACCGGCCGCATAGTCGGTGGCGAGGGCGGTGATCGGTTGCTGCCAGCCCTGCCGTTCGAACCAGCGCATCAGGTTCGGCACACGCCGATGATCAATGTTGCGGTCCGGCCGTGACAGGCCCCAGATCGCGGGATACGCGCTGAAGTTGCCGCGCATGTCTTCATGCACGCGCGCCTGCAGGTCCAGGCCCTGGCTGCGCAGGGCGCGCACCACCACGTCGGTGCACACGCCGCGATCAAGCGGGACGTCGCCGCCGGGATAGGACAGGACCTGGTAGGCGGGATCGTAACGGGTGGTGACGCCGATCTGTGCGCGCGCTGCGGCCACCAGTGGCGGTGAAGGGGCCTGCGGCTGCGATGGCGTGGGGGCGGCATTTCCGCCGCCGGTGGGAGCCGGGGGCGAAGCAGGCTGGCAGCCGCTGGCCAGGGCCAGCGTCAGCAGCAGCACCCTCCATGGTGCCCAGCCGCGTCGCGTCATGCCTGCGGCGCGGCGCCGTTGTTGTGGGGTCCACCGGAGCCTCCACCGCCACCACCTCGACGGCGACGACGGCGCGGACCACGGTTGCCCGGGTTGGCAGCAGCGGCGTTGCCGCCGCCCTGTTCCTTGCCCTGCACCGCAGCGGCGGGGCGCTCGTGCGCCGGTCGCGCCGGCGGGCGGGCGTGGGGTACGGGTGCCGGTACATCACGGCCCGGTACCTGCACCACGCGCAGCTCGTCGGTATCGAGCTGGATCGCGGTCAGCTTGCCGCCCCAGACTGCGCCGGTGTCGATGGCGTGCACGCCCTGGGTGATGGTCAGGCCCAGCGCCGACCAGTGGCCGCAGACGATCTTGAGGTCGCGCTCGACCCGTCCAGGTACTTCGAACCAGGGGTAGAGTCCCTGTTCCTGCGTGCCAGGGGTGCCCTTGTCCTCGATGCCGATGCGCCCGCGCGGGGTGCAGTAGCGCATGCGGGTGAGCACGTTGATGATCGCACGCGAACGGTCGTAGCCGGACAGGTTCGGCGCCCAGCTTGGCTTGTCGCCGTACATGTTGCGGAACAGCTTGCGGTAGCCGGCGCCGTGCAGCTGCACCTCGACTTCGGCGGCGTGCTTCTCTGCCATCTGCGTGGTCCACTTCGGCGCCAGGCCGGCGTGCACCATCATCCAGCCCAGCTCGCGATCCACATGCACCAGCTTCTGCAGGCGCAGCCAGTCCAGCAGTTCGTCGCGGTCCTCGGCCTGCACGATGCGCAGCAGGTCCGGGTTGACCTTGCGCTGCTCCTCTTCGGTGCGTGCACCGACGGCCAGCAGCGAAAGATCATGGTTGCCCAGCACCACCACGCTGTGCTCGCGCAGCGAATGCACCAGCCGCAGCGTTTCCAGCGACTGGCCGCCACGGTTGACCAGGTCGCCGCAGAACCACAGGGTGTCCTGGGCCGGGTCGAAGCGGATCTTCTCAAGCAACCGCTGGGTAACGTCGTAGCAGCCCTGCAGGTCGCCGATCGCCCACACACTCATCGTTCGGCCTCCGTGTCAGTGCAGGGTACGCGGGACGGCCAGCACGAACGGTGCGACCGGCGCGGCAAATTCGGTGCCATCGTCGGCGACCATGTCGTAGTGCCCCTGCATGGTCCCGTGATCGGTCCCCAGCATGACACCGGACGTGTAACGGAAGTCTTCACCGGGGCGCAGCCGCGGCTGCTCGCCGATCACCCCGTCGCCATCGACATGCTCGACACGGCCATTGGCATCGGTGATGCGCCAGTGGCGTGCGACCAGGCGTGCGGCGACCCGCCCCTGGTTGTGGATGCGGATCGTGTAGGCGAACGCGTAGCGCCCGTCTTCCGGCGCGGATTGATCGTCGAGGAAGCGCGGTGCGACTTCGACGGAGATGGCATATACGTCAGCGTCTTCCATACCGGCAGTGTAATCAGGAGGCATTGGCCAAAGCGGTGAATTCGGCCACGTCCAGCTGTTCGGCGCGGGCATCGGGACGCACGCCGGCAGCGATGAACTGCTCGGCGGACACCACGTTGTTCAGGGCATTGCGCAGGGTCTTGCGGCGCTGCCCGAAGGCGGCCTTGACCACCTCGGCGAAGCGCGTGTGGTCGTTGATGCTGATCGAGGCCGGGTCACGCGGCACCAGCCGCACCACGGCCGAATCGACCTTCGGCGGCGGCCGGAACGCGCCCGGCGGAACCACGAACAGCGAGATCACCTGGCAGTAGGCCTGCAGCATCACGCTGAGGCGGCCATACACCTTGCTGCCGGGGCCGGCGGCCATGCGGTCGACCACCTCTTTCTGCAGCATGAAGTGCATGTCGCGGATCACTGCGGCATGCTCCAGCGCATGGAACAGGATCGGCGAGGAGATGTTGTAGGGCAGGTTGCCGACCAGGCGGATCGGCTGGCCATCAGCCAGTTCGGTGAAGTCCACGCGCAGCACGTCGCGATGGACGATGGTCAGCTCGCCCAGCGGCTCGGCGGCGGCGGTCAGCGGCGCGATCAGGTCGCGGTCGAACTCGATCACCGTCAGCGTCGGGTGCACGCGCAGCAGCGGCAGGGTGATGGCGCCCTGGCCTGGACCAATTTCAACCAGGCGGTCGCCATCTTTCGGGTTGACCGCCATCACGATCTTGTCGATGTAGTGGCGATCGGCCAGGAAATGCTGGCCAAGCTGCTTCTTGGCCGGTGCGGTGAACACCGGGCCGGAGGGGGAATGCGGGGAATTCATGCGCTCAGTGTACGTTGCCGCGCCAGCTGCGCACACAGCGTCGTTGCCGCCTGCAGGCTGGAAGGATCGGCGATGCCGCGGCCGGCCAGGTCCAGCGCGGTGCCATGGTCGACCGCCACGCGCGGGTAGGGCAGGCCGAGGGTCAGGTTCACCGCCTGTTCGAAGCCGGAATACTTCAGCACCGGCAGGCCCTGGTCGTGGTACATCGCCAGCACGGTGTCGAAACCGGCCAGCTTGGCCGGCAGGAAGGCGGTGTCGGCCGGCAGCGGCCCGACCAGGTCCATGCCCTCCGCGCGCAGGCGCTGCAGCAGGGGGATGACCAGGTCCAGTTCCTCGCGTCCCAGATGACCGTCTTCGCCGGCATGCGGGTTCAGCCCGAGCACCGCGATGCGCGGCGCAGGCAGGCCGAACTCGCGGCGCAGCGCGGCATGCACCGTGCGCAGGGTGTGTTCCAGGCTGGGCGCGGTGATCGCATCGGCCACCTCGCGCAGCGGCAGGTGGGGGGTGGCCAGGGCCACGCGGACAATGTGATTGGCCAGCATCATCACCACCTTCACTCCGGCCTGGTCGGCCAGCAGTTCAGTGGTACCACTGTAGGCAATGCCGCCTTCGTTGATGACCGCCTTGTGCACCGGGCCGGTCACCACACCGTGCAGCTCACCGGACAGGCAGGCCTGGCCGGCGCCGAGCAGGGCGCCGATGACCGCGCTGGCATTGGCCGGATCGGCCTGGCCGAAGTGGCTGGGCACCGCGTTGCGGACGGCGCGCAGGCGCAGATCGCCGGGGACGCGTGCTTCGGCGTCCTCGGGCAGCAGTTGCAGGGGCAGGTTCAGGGCGGCCGCAGCCGCGCGCAGGGTGTCCGGGTCGGCGAAGGCCAGCAGCCGGCAATCTTCACGCGGCTGCTGGACGAGGCGGACACACAGCTCCGGGCCGATCCCGGCGGGCTCGCCCGGTACCAGAGCGAGCTCGGGGCGCATCGGTCAGGACTGCGGCGGAGTGGCGGTGTTTTCCGCGCGGTCGCCGCTGCGGAAACTGACGTAGGCTTCGCCACGCAGTTCCTGCAGGAAGCGGTTGTACTCGTCTTCCAGCTTGCGACGGCCGATGGTCTCGCGGACCTGGGCACGCTGGTTGTCGGTGGTCACGTCGGTCTGGCGGGTCGCCACGCGCTGCACGATGTGCCAACCGGCGTCGGTGCGGAACGGCTGGCTGACGCCACCATCCTGCAGGCCACTCACCTGCTGGCCGAAGGCCGGACCGAACGCGTCAGCCGGGAACCAGCCGAGATCACCGCCCTGGCCCTTGCTGTTGTTGTCCTCGGAGGACTCCCTGGCAACGGTCTGGAAGTCGGCGCCGCCAGCAATGCGGGCGCGCAGGGTATCGATCTTGGCCTTGGCAGCGGCATCGGTCTGGTTGTCGTCCACGCGGACCAGGATGTGGCGGCCGTGGTACTCGGTGACCGTCTGTTCACCGGCGGCGGAACTGCTGTCACGCACTTCCACCAGCTTCAGCAGCTGGAAGCCGCTCGGGCCGCGGATCGGGCCGACCACCTCGCCCGGCTTCATCTTTTCCATCAACTGGGCAAAGGCCTGCGGGATTTCATCCAGGCTGCGCCAGCCCAGATCGCCGCCTTCCAGTGCGTTCGGGCTGTCCGAATAGCGCACGGCCGCCGCGTTGAAGTCCAGCTCGCCCTTGTCCAGCAGGGCCTTCACGCCATCGGCCTTCTTCTGGCCGGTGGCGATCTGGTCGGCGTTGGCACCGTCGGGCAGGGCGATCAGGATGTGCGCCAGGTGATACTGGTTGCCTACCGTGGCCTGCTGCTTCAGCGCGGCGTCGACTTCACCCTCGCTGACGCTGATGCGGCTCTGCGCGAAGCTCTGGCGCAGGCGCTGCACGGTGATCTCGTCACGCACCGACGCGCGGAAATCGTTGAAATCGATACCGTCATGGGCCAGGCGCTGGCGAAGGGCATCCAGGTTCGAACCGTTCTGCTGGGCGATGGCGTTCATCGCCTGGTTCAGCTCCTGGTCGCTGACACGGATGCCGCTGCCCTGGGCGCGGGCCACCTGCAGCTTGACCAGCACCAGGCGTTCGAGCACCTGGCGGCTGAGCACGTCTTCCGGCGGCAGCTGGTTTTCGCGGCCGGCATACTGCGCCTTGATGTTGGCGATCGCACGCTGGAGCTCGCTCTGCAGGATCACGTCCTCATCGACGACGGCAGCGATGCGGTCAAGCGGCTGCGCCTCCTGGGCAAGCACCTGCAGGGGGGCGGACACGCTGGACACCGCCAGCAGCGAGGCGAGAAGAACGGGGAAGCGCTTGGTCATGGGATCAGGTTCGGATCGTAGTCATCCCGGGTCGCCCCGGTGTTGCTCGGCGGCACGAGATAGAGGTCGTCGCGGTTGTAGCCGAGGATAGCACGGCGCAGGGTACGGTCCGTGTCCTGCCCCAGGGAGCTCAGGCCCTTGAGCACGAACTCCACCTGGATGGAGTTGTTCATCTCGCCTTCGCGGTTGCGGACATAGCGGCGGCCGACCACACGCACGGCCAGGCAGCAGCTGTCCCACTGGACACCGCCGATGATTTCCAGCGGCTCCTTGTCCTGCAGCGAGTAGTAGTAGCGACCGACCAGGCTCCAGCGCGCATTCAGCGGGTACAGGAACGACAGGTCGGCCTGCTCCAGCAGGGTGCGGTCGTGCTTGTTGGCATCGACGAGGGCGTCGCCCTTGATTCGGTAGCGGTAGGTCAGGTTGACCACGCCGTCGTTGGGCATCAGGTAGCGGGCACGCACGCTGGCCAGATCCTCACGCTTGTACTTCGGGTCCCACTGGTAGGTGGCACCCAGGGTCCAGCGGTCGTTGATCATGTAGTTGCCGTCGGCGATCCACGCCGACTTGCCCTTTTCCACCGGCGCACCGCCCGGAGTGACGGTCACCCGCGACTCGTCGAAATACTGGATCTGGCCGATCGAAGCCGAGAACCGTTCCTTGCCGGTGGTCTGGTCGATGAACCGGGTACTCAGTGCCAGGGTCAGCTGGTTGGCATCGTTCTGGCGGTCGGCGCCGGTATAGCGCGAGTCGCGGAACAGCTGGCCCCAGCTGAACGTGAAGTCACGCGTATCGAAGATCGGCAGCTCGTCCTGGTTGCGGTACGGCGTGCGCAGGTAGAACAGGCGCGGTTCCAGGGTCTGCAGGAAGGACTTGCCGCCGATCGTGGTCTCGCGATCGAAGAACAGGCCGGCGTCGATGCTGCCGATCGGCAGGCTGCGGCTGGGCGATTTGTTGCCGCGCAGCTGCTCCGGCGTGGCGGTGTTCGGGTCGATGCCCTGCGAGGCCAGCACGTTGCGGCGGACGCTGTCAGCCAGGCCCTGGTCCAGGTCGTAGCCGGTGTAGCGGTAGGCCAGGGTCGGGGTGACGTACCAGGCCGCGCCACTGATCGGGAACGACACGTACGGCTTCACGTCCAGGCGCGAGCCGCCGTACATGCGTTGGGTCTGGCCGTTGCGCGTGTACTGCAGGTCGGGTCCCGCATCGGCGCCGTACTTGAAGTTGATGTCGTCGTGAGTGAAGCGCACGGCTTCGGCATAGATGCCGGTTTCCAGCCACGGCAGGACCGGCTTGTCCCAGTTGAAGTACAGGCGCGGCTGGCGGTTGTACGGCAGCGCGCTTTCATTGAGCGTGTAGTCGGTCAGCTGCCAGCGGTCGGCCATGATGCCGGCCGTCCAGTTCCGGCCGGTGCCGTACAGGCCCACGGTGCTCTGGAGGTTCGAGGCAGTCACCCCGACCAGGCGGTTGGCGAAGTCCTCGACATAGCGCTCGTCGCTGACCCAGGCCAGGTTCGCGCGGGCCTGCCAGTGGCTGTCCACGTTGTGGTAACCGCTGAACATCACCCGGCCGCGGTCGCGGTCGCGCAGCTTGTCGTTGGGCATGAACGCGGTCAGCAGTTCGCCGCGGCCGCCGTTGTAGAGATAGCGGAACTCGTTGTCGAGCATCAGGCCGCGCCGGCTCATGTAGCGCGGGGTCAACGTGTCGTCGTAGTTCGGCGCCAGGTTGAAGTAGATCGGCTGTGCGTAGTCGAATCCGTTGCGCCCGGACATGCCCAGCTGCGGGAACAGCAGGCCGGTCTTGCGGCGGTCATCGATCGGGAACTTGAAGTACGGCGCCCACAGCACCGGCACCTTGCCGATCCGCAGCACGGCGTTGCGGGCGGTGCCGAAGCCCTCGTCGTTGTCCACTTCGATCTGCGGCGCCGACAGCTTCCACACCGGCTGTGACGGGTCGCAGGTGGTGTAGGTGGAGCGGTGCATCTGGCCGACCGCGCCCTGCAGGTCGACCGACTCGGCATCGCCGTTGCCGCGGCGCGACACCAGCTGGTACTTGATGTCGGTGATCTTGTGGGTGTCGCTTTCCTGGTTGCCCTCGGCGCGCTTGGCGACCATGCGGATCGAGGAGTCCTGGTAGCGGACATTGCCGTCGGCGATGTAGTTGCCGCTCTCGGTATCGAAGCTGAGCTTGTCGGTGCCGACGAACTGGTCGCCGCGGCGCAGGGCCACGTTGCCTTCGTACTGCGGCACGGTGGTCGTGCCCAGCAGCTGGTCACCCTCGATGTCGGTCGGCTGCTGCTCGCGCGCAGCGCTGGCGGCGGCCTTGTCCTGCCCCGGGACCGGGGTGGGGGCATCGGTGAACGCGGGAATCACGTCGGTAGCCGGGCACAGGCCCCAGTTGAGCGGCTTTTCATCGGCCATTGCCGGCAGGCAGATGGCGATGCTCAGAGGCAGGGGAAGCAGGCGGAGGGCTCGGCGCACGCGGTTCGGATTCGGGCGAAAACGGACGGTAGCTTGCCCCATCCCTTGCATAGGGGCAATGAAGGACGCCGCAGCCTGCCGGTTCGGGTTCATCCGGAGACGCTGCCGGGAGGGGGCAGCAGCAGGGCCCGGACATGGGCCACGCTGCACTCGGCAAGGGCCTGCAGGTCATAGCCGCCTTCCAGCATCGAGACCACCCGGCCGGCCGCATGACGGCGCGCCAGCGCATGAAGCTCCCGGGTGATCCAGGCGAAATCGTCGGTTTCCAGCATCAGGTCGGCCTGCGGGTCACGCAGGTGGGCGTCGAAGCCGGCCGAGATCAGCAGCAGCTGCGGACGGAAGTCGTCGATGGCCGGCAGCATTTCGTCGGCCCACACGTTGCGGAAGCGGAAACCGCCACTGCCCGGGGGCAGCAGGATGTTCATCAGGTTGCCGGCACCGCGGTCGCGGCGCAGGCCGGAATTGGGGAACAGGCCGGCCTGGTGGGTGCTGTAGTAGGAGACCCGGGCGTCGTGCTGGAAGATGTCCTGGGTGCCGTTGCCATGGTGGACATCGAAATCGACCACCGCGATCCGCTCCAGCCCATGGCGGTCACGGGCATAGGCGGCGGCGATGGCGATGTTGTTGAGCAGGCAGAAGCCCATCGCCGTGCTGCTGGTAGCGTGGTGGCCCGGGGGCCGCACCGCGCAGAACGCCAGCGGGTCCTCGCCCAGCATCACCGCATCGACCGCCGCCACCCCGGCGCCGGCGGCGTGCACGGCGGCACTGGCCGAGCCCGGCGAGGTCCAGGTGTCCATGTCCAGCTGGCGCAGTGGCGCGGTCTGCGGCTGCAGCACGAAGTCGAGCAGGGCGCTGTCGTGGACCCGGGTCAGTTCGCCGAACTTGGCCGGCGGCGCCTCGCGCCAGTCCAGCTGGCCGGGGAACGCGGTGTGCAGGGCATCGAGCACATGCTGCAGGCGTTGCGGGCACTCCGGATGGCCAGGGCCGGGGTCATGCAGCAGGCAGGACGGATGGGTGAAGACCAGCATCGTGCCGACTCAGCGCTGGCGCTGCTGTGGCTGCCACAGCGCTTCGCCATGGCCGTCGGCGCGGGCCAGTACGCGGGCCAGCACGAACAACAGGTCCGACAGCCGGTTGAGGTACTGCAGCGCCTCGCTGCGCACGGCTTCGTGGCGGGCCAGGGTGACCGTTTCGCGCTCGGCGCGGCGGACGATGGTGCGGGCCAGATGGCAGCGTGCGGCGGCCTCGCCACCAGCCGGCAGGATGAACTCCTTCAACATCGGCAGGTTGGCGTTGTAGTGGTCCAGCTGCTGTTCCAGTGCCGAGACATCGGCGGCGTGGATGGCGGCGTGGCCCGGGATGCACAGCTCGGCACCCAGGTCGAACAGCTGGTGCTGCAGATGCACCACCAGCGCGCGGACATCCCCGGGCAGCGCGGTGGCAAGCAGCAGGCCGAGCGCAGCGTTGGCTTCATCGACGGTGCCGTAGGACGCCACCCGGGCGTCGTCCTTGGCCACGCGCTGGCCGTCGCCGAGGCCGGTACTGCCGTCGTCGCCGGTGCGGGTATAGATGCGCGAGAGGCGATGACCCATGGCGCGGCTCAGTGCCGGATGTCGCGGCGGGCCTGCTGAAGCTTCAGTACCTGCTCCACCGCCAGCTGCAATGCCGCCGCCAGCGCCACGTAGATCGCGGTGGTGCGCAGGTAGGGGCCGAACCATTGTGCGTAGTTCTGCGCCCAACCGGCCAGCGTCGGCTCGGCCACGTTGCGGGTGGTCCAGTAGAAACCGCCCTGCGCCAGCAGGTGGCAGACCGCCACCGAGGCCACCAGCAGCAGTGCACCCTTGGCCAGCACCGGCCAGCGTGCGCCCTGGTAGTTGCGGCCCAGCAGCATGCCGCCGGCCCACAGCGAGAAATACGCCGGCAGCAGCAGCCAGTAACCCGGCGACACGCAGTAGTGCTGCCAGAAATCCAGGCCGCTGCTGCGGATCACGATCCAGTCCACCAGCACGGCGAACACCATCAGCAGCGGAAACGCCCAGCGTGTCCACGTGGCCAGGTAGAAGCCACCGATGAAGAACACCGCCCAGGAGGCATCGGGGATCGCCGCGAAGTGGTTGACCCGGGTCGCCGCCAGCAACAGCACGAGGACGGACAGGACGAAGGCGCGGTTGGCGGTGGCGGACATGGCAGCGGGCCCGGAGCGGATTCAGGTTTCATTCTAGCCCGCCGCGCCGGTTGGCGCAGGTCGGGTGGTGTTGGGCGTTCGGGCAGGGCGAGCGCGTATCATGAACATCATGAGTGAACGACATGACGTGCTGATCGTCGGTGGTGGCCTGGTCGGTGCCAGCCTGGCCATCGCCCTGGACCGCCTGGGCCGCGATGTGGGCCTGCTCGAGGCCAGCCCGGCCGGCGAGCTGCCGGCGGTATTCGACCAGCGCAACCTCAGTTTTGCCGCTGCCACGGTCAATGCGCTGACCGCGCTGGGGGTCATGCAGAAGCTGGCGATGGCGCCGGGCCCGATCCGCCGCATCCACGTCAGCCGCGCCGGCGATTTCGGCCGGGTGCAGCTGGAGGCTTCCGACTACGACCGGCCGTGGTTCGGCCAGGTGGTGGTGGCGCGGGACTTCGGCCAGGCGCTGGAAGCGCGCCTGCAGGAGCTGCCGCGGCTGCGGCGCTACCGGCCGATGCGTTTCCTGGGCTTGAGCGAGGTGGTCGACGGCTACCGCCAGGTGCGGGTGGCCGACGAGACCGGCGAGCGCGTGCTGCTGGCCCGGCTGGTAGTAGGGGCCGATGGCACGACCAGTGGCGTGCGCGGCGCGCTCGGCATCGAGGTCGACCGCCATGATTTCCAGCAGACCCTGTTCGTGGCCCGCGTGCGCAGCCAGCGCACGCCAGACGGCACCGCCTGGGAGCGCTTCACCGATACCGGCCCGACCGCCCTGCTGCCGCGTGGTGATCGCCACTTCGGCACCGTGCACGGTGTGGCGCGCGACCAGGCCGATGCGGTGATGGCGCTGGACGATGCGGCTTGGCTGCAACGCCTGCAGAACGCGATCGGCTGGCGCGCAGGCCGGCTGCTCGAATCCGGCCCGCGCAGTGCTTATCCGCTCATCCAGGTGCTGGCGCGCGCGCTGGCCGGAGAGCGCGGGGTGCTGCTCGGCAATGCCGCGCAGACCATCCATCCGCTGGGGGCGCAGGGCTTCAACCTGGGCCTGCGCGATGCGCTGACCCTGGCCGAACTGCTGGAGGATGCGCATGAGGATGCCGGCAGTGATGCACTGCTGCAGGCCTATGTCGCGCGCCGCGAAGAGGACCGCCGGCAGACGGTGGCGTTCTCCGGCGGGCTGGCGCGCCTGACCAGCAATCCGGCGCCGCTGATGCGGCCGCTGCGCAGCCTCGGCCTGGTGGCCGCGCAGCGTGCCTCGGTGCAATCGATGCTGGTCGGTGGTGCGATGGGCTTCCGCGGCGAGGTGCCGCGGCTGTGCCGTGGAGAAGCGGCATGAGCCGGCGCGCGCGTCTTGATGTGGCCATCATCGGCGGTGGCGTGGTCGGTGCCGCGTGTGCGCTGGCGCTGGCTGATGCTGGCCTGTCGGTGGCGCTGGTGGAAGGTCGCGAACCGGCGCCGTGGCAGGCCGAACAGCCGGACCTGCGCGTGTTCGCCTTCGCTGCCGACAACGTACAGCTGCTGAATCGTCTTGGTGTGTGGCCGGCGATCGCGCAGGCCCGTGCATGGCCCTACCGGCGCATGCAGGTGTGGGATGCGGCTGGTGGCGAGGATCTGCTGTTCGACGCTGATCGCTTCGGCCGTCGCGAACTGGGCTACATCGTCGAGAACGCGCTGCTGCAGGACCGCCTGTGGTCGGCGCTGCCGGCGGCGGGTGTGCAGCTGCACTGCCCGGCACGCGTGGACGCGCTGGAGCAGGACGAGGACGGCGTGCGCCTGCGCCTGGATGACGGGCGCCGCCTGGAAGCGGCGTTGGCGGTGGCCGCCGACGGTGCCGAATCGACCCTGCGCCAGCTGGCCGGGATCGAGGTTGAAAAGCATGACTACCACCAGCGCGGCGTGGTGGCCTATGTGGACAGCGATCTTCCCAACCAGGCCACGGCCTGGCAGCGCTTTCTGCCAAGCGGGCCGCTGGCGTTGTTGCCGGTGGCCGAACGCCGCAGCTCGATCGTCTGGACCCTGCCGGAGGACGAGGCGGCGCGTGTTCTGGCACTGGACGAGGACAGCTTCAACCGCGAACTGACCCGCGCCTTCGCGGCACGCCTGGGTGAGCTGCGGTTGGCCTCCCCGCGAGCGGCATTCCCGCTGCGCCGCCAGCTGGCCCGTCACTACGTGGCCGGTCGTGTACTGGCGTTGGGTGACGCGGCGCATGTGGTGCATCCGCTGGCCGGGCAGGGCGTGAACCTGGGGCTGCGTGATGTCGCCGCCCTGCAGCAGTGGCTGGCACCCTCGGCAGAGCGCCGCGGCCAACCGCGGCTGTCGCCGCAGCGCCTGCAGCGCTGGGCACGCGAACGGCGGAGCGACAACCACATCGCCGCCTACAGCTTCGATGCGATCAACCGCCTGTTCTCCAACGACGAAATGCACCTGACCCTGGCCCGGGGCCGTGCGCTGGGCTGCGTCGGCCGATGGCCGCCGCTGGTGCAGGCGTTCTGGAAGCGCGCCGCCGGCGTCTGACCAACGGCTCATCCACGCATGGCGTGGATCTACTGGAATCGAGTCAGTAGATCCACGCCATGCGTGGATGAAGATCGCGACGGCGGATCAGTCGATCAGCCAGCCGGCCAGGTCGGTGCGGTCCAGCTTGCCGCGATGCCTGCGGTCCAGCGAATTGAATTCGTCGGCCAGCGCCGGGTTGGCCTGCGCTTCCTCGCGGCTGATGAAACCATCGCCGTTCACATCCAGCGCGGCGAAGTGGATGCGGTACTGGCCAACCACGCTGCTGGGCTCCAGCGAACGCACCGTCACCTGTGCCTCGCCGGCCGGCTGTGCAATCTCGACGCTGCCGCTGACCCGACCGGCATCCAGTGGCTGCTGGCGGATCGCGCCGCCGGTGGGGCCCAGCGGCTGGCTCTGCGCAGGGGTGTGCGGCAGTTGCTGGGCCATGGCCGGTGCGACTGACAGCAAAGTGATCAGCAGGGTGAGCGAGTGGTAGCGCATGGTTCCGTTCCCCGGTAGCGCCGGGCCATGCCCGGCGGATGCAATGGGATCAGCGCAGCGGCGAGGCCAGCACGGTGATCTCTTCACGATCGTGATAGAGCTGCTTGGCGCGCACCACCAGCGGCTTCCCGGCCTGGTCCTGGAACAGGTCCAGGCACAGCCGGGTCTCGTCCCAGCGCTTCTTCATCGGCAGCTTCAGATTGAAGATCGCATGCCTGCACCAGCCTTCGCGGAACCAGGTGGCCATGCGTTCGGCGACGCGGCGCGGCTGCTCGACCATGTCGCAGACCATCCAGTCCAGCGGTTGTTCCGGGTGCCAGTGGAAGCCATCGGCGCGCAGGTGCTCGACCAGGCCGGTGTCCAGCACGTGCTGGCGCAGCGGGCCATTGTCGATGCTCAGCACGTGCATGTGCTGCCGGGTGAGCACCCAGGTCCAGCCACCGGGGGCGGCGCCAAGGTCGGCCGCGCGCATGCCGGGCTTGGCCAGCGCCTCGCGTTCTTCAGGCGTCAGTAGGGTCAACAGCGCCTCGTCCAGCTTCAGCGCCGAACGCGAAGGCGCTTCGGGCAGCAGCTTCAGGCGCGGAATGCCCAATGCCCACGGCGCGCTGTCGCCCGGGTCGGCCACGCAGACGAAGGCATGGGTACCGTCGACGAACACCACATGCAGGCGCGGCAGGCGGGTGTTCGGCTTGTCGCTGAGCTTGCCGGCCTTGCGCAGCGCCGGGCGCAGTGCATTGCCAAAGGATCGCGCCAGGCCGGACAACGGCTTGCCAGCGTCGGAATCGGGATGCTCCACCCACAGGTCGCCGAAGCGCGGCGCATCAGCCAGCACCTCCAGCATCGGCGTAATGCGGTCGGCCGGATCCAGCTGTGGCAGCTCGGCCAGCACAACCAGCTTCTGCCGCGCGAAGATCAGTTCGCGCCAGCGCAGGCGCGGTGCCAGCGCCGCGGCCTCGTCGCACATGAAAAGCACGTAGCCGTCATTGCGCTGGGTGCGTGCATAACCGGCGAAACCGGCTTCGCCGGCACGGAACTGCAGTTCGCCGGCCAGCTCGGGCTCGAAACCCTGCCGGCACAGGCACAGCAGGCCGATGCCGGTTTCAGTAACGGGCGCCATCGCTTTCCCCATAGGCACGCAGCACGCTGCGCGCGGCGTCGCGGTTCAGGCCCTGCACCACTTCGATGCCACGCTTGTTGAGCTCGCCGACCCAGTCGGCCGGCAGCGGGCCTTCGTCGAACGGGGTCAGTTCTTCGACGTCGGCTGCACTGGCACCGATCAGCAGGCGGTCGATGCCCGCCCACACGGTGGCGCCGTAGCACTGGCAGCACGGCTGCGAGCTGGTGGCCAGGGTGACCGGCGACAGCACCGCGTTCAGGCGCGGGGTCTGCAGGCGTTGCTGGGCCAGCATGTAGGCCATGTTCTCGGCGTGCGCCAGCGAGGTCGCGTGTGGCATCACCCGGTTCACGCCGGCAGCGATCACCTTGTCGTCCGGGCCGAACACCACGGCGCCGAACGGGCCGCCACTGGCGTGCTCGACGTTCAGCCGCGACAGCTCGATCGCCAGCGCGACCTTGGCCTCATCGCCCGGATATCGACGATCCAGGTCGATCTGGTCGTGGATCCAGGCGGGAAGGGTCAGGTGGACTTGCGCGTACAGCATCGCGGGGGTGCCTCGTAGGGATGGAAGAAAGTGCGGTTGCTTGGGAAACCGGCGCGCAGTGTAGCCGCACCGGCCTGTATCGGGTGTGGCGGTGGGTCAGCCGGGCGAGCCGGTGCGGATCACCACGTATTGCTTGCGGAACTCCAGCCCGGCCTGCGGCCAGCTGGCCGCATAGGCACGCAGCAGGGGCAGGGCGGCGGCGAAATCGTGGCCGTTGACCCGGCAATCGGCCTCGCACAGGCCATCGGCATCGCGCGAGGCGAACAGGCGGATGGCCAGGAACGGGCGCGCCTTCAGCAGCTCGTCGAAGGTGTCCATGCTCCTGGTGAACAGGCAGCACGGACAGGACCCATGGTCGTCCTCGCTGCAGGTGCTGGCGTCCACCTCGTGCTCGCGGTAATGCGCCAGCGGACCCAGCACCACGGTGCGTTCGTGTTCCCGGCCCTCATCGCCGGCCGGATAGGTCAGGCCCATCATTGGCAGCGCCTGTGGGTCTTCGGCGCCGATCGCGGTCTGCAGGGTCACCAGGTCCACCCGTGCCCAGGCCTGGAAGCCGGCCAGCAGCGATGTCTGTTCATCGGTGCCGTTGGCGTGCTGGTACTCGAACAGGCCGTCAGCGAACAGCAGCGGATGCTGGCTTTCGATGACGGTGGAGGTCTGCCAGCCCCCGTTGTCGCGCGCGTGTGCGGCCATCGCATGCGGGGTCAGGCGCAGTCCGCTGTCCAGCAGCAGCGCGTTGCCGTCGATGCGGCTGGCGACGCTGGCGTCCTGCAGGGCCTGCTGCAGCAGTGGGAGGAGGGCGGTGGACGTCGTGGTCATGTCAGGCCTGTGGATGGATCGGGTGGAGCATCCAGGCCGGGCCTGGTGCTAGCGGTCGAGCGCGTCAAGTTCGGCGCGATAGCGCTGCGCGTCGGACTGCTGCTGCGGGTCGTTGCCGTGGTCGCGCAGCCAGCTTTCCAGTTCGCGGCGATACTCCGCGCGGAAATCGGCATTGCCCGGGCTGAAATGCAGCTTGCGTGCTGCCACCTCCACCCGCTCGCGCGCGCTGGACCGGGCCTGGGCGATGCCGTGGGGTGATTCGTTGGTGAGGATGACGAAGTTGCGCGGGAAACCCGGCGTGTACTTGACCACGAACGGCTGGTCGCGCGCCGGGATGCGGATGGCGTTTTCCAGCGGCCACAGCGAGGCGGTGTTGGTGTGGAACACCGCCTCCACATCGCGCCCTTCGGCAGTGCGCAGCACCGCTTCGTAGCGCCAGATGTACTGTTCGTTGAGCGTCGAGCTGGTTCGCTCTGCCTTGACGATCACCGCTTCGCCGCGCTCGCCCACCAGGTTGAGGAAGGTGGCGTTGAGGAAGTGGCCGAAGAACATGTTGAGCATCGCCAGCGGGAACACCACGATGGCGTAGCCTGGAAAGCGTCGCCACCACGAGACCAGCCCGGCCAGCACCATCGCTGCAAAGAACGTCAGCAGCGGATGCTGCGAGATGAACCAGAGCAGGACGGACAGGGCGGTGATCATCGTCGGGGGCGTGCGGGCGCCGTGTGGGCGCCCGCGCAGGTGCTCAGGCCGACCAGGTGTCGCGCAGGGTCACGCTGCGGTTGAACACCGGCTTGGCTTCGGTGTGATCGCGGCGGTCAGCGACGAAATAGCCGGTGCGCTCGAACTGGAACGACTGCTCCGGTGCGGCGCTGGCTGCGGCCGGCTCGACATAGCCGGTGACGGTACGGCGCGATTCCGGGTTCAGGTAGTCGCGGTAGGTCTTGCCTTCCGATTCGTCGTCAGGGTTCGGCACCGAGAACAGGCGGTCGTACAGGCGGATCTCGGCCGGCACGCCGTGCACGGCGCTCACCCAGTGGATGGTGCCCTTGACCTTGCGGTTGGCGCCTTCCATGCCCGGACGCGATTCCGGATCGAGCCAGCCGCGCAGTTCGATGATGGTGCCGTCGGCATCCTTGATCACTTCGTCGCAGCGGATGATGCCGGCGCCACGCAGGCGCACTTCGCCGCCCGGCACCAGGCGCTTCCAGCCCTTCGGCGGCACTTCGGCGAAGTCCTCGCGATCGATCCACACTTCGCGGGCGAACGGAACTTCGCGGCTGCCGAAGCTTTCGTCCTTCGGGTGGTTGCTGAAGGTCAGCAGTTCTTCGTGGCCTTCCGGAAGGTTGGTCAGCACCAGCTTGACCGGGTCGACCACGGCCATGCGGCGCGGCGCGGCGCTGTCGAGGTCCTCGCGCAGTGCGCCTTCGAGCACGCTGAAGTCGATCAGCGAATTCTGCTTGCTGATGCCCACGCGCTCGGCGAACAGGCGCATCGCGGCCGGGGTGTAGCCACGGCGTCGCAGGCCCTGCAGGGTCGGCATGCGCGGGTCTTCCCAGCCGTCCACCAGCTGTTCAGTGACCAGCGCCATCAGCTTGCGCTTGCTCATCACCGTGTAGTTGATGTTCAGGCGCGAGAACTCGATCTGGCGCGGCTTGGCCGCTTCGCGTGGCAGCCCGGCATCGACCAGGGGCTGGGTCAGCGCGTCGTCATGGGCGAAATCGACGTTGTCCACGCACCAGTCGTACAGCGGGCGGTGGTCTTCGAATTCCAGCGTGCACAGCGAGTGCGTGATGCCCTCGATCGAATCACCCAGCGCATGGGCGAAGTCGTACATCGGGTAGATCGGCCACGCGTTGCCGGTGTTCTGGTGCTCGACGTGCTTGATGCGGTACAGCGCCGGATCGCGCAGGTTGATGTTGCCGCTGGCCATGTCGATCTTCGCGCGCAGGGTGCGCGCGCCATCGGGGAACTCACCGGCGCGCATGCGGCGGAACAGGTCGAGGTTTTCCTCGACGCTGCGGTCGCGCCACGGCGACGGGCGACCCGGCTCGGTCAGGGTGCCGCGGTAGGCACGCACTTCTTCGGCCGACAGGTCGCAGACATAGGCCTTGCCCTGTTCGATCAGCTTCTCGGCGGCCAGGTAGTAGGCCTGGAAGTAGTCCGAGGCGTGGCGCAGCTCGTTCCAGCTGAAGCCCAGCCAGCGCACGTCGTCCTGGATCGCGGCCACGTATTCCGGATCTTCCTTGGCCGGGTTGGTGTCATCGAAGCGCAGGTTGCAGACGCCGCTGAATTCACCGGCGATGCCGAAGTTCAGGCAGATCGACTTGGCGTGACCGATGTGCAGGTAGCCGTTCGGCTCCGGCGGGAAGCGGGTCTTGATCGCCTGGTGCTTTCCGCTGGCCAGGTCCTCGCGCACGATCTGGCGGATGAAATCGCGCTTCTCGTGGCTGTCGGCGGGGGTCTCGGGGCTGGCGGGGGTGTGCTCGGACATGAGTCGGCGAAAAGAAAGGCAGAAAGACCAACAGTCTAGCGCGTACCGGGCGGGGCTGCCGGGGTTGCCGGCCAGCGGCCGGCACTACCAGGCGTCTTCCGGTAGTGCCGGCCGCTGGCCGGCAACTCTCGGATCCCGCCCTCTCCACCATTCAGCCCCCAGGCGTATGCTGGACCCTTGCCCCGAGGAGCCGCCACATGCACATCGTGTACAAGGCCGACAACCTGTTCGACGCCCATCTGGTCAAGCACGCCTTGGAAGACGCCGGTATCCCCGCGTTCGTGTTCGGAGAGCAGCTGCTGGGCGGGATGGGCGAGCTGCCGCTGTTTGGCGTGCTGCGGGTCGGCATCCCCGATGCGGCGCGGCCGCAGGCCGAGGACATCGTGGCGGCGCTGGACTTGGGCCAGGCCCCGTCCGACCCCATTTCCGATGCAGACGACATTGCCGGTCTTCCGGCGTAGGAGCGCATCATGTTGGGAATTGGCCAGGGCATCCTCGGCATCGGCGCCTTCAAGCAGCGCCTGCCGCGCCCGGAAGAGGCGCTGCCGGGGCGTGACCAACCGCTGCCGCTGCACAGCAACCAGCACTTCGTGAACAGCCATCCGCTGAAGGACCGTTTCGCCGGCCTGCAGCAGATCCGCTTTGCGCTGGGCTGCTTCTGGGGCGCCGAGCGCAAGTTCTGGACCGAGCCGGGCGTGTACAGCACCTCGGTCGGCTATGCAGGTGGCATCACGCCGAACCCGACCTATGAAGAGGTCTGCTCGGGCCTGACCGGCCACACCGAAGTGGTGCAGGTGGTGTTCGACCCGGCGGTGGTGAGCCTGGAGCGGCTGCTGCAGCTGTTCTGGGAAAGCCACGACCCGACCCAGGGTATGCGCCAGGGCAACGACACCGGCACCCAGTACCGTTCGGCGATCCACGCCACCGACGAGGCACAGTACGCCGCCGCGCTGGCCAGCCGCGAGGCTTACCAGGCGCAGCTGGATGCGGCCGGCTACGGCCCGATCACCACCGAGATCGTGTACCCGGCACCGGCGTACTACTACGCCGAGGACTACCACCAGCAGTACCTGGCGAAGAATCCGAACGGCTACTGCGGCATCGGCGGCACCGGCGTGAGCTGCCCGATCGGGTTGGATGTGGAGGCGCCGCGCTGACGCGCGGTGGTCCGCCTGCGGCGGGCTGAAGCTGAAAGCAACTGCCAAAGCCAAAGCCAAAGCGGCTCTGGGTTGCTGCTTGTTGGGTGGGGCGGTGTGGGTTGGCAGGACACGCCGTGAACCCGTCCCTGGGGGCTCGATGGCGCCTTGCTCGTGTGCGCTGTCCTGCGCACACGGCAAGACCGGGGTTGGGCGTCCTGCCCAACCCGCCCGAGGCATGCCTCGGGCCCATGGCGCCAACGGTCCTGCCAACCCACACCGCCCCACCCCCGAAAGTTTCCCGGTGACGGTGGGAAAGAGCATTGGGTTACTGACGAACTGATGGAAAACAAAAAGGACGCGGCGTTCGCCGCGTCCTTTTTGTTTGATCCTGCAGTGCTTTCTGTAGAGCGGAGCCATGCTCCGCTCCAAGCAAGCGAAGCGCGCGACCCGCTGTTGCTCTTCTTCCTTCCTTCCGTGGCGGGTGGCCATCGGAAACTGTCAGAGGGCGGGCGGGTTGGGTTCGCGGGAGTGTCCGCCGCATGGGCCCGAGGCATGCCTCGGGCGGGTTGGGCAGGACGCCCAACCCCGGTCTTGCCGTGTGCGCAGGACAGCGCACACGAGCAAGCGGCGGCCAAGCCTCCAGGGATGGATTCACGGCGTCTCCCGCGAACCCAACCCGCCCGAACCAGCGCGGCTTTTTGCTCTTTGCGGCCAACCGACCTGCCACGAGGGGCTCAGCCGTTGGCCGAAACCCTCACAGTGCCGCGCGGATCCGCTCGCGCAGCGCTTCCAGATCCTTGGCAAACGCATCGATGCCGGTCGCCAGCTTCTCGGTGGCCATCGGATCGGCCGCCAGGTCCGCCGCGAACTTCGCCGCATCGATCGGTGTCACCGCCGTGCCATCGGCGGCGCCGGCCACCAGCTTGCGCGGCAGCTCGTCGTGGTCGGCGTCCAGCTTTTCCAGCAGGTCCGGAGAAATCGTCAGGCGGTCGCAGCCGGCCAGCGCTTCGATCTGCGCGGTCGAACGGAACGAGGCGCCCATCACCACCGTCGGCGAACCGCGACGCTTGAATTCGGCATACACGCCGCGCACGAACTTCACGCCCGGGTCTTCATCGATGGTGGCCGGGGCCTGGCCGTTGGCCACGTACCAGTCCAGGATGCGGCCGACGAACGGCGAGATCAGGAACGCCCCGGCTTCGCTGCAGGCCAGCGCCTGGGTCGGGTTGAAGATCAGGGTCAGGTTGCAGTCGATGCCCTCGGCCTGCAGGATGCGTGCGGCTTCCACGCCTTCCCAGGTCGCGGCGATCTTGATCAGGATCTTCTCGCGCGGCACGCCGGCATCGGCGTACATCTGGATGAACTGGCGGGCCTTGGCCACGGTGGCAGCGGTGTCGTGAGCCAGGTCGGCATCCACCTCGGTGGACACCCGGCCCGGCACCAGCGTGCTCAGCAGCGCGCCGACGCCGATGGTCAGGCGGTCGGCCACGGCGTGCACCACGGCTTCGCGGTCGCCACTCTGCTGGCGGCCCCAGGCCAGTTCGCGTTCGATCAGCTCGGCGTAGACCGGCAGGTCCAGCGCCTTCTTCACCAGGGTCGGATTGGTGGTGCAGTCCACCGGCTGCAGGCGCTTGATCGCCTCGTAGTCACCGGTATCGGCAACGACCACGGACAGTTCGCGCAGCTGGGACAGTTTGGACGGGGTACTCATTACGGCTCCTGGGGCAGGGGGATCGAATCGCGCGCGGTGCGCAGCGGTAATCAGGGGCGGTCGTTGTGGACCGCGGTCACGCGCAGGCGCAGCTTGCGGCCGCCGGGCGCGTTCCAGTCGATGCTCTGGCCGATCGAAAGGCCGAGCAGGGCACTGCCGACCGGGGCCAGCACGGAAACCTTGCCTTCATCGACGTTGGCTTCGCGGGGGAAGACCAGGGTCAGGACGTGCTTCTCGCCCGACACTTCATCTTCGCACTCCACGCGCGAATGCATCATGACGATGCCTTCGGGAATCTGGTCCGGTGCCAGCACGGTGGCCCGGTTGAGTTCTTCAGCAAGCGCGAGCGCGGCAGGCGTCTGGCTCAGCGCGGGGGATTCGAGCATGGCGTCCAGGCGGTCCATGTCGAAGGTGGAAACGGTGATCGACGGCGGCAGGCCGCTGGCGGTACTCATGGTGAAGCTCCTTGGTTGAAAGCCATGCAAAAGGCGGCACCTGCTGGCGCCGCCTGTCTGTATTGTGGGGACAAATGCGGCCGGAATCGACTCCTGCCGATTCCAGGCCGGTACTGCGGGGGGCTCAGCCGTTCAGCGCGGGGCCGGGCAGGGCCGGTGCATCGCTGCCGGCATCGAGCGCCTCCAGCGTGAACAGCGCCTGCGGCAGACGCTTGAACTGGTCGGCCAGGTCCATCAGGAAGTCGTTCATGGCCGAGCTGCGGCGCCAGATCATGGCGATGCGGCGGCTGGGACGGCCTTCGCCGGTGAAGTCGAGCAGGCGGATGTTGTTCGAGCGCGGCACTGGCGGCTGCACCGACAGGCTCGGCAGCAGGGTGATGCCGACGTCGGCGGCGACCATCTGCCGCAGCGTTTCCAGGCTGGTGGCGCGGAACTCGGACTTCTCGTTGGCGCCGAACAGGCGGCAGACTTCCAGCGCCTGGTCGCGCAGGCAATGGCCGTCCTCCAGCAGCAGCAGCTTCTGCGTGGCCAGTTCCTGCACGTCCAGGTGCTCGCGACGTGCCAGCGGGTGGCGACCGGAGACGGCCAGCAGGAAGGGTTCCTCGAACAGGAACTCGGCATGCAGCTGGTCGTCGATCACCGGCAGCGCCAGCAATGCAGCGTCGAGCTTGCCTTCGCGCAGGCGGTCCAGCAGCACATCGCTCTTTTCCTCGACCAGCAGCAGTTCCAGCTCCGGGAAGCGCTCGCGGATGCGCGGGATCACATGCGGCAGCAGGTACGGGCCGAGGGTCGGGAAGATCCCCAGGCGCACCGTACCGGCTTCCGGATCGCGGCTGCGTCGCGCCGCTTCCTTCAGCTGTTCCACTTCGGACACGATCACCCGCGCCCGTGCTGCTGCTTCCTGGCCCGCCGGGGTCAGCATCACCTTGCGCGGTGCGCGTTCCACCAGCGGCAGGCCGAGCTCTTCCTCCAGCTTGCGGATCTGCGTGGACAACGTCGGCTGGCTGACAAAGCAGGAAGCGGCAGCCCGGCCGAAATGCTTGTGGTCGGCCAGGGCTACCAGGTACTTCAGATCACGTAGGTTCATCCTTACACCCCAGGGGTAACGGACCGGCTGACGGCGTGGTTACCCGACAGGCAGACAATGTTCCCGGTGATCTGGGAACGGTGGATCAGGCCGCTTCAGCAACGGCACCGCTGCTGTTGCTCACCGACGAGCGGATCAGGTGGTCGAACGCGCTCAGTGCGGCGGTGGAACCGGCGCCCATGGCGATGATGATCTGCTTGTAGGGCACCGTCGTGCAATCGCCAGCAGCAAACACACCCGGCAGGTTGGTCTGGCCGCGATCGTCGATGACGATCTCGCCACGCGGCGACAGCGCCACCACATCCTTCAGCCACTCGGTGTTGGGCAGCAGGCCGATCTGCACGAAGATGCCTTCCAGCTCGACGCGGTGGGCATCGCCGCCGATGCGGTCCTTGTAGACCAGGCCGGTGACCTTGCTGCCGTCGCCGAGCACTTCGGTGGTCTGTGCGCTGGTCAGCACGGTGACGTTGCCCAGGCTGCGCAGCTTCTTCTGCAGCACTTCGTCGGCACGCAGGCTGGAATCGAACTCCAGCAGGGTTACATGCGACACGATGCCGGCCAGGTCGATGGCCGCTTCCACACCGGAGTTGCCGCCGCCGATCACCGCCACGCGCTTGCCCTTGAACAGCGGACCATCGCAGTGCGGGCAGTAGGCCACGCCCTTGTTGCGGTACTGGTCCTCGCCCGGCACGTTCATCTGCCGCCAGCGCGCGCCGGTGGACAGGATCACCGAACGCGACTTCAGCACCGCGCCGTTCTCCAGCTGCACCTGCACCAGGCCGTCTTCGCCGGCCGGCACCAGCGCACTGGCGCGCTGCAGGTTCATGATGTCCACGTCGTACTCGCGCACATGCTGCTCCAGCGCCGTGGCCAGCTTCGGGCCTTCGGTTTCCTTCACCGAGATGAAGTTCTCGATCGCCATGGTGTCCAGCACCTGGCCACCGAAGCGCTCGGCAGCGATGCCGGTACGGATGCCCTTGCGCGCGGCATAGATCGCCGCTGCGGCGCCAGCCGGGCCACCACCGACCACCAGTACGTCGAAAGCATCCTTGGCGGCGATCTTCTCGGCATCGCGCTTGCTGGCATTGGTGTCCAGCTTGGCCACGATCTGCTCCAGGGTCATGCGGCCCTGGTCGAACACTTCACCGTTGAGGTACACGGTCGGCACCGACATGATCTCGCGCTTCTCGACTTCGTCCTGGAACAGCGCACCATCGATGGCCACGTGCTGGATGCGTGGGTTGAGTACCGCGGCCAGGTTCAGCGCCTGCACCACGTCCGGGCAGTTCTGGCAGGACAGCGAGAAGTAGGTTTCGAACTTGTATTCACCTTCCAGGTTCTGCACCTGCTCGATCAGCTCGGCGGTTGCCTTGGACGGGTGGCCGCCGACCTGCAGCAGGGCCAGCACCAGCGAGGTGAACTCGTGACCCATCGGCAGGCCGGCGAAGGTCAGGTGGATGTCCTGGCCCGGCGTGCCCAGGTCGAAGGACGGCACGCGGCCCTGGCCATCGCGCAGGACCTGCAGCGTGATCTTGTCCGACAGGTTTTCCAGGGTCTGCAGCAGTTCCAGCATTTCCTGCGACTTGGCGCCGTCGTCGGCGTGCGCGGTGATCTGGATCGGGCGGGTCACGCGCTCCAGATAGGTCTTCAGCTGCGACTGCAGGTTGGCGTCCAACATCGGGTCATCTCCTGGCTTCAGGCAAACAGGGGGCGTGGCACCGCTGTAGAAGGTAGCGGACCAGCAGGGGGTAGGGGTGAACCCAAGACAGCGACCGTGGAAGGGGCTGGCTGGCCAAGGCGGGCGAGCGTTGGCTGTCTTGGGTTCACCCCCACGCCGGCGGGGGGACCGGCACGGGGATGAAGGGCGCGCCGTGGTGTGGGGCCACGGCAGGCCGGTACTGCTTTAGATCTTGCCGACCAGGTCCAGCGACGGGGTCAGGGTCTTCTCGCCTTCCTTCCACTTGGCCGGGCAGACCTGGTTCGGGTTGGCGGCGGTGAACTGGGCAGCCTTGAGCTTGCGCAGGGTCTCGGACACGTCACGGGCGATCTCGTTGGAGTGGATCTCCAGGGTCTTGATCACGCCTTCCGGGTTGATGATGAAGGTGCCGCGCAGGGCCAGGCCTTCTTCTTCAATGTGCACGCCGAAGGCGCGGGTCAGCTGGTGGGTCGGGTCGCCGACCAGCGGGAACTGGGCCTTGCCGACGGCCGGCGAGGTTTCGTGCCACACCTTGTGCGAGAAGTGGGTATCGGTGGTGACGATGTAGACCTCGGCGCCGGCCTTCTTGAACTCGGCGTAGTGGTCGGCCGCGTCCTCGATCTCGGTCGGGCAGTTGAAGGTGAAGGCGGCCGGCATGAAGATCAGGACGGACCACTGGCCCTTCAGGCTGTTGTCGGAAACCTTGATGAACTCGCCGTTGTGGTAGGCGTTGGCTTCGAACGGCTGGATCTGGGTATTGATGAGGGACATCATTTTTCCTCTTGGTGAAGGGGAGTGGGTGAATCGACAGGAGCTAGGTTACCCATTCGCTCGCGATATGAACAATCCATTGATTGCATCTATTTGATAGATGGAGTCTATCAAATGGCCATGAGCAGGCACTGAACCCTGCCGCTCCCATCCTGCAACTGCTTGTGTGACAAGGAAAATCGATCGGGACGTGTGAAGAGGGCTGATAGCCCCTCCTTATACCCTCTGGCGAAACCTGAACGGATTCGAGCTTTTTGTAGCGTCGAGCCATGCTCGACGGTGGATCTGTAGAGCCGAGCCGATGCTCGGCTGTTCCAGCAGCAGCCGAGCATCGGCTCGGCTCTACAATTGAGGCATGTCTTTCCAACCCGAACCCACCCTGCGTCAGGTCGTAGCTGACGCCAGTGCCCGCTTGGGCGGTGTCGACGCCCGCCACGAAGCCGAACTGCTGCTGCTGCATGTACTGGAGCGCCCGCGCAGCTGGCTGTTCGCCCATGCCACCGATCCGCTGGCCGCCAATGACCAGGCCGCCTTCGAAGCCTTGCTGGCCCGCCGTGTGGCCGGTGAGCCGGTTGCCTACCTGACCGGGCGCCGCGGTTTCTGGACGCTGGACCTGGAGGTCGACCCGGCCACGCTGATCCCGCGCCCGGAAACCGAGCTGCTGGTCGAGTTGGCGCTGGAGCGACTGCCGCCGGACCAGGCGTTGCAGCTGGCCGACCTCGGTACCGGCAGCGGTGCGATCGCACTGGCACTGGCCAGCGAACGGCCCCGGGCACAGGTGCTGGCCACCGATGCCAGCCCGGGCGCGCTGGCCGTGGCCGCGCGCAATGCGGCCCGCCATGAACTGGACAACGTCCGTTTCGCCGAGGGCGGGCACGACTGGTATGCGCCGCTGCAGGGCGTGCGCTTCGACCTGATCGCCAGCAATCCGCCGTACATCGCCAGCAACGACCCGCACCTGGAACAGGGCGACCTGCGCTTCGAACCGTCTACCGCGCTGGCCTCGGGCATGGACGGCCTGGATGACATCCGCCGCATCGTCGATGGTGGCCAGGCCCACCTGCGGCCCGGCGGTTGGTTGCTGATCGAGCACGGTTGGGACCAGGGCGCGGCGATCCGGGCACTGTTCGAGGCGACGGGATTTGCCGAGGTGCAGACCGTGCAGGACCTGGAGCAGCGCGACCGCATCACCCTGGGCCGGCGTCCGGCCTAGAATGGCGGTTCTCCTGCCCCGGCAGGGCATCACCCTGGAGCTGCAAGCATGCGTACGCTGTACCCCGCCATCACCCCCTACGACGTCGGCACCCTGAAGGTCGACGACCGCCACACGCTGTACTTCGAACAGTGCGGCAACCCGGAAGGCAAGCCGGTGGTGATGCTGCATGGTGGCCCGGGTGGCGGCTGCAGCGACAAGATGCGCCAGTTCCACGATCCGTCCAAGTACCGCATCATCCTGTTCGATCAGCGCGGTGCCGGCCGTTCCACCCCGCACGCGGACCTGGTGGACAACACCACCTGGGACCTCGTCGCCGATATCGAGAAGCTGCGCGAGCACCTGAAGGTCGATCGCTGGCAGGTGTTCGGTGGCAGCTGGGGCTCGACCCTGGCGCTGGCCTATGCCGAGACCCATCCGCAGCGCGTGACCGAACTGGTCCTGCGCGGCATCTTCATGCTGCGTCGCTGGGAGCTGGAATGGTTCTACCAGGAAGGCGCCAACCGCCTGTTCCCGGATGCGTGGGAGCACTACCTCAAGCCGATTCCGCTGGTGGAGCGTCATGACCTGATCTCGGCCTTCTACCGCCGCCTGACCAGCGAAGACGAGACCACCCGCCTGGAAGCGGCCAAGGCGTGGGCGGTGTGGGAAGGCGCGACCAGCTTCCTGCACGTCGATGATGACTTCATCAACAGCCACGAAGACCCGCATTTCGCGCTGGCGTTTGCCCGCATCGAGAACCACTACTTCGTCAACGGCGGCTTCTTCGAGGTGGAAGACCAGCTGCTGCGCGACGCACACCGCATCGCCGACATTCCGGGCGTGATCGTGCACGGCCGCTACGACGTGGTCTGCCCGCTGGCCAACGCCTGGGACCTGACCAAGGTGTGGCCGAAGGCGAAGCTGGAAATCACCCCGGCCTCGGGCCATTCGGCGTTCGAGGCCGAGAACGTGGACGCGCTGGTGCGCGCCACCGATAGCTTCGCGTAATGCCCCGGGGTCAGATCCCTTTCCCACGGAAAGGGCTCTGACCCCAGCCAGGAACCCATCCACGCATGGCGTGGATCTACCAGTCCCCAGCCAGCAACGCGTCGGCCAGTACCTGCAGTTTCGGCGAATGCTGGCGCGACGGTGGGTAGATCAGTGACAGCGCGCGGCTGCGGCCTTCAAACGGCTGCAGCACGCGCAGCAGGCGGCCGTCGGCCAAGGCGTCGGCCACCGCGAAATCCATCACCTGCACGATGCCGATGCCGGCGATCGCCGCTTCCACCAGCGGATCGCCGCTGTCGAACACCATCCGCGCCGGTGGCGTGAAATCATGAAGCTGGCCGTCCTGCAGGAACTGCCAGTCCACCAGCCGGCCACTGCGCAGGTTGCGCACCGCCAGGCAGGCGTGATTCTGCAGCGAGGCTACATCGCCCGGTGCGCCACAGCGGGCCAGATAGGCGGGGCTGGCCACCGTCACCCAGCGCAGCGGCCGCAAGGGCCGCGCGACGATGCGCTGGTCGGCGATGACGCCGGTGCGCAGCGCGGCATCGAAACCTTCTTCAACCAGATCGACCAGGCGGTCGTTGAGCACGGCTTCCACCTGCAGTTGCGGGTGCTGCTGCAGCATCGGCCCGAGCAGCGGTACCAGCACCTTGCGCCCGAACATCGAGGGCGCACTGATCTTCAGGGTGCCCGAGGGCGTGCACGGACGGTCGGCCAACTGGCGTTCGGCATCCTCGAGACCGCACAGCAGGGGCGCGACCTGATCGACGAACTGGCGACCATCCGGGGTCAGTGCCACGTTGCGGGTGTTTCGCTGCAGCAGCTTCACCCCCAGCGCGGCCTCCAGCCGACTGATCGCGCGCGACAGGCCTGACTGGCTCAGGCCCAGTTGCCCGGCGGCGACGGTGAAACTGCGTGCTTCGGCCACCTGCACCAGCATGCGCACGGCATTGAGGTCCATCGAGGTTCCATTCATGCTGAAAATCATGACAGATATGGACGGAAAGGGGTTTATTGATAGCTCTGCATCAATGAGACTGCGCTCCCCCACAGCACCGGAGCGTCGATGCCTCCCCTCAAGTACCCGCGCTGGGCGCTGGCCCTGCTGGCCACCGCCCAGCTGATCATTGCCCTGGACGCCACCATCATCTTCGTCGCCCTGCATGACATGGGGCGCGCGCTGCAGATCAATGCGCAGCAGCTGCAATGGGTGGTCAGTGCCTACACCGTGGCCTTTGGCGGCAGCCTGCTGCTGGGGGGCCGTGCCGCCGACCTGATCGGCCGCCGCCGCTTCTACCGGCTGGGCATGCTGCTGTTCGCACTGGCGTCGCTGCTCGGCGCGCTGGCGCCGAACGCCACCCTGCTGATCATCGCGCGTGCGGCGCAGGGCATCGGCGCGGCATTGCTGTTCCCGGCCACGCTGGCCCTGATCAACACGTTGTATGCGGAAGGTCCGGTGCGCAACCGTGCACTGGCGATCTGGAGCATGGCCAGCGCGGTGGGCCTGGCGCTGGGCACGCTGCTCGGCGGCGTGCTGACCCAGGCGTTCGGCTGGCCGGCGGTGCTGGCGGTGATCGTGCCACTGGCCACCACCTGCGCGGTGGCTGCGGGTGCGTGGTTGCCGGCCGATGGCCCGCGTGCGCAGGGCCGCTCGTTCGATCTGGCCGGCTGCATCACCGTCACTGCCGGCGGCAGCCTGCTGGTCACTACCCTCGTGCAAGGGCCGGAGTGGGGCTGGACTGCGCCGGCCACGCTGGGCTGCCTGCTGCTGTCGGTGCTGCTGCTGGTGGCGTTCGTGCAGATCGAACAGCGCAGCCGCGATCCGCTGATGCAGTTCGCGTTGCTGCGGCTGCCCGGACTGCGCGCGGCACTGGGCCTGACCTTCGCCTTCATGAGCAGCTATGGGGTGCAGTACTACTTCATGGCGCTGTACTTCCAGGACGGCTACGGCTGGAGCCCGCTGCAGGCCGGCCTGGCATTCCTGCCCGCCACCGCGGTGTGCACGGTCGGCATCCAGCTGGCCGAGTGGACGCTGCAGCGCTGGAGCGCGCGCAAGGTGCTGGTGGTCGGGCAGCTGGCCGGCGCCATCGGTATCGCCTGGGTGGCCGCGACGCTGCCGCACGGCGCGAACTTCTGGCCGCTGCTGCCCGGCGTGGTAGTGCTGAGCATCGGCCAGGGCATGACCTGGACCTCGATGTGGATCGTGGCCGGGCAGGGCGTGCCGTCCGCACAGCAGGGTGTTGCATCTGGCATGGCGGCGACCGCGCAGCAGATCGGTGGTGCGCTGGGCCTGGCGGTGCTGGTGATGGTGGCCAATGCCCATGCGGGTGCAGCCGGGTCGCTGAGTGCACTGGCCGGGCTGGTGCGCGCCGAATACGGTGCCGCCTTGTTTTCACTGTTCGGCGTGGTGATCGCGCTGGGCCTGCGCCCGGCGCCGGCCGAATCGGCCGCCACCGTCTGCCCGGCCAACGAGGCATGATTGAAGGCGCTGCCGTGGGTGGATGTGCCGGCCAGCGGCCGGCACTACCGGTTCGGCATGGATGCACGCGCGTTCAACCCAGCGCCAGCAACTCCGGTTGCAGCGCGCTGAAGATCCGCGCCAACCGCTCGGCCCACGCCTGCTGCCCTGCCATATCGGCAATGAGGTCCTGGCGGATCTCCAGTTCCACGTGCACCAGCCCACGGCCTTCGCCATGCACCGGCACCGCGTAGTCGCTGGTGCTGCTGACCGAATACGGTTCGTTGTCCCCCACCACCAGGTCGCCTTCGTCGCGCAATGCCTGCAGCAGGGCATGGGCAAAACGCATGTCCTGGTGGTACAGCACGCCGGCGTGCCAGGGCCGCTGCGTGCCGTTCATCACGGGGGTGAAGCTGTGCATCATCACCAGCAGGGTGGGCTGGCCGGCATCACGGCGCGCATCAAGCTCGGTCTCGATGCGTGCATGGTACGGCGCGTGGATCGCATCGATGCGCTGCTGTCGCTGCGCCGCCGACAGCCCGGCATTGCCCGGCACCACGGTGTGGTCGCTCACCTCCGGAATCAGCGTCGGTGAGGCCAGTGGGCGGTTGCAGTCGATCAGCAGCCGCGAGTACGTCTGTTCGATTGCCCAGGCATCGAGCCGTTCGGCCAGTGCACGGGTGGTGCCGGCGATGCCGATGTCCCAGCCGATGTGGCGGTCCAGCTCGGCCTGGGGCAGGCCGAGCCCGGTCAACGCACGCGGCACCTGCTGGCCGGCGTGGTCGGCCAGCAGGAGGTAGGGCGAGACGCCCTGCGCCCGGTGGATCGTGTAGATCGCCGGGTCGTCGGCGCCGAGCAACGCAGGCAGCCTGTGCAGGTCCGCGTCAGCCACGTGGGCGTCCGTCCAGGTGGTGCTCGATCATCCACAGCCCGGCCCAGAGCTTGGCGTCCAGCTCGTAGCCTTCGCCCATCTTCTGCACCAGCCAGGCCGCAGCCTCGCTGCGTGGAATCTCGTGCACGGTGATGTCCTCGCTGTCATCACCGCCCCCTTCGCCGATGCGGCGCAGGCCGGTGGCGCGCACGAAGGCGATCTTCTCGCTGCTGGCGCCGGAAGACGTCGGGCCGATCATCAGCACTTCGGCGTGATCAGCGGTCCAACCTGTTTCTTCTTCCAGTTCGCGCACGGCCGAGACTTCGATCGATTCGCCGGCGTGGATGTCGCCGACCAGGCCGGCCGGCATCTCGATGGTGGGTGCCTGCAGCGGCACGCGGAACTGCTCGACGAACAGCACCTTGTCTTCCGGGGTGACGGCGATGATGATCGCGGCCAGGCCACCGGCATGGGTGCGTTCGCTGTATTCCCAGGTACCGCGCACGACCATGCGCTGGTACTTGCCTTCATAGACGACACGCGGGGCTTCGGTATTGCGCTGGCTCATGCGGGCTCGCTGTGGGAGGGAAGAGGATCGGCCACGCCGGCGGCGTCGAACAGCCGGCGGCGGGTCATCGGGCCGAAGCGCAGGGTCTGGCACAGGCCACCGAGCAGCTCTGGATCGGCCGATTGGCGCAGCAGTCCGGGCTGGCTGCCCTCCAACGGCGCATCCAGCGCGATGGTGGTCAGCTGGCGCCAGAGCTGGGCGTGCTCGCGCTGCTCGCGCAGCCGCACTGCCATCTGTGCAGCGCCACGCAGGCGCAGGAACGGCACTTCGTCCAGTCGTTCGAACAGCGCATCCATGCTGCCGAAATGGGCCAGCAGCACGGCGGCCGATTTGCTGCCGACGCCACTGACACCGGGAATGTTGTCCACCGCATCGCCACACAGCGCCAGGTAGTCGGCGATCTGGTGCGCGTGCACGCCGTGCCGCGCCTTCACCCCGGCCACGTTCCAGCGCTGGTTGCGGGCGTAGTCCCACTGCTCGTCATGGTCGACCAGCAGCTGCGACAGGTCCTTGTCGGCGGAGATGATCACCCCGCGATGGCTGCTCCGGTGTACGTGCAGGGCGCTGCCGATCAGGTCGTCGGCCTCGTATTCGTGGTGGGCCAGGACGGCAAGGCCCAGCGCCGCGCATAGCGCCTTGCAGTGCACGAACTGGCGCTTGAGCGCTTCCGGTGCTGGCTCGCGGTTGGCCTTGTAGGCCGGATACAGCCGGTGGCGGAAACCACTGTCAAGCGCTTCATCGAAGGCGATGGCGATGTGCCGCGGGCGCTCGCGCTCGAGCAGGTCCAGCAGGAAGCGGGCGAAGCCGTGCACCGCATTGGTGGGCCAGCCCTGTGCGTCCTGGAACTGGTCTGGCAGTGAATGCCAGGCACGGAACACGTAGATGCTGGCATCAACCAGGTACAGCGACGGCGGGGCAGCCGGCAGGGTCATGCCGGGGGCGTCCAGTCGCGCAGCAGGGCCGCCGGGTCGGGGCGCTCGCGCTCGGGTACGTCGGCCTTGGCCGTACCGATGTGGATGAAGCCGGCGATGCGTTCGCCGTCGACCAGGCCCAGGTGGGCCTGAACAGCCGGATCGAAGGCCATCCAGGCGGTCAGCCACTGCGCGCCGAAACCCAGCGCCTGCGCGGCCTGCAGCAGGGCGAAACAGACGCAGCCGGCGGTCATCAGCTGTTCCTGTTCGGGCACCTTCGGGTCCGGCCGCGGGCTGGCCACCACCACGATCACCAGCGGTGCGTGGCTGAATCGCTGGCGGTCCTTCTCGAACACGGCCTCGCCCGCATGTGGGTCGCGCTGGCGGCTGCGTTCAGCCAGGAAGTCGCCCAGAGTGTGACGTGCATCGCCTGCGATTTTCAGGAAGCGGAACGGCACGCGCTTGCCGTGGTCGGGCACGCGCACCGCTGAGGCCAGCATCCGCTGCAGGGTGGCCGGGTCCGGCCCGGGCTCGCCCAGTTGCCGCGAGGGCACCGAGCGGCGGGCATCCAGGGCGAGCAGGGCGGCAGGATCGGGCATGGAGGCTGAACCGGTCATCACGGGCGTTTGATTATAGTCGGGGTGGTCAATGACGCCGTCTGTGTCGCGTCCGGCCCCTGAATACCAAACTGTGATGAACATCATGCCACTGGCGGGAAACGGACAGCCGCTTCCCCTCGCCTCGTGGGCCTTGCACGGCTTACGATATCTGTCTTGCCGGGCCGCCGGTCATGAGGTTTGAAGTGAGGACTGTTTCACTGTCCGTGACGGGCTGGCCGGCCTACCATCGACGTTCCGGTACATGGGGTGTGCCGGAAGCCGCGATGTCCATGCTGTCTGTCGTACCAGAGAAGGTGGGGAGCCTTCCCGAATGATGAGCGTGCCCACACCGATGGGATCGCCGGGCCGTGACCCGGCCCAGCTCCAGCGTGCCCGGGACATGGTCCTGCCCGCGTTGTGCCAGGCCTTCGGGGCGGCACTGGCGCGTTTCGACGATGCCCTGTTCGACCGCGCCGGCAATGCCGGCTCGTCGCAGTTGCTGTTCCTGGACGCGATGCGCGAACTGCGCCGGCGCCGTGAGGACATCGCGGCCGCTTTCGCCGGCCACCTGCAGCAGGCCTGGGCCGCATTGGAGGCTGGTGAGCCGCTGTCAGCCGAGGCGACCCTGTCCGGGCCGGCCGAGGATGGGCTCAGCCTGCTGGCCGAGCATGTGCTGGAATCACGGTTGGCGGTGCGCAATTTCGCCACTGTATTGCTGCGTGACTTCAAGCCGGTGCTGGCGCGGCTGGATCGCCGCCTGGGCCGGTTGATCGGCGGCGCGGAACTGGACGCGGACCACAATCCGATCAGCCCCGAACACCTGGGCGTGGCCATCCACGAAGCCTTTGCCGGCTGTGAACTGGCCCCGGAAGTGCATCTGGTGCTGATCAAGCTGTGCGAGCGCGACCTGCGTGCACCGGTCGGTCGCATCTACGAGAAGCTGGACGAGCAGCTGGCCGCAGCCGGCGTGATGTCGCAGATGGGGGCTCCGCAGCGCCCACAACCGCCGGCACCGGATCCGCGCATGGCCGGGATGCTGGATGACCTGGTCGAGCATCGCCACGGCGCGGGCGTCGATCCGGGGTTCAGCGATGACGAGCAGGCCGCACCGGCCTGGGCGCAGCGCTTCGCCGCCCGCTGGTCCGAGCGCCGCGGGCATATGCAGCAGCACCTCGGCGGCGATGACGGCGCCACCGGCGAGGCCTACGCTGGCCAGCAGGGCATGCTGCTGGAAGCGCTGCACGAACTGCTGCAGCAGACCCGCCACGTGCGTGAGGACGCCACGTCTGCGGCACAGGTGGCAGTTGGCCAGCAGCGCCCGCTCAGCCAGCGCGAAATGATGTCGGTGCTGTCGCTGCTGCAGGCCACGCCCAGCGCCACCCTGCGCGCGGCCATCGGCGAGGACGGCGAATCGCTGGCGCAGCGCCTGAAGAGCGAAGTGCTGTCCAGCGCCACCCAGCTTGGCGTCGATCCGGGCCAGACCCGGCTGGACCCGCAGGATGAGGATGCCATCGACCTGGTCGGCATGCTGTTCGACGTGATGCTGGACGAGCGTGAACTGGAAGGCCGCTCGCGCGAACTGATCGGCCGCCTGGTGGTGCCTTTCGTCAAGGTCGCCATGCTCGACCGCCGCATGTTCGTGCAGAAGACCCACCCGGCGCGCAAGCTGCTCAACTCGCTGGCCGAGGCCTGCGAGGGCAACACCGGCGAGAGCCAGGCCGAGCGCATGCTGATGGCCAAGGTCGAAGAGATCATCGAGCGCCTGGTGGCTGAGTTCAACGAGAACCTGGCGATCTTCCTGACCCTGGAAGAGGAATTCCGCGAGTTCCTGGTGCAGCATCGCCGCCGCGTGGAAATCGCCGAGCGCCGTGCCGCAGAAACGCAGCGCGGCCAGGAAAAGCTGGAAATGGCCCGCAGCCGGGCCGGTGCGGAACTGGACCGCCGCATCGGTGACGCCACGCTGCCGCCGGCCATTGCCGAGTTCCTGCGCCAGCCGTGGCAGCATCATCTCACCTTGGCGCTGCTGCGCGAGGGAGAAGAAGGCGCGTCGGTGGCCGAGGCATTGAGCCTTGGCGACGGCTTGCTGGAGGAAGTGGCCGAGGCCCGCCGCCAGATCGTCGGCAAGCCGTGGCTGCAGGCCTGGCAGCCGGTGCTGGCCAAGGTGTTTGCCAGCGTCGGCGTGCACGGCGATGCGGCAACCGCCGCCATCGATGCCCTGCATGACACCCTGCAGGGCATCGCCGAATCGCGGCCGGAACTGCAGCGTGCGCTGCCGGAGCTGCCGCAGGTTGCCTTGCCCGCGCCGCCAGTGGCTGAATCGCCGGCGGTTGAGCTTGGCGGGCAGATTGACGCCGACGATTTCGACAACGCCGATGCCGACCGCTTCCGCCGCATGGAAATCGGCAACTGGCTGGACTTCGTCGACAAGGATGGCAAGGTGCAGGCGGGCAAGCTGTCCTGGGTCAGCCCGATTTCCTCGCGCCTGCTGTTTGTCAACCGTCGCGGCGTGCGCTTCTGCGTGGCCTCTCCGGAAGAACTGGCGGTGATGATGCGGCTGGGCCGCCTGCGTGCCCATGTTGATGATGGCGCCTTCGACAGCGCCATGCAGGGCGTGATCGATCGCCTCGACCCGGGCAGCGCCACGCTGCACTGAGCGGGTGCCGCCTGCTAGGATCGGGAAACTCACCGATCAGCGGGGACCTGCATGGCCGTGGCGTTGCTGGGGATCAAGGAGACCGCGCCGGGCGAACGGCGCGTGGCGCTGACGCCGGAGACCGCGCGCAGGCTCGGGGCCTTGGGCATTGCCGTCTGGTATGAGGCGGGCGCGGGTTTGGCGGCTGGTTTCACCGACGCCGCCTATGACGATGCCGGTGCACGCGTCTTCGACGCGGGCCGCTGGGCCGAGATCGATATCCTGCTGTGCGTGCAGGCCCCCCCTGCGGCGGTGCTGGAACAGCTCAAGCCCGGCACCAGCGTGGTCGGCCTGCTGGCCCCGGCCAGCGATCCGGCGCTGGCCGCGCTGGCGGCCGATGGTCGCCTGCAGCTGTTCCCGCTGCAGCAGCTGCCGCGCACCACCCGTGCGCAGGCGATGGATGTACTCAGTTCGCAGGCCGGCATGGCCGGCTACAAGGCGGCGCTGATCGCCGCCGAACGCGCGCCGCGCTTCTTCCCGATGCTGACCACTGCTGCCGGCACCGTGCGGCCGGCCAAGGTGCTGGTGATCGGTGCCGGCGTGGCGGGCCTGCAGGCCATCGCCACCGCGCGCCGCCTCGGTGCACAGGTGGAAGGCTTCGACGTGCGCCCGGAAACCCGCGAGCAGATCCAGTCACTGGGCGCACGCTTCCTCGACCTCGGGGTCAGCGCGGCGGGCGAGGGAGGCTATGCGCGGGCGCTGACCGATGACGAGCGCGCCGAGCAGCAGCGTCGGCTGGCCGACCACCTGCGCAGTGTGGACGTGGTGATCTGCACGGCTGCGGTACCGGGCCGCCCGGCACCGACCATCGTGACCGCCGCGATGGTGGAAGGCATGGCCACCGGCAGCGTCATTGTTGATCTGGCGGCGGAAAGTGGCGGCAACTGCGCACTGACCCTGCCGGGGCAGTGCATCGAACACCAGGGCGTGACCATCGACGGTCCGCTGGGCCTGGCCAGCCGCGGCGCGACCCAGGCCAGCGAGATGTATGCACGGAACCTGCTCAACTTCGTTGCGCTGTTCGTGCGCGACGGGCAGCTCGGTTTCGATTGGGACGACGAACTGCTGGCGAAGACGCGCTGGCAGGCGTGAGTGATACGGGGTCAGATCCCTTTGCCTCTGGCAAAGGGATCTGACCCTGGTATCCCGAAGGCTTACCGTGGCTTCGCCGGCGGCGGGTTCTCCCGCACCCAGTCCTTGCGTTGCTCCGGCGTCATCTGCGACCAGCGCTCGCGCAGTGCGTCGCGCTGCGCGGGCGGCAGATCCCGCATCTGCCCGAACAGGGCGCGTGCCTGCTCGCGCTGTTCCGGGCTCATGTGCTCGAAGCGGCGCAGGCCGCGGCGGGCCTTGTCGCGTTCTTCCGGGCTCATCGATTGCCAGCGCTGGCCATGCGAGAGCATCCGCTGGCGCTGGCCGGCATCGGCGCTGTTCCAGCGGTCGCGCAGCGGCGCCAGCAGGGATTCCCGCTGCGCTTCACTCAACTGTTCCCAGGCCGGCAGTGGTGGGGCTGGCGCGGGGCGTGTGGCAGGCGCGGGCGCGGCGTTCTGCGCCAATACCGGGAAGGCCGGCAGCAGCAACAGGGTCAACAGCAGCGGCAGGGTATGCAGTCGGGACATGGTTCACTCCATCGCCAGGTCGGTATCGCCCAGCCACAGGTACAGATCGGGATTTTCGTCGTACAGCACGCTGTTGTCTTCCATCGAGGCCAGCACCGGTGCCGGCACGGCGGGCGACAGGGGGCTGTGGCCGCTGAACTGCAGGCCGATCCCCAGCGCCACCACCAGAGAACAGGCGCTGGCCAGCCACCAGCGCCAGCGCCCGTGACGGGCTGCGCTGGCGCCGTGGCGGGCCTGGCGCAACTGTGCCAGCGTGGCCGGCGACAGCGCCTGCAGCGACTGCGCGTGCAGGTTGCGCAGCATGTCATCGGAGGGCAGGGAGCGGTTCACGGGTGGGTCTCCAGGTAGTCCTGCAGCGCCTGGCGGGCGCGTGCCAGATGGGTTTTTACCGCGCCTTCGCTGCAGCCCATGGCGCGGGCAGTGGTGGCTCCGTCCAGGTCCTGCAGCACCCGCAGGGTGAAGGCCTCGCGCTGGCGTGCGGGCAGGGTACGCAGGGCCTGCACCAGTTGCTGGTACTGCTGGCGCTGTTCGTGCGCCTGCGCCGGGTCCGGGCCGGTGTCGGCCCAGTCGATCCCGCCTCCGTCGGCGTCCTGGTTGTCGCGCCAGAACGGCAGGCGGAAACGGCGCCGGCGCTGCAGGTCGATCACGCGGCGGCGCAGGATGCTCCAGAACAGGGGCGCCCATTCGGCCGCCGGCTTGTCGGCGTAGTCCAGCATGCGCATCAGCGCGTCCTGCACCGCGTCCATGGCGTCTTCGCGCTGGCGCAGGCCGGCCTCGGCGAAACGGAACGCGCGCGGGCCGACGCTGGCCAGGAACGCCTCCAGCGATGCTGGCAGGGCATCGGTGTCGGCGCTCGGGGGGACGGGGCTGCTCACCAGCACAGGGTACGGTTCCTCGCTCGGGGTCACCATCGACAACGCGTGAGCGTCACCGCGGTTGACGCCGGGTGCGCGCCGGGTTCAGCCCGTGGTTATGATGGGCCGACGAAGACAGAGCGGGAGCGTTGCCAGTGAGTGACGGGTTCGTAGCGCTGTACATCTTCATGCTGGCGGCCATCGCCGGCCACGTGATCATTTCGCGGGTGCCGGTGATCCTGCATACCCCGCTGATGTCGGGTTCCAACTTCATCCACGGCATCGTGCTGATCGGCGCGATGGTGGTGCTGGGGCACGCGCAGACGCCGCTGGAGAAGGCGCTGGGCTTCCTTGCCGTGGTGCTCGGCGCCGGCAACGCCGCCGGTGGCTACGTGGTCACCGCGCGCATGCTGGAGATGTTCAAGCCGAGCGCGCCCAAGGGCGGCAGGGACGAACCGAAGGAGCCTCAGGCTTGAACATCAGCACCGTCGAACTGCTCGACTGGCTGGTCAAGGCCAGCTACCTCGTCGCCGCCACGCTGTTCCTGCTGGGTCTGCAGCGCATGGCTTCGCCGCTGACCGCGCGCAGCGGCATCCGCTGGGCCGGGCTGGGCATGCTGCTGGCCACGGTGGCGACCTTCTTCCTGCCTGAACTGCACAACGTGCCGCTGATCCTGGTGGCACTGCTGCTGGGCGCGGGCCTGGCCTGGTGGTCGGCCGGCAAGGTGGCCATCACCGACATGCCGCAGATGGTGGCGTTGTACAACGGCATGGGCGGTGGTTCGGCCGCGGCGATCGGTGCGGTGGAGCTGCTGCGCTATGCCTTCCTTGCCAACCGCGATACCCGCCATTGGAGCGAGCAGGCGCTGGCCGACCTGGCCGCGCGCCAGCCGTCGGGCATGGTGCTGCTGCTGGCGGTGGTCGGCGCGGCGATCGGTGCGGTCTCGCTGTCCGGTTCGGTGATCGCCTGGGCCAAACTGGACGGACGCCTGGACAAGCGCGTGACCTGGCCCGGCCAGCAGGTGATGAACCTGATGGTGGCACTGGCGGTGGCGGTGCTGGCGATCATCGCGGCCAGCACGCTCAACACCTCGGCAATCGTCGCCTTCTTCGTGCTGGCGCTGGCACTGGGCGTGCTGATGACGTTGCCGATCGGTGGCGCCGACATGCCGGTGGTGATCTCGCTGTACAACGCATTCACCGGCCTGGCGGTGTCCTTCGAAGGTTATGTGCTCGGCAATGAGGCGCTGATCATCGCCGGCATGATGGTCGGCGCGGCCGGCATTCTGCTGACCCGGTTGATGGCCAAGGCGATGAACCGGCCGATCCGCAACGTGCTGTTCTCCAACTTCGGCGGCGGTGCCGGAGGCGAGGCACAGGCGATCACCGGCGCGCAGAAGCCCATCGAAGCGTCGGACGTCGCGGCGATGATGGCCTTTGCCGAGCGCGTGGTGATCGTGCCCGGCTACGGCATGGCGGTGGCACAGGCCCAGCACAAGATCTGGGAACTGGCGCAGCGGCTGGGCCAGCGCGGCGTGAAAGTGAAGTTCGCGATCCACCCGGTGGCCGGGCGCATGCCCGGGCACATGAACGTGCTGCTGGCCGAGGCCGGCGTGCCCTACGACCTGATCGCCGACATGGACGACATCAACCCCGAATTCGCCAATACCGATGTGGTGCTGGTGATCGGTGCCAACGACGTGGTCAATCCGGTGGCGCGGACCGACCCGGCCAGCCCGATCTACGGCATGCCGGTGCTGGACGTGGTCAACGCGCGCAACGTGGTGGTGATCAAGCGTGGCAAGGGCACCGGTTTTGCCGGCATCGAGAATGCGCTGTTCTACGCCGACAACACCCGCATGCTCTATGGCGACGGCGCCGAAGCGGCGGCCTCGCTGGTGAGCGAGCTGAAGGCGCTCGACGGCGGGCATTGAGTTGAGGACCGGGGTCGGATCCCTTTCCGCAGGAAAGGGCTCTGACCCCTTTGCCGGCCAGCGGCCGGCACTACCGAATCCACGGATCTCTACGCGCTCAGCGCGCCAGCCAGGCACCTACGGCCACGGCCACGGCCAGCCACAGCCATTCCACCGCGCCATTGGCCAGGCTGATCAGGGTCCAGGCCAGGTGCGGGCCCATCCGCGTGGTGGCATCCCACAGGTCCAGGCCGATCGAGCCGCCCATCCAGGCGCTGGCGATGGCCCAGTTGGCCACGGCGGCCACCAGCAGGGTGCCGAGCACGACCAGGGCGACGCGCAGCCGGCCTGGGCCCAGCGTGCCCAGGCGCAGCATGAACACCAGTTCCAGGGCGGCCAGCACCGCCATCCAGCCGACCTGCCGGCCGGTCATCAGCGCCAGGACCATCCAGGCGAGGGGAGCGACAAACAGGCCCAGCAGCAGCATGAGGGGCCAGAGCCAGGTCACGGTCCTGGCACGCGCGGCATTGGAGGACATCGAAGCTCCCAGAAGATCACCCACAGGATACTGTGGTTTGCCGCAGTGCACCGGCGGTGCGGGGGCGGCTGGGCTAGAATGCCGTCTTGCGTGGCCTCGGCCACGGCCCCATATCGGTCCCCATGTATTCCCGTAGCAGCGAACCTGTCCACTTCGAACGCGATTGCGAGGCCGTGATGGTCCCGCAGGGCGATACCGTGACCCTGCCTGCCGGCAGCTATGGGTACATCACCCAGGCGCTGGGCGGCAGTTATTCGGTGTTCGTCGAGGGCAACCTGTTCCGCATCGCCGGCAAGGACGGCGATGCCATCGGCAAGGAGGCACCGGCGCCGCTCGAGCTGCCGGCCGACGCCACCGATGAACAGGTGGAGCAGCTGGTGTGGCAGCAGCTGCGCACCTGCTTCGATCCGGAAATTCCGGTCAACATCGTGGAACTGGGCCTGGTCTATGAAGTCGAGATCAAGCACCTGGATGAGGGCAAGCGCGAGATCGACGTGAAGATGACCCTGACCGCCCCGGGCTGCGGCATGGGCGAGATCCTGGTCGACGACGTGCGCAGCAAGCTTGAAATGATCCCGACGGTGGCCGAGGCCGACGTCGACCTGGTGTTCGACCCGCCGTGGAACCAGCACATGATGTCCGAGGCGGCCCGGCTAGAGACCGGCATGCTTTGACCCAGGGCCCGCAGTGACGCGGGCCCGGCACTACCCGCAACCAGAACAGGAATCCTCCGGTGTCCCAGTCCATCCCCAGCTTCGCCGTCACCCGTTCGGACCACCCGCGCAGCGCTGAAGAGCGCGCCAAGATCCTGGAGAAGCCGGGCTTCGGCCTGCACTTCACCGATCACATGGTGGAAGTGCGCTGGGACAAGGATGCCGGCTGGCACAATGCCAATGTGCGCGCCTACGGCCCGCTGCAGCTGGACCCGGCCGCCGCCGTGCTGCATTACGGCCAGGAAATCTTCGAAGGCATCAAGGCCTACCGCCACGCCGACGGTTCGATCTGGACCTTCCGCCCGGATGCCAACGGCCGTCGCCTGCAGCGTTCGGCGCAGCGCCTGGCGTTGCCGGAACTGCCGGTGGAGATCTTCGTCGAATCGCTGAAGCAGCTGATCGCCGTCGACAGTGACTGGGTGCCTTCGGCCGATGAGTCGAGCCTGTATTTCCGTCCGTTCATGATCGGCGACGAGGCCTTCCTCGGCGTGCGCGGCGCGCACAAGGCCGGCTACTACGTCATCGCCAGCCCGGCCGGCCCGTACTTCGCCAAGGGCGTTGCCCCGGTGTCGATCTGGCTGTCCACCGAGTACGCGCGTGCGGCCAAGGGCGGCACCGGTGCTGCCAAGTGCGGTGGCAACTACGCCGCCTCGCTGCTCCCGCAGCAGAAGGCGCAGGCACAGGGCTGCTCGCAGGTGCTGTTCCTCGATCCGGTCGAAGGCAAGTACCTGGAAGAACTGGGCGGCATGAACGTGTTCCTGGTCTACAAGGACGGCACGCTGGTCACCCCGGAACTGTCGGGCAGCATCCTCGAGGGCATCACCCGCGAGAGCATCCTGCAGCTGGCCCGCGACCGTGGCATGAAGGTCGAAGAGCGCAAGGTCAGCATCGACGAGTGGAAGGACGGCGTCGCCTCCGGTGCGATCAGCGAAGTGTTTGCCTGTGGCACCGCCGCGGTGGTCACCCCGATCGGCCAGCTGAAGGGCGAGGGCTTCTCGGTGGGCGACATCAACGCGCCGGCCGGCGAAGTCACCATGTCGCTGCGCAAGGAACTGACCGATATCCAGTACGGCCGACTGCCGGACCGCCACAACTGGCTGGTCAAGCTGGGCTGATCGCCCACATCGAATCGTAGAGCCGGGCCCGCGCCCGGCTGCGCTTCTGGAAAGCCCGTCCCCGCGACGGGCTTTCTGCGTTTCGGGCCAAGGGGTCAGATCCCTTTCCGCGTGAAAAGGGATCTGACCCCGGATCGGTGGACGCCGATGTCGGCAAAGTCATTCCAGGACACGTGACGACCCAGTCAGGTCTGTGCAGGACACGAGAAAGTTCCTTCACCTTCACAAACCCTCGACCCGAAAAGTCTCAGAACGAACATTTCATCTTGCTGAAAAGACGCTGAAAATCTTGTGGTGTCCGGTTTCGGCCATTAGCGTCATCTGCACGGCGGATCGTTAGGGGGATCCGCTGACTCGCCGGACTTCGAACCTCGCCAACGCAAGCCAGCCCAGGGTTCGGGCCGGTGCTTCTGCCGATTCCGGCATTCACACCACAAGAAAGGGAAATACGATGTCCCAGGTAACGCAACCGCGTGTGCGTCGAGTGTGGGTGGTCCTTGGTGCGTCCGTTCTGTCATCGCTGCTGCTGGCCACGCCTGCGCTGGCCGGTGACGTCCAGCTCAGCGGCCTGCAGTCCGCGCCGACGCACCAGCGCTTCATCGTGAAGTACCGCGACGGTAGTGCGCCAGTGGCCAACACCACCGCACTGGCCTCTTCGCTGAAGAGTGCCGCCGCCGGCCTGGCCAGCAGCCAGGGCCGCGCGCTGGGCCTGCAGGAGGTCCGCAAGCTGGCCGTTGGCCCGACCCTGGTCAGGACCGATCGGCCGCTTGACCAGGCCGAATCCGAGCTGCTGATGCGCAAGCTCGCCGCCGACCCGAACGTGGAATACGTCGAAGTCGACCAGATCATGCGTGCGACGCTGACCCCGAATGACACCCGCTTCAGCGAGCAGTGGGGCTTCGGTACCTCCAACGCGTCGATCAACGTGCAGCCGGCCTGGGACAAGGCTACCGGCACCGGCGTGGTGGTGGCCGTGATCGATACCGGCATCACCAACCATCCCGATCTCAACGCCAACATCCTGCCTGGCTATGACTTCATCAGCGATGCCGCGATGGCGCGCGATGGCGGTGGCCGCGACAACAACCCGAATGACGAGGGCGACTGGTACGGCGCCAACGAGTGCGGCTCGGGCATCCCGGCCTCCAACTCCAGCTGGCACGGTACCCACGTCGCCGGCACTGTGGCGGCGGTGACCAACAACAGCACCGGCGTGGCCGGTACTGCGTTCAATGCCAAGGTCGTCCCGGTGCGCGTGCTGGGCAAGTGCGGCGGTTACACCTCCGACATCGCCGACGCGATCGTGTGGGCCTCTGGCGGCACCGTCAGTGGCGTGCCGGCCAACGCCAATCCGGCCGAAGTCATCAACATGTCGCTGGGTGGTGGCGGCAGCTGCTCCACCACCTACCAGAACGCCATCAACGGCGCGGTCAGCCGTGGCACCACCGTGGTGGTCGCCGCCGGCAACAGCAACACCAACGTGTCCTCGTCGGTGCCGGCCAACTGCCCGAACGTGATTGCCGTGGCGGCCACAACCTCGGCCGGTGCGCGTGCCAGCTTCTCCAACTACGGCACCGGCATCGACATCTCAGCACCGGGCCAGAGCATCCTGTCCACCCTCAACACCGGCACCACCACGCCTGGCAGCGCCAGCTACGCGTCGTACAACGGCACCTCGATGGCGGCGCCGCACGTGGCCGGCGTGGTTGCGCTGATGCAGTCGGTCGCGCCAAGCCCGCTGAGCCCGGCGCAGGTCGAAAGCATCATCAAGAGCACTGCACGCCCGCTGCCGGGCGCCTGCTCGGGTGGCTGCGGCGCCGGCATCGTCGACGCCAACGCGGCCGTGGCTGCGGCGATCAACGGCGGTGGCAACCCGAACCCGGGTGGCAACGTGCTGCAGAACAACGTGCCGGTGACCGGCCTGGGCGCCGCAACCGGTGCCGAGCTGAACTACACCGTCGCCGTTCCGGCCGGTAGCAGCCAGCTGCGCGTGACGATCAGTGGCGGCAGCGGCGATGCCGACCTGTACGTGCGCCAGGGCAGTGCCCCGACCGATACCAGCTACACCTGCCGTCCGTACCTGAGTGGCAACAGCGAGACCTGCACCATCAACAGCCCTGCCGCCGGCACATGGTATGTGCGGGTGAAGGCCTACAGCACCTTCTCGGGCGTGACCCTCAACGCCCAGTACTGAGCCCAAGTCCCTCTCCAAGGGCACGCCCTGGCTTCGGCCGGGGCGTTTTCGCTTCTGCAGAGCCGAGTCCATGCTCGGCTGCTCCGGCTGCCGACCGTTGTGCCACGCTGGCACGCGGTTGCCGAGCATGGCCCGGCACTACAAGGACAGTGCTCTGGCAGGTGCCGACCTTGGTCGGCACGCGGTTCCTCAGACCGACTCGAAGCGGTTCGCAGCCACGTTCTTGCGCACGTGCTGCGGGTCGAAGATCCGCCCGTTCATCGCGATGTACACGCCGCTCGGCAGCGACTGCACCGCACCGATCGCACAGCCGATGTTGAACTCGGCATCCGAGCCGCGGAAGCGTGCCGGGCTCAGTGCGCCGGTCATCACGATGGTCTTGTCGGGGATTGTCGCCAGCACCTTGCCGGTGTGCACCATCGAGTCGGTGCCGTGGGTCACCAGGACGTGCCGGGTCGGCTGCGCGGCGATGGTGGCGCGGATCAGTTCGCGGTCCTCATCGTTGATGTGCAGCGAATCCTTGCGCAGGATCGGAATCACGTTGAAGCGGAACGTCACGCCCAGCTCGCGCAGGATCATGCCGATCTGCGGATCGCCGATCTGGTAGTCCGACTTGTCGTCGAAGTAGATCTTGTCGATCGTGCCACCGGTGGTGACGACCAGGAGCTCTTCCATCATGTGCATGCGCGAAACCAGGACAGGTACTGCGGCGCGGGGCCAGGAATGCAGATGATACGACCCAGCGGGCGCAGCGTCAGCGTTGCTTGCCGAAGCGGGCGCGCAGGCCGGGCAGGCTGGCGCTGAAGATCACCAGGAGGGCCAGCGCGATCTCGATCAGCGCCAGCCAGCGCGTTTCCGGGTGGCTCCAGGCGCTCATCACGCCGTGGCTGAACCAGCCCAGCGCCAGTACCGAGGCCCAGAATCCGGCCTTGCGCCAGCCCAGGCGCACGGCGATGGCCAGCGCCAGCGGCGGCGCGGTGAACACCAGCTGGGTCGCCAGCCAGTGCTTGTCATTGATGAACCAGCCCGCGAACAGCGCGGCCAGCCCCATCAGGGCCAGCAGCAGGACCGTGCGCGGCGCGGCGCTCATCGGGCCAACCGCTGCGCGATGCCGGCCACCCGGCGCCCCAGCGCGCGCGCCAGCACGGCTTCGTCGTCGGTCGGCTGCGGGTCGTCGGCGGCACCGGCTACGTGGCTGGCGCCATAGGGTGTGCCGCCACTGGTGGTATGGCTCAGCGCCGGTTCGGTGAACGGGATGCCGACGATCACGCAGCCATGGTGCAGCAGCGGCACCTGCATCGACAGCAGGGTCGATTCCTGGCCGCCATGCATGGATGCGGTGGACGTGAACACGCCAGCCGGCTTGCCGGACAGGGTGCCATTGACCCATTCGGCGCCCAGCCCATCCAGGAAATGCTTCACCGGCGCGGCCATGTTGCCGAAGCGGGTCGGGCTGCCGAGCAGCAGGCCCTGGCATTCGACCAGGTCCTGCACGCTTACATAGGGGGCGCCATCTTCGGGTACCGGCGGCTGCGCGGTCTGGGTCACTGCGGCCACCGGCGGCACCGTGCGCAGGCGCGCGGTCATGCCCGGCACTTCGCCGATGCCCCGCGCGATCTGGCGCGCCAGCCGTGCCACCGAACCGCCCCGGCTGTAATACAGCACCAGAATCTCGCCCATCGTGCCCGCTTCTCCTCGTCGTGTGGCCACCAGTATGGCTATCCTGCGAGCATTCCGCATCGGGTACCCTTCCACCGATGGAACCTTTGGATACGCTCAACCTGTGGATGGAGCGCGCGCGGGATCGCGCACGGGCCATCAGTTTCGGCCGCTTCCTGTGGCATCGCTTCCTCGACGACCGCCTGTTCCAGGCAGCGGCGGCGCTGGCGTACACCACGGTGTTCGCGCTGGTGCCGCTGGCCATCGTGGTATTCGGCGTGCTCTCGGCCTTTCCCGTTTTCGACCGCTGGAGCGATCAGCTCAGCGACTACGTGTTCTCCAACTTCGTGCCCTCCGCGGCGCGCGCGGCCGAGGGTTACCTGCGGCAGTTTTCGGCCAGTGCCGGCCAGCTGACGGCCGCCGGCTTCATCGCACTGGTCGCCTCACTGCTGATCACGCTCAACAGCGTGGAAGAGACCTTCAACCAGATCTGGCGGGTCGGCTCGAGCCGGCCCAAGCTGACCCGCTTCCTGGTCTACTGGACCGTGCTGACCCTGGGCGCGATGCTTGCCGCCGCATCGCTGGCAGTATCGGCGAGGGTGTTCGCGATGCCGTTGTTCGGTACCCAGGAGGGCCGTTGGTTGGCCGAACTGGCGCTGCGGCTGGCACCGATCCTGATCGAGTTCGTCTGCATCACGCTGATGTTCCGCGTGGTACCGCACCACACGGTGAAATGGCGGCATGCCGTGCCCGGCGCGATCCTGGCGGCGGTCATCCTTGAACTGGTGAAGTGGGGCATCGGCGCGTATCTGGGCAGCTTCCAGTCCTATCAGAAGCTGTATGGCACGGTCGCCTTCGTGCCGATCCTGCTGCTGTGGATCTACCTGTGCTGGGTGGCGGTGCTGCTGGGTGCGTCGCTGGCCTCCTCGATGGCCGCCTTCCGCTACCAGCCGGTCGAGCTGCGCCTGCCGCAGGGGTACGAGTTCTATGGGCTGCTGCGCCTGCTTGGCCGCTTCCAGCATGCACGGGCCAAGGGCAAAGGCCTGGCCGATGACGATATCCTGCGGCTGGAGCCGATGCTGACCGATTCACTGCTGCAGGACCTGATCTGCAACCTGCAGGAGATCGACCTGCTGCGCCGCGATGAGCGCGGCGAGTGGCTGCTGTCACGCGACCTGGACCAGGTCAGCCTGGCCGATCTGTACGAATGCACCCAGCTGCGCATCCCGGTAGCCGAGCAGCACCTCCCGTACCGCGACGACAGCCTGGGCCGTGCCGCCTTGGCGGCGCTGGATGACCTGCGACTGCCCCTGCGCGAACGCCTGAAGCGCAAGGTCAGTGATATCTATACCGACTCTGGAGACACCCCATGACCCGCAAGACGTCGTTGCCGCTGCTGCTCCCGTTGACCCTGCTGCTGGCCCTGGCGGCCTGCAAACCGGCCCAGGAGCCGGCACCGGCCAGCAGCCAGCCACCGGCGCAGGCACCGACGCCGAGCACGCCGGCACCGGTCGAGGAAACCCCGGCCGAGCGCACCACCGCCGAGTTCCCGACGCTGAAGATGAAGGCGGTGGATGGCAGCGACTACGACCTGGCCGCGCATCGCGGCAAGTGGGTGGTGGTGAACTTCTGGGCCACTTGGTGCGCGCCGTGCCGCAAGGAAATGCCCGAGCTGTCGGCCCTGCATGCGATGCGTAGCAACATCGAAGTGGTCGGCTTGGCTTACGAGGACATCGAAGTGCCGGAGATGCAGTCGTTCCTGGCCAAGCATCCGGTGACCTATCCGATCGTGATCGTGGACCCGTTCGATCCGCCGGCCGACTTCGCCACGCCGCGTGGCCTGCCGCTGACGCATCTGCTGGACCCGCAGGGCAAGCTGGCGCACACGTTCCTTGGCCCGGTGACCGCCGCCGACATCGAGAAGCAGATCGCGGCTGCCAAGTAGTGGGTTTGTCGGCAGGGCCTGCGGCCCTGCACCCGCGGTAGTGCCGGCCGCTGGCCGGCAGCAACAGCAACAGCCGAAGCAACAGCAACAGCGGGCTATCCGTGGGATGGCGGGGCGGTGTCGGAGTGCGGGGACGCCGCAAGTACGTCCATGTAGGCTTGGCAGCCGCATCCATGCGGCTGACACCCCGCACTCCGACACCGCCCCACCTCTGACAGATTCCTCATGTCTGGTAGATCCACGCCATGCGTGGATGATTCTCCAGACAAATCGAATATTTCGAATTGAATTCGAAGAGCATCCACGCATGGTGTGGATCAACGACAGATCGCGGAAATCTGTCGAAGGCGGGGTGGGTCCGGGTGCGGGGGCGTGAGCCGCATGGATGCGGCGACCGAGCTTACATGGACGTACTTGCAGCGCCCCCCGCACCCGGACCCGCCCCGCCATCCCTCAGGAAGCCCGCCGTTGCTGTTGCTGTTGCCGTTGCTCTGGCTTCGGCAGGTGCAGGGCCGCAAGCCCTGCCGACCAACCCTATCCCTCGACCGGGAAATCCTCGATCGGCTTCAGCACATCGTAGTGCTCGCGATGCAGCTTGCCCTTCAGCTTCGGCAGCTCCGGCAACGGTGCGTCCACCCGCGTGTCCGGCAACCGGTCCAGCAGGTTGCGCACCAGCGTCAGCCGCCCCAGCCGCTGGTCGTTGAAGTCCACCAGCGTCCACGGCGCCGCCTCGCGATGCGTCGCGCGCAGCATCGCCTCGCGTGCCTCGGTGTACGCGCTGTACTTGCTGCGCGATTTCAGGTCGACCGGTGAGAGCTTCCAGCCCTTCAGCGGATCGAGATGGCGTTCGGCGAAGCGCTTTTCCTGTTGCTCCTGGTCCACGCACAACCAGTACTTGAACAGCAGGATGCCGTCGTCCACCAGCAGCTGTTCGAACACCGGCGCCTGGCGCAGGAACTGCTGGTATTCGGTTTCGCTGCAATAACCCATCACCCGTTCAACACCGGCACGGTTGTACCAGCTGCGGTCCATCAGCACGATCTCGCCGGCGGCGGGAAGATGCGCGGCGTAACGCTGGAAGTACCACTGCGTGGCTTCACGGTCGGTGGGCTTGGGCAGCGCCACCACCCGGCATTGGCGCGGGTTGAGATGCTGGCTGATGGCCTGGATCGCGCCGCCCTTGCCAGCTGTATCGCGGCCTTCGAACAGCACCAGCAGGCGTTGCCCGCTGTACTGCACCCAGCGCGCCATTGCGGTCAGTTCCAGCTGCAGCGGCAGCAGCAGTTCGTCGTAGTCCTTGCGCTTGAGCTTGGCCATCGTCACACCACGCGGGGAGCAAGCCGGAGCGTAACGCAGGGGTTGCTCAGGGGGTGTCGACGCCCTGCCAGCCCTGCTCGCCCGCCAGCGTCTGCAGCAGGGCGGAAAGGTCATGGGCAAAACCGGCCATGTCGAACACACCACTGTCTTCGCGTGCCTGCGCCAGTTCGGCACGCAACGCTGCCAGCGCCACCGGGTCGTTGCCCAGCGCGCTGGCGGTGGCGATGAACGCCGCATCGTCGGCAACGTTCATCCGCGAAAGACCCAGATGATGGTTGAGGCTGCCGGCCACGCGCGCGGCGAAGGTATCGCCCGGGCAGGTCAGCACCGGGCAGCCGGCCCACAGCGCATCGGAGGCGGTGGTGTGCGCGTTGTACGGATGGGTGTCGAGGAACAGGTCGGCCAGGTGATAGCGGGCCAGGTACTGCGGATGCGGCAGCTTGGCCATGAACACCAGCCGCGCCGGATCCAGGCCGGCGGCCTGCGCGGCCGCACGCAGGCGCGCATCGGCCTTGCCGGGCCCGGACAGCAGCCACAGCACGCTGCCGGGCACGGCCTGCAGCACTGCGAAGGCGCGGCCCATGCTGCGCGGGTTGAGCTTGTAGCTGTTGTTGAAGCAGCAGAACACCACGCCGTGTTCGGGCAGGCCGCACTCCGCGCGGGACGGTGCCGGCTCCAGTACGCGGGTGTTGTCCGAGGGCTGGAAGGCACGTGGCAGGCGCAGGACGCGTTCGCTGAAGTGAGGTTCCAGCGATGCCGGCAGCACGAATTCGTCGGCGACCACGGCATCCAGCCAGCGCGCACCCGATGTGCCGGGGTAGGCCAGCCAGTTCAGCTGCAACGGGGCCGGGCGCATGGCCAGCACTTCGGGCGTGCCGCCGCCCCCCCAGCCGCGCAGGTCGAACAGCAGGTCGATGCCCTGTGCACGGATGCGGGCCGCGATGTCGGCATGCCGCAGTGCGGCCACGTCATGCAGGCGGGCCGCAGCCTGCAGGCGTTCGCGGATGCGGCTGCCATCGGCGCGGTTCAGCGCGAACAGGTGCAGCTGCAGCGCCGGGTCATGGCGCAGGTGTTCGAGCAGGGCCACGGTCAGCAGCCCGGTGGGATGCGCGCCGAAGCCATTGGAGAGGAAGCCGACGCGCAACGCGCCGTGCTCGCGAACCTTCACTGCAGGAAGGGGGCGCACCGCCGACGCAACGACCGCCGCGCGTGCGCGCGCACAGGCCAACTGCTCGGCAGCGCTGGCGTCTTCGCTGAGGAAGGCAAAGGGCTCCACCGCACCCTGGCCGGAGGCCAGCGCGTTGCGCACCTGCGCAGCCAACGTGTCCACATCCTGCCAGTCGCACAGGCGGCGCTGCCAGGCCAGGCGCTGCGCGGCGATGTAGGGTTCGCCCGGCATCAGCGCGTGCGCGCGCCGATAGGCCGCTGCCGCGCCTTCGGCATCATCGGCATCTTCCAGCGCATGGCCCAGCCACAGCGCGATGCCCGGGTGCTGCGGGGCCAATGCCGAGGCCTGGCCGAGCAGCTTCGCCGCGTCGGCGTGCGCGCCGGCCATCCACGCCACGCGGCCCAGCCGCGCCAGCGCTTCGGGGTGGTTCGGGCGCAGTTGCAGGGCGTGTCGTGCGGCCTGCTCGCCGGCAGCGATGTCGCCGGCTTCCAGTTCCAGGTCGGCCAGCATCACCCAGGCGACGAAGTCGCCGGGCTGGCGTGCGATCGCCTGCTGCAGGTGCTGCCGCTGCTGCCAGGCAGTCATCGTGCTCAGCCCGCCGACAGCTGGGCCAGGGCGTCGACCTGGTGTTCGTGGCTGAGCCGCTGCAGCAGCGGGTCGAGGTCACCGGCCAGGATGTTGGGCAGGTCGTACAACGTCAGGCCTTCCACGCGGTGGTCGGTGATCCGGCCCTGCGGGAAGTTGTAGGTGCGGATGCGCTGGCTGCGATCGCCGCTGCCGACCTGCAGGCGCCGCGACTCGGCCTGTGCCGCGTCCTGGCGCTGGCGCTCGGCATCGAGCAGCTGCGCCTTCAGGCGCTTCATCGCCTTGTCGCGGTTGGCGTGCTGGCTGCGCTCGGTCTGGCACTCCACCACCACGCCGGTCGGCACGTGGGTGATGCGGATCGCGGACTCGGTCTTGTTGACGTGCTGGCCACCGGCGCCGGACGAGCGAAACGTATCCACCTTCAGGTCGGCCGGATTGATGACGATGTCATCGACTTCGTCGGCCTCGGGAATGATCGCCACGGTGGCGGCCGAGGTATGGATGCGGCCCTGCGATTCGGTGGCCGGCACGCGCTGCACGCGGTGCGTGCCCGATTCGAACTTCAGGCGCGAGAACGCACCCCGGCCGACCACACGTGCCACCACTTCCTTGTAGCCGCCATGCTCGCCGGGGTTGTCCGATTCGATCTCGACCTTCCAGCCCTGGCGTTCGGCATAGCGGGCGTACATGCGGAACAGGTCGCCGGCGAAGATCGCGGCTTCGTCGCCGCCGGTGCCGGCGCGTACTTCAAGGAACAGGTTGCCTTCGTCGCGCGGATCGCGCGGCACCAGCAACAGGGCCAGTTCCTGTTCCAGCTCCTGCAGGCGCGCCTGGGCGGCGGCGATTTCCTCGTCGGCCAGCTCGCGCAGGACGGGGTCGGCGCGCATGCCTTCGGCGGCGGCCAGGTCGGCCTTGGCACGGGCTTCATCGGCGAGCGCGGCAGCGACCGGCTCCAGTTGGGCGAATTCGCGCGAAAGGTCGCGGAAACGGGTGTTGTCGGCGACCACATCGGGTTCGGCGAGCAGGCGTTCCAGTTCTTCGCGGCGCTCGGCCAGCGCTTCCAGCTTACGGCGCAGGGTCGGCGTCATCGGATCTCACGGGTGGGTGGCGGTAGCCCGGCGTGGCCGGGAACAGGCGCTCGGCGGCGCGGGTCAGGTCGGCATCGCCACTCAGCGCGGCGGCGCGCAGTGCGGCGGTCGGCGGATGCAGCAGGCGATTGGTCAGGCCGTGGGCCAGCAGCTCCAGCACTTCGTCGGCGGGCTTGCCGTTGGCCAGCTGCTGGCGTGCGCGCTCCAGCAACTCGGCGCGGGTGGCCTCGCCGAACGCACGCAGCTGCCGCAAAGGCGCCTGATGGGCACTGGCCTGCTGGGTCTCGACGTAACGCGATACCTGCAGGTCGATGATCGCCTCGGCTTCGGCGGCGGCCTCGCGGCGGCCACGGCGGTTGTCTTCCACCGCGCGTTCCAGGTCATCGACGGTGTAGAGGAAGGCATCATTGAGCGTGCCGACCTCGGCTTCGATGTCGCGCGGAACGGCCAGGTCGAACAGCAGCATCGGCTTGTGCCGGCGTGCACGCAGGGCCTTGGCGACCATCTCGCGATGGATCACCGGCTCGCGCGCGGCGGTGGCCGAGAACACCACGTCGGCCTCGCCCAGGTGGCGGTCCAGTTCGGTCAGCGGCAGGGCCACGCCGCCATGGCGGCTGGCCAGTTCCTGCGCGTGGGCCAGGGTGCGGTTGGCGATCAGCAGCCGCCGCACCTTGCCTTCGCTCAGGTGCCGTGCAGCCAGCTCGATGGTCTCGCCGGCCCCGACCAGCAGCACGGTGGAGTCGTCCAGCCGGGCGAACGCGTTCTGCGCCAGGCGCACCGCGGCCGACGCCACCGATACCGGGTTGGCACCGACCTGGGTATCGGTGCGCGCCCGCTTGGCCACCGAGAAGGTCTGCTGGAACAGGCGGTCCAGGCGCTGGCCGAGCAGGCCATGGTCGCGCGCGGTCGACCAGGCGTCCTTCACCTGGCCGAGGATCTGCGGTTCGCCCAGCACCATCGAGTCCAGCCCGGTGGCGACCCGGAACAGGTGGCGCACAGCCTCGGCATCGGCATGCTGGTACAGATAGCCCTGCAGGTCGCCGGCCTGGCTGCGCAGCCACTGGTCCAGCGCCTGTGCCGACTCGGCCACGGCGTACAGCTCGGTGCGGTTGCAGGTGGACAGCAGGACCGCCTCGGCGATCTGCGGGGTATCGCGCAGCGAGCCCAGCGCACGCGGCAACGCCTCACCGGCGAAGGCCGCGCGCTCGCGCAGCTCCACCGGTGCGGTCTGGTGATTCAGTCCGAGCACCCACAGGGTCATTGTTCAGTTGCTTGCGATAAGCTGCTGGCCATTGGACGACATTTTAAGGCCCCGATGCCGACGATGCCCGCATTGATTCGCATCCCCAGTGTTCTGCTGCTGTCCCTGGCCTGCGCCCAGGCCCTGGCGGCGGTGCCGGCCAGGGCCCCCGTGCGGGCCGCGGCCACCGAGGAACTGGCGCTGGAGCCGGTGATGGCCGGTGAGTTCGCCCTGCAGGCCGGCAAGCTGGCGGAGGCCGCGCGCTGGTACCTGCAGGCCGCGCAGCAGACCGACGGCGATGCCGGCCTGGCCGAGCGCGCGACCCGTATCTCCATGCTTGCCAACGATGACGCCAGCGCCGCCAAGGGCCTGGCCCTGTGGCAGCAGCGCGCCCCGCGTTCGTTGACCATGCGCAGCGCCGCCGGTGCGCTGGCCATGCGCCAGGGCGATGTGAAGGCCGCCCGCACTGAATTGCAGGCGCTGCTGGCCGACCCCGACGAGCGCGGCTGGAAGTTCGCCCTGGCCGCGCTGATCGGCGGTGGCCGCGACCCGGCGGTGCCGGCGCAGGTGCTCGGCGAGCTGGTCGATGCCAATGCGATTCCGCCGAAGATCGAGGCCTGGCAGGAGTTCGGCCGCCTCGCCCTGCGCATGGACAAGCCCGACCTGGCGCGGCGCATGATCGATGAAGTGGTCAGGCGCTTCCCCGAAGAACCGCGCGTAGCGTTGCTGCGTGCCAGCCAGCTGCAGCAGGCCGGCGAGACCGACAAGGCCTTGTCGCTGCTGCACGACGTCGAGCTGAAGACACGGCAGGACCCCGAGCTGCGCAATGCGGTGGCCATCGCCTACGACAGCCTGGGGCAACCGGCTGCGGCCGAGCGCGTACTGGCATTCGGCCCGCAGGATGTGCAGACCTGGGGCATGCGCGCTTCACTGTTGGCCAAGCAGGGCGACAAGGCGGCGCTGTCCAACCTCTACAACGAACTGTCGCGGCAGGCGGCCAAGCCGGACCCCGCGCAGCGCCTGTTGCTGGGCAAGATCGCCGAATACCTGAAGCGCTATCCCGAGGCGGTGCAGTGGTACCACAGTGTGCCCGGCGGTGATGAGCTGAGCGAGGCGCGCCTGCGTGCGGCCAACGCCCAGGCCCTGGCCGGACGGCTGCCGCAGGCACTGGATGAGGTGCACGCGATCCAGTCCGACGCGGTGGTCGATGATGATGTGCGCCGTGACGCGTATCTGCTGGAGGCCGAGCTGCGCCAGCGCGGCGATGACAGTGCTGGCGAGCTGGATGCGCTGGCCCGCGGCCTGGCCGCCTACCCGGATGACAATGGCCTGCTGTACGCCCGCGCGCTCACCTGGGAGCGTCGTGACGATATTCCGCGCGCCGAGGCCGACCTGCGCAAGATCCTGGTGACCGACCCGGAAAACGTGCCGGCCCTGAATGCCTTGGGCTACACCCTGGCTGACCGTACCGGGCGCCTGCAGGAGGCGCTGGAGCTGATCGACCGCGCCCGCGTCGCCGAGCCGGACAACGCCGCCATCGTCGACAGCTATGGCTGGGTGCTGTATCGCCTGGGCCGCAAGGACGAAGCGCTGGTGCAGCTGCGCCGGGCCTGGACCCTGGCCAAGGACCCGGAGATCGCCGCCCATGTCGGCGAGGTGCTGTGGGTGCTGGGCAAGCATGACGAGGCCCGCCACTTCTTCGACGAAGCGGCCAAGCTCGACCCTGAAAACCGCGCGCTGCTGCGCGCCCGCGAGAAATTCAATCCATGAGTGTTTCCCTGATCCGGCCGCTGCTGTTGGCGGCTGCGACCCTGGCGGTGACCGCCTGTACCAGCGTGGGCACGCAGAAGACCCCGCCACCGGCGGTGGTCGAGACGGTCTCGGCCGAAGCGGCGCAGGCCGAAGCGGCGCGCGTGGCCGCCCTTCATGCACAGCCGGACTGGGCCTTCCAGGGCCGGGTCGCGGTCAGCAAGGGCAAGGACGGCGGCAGCGGTCGCATCGACTGGAAGCAGCAAGGCCGCCGCTACGTGGTGGAGTTGAGCGCGCCGGTGACCCGGCAGAGCTGGAAGCTGACCGGTGACACCCATTCCGAAGCTGGCCGCCTGGAAGGACTGGCAGGCGGTCCGCGCGACGGCGAGGACGCCCAGCAGCTGTTGCTGGAAGCGACCGGCTGGGACATTCCGGTCAACCAGTTGCCGGAGTGGATCCGTGGCCTGGTGGCCGGCGACGCCGCCGGCCCCGAGACGGTCGAACGCGACGGTGAAGGCCGGCCGCGCCGCATGCAGCAGATGGGCTGGCAGGTACAGTACCTGGACTGGTACCCGGCCGACGCCGGACGGCCGGCGCTGCCGCGCCGGATCGAGGCCAGCAACGGTGACGCCAAGGTGCGCCTGCTGGTGGACGAGTGGAGGCAGGGCACGCCATGAGCGGGACAGTCGACGACGCGGGCTGGTCCTGGTGGCCGGCCCCGGCCAAGCTGAACCTGTTCCTGCACATTACCGGCCGCCGGGCCGACGGCTACCACGAACTGCAGACCGTGTTCCGCCTGCTGGACTGGGGGGACCGCATCGGCCTGCGCCTGCGTGAAGACGGCCAGGTGCGCCGGCAGGGCGAGGGCCTGGCCGGCGTGGCCGAGGCCGATGATCTGGCGGTGCGCGCCGCGCGTCTGCTCCAGGAAGCGGCGAAGGTTGCGAAAGGTGCTGACATCATCGTCGAAAAGCACGTTCCTGCCGGTGGTGGATTTGGCGGCGGTTCGTCCGACGCGGCCACCGTACTGGTGGTACTGAACCGGCTCTGGCAGGCCGGGCTGGACGAAGAGGCGCTGGCCGCGCTGGGCCTGCGCCTGGGCGCCGACGTGCCGGTGTTCGTGCGCGGCCGCAACGCCTGGGCCGAAGGGGTGGGCGAGCGCCTGCAGCCGATCACGCTGGCGCCGGCCTGGTATGTGGTGGTTGAACCGGGCGTTCATGTTCCCACGCCGGCCCTGTTTGCAGACCCGGATTTGACGCGCGACAGCCCAGTGGCGAAAATAGAGGACTTCGCTTCCGGGACCCTGGTCGGGAACGCGTTCGAACCGGTGCTGCGCCGCCGTGAGCCTGCCGTCGAGGCAGCGCTTGCCGCGTTGAGCGACATCGGCACGGCGCGGCTGACCGGTTCGGGAAGTGGTTGTTTCGTCGAATTCGCGTCGCAGTCTGCTGCAGAGCAGGGACGGTCGAAATTGCCGAAGGAGTTGCGGGCAAGGGTGGCAGCGGGCGTTGCGCGTTCGCCACTGCTGGATGCACTCGAGCAACACTGATTTATCAATGCAGGGGCGTCGCCAAGAGGCCCAAGGCACCAGGTTTTGATCCTGGCATTCGTAGGTTCGAATCCTACCGCCCCTGCCAATAGCGGCTGTGTCCGCGCCTTCCAGCGCATCGCCCGCGCGGGACGTGGAAACAACCGCGGTGTTGTCAGCAGCAAGGGTCCATCCGGGTCCTTGCCGCCCCCGGATCCCCGCCACTCGTCCCCGCCCGAGACAATCATGATGCAAGAGTCCCCGAACCTGCTGGTCTTTTCCGGCAACGCCAACAAACGTCTGGCGCAGAACATCTGCAAGGAACTGGGGGTTCGCCCGGGCAAGGCGCTGGTCTCGCACTTCTCCGATGGCGAAGTGCAGGTGGAGATCGAAGAGAACGTCCGCAAGCAGGACGTGTTCGTGATCCAGCCGACCTGCGCGCCGAGCGCGGAAAACCTGATGGAACTGCTGGTGCTGATCGACGCGCTCAAGCGCGCATCGGTGGCCAGCGTGACCGCGGTGGTGCCGTACTTCGGCTACTCGCGCCAGGATCGCCGCATGCGCTCCTCGCGCGTGCCGATCACCGCCAAGCTGGCGGCGAAGATGTTCAGCACCGCGGGCGCTGATCGCGTGCTGACCGTCGACCTGCACGCCGACCAGATCCAGGGCTTCTTCGATATTCCGGTGGACAACGTGTATGCGTCCCCGCTGCTGCTGGCCGACATCTGGCGCGCCTACGGCACCGAGAACCTGATCGTCGTCTCGCCGGACGTGGGCGGCGTGGTCCGCGCCCGTGCGGTGGCCAAGCGCCTGGATGACGCCGACCTGGCCATCATCGACAAGCGCCGCCCGCGCGCCAACGTCTCCACCGTGATGAACATCATCGGTGACGTCGAAGGCAAGACCTGCGTGATGGTCGATGACATCGTCGATACCGCCGGCACCCTGTGCGCCGCTGCCGCTGCCCTGAAGGCGCGCGGTGCGCTCAAGGTCGCCGCCTACTGCACCCACGCGGTGCTGTCGGGCCCGGCGGTGGACAACATCACCAATTCCCAGCTCGACGAGCTGGTGGTGACCGACACCATCCCGCTGAAGGACGCCGCGCGGGTGTGCAGCAAGATCCGCCAGCTGAGCGTGGCGGAGATGCTGGCCGAAACGATGCGCCGCATCGCCTTCGGCGAGTCGGTCAGCTCGCTGTACGTCGACTGAGTTTTTCGTCCCTGCCGGCAGCGGCGGGGACATACCCCGGGTGCTTCTGGTCGCGGAAGCATCTTCAACCGCCACGCCGAAAGGCGAGGCAACAACCTGAGTAGTCGAAAATGTCGAAGACCCATGAAATCAAGGTCACCAAGCGTGAACTGCAGCGTAAGGGTGCGAGCCGCCGCCTGCGTCACGCGGGTGTGATCCCGGCCATCGTGTACGGCGGCAACGCCGAGCCGGTCGCCATCAGCCTGGACCACAACGAAATCTGGCTGGCCCAGCAGAACGAGTGGTTCTATGCCTCGATCCTGGACCTGAACCTGGACGGCCAGGTGCAGAAGGTCCTGCTGCGTGACATGCAGCGCCACCCGTACAAGCAGCTGATCATGCACCTGGACTTCCAGCGCGTGAACGAGAACGAAGCCCTGACTGCTTCGGTCCCGCTGCACTTCGTCAACGAAGACACCTCGCCGGCCGGCAAGGCTGCCGACGTCGTGGTCACCCACGAACTGAAGGAAGTGACCATCACCTGCCTGCCGAAGGACCTGCCGGAGTCGATCGAAGTCGACCTGGGCGAGCTGAAGGCCGGTGACGTGGTGTACCTGTCCGACATCAAGCTGCCGAAGGGCGTGGAAATCCCGGCGCTGGCGATGGGCAAGGACCACGACGACGCCATCGTCACCGCCAAGGCCGGCAAGGCCGACGCGGCTGACGAAGAAGCGGCTGCCGCCGAGTAATACCGCTACGGTGCCTGCCTTCGGGCAGGCACCGTACTGGAAGGAACCATGGCAGGACTGCGACTGATCGTCGGTCTGGGCAACCCCGGATCGGAACACGCCCGGACCCGGCACAATGCCGGGTTTCATTTCGTTGAGGCCCTGGCGGAAAAAGCCGGTGCGCGATGGAATGTGGACAGCAAGCTGTTCGGCGAGACCGCCAAGGTCGAGATCGCCGGGCAGACGGTGTGGCTGCTCAAGCCCGCCACCTTCATGAACCTCAGCGGCAAGTCGGTCACCGCCGCCCAGCGGTTCTGGAAGATCGAGCCGGAGGAAACCCTGCTGGCCCACGACGAACTGGACCTGCCGCCCGGCGCGGCACGGCTGAAGTTCGACGGTGGCCACGGCGGCCAGAACGGCCTGCGCGACACCATCCGCCTGCTCGGCCACGGCAAGTTCCATCGCCTGCGCGTGGGCATCGGCCATCCCGGCCACAAGGACCGCGTGGTGGGTTGGGTGCTGGGGCGCCCGTCGAAGGACGACGACGTGCTGATTGCACGCGCCATCGATGATGCGATCGAGGTGATGCCGCTGGCGGTGCAGGGCGATTTCAACGAAGCGATGAAGCGGCTGCACACCCCGAAATAGCCGGTAGGTACCGACCGTTGGTCGGTACGGAGAATGATTGGAAAAGCAGCGCCCTGGTCGCTGTTTCCCCAATCACTTTCACCCCAGAGAGCTGTCACCCATGGGTATCAAATGCGGCATCGTCGGCCTGCCCAACGTCGGCAAGTCGACCCTGTTCAATGCGCTGACCAAGGCGGGTATCGCCGCGGCGAACTTCCCGTTCTGCACCATCGAGCCGAACGTCGGCATCGTGCCGGTACCGGATCCGCGCCTGAACGAGCTGGCGGGCATCATCAACCCGCAGAAGGTCATCCCGACCGCAGTCGAGTTCGTCGACATCGCCGGCCTGGTAGCCGGCGCCGCCAGCGGTGAAGGCCTGGGCAACAAGTTCCTGGCACACATCCGCGAAGTCGATGCGATCACTCACGTGGTGCGCTGCTTCGAGCACGGCGACATCGTGCACGTGGCCGGCAAGGTCGATCCGATCTCGGACATCGAAACCATCGATACCGAACTGGCGCTGGCCGACCTGGACAGCGTCGAGAAGGCACTGAACCGTGCCGAGCGTGCGGCCAAGGGCGGCGACAAGGATGCAGCGGCGCGCAAGCCGGTGCTGGCCAAGCTGCAGGCGGCGCTGTCGGAGGGCAAGGCCGGCCGCTCGGCCGGCCTGGACGAGGAAGAGAAGGCGCTGGTGCGCGACCTGTTCCTGCTCACCCTGAAGCCGGTGATGTACATCGCCAACGTGCTGGAAGACGGTTTCGAGAACAACCCGCACCTGGAAGCCGTGCGCGCGCATGCCGCCGCAGAAGGCGCGCAGGTGGTACCGGTGTCGGCCGCGATCGAAGAAGAGCTGTCCCAGCTCGACGACGAAGACCGCGATACCTTCCTGGCCGACCTGGGCCTGAGCGAGCCGGGCTTGAACCGCGTGATCAACGCGGCCTACAGCCTGCTCGGCCTGCAGACCTACTTCACCGCTGGCGTGAAGGAAGTCCGTGCGTGGACCGTGCGCAAGGGCGCCACTGCCCCGCAGGCCGCCGCGGTCATCCACACCGACTTCGAGAAGGGCTTCATCCGCGCCGAAACCATCGCGTATGACGACTTCATCAAGTACAAGGGCGAAGCCGGCGCCAAGGAAGCAGGTCGCCTGCGCCTGGAAGGCAAGGAATACCGCGTGCAGGAAGGCGATATCCTGCACTTCCGCTTCAACGTCTGATCCGGTGGCAACGGATCGACCCCGGACGCCCCGCCCTGTGCGGGGCGTTCGCGTTTCCGGCGATGGACAAAAAATCACCACACTGCGAAACGCTTGCGGCGTGACCTTCGCCGGCACTTGTCCACAGCAAACTCCCATCGCTTTCCACGCCACATGTGGAAAACCGCACAGCTCCCCTGTAGAGCCGAGCCTACGCTCGGCTCAGGGGGGTATCAGCAGAGCGTGGGCTCGGCTCTGCCAGGTTGCCTGTGCAATATGGACAAATTTTCACCACGATTCGAAACGCCTGCGGTGCAATGCTCGCACCCACTTGTCCACACCAAATCCCAACCACTCTCCACGGCGGATGTGGAAAACCGCGCATGGGCGTGGACAAAAAAACGCCACTCCCTGAAACGCTTGGTGCGTGGAGCTCACCGCCACTTGTCCACACCAAACTCCCACCGCTTTCCACGCGGCATGTGGAAAAAGCGCCCGGCACTCCCTTGCCGGGCACTTCCCGCATCACCAGGTGTACGACACGCCCAGCTGGGCACCGACGTCGCGGAAGCCCATGCCGCCGCTCTGCCGGCTCAGTTCGCCCCAGCCGCGCCAGCCGCCGGACAGATCCACCTGTACACCGGCCTTGGCCTCGTAGATGTCGCGCGGCAACTGCCGCTGCAGCCGTTCACCGTCCATCGCCAGGCCCGCGCCATTGCCGCCGGACCACCAGTTCACTGCCACGTACGGATGCACCTGGCCCTGCGCCGCGCTCAACCCACGGCTGTACAGGCGCAGGCCGAGGCGAGTGCTGGTCTCGTCACCACCGCGGTCCTCGACCACCGTGCCGTTGGCCTCGACCACGCGGTCGCTGTCATAGCGGCTGTGCACCACCTGCAGTTGCGGTTGCAGGTAGATGCCGCGCTGCGCGGTGCGCCGCAGGGGCAGCACATAGCCAGCTTCGGCCGATGCACTCCAGTTGCGGGCGTCATAACGTTCCTTCTGCAGTCCATCGCCCTGCACGCTGTTGCGGAAGCGGCCGTACTGCAGCCAACCATCCACATAGGCGCCGCCTTGCATGCGTGCATCCTGCAGCCAGGTGACATAGGCACCCACACTGGTGCCGGTGACCACGCCACGCGCGGTGTAGCCGGTCACCTGCGAGCGGCTGTCATTGCGCGCGCGGCCGTGGCCGAGCATCGCACCTGCCTGCAGTTCGCCCGCGCCGCCCACCTCGAAGCGACGGCCGACGCCGACCAGCACGCTGCTGATCTGCCCATCGACCTGGACCTGGCGATTGCGGTCGTGGCTGTCGGGCTGCGCGCTGCGAAGGTGCATCCAGGCCACGGCATCGCTGCTGGCGCCGGCCTCGGCGGCGGGGTCACCGGCGCGGTCGTGCAGGCTGTGCCGGAACATGCCCAGCGCGGCGTTGCGGTTGGCCAGGTAAGCCGCCGGTTCCGGGCGTTCCACCTGCGGGCGCGGCGGGTCGATCGGCGGTTCCGGCGGCAACGGCGGGTCGACCGGTGGTTCCGGCGGTGACGGCGGGTCGACCGGCGGTTCCGGTGGCTGCGGCGGATCAATCGGCGGTTCCGGCGGCTCCGGCGGATCGACGGGTGGCACGTATTCCGAACGCAGGTACCAGTTGCCATCATCCGGGGTCGACACGCCGCCCTTGAACAGGAAGTAGTCGTAGGCACCGGCGACCGCGCGTCCCTGCAGGCTGAACTGTGCATCGGACTGGCCGCCAACGGTGATCAGGCGGATACCCTCCTGCGTCAGTGCACCGGCACCGCCGGCATTGCGCACGCTCACGCTGGCAGTGCCGCTGCTGTTGCCATTGATGACCAGCTGGTCGCCCAGCGAAGTGTCGTCACCCAGTGCACGGTTGAAGATCCACTGGCCCCCGTTGCCCACATAGTCGCCGCTGACAGTGACGGTCTTGAAGCCGCTTGCCCCCGGGGTATCGAAGGCGATGGTGCCGGCGTGTTCGAGCGCGCCGACGCTGGAACTGGCACGCACGTTCCACTGGCTGCTGCCATCCAGCGCAAGCTGTGCGACCTGGTAGCCGGAGTCGTTGCGCAGAGCACCGCTGAACGTGGTGCCGTTGCCCAGCACCATGCGTACGTCAGCCGTTGCGCTGTCGACCACCACGTCACCGCGCAGCGTGCTGGCGTCGGCGCTGAAGTCGATGCGGCTGGTCGCCACGCTGCTGCCATCGGTGAACACCGTGTCGCTGACGCGCAGCAGGCGCCCGCTGCCGTCGCCTGCGGTCACATCGCTGCCATTGACGGTCAACGCATGGTTGCTGCCCTGCAGCCAGAACGCGGCGCCGCTGGCGGTCTCGATGTGGCTGTCATTGAAGGTGGCGCGGTTCCAGTACGGGCCGAACGCAGTCAGGTAGGAGCGGTAGCCGCCGCTGTTGCTGCCGGTCATGCGGATGTCCAGGCGGTCGGCCTGGGTCAACCGCGCGGTGTTCATGTGCACGATGCCGAACACGTTCTCGCCGTCGCCGCGGATCGCAACGGTGTCGAGCAGCGCGGTGGCGGTGGAGCCACCGATGAACACGCCGCCACCCCCGGTGCCGCGCACGTCGATCACGCTTCCGGTGGCTTCAATGCGGCTGGCGGTGCTGCCGGTGGAACCGGTCACGCGTACGCCATAGGTCGCATCGCCGTGCGTGGTGATCCGGCCGCCCTGCACGGTGGCGACCCCGCCAGCGATCTCAACGCCGTAGCCGTAGGTGTCGGTCCAGGTGTCGATGGTGCTGTCGGTCAGCTGCAGGCGCGACTCATCGCTGGCCAGCCAGAATCCGGAGTAGCCGTCGCGGACATCGAACGCGGCATCGCGGGCGGTCAGCTGGCCCCAGCTGTTGATGTTCACGCCATAGCCACCGACTGTGTAGAAGCTGCCGCCGTTGATCACCGCGCTGGAATAGGTCTTGCTGATGCGGCTGCCGAGCAGGCGCATGCTGCCGCCCACCGAGTGCGCTTCCACGTTCTCCAGCAGCACGCTGCCGCCACTGTCGATATCGAACCAGCCGCCGTCCATGTAGGTGTCGTACAGCTCGGCACGGCTGCCCGCGCCATCAACGGCAACGCCCGCGAGGATGCCGCCGGGGGCGAGAGTGATGCGGCTGTTGCGGATCGTCAGCAGGCCGGCGCTGTCGGCGCGCAGGCGGGCACCACTGTCGGCACTCATCTGCAGATTGTCCAGGTGCGCTTCACTGCCCTTGCCGGAGGCACCAATCAGGGTGCCGACGCCGCCGGTCATCGCGATGCGGCCGCCGGTGTAGTGGACAACGCCACCGTTGTAGGCCTGTACGACGCCGAATCCGCTGCCGTTGCGCGTGGCATCGATGTCGACATCGCGCGCATCGATCACACTGCCGGCACCATTGGCATACAGTGCGTAGAAGCCAACACCGGTGGCCGGTGCGATCGACAGCGTCGCCCCGCGCAGTTGTACCTGGCCGCCATTGGCGGCAGACACGGCGCTGCCATTACCAGTCACGTTGATGCGGCTGCCGTCGATCAGTGCGCTGCTGCCAGCGCCGGTGACGGTCAGTGCGAAGCTGCCCGAGCCATGGGTGAGGACATCATCGGCACCGAGCTGCAGGCTGTTGCCATCGCTGACCTGCAGGGGCCCGGTCAGATCGGCGGCGTGGACCGGCAGTGCCGCCCACAGGGCGGTTGCCAGCAGGCTGGGAAGGAGGGAAGCAGGCGCGAGGCGCGCGCGCCCGGACGCACGGCGGCGCCGAGGGGGGGAGGCATACATGCTGTTGGACTTCCTGTGGCAGGGCGCAGCAGGGCTGCGCGGACTGGCGCGGCAGGGCCGCGTCGCTGCGGAAGCCACACGCGATGGCAGCTGCAGGCGCCACCGGGCTTCCGTCCCCCACGGCGACGCGGTTGCTGCCGGCAGGCGCACCATGGCGGGATGCGTCCAGCCTAGAAATCGGCACTGTCCTATGGAATCAGGCGTTTCCTAAAGCCGTCGCAGGCCCTCGTACGGGGCCCGCAGGATTCAGCCTGGAGTGGGCCTCAGGCGAACAACGAGGCCTGCAGGCAGTACTCGATCAGTGCCTGGTCACTGTCCACGCCGAGCTTGCGCATCGCACTGATCTTCTGCGTGCTGACCGTCTTGGCGCTGCGCTGCAGCTGGCGTGCGATGTCGCCCACGCTCATGCCGCCGGTAAACAGCCGGATCACTTCCAGTTCGCGCGGCGACAGGCGTGCACGGACCGCATCGGCATCGGCTGGTTCGCTCGCCGCGACCGGCAGCAGGCCCGGTGGCCGGTAGACGCGGTCGGCCAGCACCACGCGCAGGGCCTGTACCAGGCTGCCCAATCCATGGCTCTTGAGCACGACGCCGCCGGCGCCGGCGGCATACATCGCTGCAACCAACGACGGATTGGACACCATCGTCAGCACCAGCAGGCGCGTCTCCGGGAAGCTGCGGCGCAGGAACGAGATCAGCTTGATGCCGTCACCGAAGCGGTCGCCCCCCGGCATGCTGTAGTCGGTGATCACGACCTGTGGGCGGGTGCGGGTCATCAGTTCGATCAGCGTCGCCGGGTCGGCCGCCTCACCCACCACGTCCAGGTCCAGTTCCCCGGCCAATACGTCGCGGATGCCGGCAAGCACGATCGGGTGGTCGTCAGCGATGAGGATCCGTGTGGTCATGGCGGGGTCGGGTCGTCAGGTGGGGGAGGGGAGGCCGCATCAAGCAGCGGATGCAACAGCTGTTCGAGGCGTCGCTGGAAGCGGGCAAGCGACGCCGCCTGGGTGGCCAGGTCATCGCCGCCAGCAAGGCTGTGCTCGATCTGCAGGCCGCTGTGCACCAGCGCGGGTGCGCCCACGATGACCAGTGCGCCACGGATGCGATGCAGTACCTGCACCACGCGCGCGGGATCGGCGCTGGCAATCGACTGGCGCAGGCTGTGCAGGTCAGCCTGCATGGTCTGCACGAACAACGCCTGCATCTTCGCGGGAACCTGCAGCGGGAGATCATCATCGCGCGTATCGGTGGATTCCGGTCCTTGCGGTGGCGCGGCAACCGTTGCATCGCCCCGGGTGATCTGGATCAGCAGGCGTTGCAGCGCTTCCAGCGTGATCGGCTTGACCAGCACGCCCTGCATGCCCGATTCCTGGCAGCGCTGGCGTTCGGCCGGGTCGGCGTTGGCAGTGGCACCGTGGATCGGCACGCGGGCACCACGCACCCGCAAGGCACGGGCCAGGCCATAGCCATCCAGCCCCGGCATGTTCAGGTCGGTCAGCACCAGCGCGAACTCGTCCTGCTGCCAGTAGCCCAGCGCTTCATTGCCGTCGCTGGCGACCACGGCGCGGCAGCCGAGCTGTTCCAGCTGGTCGCGCAGGATCGCCTGGTTGATCGGGTTGTCCTCCGCCACCAGCACCTGCAGGCCGAAACGGCGCGTCGCCGGCAGGCGCCCTTCGGTGCTGGCCGCCAGTGGCTGGCCACTGGCGGCAGCCAATGCGAGCACGATCGCGTCAAACCGGTGCAGGCCAACCTGCCAGGCGCCATCGATCTGCCGTGGCCGGACGCCGCCTTCGCGGCAGGCAACCACACGCGGTCCATCCACCCACTCGGGCAACGCGTCGTCCAGGACCAGGTCGAGCAGCACGGTGGACGACGGCAAGCCCGCCGCGCCTTCATCGCGGTACACGCTGGCCAGTGCACCGCGCTGCTGCAGGCGCTCGCACAGCGATTGGACCAGCTCGCGCACACCGCCCCGCACCTGTACCTGCAGGCCCGCAGGCAACTGCGGCGCAGGAGATTGCTGCGGATCGGACAGCGCCGTGGGCAGCGGCAGTTCGACGCTGAAGCTGCTGCCCAGGCCGCTCTCGCTGACCACGCGCAGCTGGCCTTCCATCAACGCCACAAGATGCGCGCAGATGGAAAGGCCCAGGCCGGTGCCGCGCATCGCATCGGTGCCCGGGTTGGCCTGGAAGAACGGCTCGAACAGGTGTGCCTGGTGCTCGCTGGCAATGCCGATGCCGGTATCGGCGACCTGCCACTGCAGCCAGCAGCGCTGCTCTTGCCAGCGTGCCGAGACGCGCACCACCACGCGTCCGCTGTCGGTGAACTTCAGCGCGTTGCTGATCAGGTTGTTGAGTATCTGGCGGATCCGTGCCGCATCACCGCACACCACGGGCGGCACGTCGGCATCGATGCAGGCGTAGAACTGCAGCCCCTTGCTGGCGGCCGCGGCAGCATACGAGTCGAGCGCATCCTCGGTCAGATGCACTGGATCGAACGGGCTGGGTTCCAGGCTCAGTTGCCCGGCCTCGGCCTTGCTGACATCGAGGATGTCGCTGATCAGTTGCATCAGCGTCGAGGACGAACGCTGGATCGTCCCCAGGTAGTCCCGCTGACGCGCATCCAGTGGCGTGAGCCCGAGCAGTTCGAGGGTGCCGAGCACGCCGTATAGCGGCGTGCGGATCTCATGGCTCATGGTGGCCAGGAACTGGCTCTTGGCCCGGTTGGCCTGGTCGGCGGCACGGCGCGCCTGCTGCAGCACCTGCTCGGCTTCGTGCTGGCTGCTGAGATCGATGAACAGACACAGCACCGCCGGCTCGCCGCGATAGCGCGCCGGCGTCGCGGTCACCAGCAGGTGGCGGCCTTCGGGCGTGGTGTAGGCCAGCCCATCGCCGAGCGTGGTGCCTCCAGCGGACAGCACGCTGCGCCGCCAAGGGCCATGCCAGCCTCCGCTGTGGTGGTCTTCGCCCAGCCAGCGGCGGGCGAGGGTGTTGTCCAGCAGCACATTGCCATCGGTACGGTGCAGCAGGCACAGCCCGATCGGCGCGTTGTCCAGGATGGTGCGGCTGAAGGCTTCGCTTTCCAGCAGCCGCGCGTGGTTGCTGCGCAGCGGCTCGATGACCGAACGCCGATACGCGCGCAGCACCAGCGTGCCACCCAGTGCCAGCAGCAGGGCCACCACCGTCGCACCGAGCAGCGGCCCCTGCGGGTGCTGGAATACCTGCCGCCAGCTGACGTGGTAGACCGCCAGCCAGCCGCGCTCGCTGCGCATGCGGAACTGCAGGCCTCCCAGGCCTGCCTGCCAGGAGGTGCCAGCGTTGCTGGCATCTGCAGCATCGCCCAGCAGGCGCTGGCCATCGGCATCGAACAGCGACAGCCGTTGGAACACCGGAACACCCAGCACCTGCCGGTAGTCATCGACGCGTGCCGGATCGAGCAGGCACGCCAGCGCGGCCTGCGAATCCTTGCCGTCCTCCCCCCACAGGCGCGCATCCTGCGGAGCGTGGGCGATGGCGAGCAGCCAGGTCTGCCGGTCGCGCCACGGCACGCTTACCCAGGCGATGCCGCCGCGCTGCAGCGTGGGCCGCGTACCCAGTGCGCGGTGGATGTCGGCGATCGCCGGTCGCAGGTGATGCGGGCTGTTCTGGCTTGCATCGGTACCGACGGTCTGTACCGGTGCCAGCAGCCCGCGTGTGCCCTGGCCATCGACCAGCAGGCATTGCGGTGGTGGGTAGCGCGAAGCGGACCAGAACGTGCCGTAGAAGCGCAGGAACCGGTCGCCCAGCTCGGTCGGTGGCGAACGACCGGCCCCCTCGCTCCCGATCACCGCGAAGTTGGCATACAACGGACCGCGTTGCAGTTCCACGCTGGCATCGGCAACCGGCTGGCCTCGTACGCCGACATCATGCAGCCGCCACTGGCGCAGGAAGCGCTCCTGCTCGCGCAACGTGCCGTCCAGGCGGCGGAAGTGGTACTCGATCTTGCTGCGCTCTTCGTTCAACAGTTGCGAGCCGGCCGACAGCAGCAGTCCGGCCTGCAGGGTCGCCAGCACCACCACGCCGATCAACAGGGCATGGACGCGGAGCGAGCGGCGAGCGAGTCGGCGTACAGGAGCGGCCTCGGCCGGCATGGCAGGTCTCAGGGCATGGGGCGGACATCGGCACCGGTGGCGGCGCGAAGTCCGCCGCTACTGCATAGACAGGATCATCAATGCCGCTTGATGTTTTTGTGAAGCCGTCGTGGAATCCGCGTCAGCGCAGGGCGGCCCGCGGTCTTTCGTCCAGTTGCGGTGCTTCCTCGTCCAGCAAACGGTTGAATTCGTCCGACGGCAGCGCCTGCGAGATCAGGAACCCCTGCACCTGGCTGCACCCTAACTGCCGCAGTGCGGCCAGGTCGGCATCACTTTCCACGCCCTCAGCCACGATGATCAGGCCCAGCTGGTTGGCCAGTGCGATCACCGTCGACAGGGTCAGGTGCAGGGCCGGGTCACGGGCGCAGCCACTGACCAGCGCGCGGTCGATCTTGACCTCGGTGAAGGGGGTATTGACCAGGTTGTGGACCGAGCTCAGGCCCTGCCCGAAATCATCCTGGGCCAAGCCGAAGCCCTTCATGCGCAGCCGGCAGGCACCGGCATAGAAGTCGCTGACGTGCCGCGTGGTGCTGTTCTCCATCAGTTCGAAGCACAACTCGCCGGGCGTCCCGCCGTGGGCCAGGGTCAGCGCCAGCAGCTCATCGGGCAGGTCCGACTGCTCCAGCAGATGAGGCGGCAGGTTGATCGACACCGGTACCCGGAAGCCCTGCTTGCGCCAACGCGCCTGTGCGCTGATGCTGGCCTTGAGCATCATCCGCAGCAGGTCGCCCTCCAGCCCGTAGCGGCAGATCGCCGGCAGGAAGCTGCCGGCAGCCAGCGTGCCCAGCTGCGGGTGGCGCCAGCGCACCAGTGCTTCGGCCGCCACCACCCGTCCGGACTGAAGTGACTTCTTGGGTTGGAACCAGGCCGTCAGGCTGCCATCGGCCATCGCCTGGCGCAGCTGCGACGCATCCGGTTCAGGGACTGCCGCCGACGCGCGAGAAGGAGCCTTGCCGGTGGCCGGGCGCGCCTGCGCCAGCGCCTCGAACAGCGCGTCCACGTCGGCGGCCGCCACCGGCTTGGACAGCAGGCCGATCACATCCAGCCCCAGCGATTCGGCCATCAGCCGTGCCGAGGTCATCATCCGCCGCGGGGCCGCGCTGACCACGGCCAGGCGCGGCGGGCGTGGTTGCGCCGCCAGTGCCTGGATGAACTGGATGCCGTCCTGCCCGGGCATCAGCAGGTCACTGACCACCAGGTCGTAGGGCTGGCAGGCACACAGTGCGATGGCGGCATCCACGTCTTCGCAGGCATCGACCTGGACACCGGCGCGGCTGCCGAACAGATTGGCCAGGAAACCACGCTGGAAGGGCTGGTCTTCCAGGATCAGGACGCGCTGGGTCATGCGGGGTCTCCTTGGCGCAGGGCGGTGAGCGCCTTGCGCAGGCGGGCGATGTCGACGGGTTTGCTGAGGTAGCCCTGCATGCCACTGGCCAGGCAGCGCTCGCGCTCTTCGGCGGTGGCATTGGCGGTGGCGCCGATCACCGGTACCGGGTTGCCGTCATCGCGCAGCTGGCGGGCCAGCGCGTGGCCGTCCATGCGCGGCATGTTGATGTCGGTCACCACCAGATCGAAGCACTGCTCACGGCACCGCTGCAACGCTTCCATGCCATCCTGTGCCAGCTCCACGTCGCAGCCGAGGGTGCGCAGCTGCTCGGCCAGGATCACCCGGTTGATCGGGTTGTCCTCGACGGCCAGCACACGCAGGCCCAGAGGCATCGGTGGTGCCGTACGCGTGGCCACCGGCTGCGCTGCACGCTGCTGCTGCACGCTGGCCAGCGCTTTGCCGATCGCGGTCATGCTGTGCTGGGTCACCACCAGGCTGCCATCACCGGCAGTGATCGGCTGGTCACCGCCCTCGATCGATGCCACCACGCGCGGGCCCGACCAGGCCAGCGGCATCCCGGCTTCGCCATCCATCAGGATCGCACCGTCATGGTCCAGCAACGCCGGGTCACCAAGCAGGGGCTGCGCGTTGGCGCCCCAGCGACACAGCCAGCCACAGGCACTGTCGACCAGCTCGCGGTCGCGGCCGCGCACCAGGATCGGTGGTTCCGGCAGCAGTGTGGGGCCATCCTCGGCAGCGGCCAGCACCGGCAACGGCAGGCGGACGCTGAAGCTGCTGCCCAGCCCGGGTTCGCTCACCACCTGCAGCTCGCCGCTCATCAGGCGTACCAGGCGGTCGCTGATGGACAGGCCCAGGCCGGTGCCCTGCGCGCTGGCTGCGCCGCGGACCTGGCGGAACGGTTCGAACAACCGCGCCTGTTCCTCCGCAGCGATGCCCACGCCGGTATCGGTCACCTGCCATGCCAGCACGCTCGATTCACCTTCGCGCTGCACCTGGCGCACGCGCAATACCACCCGACCATGCTCGGTGAACTTGATCGCGTTGCTGAGCAGGTTGCCCAGCACCTGGCGGATGCGGTCGGCATCACCGAGCACCCGTGTCGGCAGGCGCGGATCGGTACAGACCAGGATCTGCAGGCCCTTGCAGGTGGCCGACGCGGCGAAGCTGCGCAGCACGCTCTCGGTCAGCTCGCGCGGCGAGAACGCCGTCGGCTCCAGGCTGAGCTGTCCTGACTCGATCTTGGAAACATCCAGCACATCGCTGATCAACTGCAGCAGGACCGACGAGGAACTCTCGATGGTGCGCAGGTACTGCGACTGCCGGGCGTCCAGCGAGGTGTGCCCCAGCAGCTCCAGCGTGCCCAGCACGCCATACAGCGGGGTGCGGATCTCATGGCTCATGGTGGCCAGGAACGCGCTCTTGGCCTGGTTGGCCGCATCGGCGGCCTGGCGTGCCGACGACAGTGCGGCCTGTGCCTGGCGGTGCCGGGAAATATCATGGAAGACGCATAGCAGCACGTCATCGCCCTGGTAGCGGCAGGCCGCGTGCAGCACTTGCAGCTGGCGCCCATCGCGGGCGGTGAATTCAAGTCCACGCCCGCGTTCGCCGGCATGTCCGCGCCATGGTGCCTGCCAGTCGCTGTGTTCGCCTTCTTCGCCGAGCCAGTCGCGCAGCAGCTGGTTGGAGAGCAGCAGCGCGCGGTCGCTGCGGCGCAGGACGCAGATGCCGACCGGCGCCATGTCGATCACCGTCGAACTGAAGTCCAGGTTCTCCAGCAGGCGGCGGTGCTGCTGCAGGGCCGGCTGGATCAGCTGGAGGTCAACGCGATGCCGTAGCAGGCGCAGCGCAACACCGGCCAGCAGCAGCAACAGCACGCAGACCAGCAGGGGCACGGCCAGGTCGCCCAGCAGCAGCGGCGGCGGCAGGTGGTAGACCAACCGCCAGCCGTCATTGCCGACACTTTTCACCAGCGCTACGCCGCGCGGCAGGCCGCCGCTCCACAACGTGCCGAAGCTGTCGTCCTGGCGCTCCCGCAGGGTCTTCCAGCCCGCACCATCCAGCCGCGGTGCCTGGCTGGACAATGCAGGCTGCCCCGCACGGTCGAGCAGCGCGTAACCGCCAATGCCCTGGCCATCGATCATGCTCGCCGCCGCCGCGCCATCGAGCAGCAGCACCAGCCACTGCGCCGGTTGGGGGCCCGCCTGTACCGGCTGCGCCAGCGCAACGCCACTGTCACCCGGCCGCAGCCAGTACACCGGGTCTGCACCCTCGAGGCTGCCGCTGCGTGCCTGCAGCGCACGCAGCGATGGCAGGTGCACCAGGTCGACGTCGACCTCGCCGCCGGCCAGCCAGTGCGCGCCGCGTGCATCGATCAGCAGCAGGTGCGTCTGCAGTGCCTGCAGCGTGTGCTCGGCGCGCGCTGACAGCAGCAGCCGCTGGCCCGGCTGGCCACCGGGACCATCCAGCGGCAGCTGGCGCACGCCCTCGCTGTCTGCGGCCGGTGCATCCGGGTTGCCGGCCAGCACCGAATCACCCAGGTAGCGCAGCAGGGCTTCGCGCTGGTCGAAATAGATCTGTGCCTTGTAGGCCGCTGCATTCATCTCGCGGCGATGGGTCGAGATGTCTTCGGTGAATGCCGTGAGCAGGTAGAACCCGGCCGCGGCGGCCAGGCAGATGAAGACGCAGACGGTCAGGCAGCGCAGCAACACCGACGCGGTGGTCGATGGCACGGCCTGCTGCAGCGAAGGGCGGGGAAAGCGGAACATGCAACGATGCTAGGGAGCGGCGCTGATGGCGCGGAATCAGCTGTTTCCTAAAATCCCCCGCTGGCCGGTCAGGCCGGAGCCTGCGCGTGGGTACCGTTCAGGCGGCGGAAAAGAGAACCCCCGCCGAAGCGGGGGTCTCCTGTATCGGCGCTGCCAGGCACTTACAGTGCGCTGCCACCGAACTTGTGGGTGTACTGCAGGTTGATCGTGCGGCCGACGCTGTCGAACCAGGACACGTCGTAGTACGGGTAAGCGGTGTAGGTACGGTCCTTCGGCGGCATCTTGTTGAACACGTTGACCACCGACAGCGACAGGCGCGAGTGGTCGTCGACGCGGTACTGCAGCGAGGCGTTGTAGCGATAGGTCGCCTTCACGTACGGGCTGTCGCCGCTGTCCCAGTCGAACACCTGGTCGTAGCTGTCCGAGGTCGGCAGCTTGCCCAGGCGCGAGCCGTACACCGTTGCCGACCACGCATCCTTCTCCCAGGTCACGCTCAGGCTGGTCTTGGTGCGCGGAATGTCGAAGCCACTGTTGACCGCGAACTGGTCTTCGGTGCGGTCGCCGGGGTAGCGCTGGAAATCATGCTTCTTCACCCAGGTGTGCGTGCCGTTGAAGATGAAATCGCCGATGCCCGTCTGCAGGCGATAACGCAGGCCGGCGTCGATGCCGGAGGTGGATTCGCGGGCGACGTTGATCGGCTCCACGCGCACGCCATACAGGCGTCCGTCGTTGCTGCGGGTGATGCGGGCGAGCGCGTCCACGCAGGTCGGCGAATTGATGTCGGCGCTGCCCAGGCGGCAGTTTGCTTCGTTGGCCAGGAGCGTGCGCACGTCCATGTCCTGCACCTGGTTGCGCATATCGATGTCAAACCAGTCCACCGACAGGTCCAGGCCGATCGCCGGTGACCAGACAAAGCCGGCGCTCCACGAGGTGCTGGTTTCCGGGTCGAGCTGGCGGTTGCCGGTGCGGCTGCGGATCAGGTTGCGCTCGTAATCGGAACAGTCGCTGGCCTCCTCGAGGCGGCAGGTGTACAGATCCTCGGCGCTGGTCTCGTCGTTGCCCGGTCCGGCAAACACATAGTGCAGGTCCGGTGCACGGAATGCGGTGCCGTAGGAGCCGCGCACCAGCAGGGTATCGATCGGGCGCCATTCCAGGCCGCCGCTCCAGGTCTCCTTGCCGATGCTGTGTCCGGAATAGCGGTACTGGTCGTAGCGGCCCGCCACGCTCAGGTTGACCGTGTCGTGCAGCGGCATGCGCAGCTCCGCAGCCGTCGCCCAGCGGTTGCGCGAACCCTTGCCGTCCGAATCCTTCCAGCTGTAGTAGTAGTACCCGGTCGCCAGCGGATCGGGGTTCAGAGAATAGGCCTGCTGGCCCACTTCCACGGTCGCGGCAAACCCGGCATCGCCACCGGGCAGTGCGAACAGTGCTGCGTTGGTCAGGGTGAAGGCGGCGGTTTCCGTGCGCGACTTCGGAGTGTAGGTGGTACGCGCGGCGATCGAGTCGTACTCGGCGCGGGTCAGTGGACGGTACAGGCGTGACGGATCGGCGTTGTAGACCGGGAAACCGTCGTCATCCACGCCCAGCTGCGGGCCGAGGAACAGGTCATTGGCCTTGGCGGCAATGATCTGTGCCCAGCTGATGTGCGACTGGTACTGCGAATGGCTCAACGCCGCTTCGTAATCCCAGTTGCCAATCAGGTTGCCCTTGAAGCCGGTGGTCACGCTGAAGGTCTTCTGAGTGCTGCGCACCATGGCGTTGCGCAGGCCGCCCATTTCCTCGGGCGAGAACTGGCGCTGCCAGAACTCGATCTCGCCAGTGGCTTCGTTGTTGAAGTAGCCCGACTCCTCACCGTTGGCATCCATGCGGCCCCACTGGGTGACGTCGCGCATCAGCGACATCGTGTGGTAGCCGAGCTGCACGTCGGCGAACCACTGCTGGCCATTGTCGAAGTCGTAGCTCAGCGACGCGTAGCCGTTGGCGCCGCGGCGCTTGCTGAGGATGGTGCCGTAGCCGATCGAGCTGTCGCTGCCGCAGTAGTAGCCGTACTTCGGGCGGTAGGCACGATAGGTGCTGCCCTGGTTCTGGCCGGACAGCGCTTCGCAGGTGGCGGCGCCCGGGTCCAGGTAGTCATCGTTGTAGTCGGTGCGAAGATAGGCACGGCGCGCGATGCGCGAACCCTCGGTGGGGCCATCCCGGGTCGAGTCCTGGATGTCACGGTCATAGGCCCACAGCGGGGTCTGCGACTGCAGCTCGACGCTGTACACGGCGTTGAAGTTGCCACGGCTGAAACCGCTGGCCAGGCTCATGTCGAACGACTCGCCGCCGCCTTCGCTGGTGGTGCCCATGCGCATGTCGATCGTGGTGCCGTCGGCCTTCTTCTTCAGGATGAAGTTGACCACGCCGGCGATCGCGTCCGAGCCGTAGATGGCCGAGGCGCTGCCGGTCAGTACTTCGATGCGCTCGATCATGCCCAGCGGGATGTTGGAGACATCGGTGAAGTTGCTGCGGCCCTTGAACGGCATCGGGAAATCGGCAATACGCCGACCATTGACCAGCACCAGCGTGTGGTTCGGGCCCAGGCCGCGCAGGTCCACCTGCTGGGCGCCCGGCGAGAAGTCGGCGCCACTGGAAGACTGCTGGCTCTGCGTCTCACCGCCGTTCTGGGTCATTGCACGCAGCACGTCCGGCACGGTGGTGAAGCCACTGGAGCGGATCTGCTCGGCATTGATCACCGTGATCGGAGCGGGGCCTTCCACCTGGGCGCGCGGAATGCGCGAGCCGGTGACCTGCACCGCGTCCAGTTGTTGCACCGAAGAGGAAGCCGGTGCCTGGGCCGCCGCGGAAGCAGCCACGCCCATCAACGCCAGCTGGATCGACCACGCCATCGCCTGTCTACGCATGAGGAATTCTCGGAAATGAAGCCGGCCCGCAGAGGAGGGGCCCTGTCCCCCATTCAGACTTCCGGAATGGGCGCGCGCATTTAACGCCTTTTTCATGTCCTTGACTACTGGGCCCCTATCTGGCAAAGAGTGAAAACGCTTGCAAGTCGATTTTGTTCAGGGAGATCAAGATGCGACGCCTCGACCGGATCCTGCCTGGCCCCTTCGCCTGGCTGGCGCTGCTGGTGCTGGCCTGGCCATTGGCCACGCCCGCGCAGGACCTGCAGGGCCCCGGCTTCGCCTATTACGAAATCGGCGATCTGGAATCCCCGCGTCCCGGTCCGCGCGCGCCCGCCATGATGCTGATGGGCGGTGGCGAGTGGGTGCCGGAGGCCTTCCAGTGGTGGCTGAAGCAGGCCGGCAATGGCCGTGTGCTGATTCTGCGCGCCTCCGGTGGCGACGAACTGCAGGACCGCCTGTACCGCGAGATCGGCGGCACTACCGCAGTGCAGACCCTGGTCTTCGACAGCCGCCGCGGTGCCGATGATCCGGCGGTGCTGCGCGTGGTCGCGGCGGCCGATGCCATCTTCATTGCCGGCGGCGACCAGTCCCGCTATATCCGCTTCTGGAAGGGCACCGCACTCAACCGTGCACTCAACGCCCATGTGCGCGCCGGCAAGCCGATTGCCGGTACCAGCGCTGGCCTGGCCATCCTCGGCGGCTATGCCTATGGCGCCATGGATGGCGGCAGCATCACCTCGGCCGGTGCGCTGGCCGACCCGATGGGCAGTGCCGTGACCCTGGACAGCGGCTTCCTGCAGATGCCCTACCTGCAGCGCGTGGTCACCGACACCCATTTCGACAAGCGTGACCGGCTCGGTCGCCTGATCGTGTTCGTGGCACGTGCCGCCCAGGACAGCGGCGACCCTGACATCGTCGGCATCGGCGTCGATGAGGACACCGCCCTGTGCGTTGAGCCCGATGGCCGGGCCCAGGTCTACAGCGCAGATGGCGAAGGCAAGGTCTGGGTGGTCAGCCCCGGCCGCGACGCCGACCGCCTGGTGGAGGGCGAGCCGCTGCGCTTCCATGCGGTGCCGGTGACGGTGGTCGCCAGCGGCAGCCGCATGCGGCTGGATGATTTCCAGGCCGAGGCCGATTACCAGGCTGTGGCCGACGTCAGTGACGGCGAGATTGAGTTCACGCTTCGGTAGTACCGGCCGCTGGCCGGCAACCCACCTTCCTGATGCGACCGGTGCCGGCCAGCGGCCGGCACTACCGGTGCAATCCTTTCACTACACCTGCTGGAGATGTACCCGATGAAACTGAGCCTGGTGCTGTCCGCGCTGCTGTCCCTGCCGTTGCTTGCCCAGGCCGCCCCGGCCGCCTCGCCGTTGCTGGTCATCCACGGCGGCGCCGGTGTCGAGCGCAAGGACCTGTCGCCGGCTGAAGAGAAGGCTGCGCGCGACGCGTTGCGCGCGGCGCTGCTGAAGGGCCATGCCGAACTGGCGGCCGGTCGCCCGGCGCTTGCAGCCGTCACTGCGGCAATCACCGTGCTGGAGGACGATCCGACCTTCAACGCCGGCAAGGGCGCGGTGTTCACCCATGACGGCCACAACGAACTGGATGCCGCAGTGATGGATGGCGCCACCCTGGCTGCAGGTGCTTTGGCCGGCGTGCAGCGGGTGCGCAACCCGATCCTGCTGGCCCAGGCCGTGATGCAGAAGTCCAGGCACGTGATGATGGTCGGGCAGGGTGCCGAGGCATTCGCGGTGGAGCAGGGCATCGGCCTTGTCGATCCATCCTACTTCCGTACCGACAAGCGCTGGCAGCAACTGCAGCGCGCATTGAAGGAAGAGGCCAGTGGCCAGGCGCACGCCGACCTGGAGACCGCAAGGCACTTCGGCACGGTGGGTGCGGTCGCCCTGGATGCGCAGGGGCAGCTTGCCGCCGGCACCTCCACCGGTGGCATGACCAACAAGCGCTATGGCCGTGTGGGTGATTCGCCGATCATCGGCGCCGGTACCTGGGCCGACGCGGGCTGCGCGGTATCGGGCACCGGCTGGGGCGAGTACTACATCCGGACTGCGGCCGCGCACGAGATCTGTGCGCGCATGCGCTACCAGCGGCAGACGCCGGAGCAGGCCGGCAGGGGCGTGATCAACGAGATGATTCCGAAGATGGGCGGCGACGGCGGCGCGATCGTGCTTGCCGCAGACGGAAAAATGGCCATGCCGTTCAACACCCGGGGCATGTATCGGGGCTGGATCGGCGCCGATGGCGTCCCCCATGTCGCAATTTTCGCCAGCGAGACCCTGCCGGTCCCTGAGCAATAACCTTGCGTATCAATGGGTTTGCGACAACGTGTGAAAAAGATGGAAAAAAGCGTTGACAGCCCCCCGCCTGATCAGCAGAATAAGCGGCTCACCACCACACACCGCAACGCTTCGGCGGCAACGGGTTGGGGTGGTAAGGAGGGATACCCAAGCGGCCAACGGGGGCAGACTGTAAATCTGCTGGCTTACGCCTTCGGTGGTTCGAATCCACCTCCCTCCACCAGTTTCACGTTGTGACATTCCCGGCGCGGGAGTAGTTCAATGGTAGAACCTCAGCCTTCCAAGCTGATGGTGCGGGTTCGATTCCCGTCTCCCGCTCCATTGAATGAACTTTGAATATTATCGAGTTCATGTCATAATGCAAAACTCGGCTCACGTAGCTCAGTCGGTAGAGCACTTCCTTGGTAAGGAAGAGGTCGAAGGTTCGATTCCTTTCGTGAGCACCATCTTAAGCATCACCTCTCAGACGAATTCGAGATAAGCAGCCATGGCCAAGGGTAAGTTCGAGCGCACCAAGCCGCACGTCAACGTCGGCACCATCGGTCACGTCGACCACGGCAAGACCACGCTGACCGCCGCACTGACCAAGATCGGTGCCGAGCGCTTCGGTGGCGAGTTCAAGGACTACTCCTCGATCGACGCCGCGCCG